>CAMUZR010000012.1 GCA_947165255.1 uncultured Bacteroidales bacterium
TGCTTCTTGGAATTCTTTTTCGGCTTCGTCATGGCGGTTGGTGTCGCTGTGGAGGTTGGCCAAGTTGTTCAGTGTCATGGCCACATCGGGCAGAAATGCGTCGGGGTTCTTTTCGGCCAGTTGTCGATGGATGGCCAAGGCCTCTTGGTATTCTTTTTCGGCCTCGTCATAGCGGTTGGTAACTCTGTGGAGGATGGCCAAGTTGTTCAGCGTATCGGCCACATCGGGCAGAAAAGCATCGGGGTTCTTTTCGGCCAGTTGTCGGCGGATGACCAGTGCTTCTTGGAATTCTTTTTCGGCATCGTCATGGCGGTTGGTGTCGCTGTGGAGGGCGGCCAAGTTGTTCAGCGTAGTGGCCACATTGGGCAGAAATGCATCGGGGTTCGTTTCGGCCAGTTGTCGGCAGATGTCCAATGCTTCTTGGTATTCTCTTTCGGCATCGTCATATCGGTTGGTGTCGCTGTGGAGGATGGCCAAGTTGTTCAGCGTTGTGGCAACATCGTCTATATATTTGTTCGGGGATTCTTTGTCGCGAAGTTTAAAGAGGGTAAGGGCAGTATGGAACTTTTTTTTGGCTTCGTTGAAATGATAGAGGTCTTGTAAACTTTTTCCGATGGTGAGAAGCGATGCGGCTACTTGATAGGTGTTCAGGTTTTGTATGTCGGCAAAGCGGGGTTGTCGTTTTTCTTTCCAAGCGGAGAAGAGGTCGCCGTAGATTTGCAGCGCAAAGTCCATGGAGTAGAGATTGCCGATTTCTTCAGAGTGGAGGAAGAAGCGGTAGGCCATGAAGTATTCGTAGAAGGATTTGTGCGAAAAATGGTACTCGTTGCCGGAGCGGGTGAGCATGGCGCGTTGGGTGAAGTGCGGCTTGTCTTCCTCAGTAAGATTGGAATTGCTGACTAGGTCTTTCAGTTCTTGGAAGGATATGTTTAGGCTTTGGCGTGAGTACATATAGCTGGCCACGGTAGAAAGCGTGTTCCACCACTGGTCGGTCCTTTTGTCAATGTCTTCGGGTGATATGTTTTCCACATCGCGGTTTATCCACTTCTCTATAATTATGTCGAAGACGTCGAGGGTATTGTTCACCTCTCTGTCGGATCTTGCAATGTCATCAATGAAAGTTAGCACCAGTGGCCGGATGGCAATGAGAGGCTGCATCTTTACGATATCTTCTGCCTTTTGGCGAAGTTTATCGTTGAAACGGAATGTGATATTTTCATCTAAAAATTGTTGCACCTGGTTGTCGTTGAAGGGGGCTAAATAGATTTTTTTGAATTCGAGCCATTTGCCGTTCCATCGGACTCGGGTCTGCCCTGGCTCGGATTGCTCGTCGTGGAAGAATTGCGGTCGGCAGGTGATGACAACACGGGCAAAGGCATCACAATATCCCTCAATCTTACGCATGAACTGTGCGTACTTTGTGGGGTCTTTGGCTTCGCTGTTCTCGTCGAGGGCATCGAGTAGGAGGATGCATTTGTCCTTTTGCTCTATCTTCTCAATTTCTTGAAAAGGGTGATTTCTGCTGAGGGATACAAGTCTGATTTGGTAGGGTAAATCTCGCTCGGTATGTGCGTTGATGTAATCGATGAAGAGGCGGACCAGTGCGGCAGTTTTGCCAGTGCCGGTGTCGCCTAGGATGCAAAATAGTTTGGGCTCCGTTGATTCCCTTAGGAATACGTTGTTTATGAAGTAGTCTTGCAGGAGCCTTGCGTCCTTTAATTCGGCTTTGGCAGGTTCATGCTCCGCGTGAGGCTTTGTGGTTGTAATGTAGGGTTGGATATAGACCGGATTGTTTCGATAGTGGTTAAAGTCCTCTGAGAGGTGGTCTGTTATATATTTTTTCCTCCATTTTAAGTTGTTGGGAAAGAATTTCCGAATTAAAAGTATGAATGCAGGAACACCAATTATGATGCTAATAGTTGTTACGATTGTGTTGATGTTCGTTAAGTCCATAGGTGTGAAGTTTATTACCTTGTTGTTTTTCAGAATATTGTATAATGGGAACCCTAAATGAGATAGTGTTGCCATTCATTTGCAAATATACATTTTTATTTTGATTGGGCAAAAAAAAGACAGCCTTTGCAGACTGTCTTTTGTACTCCGACCGGGAATCGAACCCGGATCTACTCTTTAGGAGAGAGTTATTCTATCCATTGAACTATCAGAGCGCTGGCGGAGAAGCTCCGCTGTTATCTTAGAGCTTACGCTTGATTTCGATAATTTCGTAGGCTTCGACGATGTCGCCGACTTTGATGTCGTTGAAGTTTTCGATGCTCAGGCCGCAGTCCTGACCGCTGAAGACTTCTTTGACGTCGTCTTTGAATCGCTTGAGGGAGGCCAGTTTGCCGGTGTAGACCACGATGCCGTCGCGGATGATGCGCACGTTGTGCTGGCGGGTGATTTTGCCGTCGAGGCACATGCAGCCTGCGATGGTGCCCACTTTGCTGATTTTGAAGGTCTCGCGGATTTCGAGGTTGGCAACGATTTTCTCTTGGGTTTCGGGTGCCAGCATACCTTCGATAGCGTCTTTCAGTTCGTTGATGGCGTCGTAGATAATGCTGTAGAGTCGGATGTCGATATGTTCGGCTTCGGCCATTTTGCGAGCGCCGACAGAGGGACGCACTTGGAAGCCGATGATGATGGCATCGGACGACATGGCCAGCATGATGTCGCTTTCGGTAATCTGGCCCACGGCTTTGTGGATGACGTTCACCTGCACTTCGTCGGTGGAGAGTTTGAGCAGTGAGTCGGAGAGGGCTTCGACCGAGCCGTCCACGTCGCCTTTGACGATGATGTTCAGCTCTTTGAAGTTGCCCAGGGCTATGCGGCGGCCAATCTCGTCGAGGGTGAGGTGGGTTTGGGTGCGCAGTCCTTGCTCGCGCTGCAGTTGGGTACGTTTGGCGGCAATGTCTTTGGCTTCCTTTTCGTCCTCGGTGACGTTGAAGGTGTCGCCTGCCTGGCAGGCACCGGTGAGGCCGAGCAGCAGCACGGGCTGCGACGGACCGGCGGCCATGACTTCTTGGTTACGCTCGTTGTACATGGCGCGTACACGGCCGCTGATGGCTCCGGCCACGATGGGGTCGCCTTTGTGGAGGGTGCCGTTTTCGACCAGCAGTTTGGCCACATAGCCGCGGCCTTTGTCGAGCGAGCTTTCCAGCACGGTGCCCTTGGCGCGCTTGTTGGGGTTGCCCTTCAGCTCCATGATGTCGGCCTGCAGGATGACTTTCTCTAAAAGCTCCTCTACGTTGATGCCTTTTTTGGCGCTGATGTCCTGGCTCTGGTATTTACCGCCCCATTCTTCGACGAGGAGGTTCATGTTGGCCAGCTCGGTCTTGATGCGGTCGGGGTCGGCACCGGGTTTGTCGATCTTGTTGATGGCAAAGATGATGGGCACACCGGCGGCCTGGGCGTGGTTGATGGCCTCGACGGTTTGGGGCATTATCTTGTCGTCGGCGGCGATGACGATGATGGCGATGTCGGTTACTTTGGCACCACGGGCGCGCATGGCGGTGAAGGCCTCGTGGCCGGGGGTGTCGAGGAAAGTGATTTTGCGGCCTTCGGCAGTGGTGACTTCGTAAGCACCGATGTGCTGGGTGATGCCACCGGCTTCGCCGGCGATGACGTTGGTTTTGCGGATATAGTCGAGGAGTGAGGTCTTACCGTGGTCCACATGGCCCATGACGGTGACGATGGGGTTGCGGGTGATGAGGTCTTCGGGACGGTCTTCCTCTTCTATTTTGTTCAGTTCGTCGATAACGTCGGCACTGGCAAAGCTGATTTCGAAGCCGAATTCGTCGGCGATGAGCTTGATGGTTTCGGCATCGAGACGCTGGTTGATGCTGACGAAGATGCCTACCTGCATGCAGGTGCTGATGATTTGGGTGACAGGCACGTTCATCATGGTGGCCAGTTCGTTGGCGGTGACAAATTCGGTCACCCGCAACGTCTTCTGGCTTTCCATTTCGCTCATGTGCTCCTCTTCGATGCGCTGCTGCACCTTCTGACGTTTCTCGCGGTTGTGTTTGGAGGTCTTGGACTTGCCCATGGGGCTCAGACGGGCCAATGTGTCGCGAATCTGCTTCTCGATTTCGTTGTCGTCGATTTCTACCTTTTGGGCTTTCTTTTCGGCCTTTTTCTTGTTGCCTTTGCTGCTGGCTTTGTCGGCGTTTTTCTCGCTCTTGGCGTCGTTGCCGCGGTTGGCTTTCTGGGCGTTGCCGCCTTTGTTGTTGCCACCGTTGTTGGAGGCGGCTGCAGCCGCGCTTTCGGTCTGGCCGTTGTTGTCGCCTACTTTGACGGCTTTATTCTTGATGCGTTTGCGCTTCTTCTTTTCGGAAGCAGAGGGCTTGGGCTTTTCAAATTGGCTCAGGTCGATTTTGCCGACAAGCTTGGTTCCTTCTAATTTCTGATATTGGGTCTCGATGAATTCGGGTTCGGGCTTGGCTGGTGGGGCGGGCTTTTCGGCCGGCTTCTCTTCCACGGGTTCGGCGGGCTTGACCTTCTCGGGTGCCGGTTTGGCCTTGGGCTCGGTGGGCTGGGGCTTTTCTGCCTTGGCGTCGGTTTTTTTCTTCTGCTCCTTGGCGTCGACGGCTTTCTTTTCTTTATTTTTCTTCTTTTTGTCGGGACGCACCTTGGTGTTGATGGCGTCGAGGTCTATCTTGTTGATGATGCGTAGGTCGCCTACCTGGGTGGGTTCGAAGGCGGGTTTAGGCTCCTCGGGGGCAGGCTCGGCAGGTGTGGGTTCTGCGGGTGCTTCTACTTCGGCTTGAGGCTCTTCGGCTGCTACAGGAGCGGGCTCTGGCTCCAAGACGGGGGCTGGCGAGGGGGCCTCTACGGGTTGCTCTTCGGGTGCAGGAGCCTCGACAGGGTCGGGTGCTTCGGGCTCGTCGGGAGTGACGGCAGGTTCGGCGGGCTTGCTTCCCTTCATGTCGATATTAGAGGTGTTGTAATTCTTGATGATGACCTCTTCGCTCTCATCATTGCTTTCATCGGGACCGGCCTCGATGACGACATTGTTGCCGCTGGGCGTGATTTCGATCTTATCGGCCTGTTCTTTTACGGCACGTTCGCCCTGGAAAGCAGCTTCCACTAGCCCATACTGCTCGTCGGTGAGGCGGGCGTTGGGGTTGAGTTCTACCTGATGGCCTTTCTTGGCTAGGAATTCCACCAAGGTGGAAATGCCGACATTCAGTTCGGTGGCTGCTTTTTTTAGTCTAATTCCTTTTTTTTCTTCTGCCATTTTACACTCCTTTTTAAATGGTTCAACAATATTGGGGGGCTTTTTCTCTTCTTTTTTGACAGAAATTGTTGGTTTCGTCGGTCGCTATTCTCGACTGGACGGGATTTCTGCAGTTGCCCTATTCGTTCTATTCTTCTTGCTTGGGTTCGACTTCGTCGTCTTCGAATTCTGCCTTAAGAATGCTGATGACGTTGTCGATGGTTTCCTCTTCCAGGTCGGTGCGTTTGAGGAGTTCTTCTTTGCTCAGGGCGAGCACACTCTTGGCAGTGTCGCACCCGATGCCCGTAAGGACGTCGATAATCCACTGGTCGATGTCGTCGGCAAATTCTTTCAGTTCGACGTCGTCGCTGTCTTCGTCGCCAGTGCGGTATACGTCGATGTCGTAGCCCACGAGTTTGCTGGCAAGTTTGATGTTGCAGCCGCCCTTACCGATGGCCAGGCTCACCTGTTCGGGCTCCATGAAGACTTCGATTTTCTTGTTCTCCTCGTCTACCTTAAGCGAGGAAACCTTGGCGGGAGCCAAAGCGCGCTGCACCATGATGTCCAGACGGGGGGTATAGTTGATGACGTCGATATTTTCGTTGCGCAGCTCGCGCACGATGCCATGGATGCGGGCGCCTTTGACACCTACGCAGGAGCCGACGGGGTCGATGCGGTCGTCGTAGCTCTCCACCGCAATCTTGGCGCGCTCGCCGGGGATGCGCACGATGTTTTTGATGGTGATGAGGCCGTCGTAAATTTCGGGCACTTCGGCTTCGAGCAGTCGCTCTAGGAAGATGGGGGAGGTGCGGCTGAGAACGATGACGGGGTTGTTGTTCCGCATCTCTACCTTCAGCACCACGGCGCGAACGGTGTCGCCTTTGCGGAAACGGTCAGAGGGAATCTGCTCGCTCTTGGGCAGCACCAGTTCTATCTTTTCTTCGTCCAGAATGAGGATTTCTTTGTTCCAAGGCTGATAGACCTCGCCGACAATCACTTCGCCTACTTTCTCTTTGTATTTCTGGAAGATGAGGGACTTTTCGTAGTCCTGAATTTTGCTGGAAAGGTTCTGGCGGATGGCCAGAATTTCGCGGCGACCGAATTCGGACAGGTAGATAGGTTCCGAGCATTCTTCTCCAACCTCAAAGTCGGATTCAATCTTGATGGCTTCGCTGTAGGCAATCTCAGTGTTCTCGTCAGTCACTTGGCCGTCTTCGACAATGGTGCGGTTGCGGAATATTTCCAAGTCGCCCTTGTCGATGTTGACAATAATGTCGAAGTTGTCTTCCGTGCCGTAGCGCTTGGCCAAAGCAGTGCGGAACACCTCTTCCAGAATATGCATTAATGTCTCGCGGTCAATGTTCTTAAATTCTTTAAATTCAGAAAAAGAATCTATCAGGTCTAACGTCTTCATTTGACTTGTATTTGGAACTAAAAATATTATTTTCTTTTGAATTGTTGAATCCTAAATGACGGACGGTTGCTGCTCCACTCAGAATTTCAATACCACCTTTGCGGCTCTTACGTCGGCATAGTTGAAGGTGAGCACTTGGGGCGGAATCTTCTTGGTGCCTTTGATAAGGATGGTGAATTGCTGGTCGTCGCAGTCGGTGAGGGAGCCCTCGTAGCTCTTGCCCTCGAAGGTTTCCACTGACAGGTCGCGCCCTATGTGGCGACGATACTGCCGGGGCATCTTCAGCGGAGCGTCGGCACCGGAGGAACTTACGTTGAGTTCGAAATCCTCTTCGTTTCGATTGAGTTGGTTCTCAATAGTGCGGCTCAGTTCTATGCAGTCGTCAATATTGATGCCGTTGTCACCGTCGATGTCCACAAAAATGCGGTTATCGGGGGTGATTTTCATGTTCACGAGGAATTTATCGCTGCCTTCCAGCGCATCCTTAATAATGTCTAAAACCTTGACTTTGTCTATCATAAGCAATAAAAAAGGGAACTTCCGTCCCCTCATTAATCGCTGCAAAGATACACATTTTTTTCAACATAGCAAGAAAAATATTGCTTATCACTCATTTGGCAGCATGTGGGAGCGCCGATTCGTAAAAATTGACACTCCGCATGAATGCGTTCGTCCCCTTTTTCAAAACCATGTCTGCCTCTCTTTCATGCCTGCATCTTTCTAATCCATAGTGCGAAGAAACGGTCGCTCACGCGGTATTTCTTTTCTTCCTGGGTCACGAGACCTTCGGCTGTTAATTTTTTCATGGCCGATTGTACTGCGCTGGCAGAGGCAAGGCAGTGTTTCTTGAGAAAGTTGGCCGATGTTATTTGTGAGGCAGTTCCCTCAGCGGCAATGGCATATAGCAACATTTTCTTTGCAATGGTCATCCGTGACAGTTGCTCCCGAAAAAAGTAGTCGTTTGCGGCAAGGATATTGCTTATGGCCTTCTTGACGGTTCCTCCATTGCAAATTCCTCCCGTAGGGGTGTCGGCAAATGACTCGTTCATCGTTTTTTGCACATAATAGGTATGCCCCTCGAATAGGTCATACACCCCTTCGGCAGCTTCGGCTTCCAGCGTTCTCCCCTTTTGTTCGAATTGCTGGCACATGAAGTTGACATACACTCCTCGGTCTATTGCCACCAAATCCATGTTGTCGGCACTTTTGTAGAAGGGGTGGTTTCGGCTGTCAAACATTTGCTCTAGCATGTGGCGTTCGCTGCCAGCGAATACAAAACGGCAATTGTCTATCTGCTGTATATGGCCTCTGAGCAAGGCCTCAATGTTTTTCTCTGGATATTTAGTCACTTGTTGGAACTCATCAATGGCAACGATACAGGGCTTTTCCGCCTGCTGCAGATAGCCGAAAATCTCTTCCAGCGTATATTCTGGTCGTTCTATATCTCCAAGGCCCACGGTGAAGGTTGGCAGCCCTGTGTTGGCGTCAAACCCCATCTTTCCCGCAATGCTGTGCAGCGCCTTGACAAAACGCTGAACCACCTTTTTACCACGGGGTACAGCCTGTTCATACACTGTACGCCCCAGTTCGTGCACAAACTCTTGTAAACAGGTGGTGTGAAGGATGTCTACAAAAAACGTGTAGTAATTATCGTGCAACACTGGTTGGTCAAAACAATACTGAATCAGTCCGGTTTTGCCCATGCGCCGGTCTGATTTTAATACCACATTGTTCCCGTTGGTTAGCAATTTAATCATCCGTTCCGACTCAGCCTTGCGGTCGCAGAAATACTCAGGCCGTATATGCCCAGACACTACAAAAGGATTATCCTCCATGATATTATACTTTATAGTTTCCGGCTGCAAAGATACAAATTATTTTCGACATTATGTAAATAGAATTATGCAATTTGCATAATGTATTTCACATAATCGTGTAAGCTGTTGATAATATGTATATAATCCATACTTAATTTTGATTGGGAAAATAAAAAATGCAAATAATATTTAATTATCTGTGGTTCAAATGTAAATGGCTTATCGATGGAGTGGGATCAATCTAGGGACTGGATTGGCAACTTGACCAACGCCGAGTTGAACCACCTGTTTCGTCGAGAGGAATAGTGTTCAGGAAACCCGCTGGGTGGGGCGTCGGAGTGCGAGCATAAGCAAAAGGCTGGCTGCGAGGCCGTAGTATACGGGGTCGGCGGGCAGGCTGAGCGATTTGGCCAAAAGCATAACGCCGGTTCCCGCAACCATGGCCGGACCGACGGCGCGGGAACTGAAACGTCCGGGCAGGAAGAGGGCGAAACTGAGTGGGAACAGCAGGGCAACGGCGCGCAGACCGAGCGAGAGGAATCCGAGGTCGTTAATGAAGGTGCCTTTGACCGAGAGGGCGATGATGACCGCCAAGGCCAGCAGTCCTGCAATGGTCAGTCGGGTTTGCGCCAGTTGCGAGTTGGCGGGTTTGGCCTTGCCCAGTTTGGCGGCCAGGTTACCATAAACGTCGCGCACCAGTATGGTCGAGGCACCCAGCACCAGACCGCTGCCACAGCCCATGATGTTGACCAGCATGGCTCCCAAGGCAATGCCGCCCAGCCATGCTGGCAAATGCCCCAGGACGAATGCAGGGAAGGCCTCCAACGAGGTCTGTATTACCCCGATGCCTTCGGGGAGGGTTTCGCCCGCAGCCTGCAGGGCCGAAAGTTCGGCCGCGGTGACGTAGTGTCCACGCATATACATGCCCACTAAAGTGCATGCCGCCCCGATGAGGGGGATGAGGAATGCGCAGTAAAGTCCGCCACGGCGGGCTTTGGCGGTGGTGGCACCGGACCAGATGCCTTGTGCGTAGGTCTGGGTGGTGACCACGCCGAGCATCAGCGACAGGCAGCCGCCGATGTCTTTCAGCGGCCCGCGGGCCACCATGCTGCCATAGCGGTGATGAATGCTCTCGATATCGGTGAGGCCGTTCAATTGTCGCAGTTGGGTGCTGGCATAGAGGCTCTCTATATCGTGATTGATTCCCGCGAGCCCCTTGCCCAGGTGCCATACCATAATGCCGGCGGCAATGCAGCTGATATAAAGCAACACCAACTTGACAATGCCGCCCGCCCCGGCACTTTGTATGCCGCCGAAGAGGACGAAAAGCATGATGAGTACGCCGCTGATGACGGCTGCCCAGGTGAGGGGAATATGGAAAAGGCTAGTAACCATGGCGGAGGAGGAGAGCACCTGGGCCATGATGCTGATAAATATGCCGATAAGGAAAAGGGTGGAACCGATGGTCTCGGCCTTGCGGCCATATTCCTTAGCGACGATTTCCAACAGGGTAGTGCAACCGCTGCGGCGGATGGGGCCGGCATAGACCAGCGCGAGCACCAACGCCCCGAGGGCAGCCCCGATGGTGAACCACCAGGCCGATATGCCAAAGGAGAAGGCCAGTTGCGCAGTGCCTATGGTAGACTGGCCGCCCACAAGGGTGCCCAAGATGGCTCCGCAGACCATCCAGCTGCCCGCATGGCCGCCGGTGGTGAAAGTCTTGGCGTCTTTAACTTTTCGTCCAGAAAAAATGCTCACTATGAGCAACATCCCTACGGTGAGGAGTATGCCGATGATATGTATGGGGGTAATCACTTCTTATTGCGTATTGCTATGATGCTTCGGTCCTTCCCGCGGAAGTCTTGTTGTAGCTGGGTTTCGAATCCCTGCTGCTGTAGCAGCTGGCAGGTTTCAGGGCCGAAGTGCTCGTTTATTTCTAGAATGAGGAGTCCTGTGGGGGCGAGGTGTGTGGCCGCATACTGTCCAATGGAGCGGTAGAAGCGCAGCGGGTCGTCGTCGGGCACAAAGAGGGCTACGGGGGGCTCAAAGTCCAGCACGTTGCGCTCCATCTGCTGCCGTTCCTGCTCCTGAACGTAGGGCGGATTGCTTATGATGAGGTCGAAAGCGGAGTGGGGGAGGGCTGGCATCGGCTTCAGTATGTCGGCCTGAATGAAACTAACCGTCGCGGCGTTCTGCCGGGCGTTTCGTTCTGCCATAGCGACGGCCTTTGTAGAAATGTCCACGGCGCAGACATTGGCGCGCGGAAAGCGCTTGGCCAGTGCAATCGCAATGCAGCCGCTGCCAGTGCATAAGTCCAGCAGATTGGCCTCTTCGCGAAGTGTGCCCTCCAGCCGACGGATGGCCTGCTGCACAATCTCTTCTGTCTCGGGACGAGGAATAAGCACATCGGGCGACACCTCAATGCGGCAGTCGCAAAAGTGGGTGTACCCGGCGATATGCTGTATTGGGCGGAAACGCCTCAGGTCCTCCACTGCCCAGTGAAAACGGAGCAGGTCGGACTGGTTGACAGTATTCTCGCGGTGCAGCAACAGCTGGGGCGTGTCCCACCCCAAGAAGGCCTCGAAGAGCAGGCGGACGAACATACGCAGCTCCCCTTCGGGGTAGAGGCCGCCAAGCTCGGTCATGAGGTACCGCTCAATATCTCGCACCCGGTTGGAGGGTATGCGCATGTGGGTGGTGTTAGGCATCGGCGGAGGCTTTCTTAGCTGCCTTCCAGGCTTTTACAAAAGTGATGAAACCGTATGTGGCCGTGATGAGAAAACAGGCACTGATGACCAGCCACTTGTAGCTGCCGCCCATGATTCCCAACGGAATATAGATAGCGTCGCAGATAAGGTAGCAAAGCCAGGCGTTGATGTCCTTGCGCACCATGAGGAAGGTGGCGACGGCCTGCAGGGCAAAGATGGCGCAATCGAGCACGGGCAGGTTGGAGTGCAGCAGCCGTGTGTCGATAAACAGGGTGGCGGCGGCTATGCCCACCACGGCCAAAAGCGGCCACAGCGGATTGCCCCAGCAGATAGTGCGGCGGTTGTCCTCCTCCTTCTTTTTCCAGATAAACACGCCCCCGATGGAGGCTAAGAGACTATATACCTGAAAGGCAAAACTCATAAAGTGCTTATCGGTGAAGAAATTATAGCACAAGATGAGGCCTGTGACGATGCTGAAAATCCACGTCCAGCGGTTGCCGCGGGCGGCCAGATAGACCGTGGCAATCTGCGCGATGGTGATGAGAATGGTAAGTATTGCTTCTAAATTCATAATTCCAGTGTGTTTATTTGCGGCCAAAGTCGGCGGGTATCTCGCCCCAACGGTCGGTGTCCCACTTGCGTATTTCGGTGGTGTAGCTGTTGCTTTGCAGCCAGGCTTCGGCGCGGCGGATGTAGTTCCATAGCTCGGCCGTCTGTGCGGTGAGGGACAGTTTGCTGCGGCACTCCTTATGTTTCACCCAGTTGATAGCAATGCGCGAGTCGCTGTAGATGATTTGGTTCAGCCGATGCTTCTTCAGGTAGGAAAGCCCATGCACAATAGCCAGAAACTCGCCTATGTTGTTCGTGCCCACTGGGGCTTTGTAATGGAAAATCTGCTGTCGGGTGGCCACGTACACCCCTTGGTATTCCATCACGCCGGGGTTACCGCTGCAGGCTGCGTCTACAGCCAGGCTGTCCAGCACGGGTCCGTCCACGGCCCCTTCGCGCACAAAGGTCATGCCGTTTTCGTCCACACCCACGATGCTCTCCTTGCCCTCGCGCACGGTCTTGTGCCCTTTCACCTCGTCGTAGGGGCGCTGAAAGGCCGCTTCGGCCTCCTGGCGGCTTTCAAACGACTTGTATTGGGCTGCCGACACGCCTACGACCTGCTTCTTGCACTCCTCCCAGGTGTCATAGATACCAGGGCTATTCCCCTGCCACACAACGTAGTATTTCTGTTTCTTCGACATATTTTGGAGTGCAAAGGTACAATATTTTTCTCATATATGGTTTTTTATTTGTACCTTTGCATTTCTATAAGATTATAAAAGTGTAACCCCCAAAACCGCCATTATGAAAAAAGCACGTAAAAATCATGTCTCAACTATTAGCGTCTGCCTCATTTTGCCACTTCTCTGTGCCGTGTGTGCAGCGTGTGATAAGAATTCCGGTCTGCTCACGGCAAACTATCCTGTCAACGATGCTTATACCGATTTGGAAGTCCACGATGCCTTTGAAGTTGTGGTGTGTGACACTGTTACCGAAGCCATCGTCACCGTGAGAGAGAATGAACACAAAAATGTCATAGTCAAGGTGGAAAACGGCACCCTGAAAATTGGATTTGAGTCAGGCCTTTTTAATTGGTTTCATGGCTCTACCAACAAGGTATTGCTTCCCCGCAACGCCCAGTTGTGCGATGTGGAGCTCCATGGAGCCTCTAGTTTCCGTGGCGATTTGCAGGGCGAAGAGGTGGAATTGGACATTTCCGGCGCTTCCGATTTCTATGGCAATATCTTAGCCACGGAGGTGAGTATAGACCTCTCCGGCTCCTCCGACTTTGAGGGCAATGTCGATGCCGACAATATAGATTTCGAAATTAGTGGCTCTTCGAGGGCTTCGAGTTCCGGCAGTTGCAGCGGTCAGATGGATATGTCTATTTCTGGCTCCAGCAAACTCAATGCCTACGGGCTTCAGTGTCGTGCTGTGACAGGAACCGTTAGCGGCTCCAGCAAAGCCTACATCTCCTGCTGCGAGAACCTTACGGTATCTCTCTCCGGCTCCAGCGACCTTTACTACCGTATACCTTCCGGCTGCAGCCCCGTGGTCAATTGCAGCACCAGCGGCAGCTCCGGCATACATGCCGAATAGCCCAATAATCCAGTTAGGTTTAACGCCATACAAAAAAACGGCCACGATAGTCGCGGCCGTTTTTTTCTGTATTGAGTGGTATTTGAGTCTTAGGCACCCAGTTCGAGGCGTTTGAAACCAGTGCAGGCAAGCTCCTTGTCGGCGCTGGCGAGGAACTGGCGGACGGTCATCTTGTTCTCCATGATGTACTCCTGTTCGACCAGAGTGTTCTCTTTGAAGAACTTGTTCAGACGGCCATTGGCAATCTGCTGAATCTGCTGCTCGTTAAGGGTAGCGGCCTTCTTCTCGGCCTCTTCCACCTTGATTTTCTTGGCCATCTCGACCTGCTCCTCGGTGATCCAGCCTTTGGCGCAGTTGGAAGCCATGTGCTCCTCGCTGTCGACGTGGGCGGGGTTGATGCCGGCTTTCTTCAGGGCGGCGTCAACGGCTTTGCCAATGAGCTCTTCGCGGGTCTTTTCGGCGGCGACGGCAAGCTCTTTGTCCTTCACTTCCTGGGGGATGCTGTCGGCATCGAGTGCCAGGGGACGCATGGCGACCACCTGCATGGCGATGTTGTGGCCAACCTCGTCAAAACCTTCTTTGTTCATGCCGATAACGGAAGCCATACGGTTGCCAGGGTGGATGTAGGCGTACACCTTGGGAGCCTCGATGGTCTCGAAGTGGGCCAGCTCGATTTTCTCACCAATCTTAGCAATCTGGTCGGTGATGCAGTCGCTCACCTTGCGGCCGTTCATCTCCATTTCCAACACCTGCTCCTTACTGGTGAGGCGCTGGGCCATGGCGGAGTCGAGGATAGAAGTGGTGAACTCGACGAAGCCAGCATTGGTGGCCACGAAGTCGGTCTCACAGCTCAGCATGATGATGGCGCCGTAGTTGCCGTTGCTCTTAGCCAGTACGCAGCCTTCGTTGGCGTCGCGGTCGGCACGTTTTGCAGCCATTTTCTGACCCTTCTGACGGAGGAAGTCAATTGCCTTTTCGAAATCGCCATCGCACTCGACGAGGGCCTTTTTGCAGTCCATCATACCGACACCGGTCAGCTGACGAAGCTCGTTAACCTGTTTTGCAGTTATATTTGCCATAGTGGATTTTTATTATTTTAATTGTTGGTTGTCAGGCTCCCGTGCCTCTCTGGAAGGCCTTCGTGCTGTGGGCCTGGCAAATGATTAATGAAATATGGTTAAATTGTAATGAGTAATGAGCCTTCTGGGCCTTCTGCGCCCTTTGCTCATTACTCATTACCTTATGCTCGGCTTATTCAGCCTTGGGAGCCTCGGCGGCCTCTTCAGGAGCGGGGCTGGCGACCTCAGTCTTGGGAGCCTCGTTGCGGGGACGGCGAGGACGAGTCTTTCTCTCTGCGGGAGCATTCTCGTTTCTTACCTCTTCCTCTTCCTCATTTTGGGCGTCTTTATTGAGCATGCGCTCGTTAAGACCTTCCTGGATAGCCTCGGCCATGTGTTTCAGAATGGCGGCAATCGACTTGGAAGCATCATCGTTAGCGGGGATGGGGAAATCGATAAGGTCGGGATTGCAGTTGGTGTCGACGATAGCGAAGGTGGGGATGTTCAGGCGGCGGGCCTCAGCAACGGCAATGTGCTCCTTGTTGATGTCAACCACGAACAGGGCGCTGGGCAGACGGGTCAGGTCGGCGATGGAGCCGAGGTTCTTGTCCAGTTTGGCACGTTCGCGTTGCACCTGCAGGCGCTCGCGTTTGCTGAAGTTGTTGAAATCCTTGTCGTGCATCAGCTGGTCGAGGTTGTTCATCTTCTTCACAGCCTTGCGGATGGTGGTGAAGTTGGTGAGCATACCGCCGGGCCAACGCTCGGTCACGAAGGGCATGTCTACGCTCTTAGCCATTTCGGACACCACGTCCTTGGCCTGCTTCTTGGTGGCCACGAAAAGGACCTTCTTGCCGCTCTTGGCAATCTGTCTCAGGGCATTGGCAGCCTCGTCGGCCTTGACGATGGTCTTCTGCAGGTCGATCACATGGATGCCGTTGTGCTCTTTAAAAATATAGGGGGCCATTTTGGGGTTCCATTTTCTCTTCAGATGTCCAAAATGACAACCAGCTTCAAGTAATTCTTCGAATTTTAATTCAGTCATTTTTTTTCTTTTTTGTTTACGTTCCTAATTGTGTTTTGAAGTTTCGGGGCTGCAGGCTTTCTCTCTTTTTTTCTTGCGGCCTCCGCGGCTTCGCCACTTTTTTTACCAATTGCCGGGTAGTCCTTTCAGTGTGCCGGGTTTTTCTGCTTTTGCCTTAGGCAGCAGAACTGGCAACCCGACGGAGTCTCGCGGCAATTTGGATTCTAAACTTCGTCTTCGCCAACAGACTAACGCTTGCTGAACTGGAAGCGCTTACGGGCCTTGGGCTGGCCGGGTTTCTTACGCTCAACCATACGGGGGTCACGCATCAGGAAGCCTTCTTTCTTCAGAGCGGGACGGTCCTCGATGTTATTCTCGCAAAGGGCGCGGGAGATGGCCATGCGCAGGGCCTGTGCCTGGCCGGTGATGCCGCCGCCGTCGAGGTTGGCCTTGATGTCCCATTTACCTTCTGCGTTGGTAACCAAAAAGGGCTGGTTGACAATGAACTGCAGTGGGCCAGTGGGAAAATACTCTTTATAGTCTCTGTTGTTGACAACAATCTTGCCGGTGCCGGGGGTCATGTAGATACGGGCAACGGAACATTTTCTTCTACCGATTGTGTTGATTACTTCCATATTATGTATTATCTAACGTCGTTAATATTGATAGCTTTGGGGTTCTGACCCTGGTGGGGATGCTCGGGACCTGCATAGACATGGAGGTTGCGATAGAGCTGGTCACCAAGGCGATTCTTTGGAAGCATTCCGCGGATGGCGTGTTCGAGAACGCGCTCGGGATGGCTGGCGAGAACCTTTGCGGGGGTGGTCTCACGCTGGCCGCCGGGATAACCGGTGTAGCGCTGATAGATCTTGTCGGTCATTTTCTTGCCGGTGAAGACGATCTTCTCAGCATTGATGATGATTACGTTGTCGCCGCAGTCGACGTGCGGGGTGAAGCAAGGTTTGGTCTTGCCACGGAGGATGTTGGCAACGCGGGTGGCCAAACGTCCTACGGTCTGATTCTCGGCATCAACGAGCACCCATTCCTTCTGGACGGTGTTCTTGTTGGCGGAGATGGTCTTGTAACTTAATTGATCCATTTTTTATTTTAACGATGATGTTTTTTTCTTTTCTTGTTCAAAATTTTTTGTCGCTTTCCTCGGTTTTCGACGTCCAAAGGGGGTGACGGATAACCTTCTGTGAGCGTTTTCGGCCGATTTTTTCGACAGGTTGTTTCCTCCTAACAAACTGGTTCATAGGTCTGAACGGGTAATTAACAAGGCCTATGCCCACTATGCTAAGAGGATGCAAAATTACAAACTTTTTTTTGATTGGCAAAATTGTCGGTTAATTTTTTTGTTGAAAAGTTTTTCCCCTGCGCCCCCCCTCCGCCGCCCGGCCTCTCTTCCCCGTCCGCCGCCCGCCCCGCCGTGCCGGGCGTGTTGCCGCCCTCTTGTTCTTTGTTGCCGCAATCAAAGATGTATAGGGGATGTGTCGAAGAGGTATAGAGGATGTGGCGGGGAAGCGCTGGAGGTTCGGCCGACCATCATTTTTCTTGCCAATCCATTTTATTTTGCTATCTTTGCAGCATGAAATCGCCTAAAGAAATATCCGTCGAGCAGTGGTTGGTGCGGCTGACTCAGGAGATTATAGACATCACGCCCGAGCGGGGCGACCTGCCCTTGCGCGTGGTTCGCGACCTTATCAACGACCAGGAGATACAGGCCGTGCAGGATTATGCCAACCGGGTGTCCATCGCCCGCCTTGGCTTCAACGACCACGGCCCCGTCCACATGCGCACCGTCTGCCACAACGCCCTCAAGATGCTCAAGCTCCTCTACCATGCCGGCATCCCCACCACCCTCCAGCGCGACCAGGTGGGCACCTTCGACGACAGTGTCGCCGCCGTGGCCTTGGCGGCCTTCTGCCACGATTTCGGCATGACCATCGGGCGCCAGGACCACGAACTCTACTCCGGCATCCTGGCCTACGGCATCATCGACCGCATCCTGCTGAAGAACCTCCCCGACCCTCAGGACCTCATGCGCCGCGTGGTCATCCGTTCCACCGCCATGGAGGGCATCCTGGGCCACATGGGCACCCGCAAGGTCCATTCCGTCGAGGCCGGCCTCATCCTCATAGCCGACGGGTGCGACATGACCAAAGGCCGTGCCCGCATCCCTATCGGCATCCACTCGGCTCCCAAGATGGGCGACATACATAAGTACTCGGCCAACTCCATCGACCGCGTCACGATTCAGAGCGGTGCCACCCGCCCCATCCAGATTGTGGTGGACATGTCGGCCGAGGTGGGTTTCTTCCAAATCGAGGAGGTGCTGCTGCCCAAAATCAATTCCAGCCCCGCCAAAGACCTTGTCGAGCTCTATGCCGGGGTGCAGGGGCAGGAGCAGAAGCGCTACCTTTGACGCCTCATGTCCCTTTCTTCTTTCGGTCGCCCGCTGCTTCGCAACGTCAGTTCGGTCGTCTTGATGGTGCTGATGACGTTGGCCGCCGACCTTCTGGCCCAGCCTGAGGTCTACTTTCCCGAAGTGGGAGCCCTATGTGTGGGCCTTTGGGTGATGGACAAGCGCGTGTGGACGGTCAGGCGCTGGCAGATACCGGTTCTCTTCACTCTGGCGGCCGCGGTGGGCGTCGGGTTGGCCTCGTTGCCCTTCTACCTCCCGCTCAAGTTGTTGGCGGCATTTCTTTTTGTGGCCGTGCTGATGATGCTGATGCGGGTGTCTATGTTGCCAGCCCTCTCGGCCTGTATGCTGCCGGTGCTCATGGGCACCTCTTCGTGGGTTTATCCCGTTGCCGTGAGTGTGCTCACGTCGGTGTTGGCCGCGGGGCAGAGTGCCATGGAGCGGTGGGGTTGGCGCACCCCGCTCCCTGCCGGTTCGGTTCTTTCCCGGCCGCCTTCGCCCTGGCCGCAACTGCTCCGTTGGCTGCTTTTTTCGGCCATATTGTTGCCTTTCGCCGTTCTGCTGCAATCCCTTTCGCACGTGCCGGCGCTTGCCTTCTGCCGCCTGGCCATGGTGCCGCCGCTGGTGGTCACCCTGGTGGAGTTCGGCAGTTCTGCCTCGGGCTTCCGCCGCCGCCCGGTGCGCACTTGGCTGCTGATAGTGCTTTGTGCCGCCATGGGCACTTGCTGCGAGGGGCTGCTGCATCTTGGAGCCGGCTTGCCGCAGGCTGCCGCGGTGGGTGCCGATGCGCTGCTGGTACTGCTGTTCTTTGCCTGGCGGCGCAGGTTTTTCGCTCCCGCCATGGCCCTCTCTTTGGTTCCTATGATGGTGGCCGCCCATTTCGGTCCCACGGCAGTGGCGGTTTATCCGCTCTATGTGGCGGTGGGGGCCGCCTACTTCATCTTCATGGCCAAAGTATGCTTTCCGCGTGGCGCCTCTCTATAGGCGTTGCTGAAAAGTGGCGTGGAGGTCTCTTCTTCTGCCCCGAAACGCCTGAATTGCGGTTCAATGGTATGGCGGACAGCACTTTGCGCCCTTATTGACAGATTTTTCTGCTGATGTAAGTGCTATTGTATTGATTTTACTAAGGTTATAATACTATTTACATTTTTACATCTATAAAGTGAAAATATATAGGTAGGCTGTATATATATTATATTGATATAGGGTGCATGTATTATTATGGTATTATATGGGGTTGTTCTATAGTAAACATACCTTTGGTTGTACTATAGGAAACATACCTTTATACCCTATATATTTTTTAAAACTTTCTATTTTAGATGTAAATGTGTAAATCGGGCGTAGGGTGTGCTTACTATTATGCTGATTGTGTGGCTGTTTTGTGTCTTGCGACCACTTACATCACCCTTAGCGGATTTGGAGTGGGGCGGACGGTGGCGCTGGGTTTACCGCAGGAGGTTGCGCTTGAGGAAATTTTCCATCGTCGATTTCTCTTTCACCACTCGTGGCTGTGTTTTCGCTTCGGGCTGTTCCTGCACTTGGTGGTGCTCCTCGTGGTGGTGCCCGTGCGCATCTGCCTCGGTGTGGGCATGGTCGTGGGTGTGGTCGTGGACAGGCACTTCGGTGAGGAAGTTCCATGTGGTGTCCGTCATGTCGGGGAGGGCGTTATGGCCGTGGAGTGTCACGCCGGCCAGGTAGTGCCAAGTGTAGTTGGTCAGGTAGTCGGCGCGGCAGACTACGGGTCCGGTCCACTGCTCCGCGCTGCGGCTCACGAATCGCGCCACTGCGTATTCGTCCTGCCCCGTCAGGAGGCAGTAGTCCAAATGTTGGTAGTTAATCTCCTGGGGGATGGTCCTTACCGACGACAGCGACAGTCGCTCCACCGCGCGGTCGGCCAGCGTGTCTAGCAGTTGCAGGTCGGGCACAAAGCCCTCCTTCACCGTCCACAGGCGGCAGCCCGTGGTAAATTTGTTGTGGGCCGTTGCCACGGTACCGAAGGCGCCGCGACGGCATCCGCTGAGGGTCACGTGGCCGTCGTTGTCCTCGGCTGAGCGAAACCTTATCAGTTCCTCGTCGATGCGCACCACTTGGTAGCCCTCCGTTGCCACGGGGAAACAGTTGTAGGCGCCCGTCAGCAGGTGGATGGTAGAGTCGGTGGGGCCGAGATTGTCTTGCAGTTGGAACATCAGTTGCTTTTGAAAATGGGAGGCGAGGTTTGTGGTCGTTAGGGGGCTGTCCCATTCCACTACGCTCTCCACTGTGTATTGGGCGCGTTTTTGCTTTGCGGCCTTGCCTTGTGGGCTTTTGGCGGGCGCTGCCTTCACCCAGGTGCCGTCGGCCCGGGTTGGGTGTGGCAGCCCCAATGCCTTTTCCATTTGCCCGATGTGCTCTAGCGCCTTGCCTCGCGGGCAGCCGAACAGGGCCACCCGTGTGCCCACTATGAGGCCTTCCTCGCCCTGCACGGGGGTGGCGATGGAGGCATGGCAGCTGCCCACGTGGCGCACCTCCATCTGGCCGCGGCGCAGGCCTCGGTTGCGCCCCGAGAGCTGAAAGACGGTGCCGCCCTCGATGCGGGTGGCCGCCAGCGAGTAGCCGGGCCGTCCGTCTACAAAGTGGCCTTGATAGTAGAATTTTTCGCTATAGGCATTGGCGGCCTCCTGGGGGATGCCGCCGGTGGTCTTCACGTTGAGGGCCTGCATGCCGAAAGCCACTGCGCCCTCCTGGGCCACGCCCACCAGTTCGCCCACCACTTCGTCGATGGTCAGGGCCACGGGGCCGAATGTGAGCGAGTTGTACTGCGCGGGGCAGGCTATGACCTCTAGGGTGAGGCATTGTGGCAGCTGGGCTATGCGCAGTTGTATCTCCTGGTCGTCGTCCATGAGGCAGAAGAGGGTGTCGTGCTGCTGCCGCACCGACTGCGGGGTGCGCACCTGGTAGTCGAAGGCCGACACTACGGGATAGAGCTCTTTGCTCTGCAGCAGCTCTTGGCCGCAGACCTTGAGCGAACCGTAGTAGCCGTATTTGTCTATTGTTACCGACAGGTCGCCGGACGTCCAATGCACCGGCTGCCCTACGGCGGCGGTCAGTGCTACAGTAATCCCGAGAAAAAGCAAAAATATTTTCTTATTCATATCGGTTGCAAATGTACTATTTTTTTTGAAATTATGGACTTCTGCTCTTTTTTACGAACGCTAGGAATTGAGGTACAGATGGTTGCAGATGCCTTGGCGGGGCTGGGACGGTTGCTGGCCGGTGGCTGTCGGCGCAAGGACTTTCCCTTTTGGCCCCCATGGCATTCGGTGTTTTGGTGCCGAAGGTGTCTTGGCGATGTGCGGACCACGTTTCGGGGTTCAGGCCTCGTAGAGTTCGATTGGCAGGTTGTCGGGGTCGTTGAAGAAAAGGAATCTCTTGCCGGTAAATCCGTCGATGCGGGTGTCTTCGTGGGCGATGCCCAGGGCGTCCAACTCGCCTATGGCGGCGTCGAGGTCGTCCACGGCGAAGGCCAGGTGGCGCAGGCCGGCGGCTTCGGGATGCGAGGGGCGTGGCGGCGGCGTGGGAAAGGAGAAAAGCTCTACCACGTAGTGGTCGCCCAAAGCCAGGTCGGTTTTGTAGGACTGCTGCTCGGGGCGGTAGTGCTCGGCCAGGAGGTTCATTCCCAGTACTTTTGTGTAGAAATTCAGGCTGCGCCGGTAGTCGGAGCAGATGATTGCGATGTGATGTACTCTTTTAAGTTTCAGCATATTGTTATAATGGGTCTTGTTCGATGAGTTGCAGGCGTTTGACGATGGTTTTTGGCAGGAGCAATGTGCCTGGGGAGAGCACTGCATTGGCCCCTATGCGGCAGTTGACAATTTCGCACAGGTGCTGGGTGATTTCCCATGGAGTGTCGTAGGGGAACGGGAAAGCGGATGGGGTGGGTAGGAATTGGTCTAGCATGGTTCAAGGTGTTGTTTTTATTTCTTCGCAGAGCCAACCGGCGGGGGTGCGGCCCAGGGTGGCGGCAATGATGAAGAGGCTTCCCCCTTCGGTTAGTTTCAATTTCTTCTGCAGCTCGGCGGCGGCCATGGGGTAGTTGCGCGTGACCACATGTGCCTTGCGGTCGGGAAGGAGGGGGGCTATCTTCTTGGTGTTGAGCGGCACTGGCTGTAGCACCCTGAAGGTACGGCCGGGGAAGTCGGCCAACAGCCGGCAGGAGGTGTAGAGGTGGGTGTTGCGGGCCAGTTTGTCCAGCCCCAGGCGGCTGCTGACGAGGTTGTAGGCACCCCCTTTCATAAGGGCGGCATGGGGTTCGTAGAGGTAGGTGCCCACCTCGGAGGCATAGGTGGCGACGGCTTCGGCCTCTTCCTGGGGACGGAAGCAGAAGTCGGCGGGGGCGTTGGTGCCGAGGTGGATGCAGTGGATGGTGGGGTCGGGTAGGGGGGTGGGCGCCGGGTGGGTGCCGGGCAGGAGGAAGAGGACTTCCTTGCACTCGTTGTTGAGGGCCACGATATGCACCCCGTCGACGCTGCCCAACTGCAGGAGGGCTTGCTGGAGGGCTATCATGGGAGAGGCTTTCACGAGCAGGTGTCGGCAGTGGGAGCGCAGGAGGGGCAGGTTGTCCAGAAGGTTGGGGGTGCAGTCCTCGAAGGCTGCCACTTTGCGCCCCTGGCTGTTGCGCCGGGCGGGGTCGATAAAAATGAGGTCGTAGCAGACGGGGTGGGACTGCAGGTAGGCCAGCGAATCGCACTGGTGGCAGGCAAGGTTGGAGGCTCCGAGGAGTTGCAGGTTGCGCTGCGTGAGGGCAAAGAGGTCGGCATGGAGTTCGAAATAGTCGCCCTGGAGGGCCTGCTGCGAGAGAAAGAAGGCATCCACCCCCATGCCGCCGGTGAGGTCGGCGAAGGTGTGGCAGCCGAGTGAGCGGAATAGTTGTGCCTTATACAGGGCGGTGGCTTCGGAGGAGCTTTGCTCGCGGTTGAGCCGTGGCGGATAGAAATAGTCGGCACACCGGGCAAACGTCGGCCATTTGGCCGACGCTTGCCGCTGGCCTTCCAGTTGCTGGGCCACCAGTCGGAGGTCTACCGTGGGGAACCGTTGCTGCTGGAGCAATAGTTTCAACGGCTCGTCGTCGTGGTGGTGCTGGGCGAAGGCAATGATTTCCGAGAGGGAGTCCATTAATAGATGCCCTCTTCGTGCAGCTTCTTGAGGCGTTCGACCACCATGGGGCGGTCTTCCTTATAGGTGACGCCGAACCACTGGGCGGTGGTCTTCAGTACCTTCATGGTGGCATAGCCGCTGTTGATGAAGGTGTTGACGGCAAAGGGGATGTAGTATTCCGACTTCATTTCGTTGCCGTGCTCCTGCAGCCACTGCACGAAGAGTTTTTCACTCTCGGTCAGATAGTCGGGGGTGAAGCCGAAGAGGTTCATGGAGACGGTGGTGTCGGGGGCCAGGGGATGCAGGCTGCCGTCGGTGTCTTTGTATTCGATGATGCCCTGTGCGTTGCGGCCGATGCTGGTGCGCTCGGTCATGCCGACGAGGTGGCCTTCGGCGTCGATGTTGCACACGCCGCGCGAGACGGTGCCGTTCTCGCTGAGGGTGTTCTCGAGCCGGTAGCCGACCATGCAGTACTGTCCCTTGGTGTTTTCGAGGGTACGGAGGTGCTCGCCGATGACCATGAAGCCGTCGCGCCCGTAGAAATCGTCGGCATTGATGATGGCAAAGGGTTCATGGATGACCTCTTTGGCCATGAGGATGGCGTGGTTGGTGCCCCAAGGCTTCTCGCGTCCTTCGGGGACTTTGAATCCGGCGGGCAGGTTGTCGAGCTCCTGATAGACGTATTCCACCGCAATGCGGTTGCCGAAATGCTCGGCGTTGATTTTCTTTTGGAACTCTTCGGCAAAACTGTGGCGGATGACGAAGACGACTTTGCCAAAGCCGGCGCGGATGGCGTCGTTGACGGAGTAGTCCATGATGATTTCGCCGTTGGGACCGACGCCGTCCATCTGTTTGAGTCCGCCGTAGCGGCTGCCCATGCCGGCAGCTAGAACTAATAATGTGGGTTTCATATTATAGGGTGTTAAAAATATTCGTTTATGTTCTCTTTTTTGGGTGGTACTATTTTCGGTGCTGCAGGAAGAAGGCTTTGAGCAGCTGCTCGCACTCTTCTTTGAGCAGGCCGCTTTGCACGGTGGTTTTGGGGTGGAGCATGGCGCGGCCGAGGCGCTCGAAGCCCCGTTTGGGGTCGCTGGCACCGTAGACGATGCGGCTGATTTGGGTCCATCCCGCCGCCCCGGCACACATGACACAGGGTTCGAGGGTGACGTAGAGGGTGCAGCCGGTGAGGTATTTGGCATCGAGGTGGTTGGTGGCAGCGGTGAAGGCCAGCATTTCGGCATGGGCCGTGACGTCGTGCAGCCGCTCGGTGTTGTTGTGGGCACGGGCGATGATGCGGTCGCCGCTGACGATGACGGCACCCACGGGGATTTCCTCCTCGTCGAAAGCAGCCTTGGCTTCGCGCAGGGCTTGCTGCATGTAGTACTCGTCGGGATTGTCGAAGATGGACATAAGGGCTTGGGAGGTGGGATTACCTTTTGTGGTAGTCCTCGGAGAATAGTTTGGGTTGGAAGGCCTCGAAATGGTATTGGCGGTGTATGATGATTATCTGTGACTGGTCGTACTGATAGGATTCGATGGTGGGAAGGAAGTAGCCGTGGAAAGGGGTGAACTCGTGCCAGGCGCGCCAGTCGATACGGCGGGAGCGCTCGCCCTTCTTCCAGTCGCCAAAAATGTGGTCGTTTTCGGTCACCATGAAGAGGAGTCCGGTCTCGGCCTCGAAGAAATAGTAGCGGTCGAAAGCTTTGGGCATGGACATAAAGACGCGGTTGACTTTCTTACCTTCGAAAGTGTACTGCCCCGCATACCAGGCTTCGCCCCCTTTGGAACGCCAGTCGTAGAGGGCGCCTCTCACGTCGTGCGGGATGCTGAAGTCGTAAAAACGGTCTTGGGGTATGTCGGTCCAGCTGCGAGTGGCGGCCTGGAACTTGCGGAAAATGAGTGAGCCGTCGGAGTAGTAGCCCTCTTGGATTTTGCCGTTTTGCCACATCTCGATGCGGAGGCGTCGGTCGCTTCCGTACCAGTGGTAGACCCACATCGTGTCGAGGGGACGGTCGCGGTAGACCATGTAGGTGACCACGCAGAGGATGCTGTCTTTGAGGAGGGGCTCGAAGTTGGTCAGTTGGTTGTAGTTGTCGATGATGCGGGCGGCAAGGAGGGAATCGCTTGCAGTGGGATGCGGGTTCTCAGGTGTCTGCGCCTGGAGGGCGGAAAACAAGCCTGCAAAGAGTAGTATGAGGAGTGTCTTTTTCATGGATAATGGTGTGATTTGTTATACTGCTATATTGATTTATAGTGGATTGACTTTGGCCGGAACCGACATGGGGAAGTTGAGTCTGTCGACTTCTTTCAAGGGGTCGATATGGAGGGTGGCTTCGAGACCGAACTGGCTTATGATGGCAGAGAGTTGGGCATCGGCATCGTCGGACAGGAGCATACGGTAGAGCTCGTCGAAGGAGGTGCGGTAATGGAAGCGCCGGTAGAGGTCGAGGTAGGTGCCTTTGAAGCAGCGGTTCAGTATTTTGGCATAGATGATGGCGGAGTCGGGGGTGAATTGCGCCCGTGCCAGTTCGACGACTTTGGAGCCGCTAATCCAGATGATGCTGTCGGACTGGATGCGGATTTGCCCATTGGCGGTATAGCCTTGTGCCGAGCCACTGAAGTTGGCAGTGTAGTAGTGTGGGATGTAGGTGGGCACGGTTTCGTCGACTACGACGGAGGGAGCGCTGTCGGCGGGCGCCGTGCCGGGGGCGGGGACGGCGGGACGGGAGGCTTCTTTATGGCTGCGGCAGCCGGAAGCGACAAGCAACGCTAAGGCCAGGAGGGGGAGGAGGAGGCGGTTTACTGACATTTTTCTTGGATGGTTTGGTTAAGTTCTTTTACTCGGTTGTCGCCGGGAGATACCATTAGGCAGCGGTCGATATTTTGCCGGGCTTGCTCGCAGTCGCCCAATTCGGCGTAGCCCTGGGCTAGAACGAGGTAGGGGAGCAGGTGCAGGGGGAAGAGTTCGGCGGCCTGCCGGGCATGCTCGAGCAGGGTGGGGTTGGCGGCGCCGGCCATGCTTTCGCATAGCAGCAGGGCTTCCCACACCTCATAGTGGCTCTTGTCTTCCGTTAGTTTCAGGGCGAATTGGGTGGCGGCTTCGTCATAACGTTCCTGCGCGGCCAGCAGTTGGCCATAGAGGAATGCATGCTGGCTGGAGCCGGCACATTGCAGGGCCACGGTGTCGGCTAGGAGCATGCAGGGTTTGCTGTAGGCGGTAAAGAAGTTTTTGTTGTGGAGGAATTCGACGAGGTAGGTCAGCCGGTCGGAGCAGCTGACTTCGGGATTGAGGACACCGAGCCGCACATGGCGGTAGGTTTGGAGCAGGTTGCCCATGGCCAGGTAGCACGAAGCCATGGAGATGTGGATGTTTTCGTCGTCGGGGTCGCTCTCGAGGATGCGGTGGTAGTATTGTAGCGCCTTTTCGTAGTTTTTCTCGCTCATGTAGCTCTCGGCCAGAATGGCGTTGTAACGGCTTTCGTTGGGCATGGCTTCGGAGAGTTTTTCCAGCTCTTTCCGCGCTTTCTCGGTTTTGCCAATGGCAGACCAGAGCTTTTGCTTTTGCAATGAGACGGACTCGGTGACGCCAAACTTTTTCTCTACGCGGTCCAGCGCATCGATGCTTGCGGTGACGTTGTTGGTCATAAGGTAGGCATTGGATAGGTCGTAGTAGAGGTCAGGACGGTCGGGATTGCGTTTGACGATGTCTTCCCAGGTGGCGGTGAGGTTTTTGGCGTCTTGCCGGCGTTCGTAGATGCGGGCCAGCTGGAGTTCGTACCAGAGGTTGTCGCTTTGGGCTCGGAAGGCTTGGAGGGTGTGGTAGAGGGCACTGTCCAGCCAGCCAACGGTTAGATAGATCTTGCCCAACTCAAAGTGGGCGGGTGCGTAAGCGGGGTTGGATTGCAGTATCTTTTGGTATCCTTCGACAGCCTCTTGGGGTTTGCCGATCAGCATTTGGGTGGTGGCATCGATTTGCTGTGCCTCGGTCTTCAACTGCTCTTCGGTTACCTCGACGAGGGGCTTGCGCTGAAAGCGCGTGTCGGTGACGGGGGTTGCCTTGCGGGAAGTGGAGCAGGATGCAGTTATTAATAATATGAGTAAGATGTATATAATCTTTTTCATCGTCTTATTATTTTCTTTCTCACTAACTATTTTTTTCCTTTTTTATTGCGCAGAGGGGCAATTAATTCGTTTTCATGCACGGAGAAGGACGGCGGACAGGGTGGGTATAGAGACTGCGCCAAGCCCCTGTGCGAAAGGGAATGCCGGGCAGGGGTAAAAGGATGGTGTGTCTTGGGCTGGTAGTGGCAGGATGGGCTGAGTTGTGGCAGAGAGAAATGTGGAAGTTTAAAAAAAATCAAAAAAAGCAAAAAAAATTTTTTATGTCAAAAAAATGCTATATATTTGCAACGATTTAATGAAAGTGAAAGAACCCTCTAAGCAATGACGCAAGGATTTGTGGTCGAGAGTTTTGAACTCTATAAATTGAAAATTAATTATTCATCAAAATTACAAACAAAATGAAAAAAACATTAATGGTTCTAACTTTCGCTCTGTGCGCAACGTTTGTTTTCGCTCAGACGGCTACTCCTAAAATGAAGGAGATTAAAGCTCCCACCAAGGCAGCCCAAGTCCAGAACGACTACAGCAGATCCATCTTCACGAAAGATGCTGCCCCTATCGTTTATGTTGACTTCTCTGCTGAGAACAGTGGCTATTCCACTGGTGTTGTCACCGGCGGTTTGGAAGGCCATGCTGAGAGCTACGGTTTCGCCACTTGGCACCGTTGGGCTAACGTGGAAGACTCCACCCTCGTCGCTGCTTCTCAGACCTATCCTGCTCTTACCCAGGCTTTCGGCGGTCCCACTCAGTGGGCTGCCGGTATGAGAAGTCGTCTCGACACTACTGTCTCTTCTGCCGAAAACGGCTTCATGATGATGTCTCTCTATGACCAGCGTACTCCCTACTCCGGCAACTTCAATGCTTTCATCCGTATTGACAACATTGATGCTAGCGATGCTGAGGTTCTTGATGTTGAGTTTTATCAGTTCTATTATAAATACTATGATAACTGCTATATCGACTACTCCATCAATAATGGTACAAGCTGGAACGAGGTGGAAATCAACGTCAATGGCGTTGACATGGGTATCAACGACATTAGCCGTGGCATGGTAAGATACACCCTGCCCACTTCTGCTGTCGGTCAGACTATTTCTATCCGTATCCGTTACAAAGCTCTTGACGCCAGCCGTGAATCTTACGGCTATTGGTGGATGCTTGATGATGTAAGCGTCTACGCCTGCGAAGCCAACCGTGTCAAGGCTTACGCTCAGGAATTTGTCGAGGGTAACTATGCTTTGATTCCCCAGAACATGACTATCAACCCCGCTTGGTATTCCAAGGTGCTGAACAATGGTGCTTACGACCAGACCAACCTTACCGTTGACCTCTACCACATTGATGCTTTCGACCAGTCCTCCATCATCTGCAGCTACAATAACGGTACTCTCCCCCTCAACACCAGAAAAGAAGTGATTGCTGACCTTAGAGGTTGGCTGCTCCCCGATTCTCTTGGATATCGTGGTTGGTACGAGTACAGCCCCTTCGTTGCTCACGGTTCCGGTACGGCTCTGCCCACTGCCACTGCTGGCGACAACTATATGTATGCTAAAATTTCCAACGACAGCATAAGCTACACCTACGACACTATGTACTACCAGGTTACCACCGCCAACTCCGCTAACGAATATCGTTGGGGTCACGATAACGGTGTGCTGACCTACAGCCCCTCCAACCACTACCTGTTCGGCTATGTCCAGGGTGCAGACGGTAACTGGTATGTTACTGAAGATCCTCAGGAAGTTCATTTCTACGATGCTGGTTACTACCTCAACAACCGTTACACTACTGACGCCGTTGTTCCCGAAGGTTGGGCAATCCTCGGTGCCGAACTCGTAGCCTCTCCCGCAAACGGCTTCCACTCCACTGGTGCTAAGATTTCTCCGATTCTCTTTAAGGATGCTTATACCGGTGGTTCTGTCGAATTCCATTCCGTCAACACTGGCGCTAACGTGAAGACCATCACCGATGCCGATGTTAACGACAGCACCGTTATTGGTCGTCTGAGCAATGGCTATCGCGAGATGGGCCAGTACAACACTGTCTTTATCCCCTTCCCCGAGCAGCCCGCTCTCGAACCTAACACTTCTTACCGCGTTGGATACGTAATGGAAGAAGACGGCTATTTCGCAGTTGCTCAGGAAGCTCAGGGCAGCTACCGTATGGCTAGCCCCACCCGTGATGGCTATGACACCATTATCTATTTCGGTAACAGCGACGCTACCGCAAAATGGGCTCATAACTTCCTCCCCAACCAGTATCAGGTCTTCATGCACGATCCTTCATACGGTGGAACAGGCAATGGCTCTACTTTCGCCAGCTGGTATGTTGAGACTTACTGTCCTATGATTCGCCTTGTCGTCGGACCCGCTCGTGAAGTTGCTCGTCGCAACATTAAGGTTGAGTGCGAGAATACTGAATACGGTGAGGCTGCTTATGCTGGTCATGATGTTTGCGATACCACCATCACTCCTGCTGAGGGTTCTTCCGCTCAGGTGACTGGTACTTCTGCCGAGGGTGCTATCGTTTCCCAGGTTATTGTTGACGGTGTTGTAGCAGAGCCTTATGATGAGGAGACCGAGACTGGCGATCCTAACTTCACTCTCAGCCACGACACTACTGGCGGCGTCAATGTTTGGGTTGCTATCTACACCTTCCGGAACATTACTGAGGACCACACTATCAAGTTCGTCTTCGAAGAGGCTCAGTCTATTGACCCCGTTGCTGCTAACGTTCGCATGAAGCTCCAGCCCAACCCCGCTACTTCTCAGGTTAAGCTGAACATCGAGGGTGTTGAAGGTATGGTCAACTGCATGCTCATTGACATGAGCGGCCGCGTTGTTTACAACCAGAACCTCAACGCTGCTTCTGAACAGACTATCAACGTGAGCAATCTTGCCAAGGGTGCTTACTTTGTCCGTATCACCAATGACAAGTTCAGCAAAGTTGAAAAGCTGATTGTTCGCTAAGTTTTAGCGCATAATTTATAAGAAAGCACAAGGTGCACCGCATCTTGTGCTTTTTTTTTATTCCGTTTGGCTATTTCATTTTTTATTGTTAAATTTGCAGTGTGGTTATGGTTGGGATGATGTTGTTTTTTTCTCACTGCAATTTGCAGCTATTCAGTGTCCTGCATTTTTTTGTCCAGCCGCCGCTATTATGAATTAAAATTGTTGTAATTATGAAAAAGACATTTTTATTCCTCGCTTTTGCCTTGTGTGCAACACTGGTTTTTGCACAGTCGGCCACCCCTCACCACAAGGCGTTGATGGTTCCCTCACGTGCCGTTCCCCAAGAGAGAGACTGTGGCTCTTCGCTCTTCACTAAGGATGCAGCCCTCCTTCGTTTGGTTGATTTCTCTACCCCTAACGTAGGCTATTCTACCGGGGTTGTCACCAGCGGCCCCGATGCCCACGGACAGAATTACGACTTCGCCGTTTGGCAACGCTGGGCTGACGTGGAAGACGCCACCCTCGTCGCTGCTTCCGATACCTATCCTGCTCTTACCCAGGCTTTCGGCGGTCCCACTCAGTTTGCTACCGCTATGAGAAATCGTCTCGACACTGCAATGTGTTCGTCTAACAACGGCTTTATGATGATTGTGCCGTTTGAACAGCAGACCCCCAATTCGGGTAATTTCAATGCCTATATCCTCTTTGACAGCATTGACGCTACCGGTGTTCGAGGTTTGGAGGTTTCTTTTTTCCAGTTTTTTCGCGGGGTTCATGACCACTGCTATGTGGGCTATTCCGTTGACGGCGGTAATGCCTGGACTGAGGCGGAAGTAAACATTATTCATTGGTGGATGTCTGACTATGATCGTAGCGTTGTGTGTCATTTTTTGCTTCCTTCTGATACTATCGGTAACTTGTCTGTACGCATTCGCTATCAGTCGTCAGATTCGAGTAACCCGGTATATGGTTATTTTTGGTGCATCGATGATGTTAGTATTAAACCGATTCCTCTTAATCGAATCTCCACCCACCCACAGGAATATGTGGAGGGCGACTATGCCATGGTTCCGCAGGGTATGACTATCAACCCTGCCTGGTACAGCACCATTCGTAATACCGGCTTAGTTGGCCAGACCAATGTGCGGACGAATCTCTTACACATGGATGCATCTGATAATGCGGAAGTCTTTGCCAGCTACGACAATGGCTCCCTGCCCGTGGGTTCTTCAATGGCCGTCATCGCAGACCACAACGGTTGGCTGTTCACTGATTCGCTCGACTACCGTGGCTGGTATGGTTACATCGACCACACGCCGCATGGCCAGGGCTCACCGCTACCCACCGCTGAGCTTGGCGATCATTATATGTTTGCCCAGGTGGTTACGGACAGCATTTCGGTTAATTATGATACGATGTATTACCAGGTGACGGCTCCGAATAGTAATAATGAGTACCGCTGGGCTCATGACAACGGGGTGCTGGTTTACTCTCCGGATAATTATTATGTATTTGGCTATACCAATGAAGATGGAAACTGGTATGTAAGTGAATATGAGGAGGATGTGAAATTTTATATGCCAGGCTATTCGGTCACTTCCCGCTATACCACCGACCAGGTGGTGCCCGAGGATTGGGTTATCCACGGAATGGAGATTGTTGCTTCGCCCGTGGACGGATTCCACAGCACGGGTGCTAAAATATCCGCAGTGCTCACGGTGGATTCTTATAATGGGAACCTAGTTGATTTCAGGCCTGTCTATACCGGTGCCAATGTGAAGACGGTCACCGATGCAGATGTCAACGACAGCACCGTGATAGGCCGAAACAGCAATGGCTACCTGCAACAAGGGGAGTATAACACTATCTTTATTCCCTTCCCCGAGCAGCCCGCCCTCACTCCGAACACTTCGTTCCGCGTGGGTTATGCCTTGGAGGATACTGCATATTTCCTTCCGGCTCAGGAGGCGCAAGGGAAATACTGTTTGGCTTCCCCCACACGTGAAGGCTATGACACCATTATTTATTTTCGCAACAATAGTTCCACTGCAAAGTGGGCACACTATTTCGCCACAAATCAGTACGAGGTCTTCGTGAAGGATCCTTCTTTCGGTGGATTAGGCACTGGCGCTACTTTCGCCAGCTGGTATAGATACGACCACCCTATGATTCGTTTGGTTGTCGGTCCCAGCCGCCCCATCACACGTCAGAATGTGTTGGTGGAGTGCGAAAACGGGACGTTCGGCCGTGTGCTCTTTAACGGCGAGGAGGTTTGCGGCACTACAATCACGCCCGCCCAAGGTGGCTCGGCCACTGTCGATATGGAGACAGGGACGGGCATTGTGCATGTCTTTGTGGACAGCATGGATGTGCAGCCATGGGACGAGAATGCGGGGACAGGCGACCGGAATTACCGCCTCGGTTACGACCCGGATTCGGCAGTGTGGACCGGCCGTTACACCTTTGAGAATATCCAGACGGACCATTCCGTCAAGATTGTTTTTGCAGAGCGTTTGTCGGTCGACCCCGTTGCCGCTAATGTCCGACTCAATCTCCAGCCCAACCCCGCTACGGATCGGGTTAAGCTGAATATTGAAGGGGTCGAGGGGAATGTGAGCTGTAAGCTGATTGACATGAGCGGCCGCGTGGTTTACGACCGCACTTTCGATGCTACCACGGCTCAGAGTATCGATGTGAGCAATCTGGCCAAGGGAGCTTACTTTGTCCGTATCACTAATGACAAGTTCAGCAAAGTTGAAAAGCTGATTGTTCGCTAAGTTTTAGCGCAAATTTTATAAGAAAGCACAAGATGCAGATGCACCTTGTGCTTTCTTGTTTTATGTCATGGAGGACTGGAGGTTTTCCTTTATTGGTGGATTGTGCTTAGGAGAGGTTAGGTTTATAGGATGTTGCCTAGCTGCTCTTTTATCTTCTCCAGTTCGTCTTTCATTTGCACTACGATTTTCTGAATTTCCACATGGTTGGCTTTGGAGCCGGTGGTGTTGATTTCGCGCCCCATCTCCTGGGCGATGAAGCCAAGCTTTTTGCCGCTGCCTTCTTCGGTATCCATGGTCTGGCGGAAGTAGTCGATGTGTTTCTGCAGGCGGATTTTCTCCTCGGTGATGTCTAATTTTTCGAGATAGTAGATTAGTTCCTGTTCGAATCGGTTTTGGTCTATTTCCTTAATTGCGGCTTCGGCAAAATATTTATGTATTCGCTCTTTGGCAGTTTCGATTCGTTCGTTTTCATATTGAGGGATTTGGCCGAGCTTCGCTTCTATTAGGTCGATATGTTTTACGAAATCCTTCTGCAGGATGCTGCCTTCGTGGATGCGGGTTTGTTCCACCTCAGAAATGGTTTCCTGAAGGGTCTGGGCAACGGTGGCCCAGTCTTCGTCGCTCAGTTCGTTGGTACTCTGGGAGTCCCATACGTCGGTCATTCCGATGAGGGTCTCGAAAATATGTTTGTCGGAGCAGTTGAGGGTGTCGGCTAGTTGCGATAGCTCCTGATAGCGTTGGGAGACCAGCGTTTTGTTAATTCGGTTGGCACATACGGTGTCGCTTTCTTCGGTGATGAGTACTTCTACCTTTCCCCGCTCCAGTTGGCCCAGCATGCTACGGATTTCCATCTCGTGGGCATGGAGGAATGAGGGGACCTTGACTATTAGGTCGAGGGCTTTGCTATTGAGGGTTTTTATTTCGATGTTAAGTTTTCGTTCGCTAACGGTGCATTGCTTTTTGGCAAAGCCAGTCATTGATTTCATATTTCGCTTTATTTTATTTCTTTGATGATTTCTTTAAATTTAGGGGTGGCGAGGGTTTTGTACTCGCCGTGGTCGTCGTAGATGAAAAATACGGCTTGGATGTCAGGGTTGTCAGGGTGGTCTTGAATGAATTGTAACGATTTTTCCAGTCCCATTACCATGAAGGAGGTGGCCATGGCGTCGGCATACCACGATTCTTTGCTGACTACCGAGACGCTAAGCAGCGAGTGGCTTACGGGGCGTCCGGTGGCGGGGTCGATGGTGTGGGAGTAGCGCACCCCTTCTTTTTCATAGTATTTGCGGTAGTTTCCAGAGGTTACTACGGACTTGTTGTCGAGGTGAATGGCGGTTTCGATCTGTTTCTGGCTATATTTTGTTTCGGCGGGGCGCTCTATGCCCACAGTCCATAGTTCGCCATTGCTTTTTTTGCCTTTGGCTATTACTTCACCGCCTACATCGATTAGATAGCTTTTCAGACCTAATCGGTCGAATAATTGGGCGATAAGGTCGGAGGTGTAGCCTTGGGCGATGGCATTGAAGTCGTATTCTATTTGCGGCAGTTTTCGCAAAGCATAGACCCCTTGCTGTGGGGTAGGGGAGATGATGGTGCTATCCTTCCGTATGAACGAAAGGATACTGTCGATTTCGCGGTCGGAAACATCTTGGCGGTTCTTAAATCCGAAGCCATACAGATTGACCAAGGTGCCAATCTTGCAATTGAATGCGCCCTGTGTATAGCGGTTTATCTCTAGTGATTTCAGCAGTATGTCGCGGAACATTTCGCTCACGAGGGAGTCTTCGTTGCGATTGACTCGCCGAATGATAGAGCTATCTACCCATAGGTTGGCAGTGAGGTCGAAATCGTGAAGCAGTGAGTCTACTTGGGGCTGAAAGTTGCGCCCTTGTGCATCGTAGTAGATAATGCTATAGTAGGTGCCCTGCGTTTCGCCCTGCAGCCGAATGGGTTCGTCGCTCCGATGGCCACAAGCGGTGAGGAGCAGTAGCGCCAAAAAAAAGATGGGGGAAGATTGTTTCATTTATATTGTTTACTAAAAAGCGTCCGACACTTGTGTGCCGAACGCTTTTTTGAGTGGAAGTCACCCAGGATAGGCGACTTATTTAGTGATGATGAATTTGCGGTTGAGGGTCTGGCCATTCTCCAGGGTGAGACGCAAGGTGTAGCTGCCTTTGCTCAGGTTGGAAAGGTTCATCACACTCTGGTTGCCAAGGTTCTGCTGAGAGGCGACCTGCTGACCAAGGGCGTTGAAGATGACCACTTCGCGCACGGCCTCTTGGCTCTGGATATTCAGCTGGCCAGCGGTGGGGTTGGGGTAGAGGGTGACATTGGTGCCTTCCACACCATCAATGCCAACGAAGGTAACGATGGTAATCCAACTGGTGTCGGAGCAGCTGATGCCATTAGCGGGATAGGTGATGGTGGCCTGGAGCGAAACGTCAATATTGCCCTGGACATTCGGAATGCGGAGCGTGTCGGCTGTGGAGGTCTGGTTACCATAGGTCCATTTGTAGGTAGCGCCTTCGGTGCAGGTGGGATAGAGAACGGCAGTTTCGCCAGCATTGAGATACCAGTCACCGTTGATAGCGGTGATTTCAGGGGATTTATTGATAGTGAGCGAAAGAATATGGACACTGTCGCAGCCATTGCTGTCGGAGCCTGAGGTAAAACGAGGAGCAGTAGCGGGGGTGATGTAGTAGGTTCTTTCGTTCATGGCCCAGTAGAAACTATCGCAGCTGTGAACAGTCGTGGTGTCGTAGCCAGACTTGTTAATAGTTACGTTCAGGTGGATCGTGCTGTCGTAACATCTTGCCCAGGAGTGGTCGAAGAAAAGGGTGTCCCACACGGTGCTTTCTCTGAAAGTCATATTAGTGGTACCGGCTCTAGAACTAACGGTGAAGAGGACGCCGTTGCAGCCAGTCAGAGCAGTGTCGGCAGTGTTGGCGCGAGGTGTCTTAATAGTCAGGTCGAGAGGATGGACGGTCACGCAGTGTGTGGTGGCGTTGGTGTCCATAACATAGTAATAACCTGTGGCGTTGAAAGTTTGGCCTCTCCAGGTTCTGGTGGCGCAGGCTGAATCTTTTGTCACTCTGGCGGTATCCACCAGAATGGTAAGGGTGAGGGTGTGGATAGTGTCGCAGCCAGAGAGGGTGTCCTGGTAGAAGTGGGTGTAGGTGCCGGAGGTGGTGAGGACGGTGTCAAACCAGTGGTAGTCGCCGCAGTTTGCCACCTGATGGCTGGCATTGATGGTGGTTACGATGCTGAGATTCAGTCTGTCGTAGTGCATGCAGCCGTTGGAGGGGTTATAGATGGAGTCAGTGTAATCGCCAGACTCGGAAAGGGTGTCGCCAAACCAGATGTACTGACCGCAAGTGTGGACAGTGTCGTAGTCGGTCTCGGTGTTGGCGAGGGTGAGATGGAGGTTGAAGATGCTGTCGCATAAGCCGGAACCAGGGGCAGCAACAACGGTGTCGCTGTAGTCGCTGGAGGACAGATATTCAGTACCGCGCCATGTGTAGCTGCAGCGAGTGCCATTGTGGGTCTCATTGCTGATGAAGGGGTGGTTCACGGTAAGGTTGAGGACATAGATAATGTCGTCGGTGGAATCGATGTAGGTCACAACGGTATCCGAGGTGTAGGTCTGATTGTTGACAGGCCAGGTGTAAGTCCGGCATGCGGCGATGTCAGTGTAATTCATGGTGCGCTGAGTGTTGTCCTGGGCTAAGGCCAAAGGCATGAAAGCAGCGACCAATAGCAAACTTAATAATGCTTTTTTCATCTTGTGAAAATTAATTAGTTTATCTTTTATTTATTTATTATCAATATATTATTAAAAAGTATGAGTAATATATATTGCAATACTACAACGTGCAAAGATAGTACTTTTTTTTGAAATCACCACATTTTTTTTTGAAAATGGGCAATTTAAGCTATTTCGGTAGTTAGTTCAGCACCAATTCGGCAATATTTTCCACGTGCTGTGTGTGAGGGAACATGTCCACCGGCTGGATTCGCCCCACGCGGTACTTTGTCGAAAGAAGTTCCAAGTCGCGGGCCTGAGTGGCTGGGTTACAGCTCACATAGACAATCTTTCGCGGAGCCATGGCCAACAGTTGCTCCACCACCTTTTCATGCATTCCTGCGCGTGGTGGGTCGGTAATTACCACGTCGGGTTTGCCGTGTTGTGCAACAAATTCGGCTGTGAGCACCTTCGCCATGTCGCCTGCAAAGAATTCCGTATTGTCAATCTGGTTCTGCTGGGCGTTCTGCCGGGCTGCAATGATAGAATCTTCAACGTATTCAATGCCCACCACTCGTTTGCACCTTCTGGCCAGGAAGAGAGCAATGGTGCCCGTGCCTGTGTAGAGGTCGTACACTAAGTCGTTCGGAGTCAGGTCGGCAAATTCTGCCGCAAAACTATAGAGCCTTTGTGCCTGGGGCGAGTTGGTCTGGTAGAAAGTCTGGGGGCGGATGGTGAAATGCAGCGGCGCAGCCCCCTCGAAACCCTCCATCACCTCCTCCACATGGTCCAGCCCGGCAAAGGTCATCGACGGAAGGTCGGCGTATGAGTCATTCATCTTGTCGTTCAAGATGTACTGGAGCGAAGTGATTTGTGGGAACCTGTCGCGCAGGTGTTCCATCAGTCCTTCCCAACCAGGATGTCTCTCGGCAATCACCACCACCACCATCCACTGCCCTGTGCTAGTATTGCGAATGATAAGGTTGCGCAGGCAACCGGTGTGGTTGCGTATATCGTAGAAGGGAATCTCGTGTGCTATGGCATAGTCGCGAGTGGCCAGCCGTATCTCATTGCTCAATTCTTCCTGTAGGGCGCATTGCTCAATGTTCAGCACCTTGTCGAAAAGGGTAGGAATGTGGAATCCGAGAGCCCCCGGTTCAGGTGGAGCGTCGGGTGAAGGAGGCTGCTCGTGCCACGCCTTGGTGGAAAAAGTATACTCCAACTTGTTTCGATAGTGGAAAATCTTCTCCGAGCCACAGATAGGCCGCATTTGCGAGCAGTCGACGTGCCCCAGCCGTTCCAAATTGTCCTTCACCTGCTGCTGCTTGGCCGCCAGCTGGTCCGGGTAATTCAGGTTCTGCCACCGGCATCCCCCGCAGATCCCAAAGTGTGGGCATTGCAGCTCTGCGCGTTTTTCAGAGTAGTGCTTTATCTTAACCACGCGGCCTTCGGCATAGTTTTTCTTCTTCTTAATGACCTTCACATCGGCTATGTCGCCCGGAACGACAAAGGGAACAAACAGCACCATTCCCTCAATGCGGGCTATGGCCTTGCCTTCAGCGCCTATGTCAGTAATGAGCACGTCTTCCAGGATGGGCTGTTCCTTCGTTTTGCGCATTTTCATCTGTTTTTAGTTTTCATGTAAACAAAAAAGAAGTACTGCACTACAATACTTCTTTTCTCTTTGCAAAGAGTCTATAAAAATTGAATCCGAGGATTTAATTATCGCTCGTCGGACACGCTCAGTTTTTTTCTGCCTTTTTTGCGGCGTGCGGCCAAAACTTTTCTTCCGTTAGCGGTAGACATTCTCTGGCGAAAACCGTGCTTATTGACTCTCTTTCTGCGTGATGGTTGAAATGTTCTCTTCATTTTTTCTCAATTTTTGGAGTTGCAAAAGTACGAACTTTTTTTCAATTGGCAAGAAAAAAAACACTCTTTTATTAGCGTTATAACGTAAAGTAATGATTTATAAATAGATGTGTAAAAGCGGCAATTGTTTTTTTATCAGTTCGAAAAAAATCTGTACCTTTGCAGGCGCAAATTGCGCAGTGAAATACGTTTGTATAATGGATAAAAATACCTTTAGCAAGCTCATGGACCACCCTGGGGTCGTCAATCCCGAACAGTGGGAGGAGTTGCGGCAAGAGCGTGACCGCTATCCCTTCAGTGCCCCACTGCAGGTGCTTTCGCTTTTGGCCGACAAGACCAATGGAGTGGCGTTGTGGGAAAAACAGTCACTTCCCCGGGTGTCGCTCTATTTTCGTGACATCCAACGTCTCAACGAGCAGTTGGAGGCAGTCTCGCGCCCGTCGGTCCGTCCTGCGGTCCAGGTTCCTGCCGAGCCTATCGCCCCGCCTGCAGCTGCAATCACTCAACCCACCGCTCCCCCTCCGGCCCAGCCTGCTCCCGTCCCCACTCCCGAAGTCGACGAGGGGCCGTTCGACATCCTCCAAGCCATCAATTCCTATCAAGAGGTCTCTTTCAAGACAGCGCCCAAGAGCGTAATTCTTACCAATTTTTTGGAAAAAGACGGCGGAATCAAGCTCTCCGACGATGGATTTGAGGTTGTTCCCGTTCAAGAACTTGCCAAAAAAAGTATCCGAGCCAACGATTCGTTAGAGTCTGAAACACTTGCACTTGTGCTCGAAAAACAAGGCAAATTGGCTCAGGCTTTGGCCATGTATGAAAAATTAATGGTCAATAATCCCGAAAAAAGTAGTACTTTTGCAGTTCGAATTTCCGCTCTGAAAGAACGGCTGAATGAAGAAATAAAATGAATAAATAATTAATATTAATTACAATGTACACCGTTATTGTTATCCTTATCCTGCTTGTATGCCTGTTTCTGGCCGTGGTTGTTTTGATACAGAACTCCAAAGGTGGCGGACTTGCTGCCAACTTCAGTGCCCCCAACCAGATTATGGGTGTTCGCAAGACTACCGAGACCATTGAGAAAATCACTTGGGGTTTGGCCATCGCTTTGGTGGTACTTTCTCTTTTCGCCACCATCGCTATTCCCCGTCACAGCAACGAGTCTGTTATCGAAACCCAGGTTGACCCCAACGCCACCAACGTCAATGCAGTTCCCGCTGCCACCGTGCCCGCCACTGCTCCCGTTGAGGCTCCTGCTCCCGAGGCTGAATAATTAATCCAGACAAGCAAATACGAGGAGATTCGCCCCTTCCGGGTGAACCTCCTTTTTTGCACCCAAACAGTGGAACGCGTCGTAAACTTCATCCTGTCCCATTTTCCCCACCAGCCTACTGCCGGACAGTTGGCGGCTTGTGGCAGACTGGTCGAATTCCTATACGACCCCGACCCTCTGGCATCCTTTGTGCTCAAGGGCTATGCCGGCACCGGCAAAACCTCTCTCGTCAGCGCCCTCATCAAGTCGGCCCCGGCCCTGCGCATCAAAACCGTCCTGCTTGCCCCCACGGGCCGTGCCGCCAAAGTGCTCTCTGGCTATGCCGGGCGGCCTGCCTACACCATCCACAAGAAAATCTACCAAACCATCACCGACGCCAACGGCATCATGCGCATGGCCCGGGCGCTCAACAAGCACACCTACACCCTCTTCATTGTCGACGAGGCATCCATGATAGGCCTTTCCGACGAGTCAGGCATGGGTCGTCGCAGCCTTTTGGAAGACCTTATCGACTACGTGGTCGAAGGCAGCCATTGCCGTCTCATGCTCATCGGCGACACCGCCCAGCTGCCCCCAGTGGGTTCCGACGAAAGCCCCGCGCTCGACCTGGAGTACCTCCGTGCCGTGTCGCAACTCAAGGTCTACCACTACGAACTCACCGAAGTCGTCCGCCAACAGCATTTTTCGGGCATCCTCCTGAACGCCACCATGCTGCGCACACAGATCGCCCGCCTCAACCAGTCTGATTCCCCCCAGCTTCCTCTTTTCGACCTCACCGACTGTCAGGACATAGTGCGCCTCAGTGGCGCCGACCTCGAAGAGGTACTCAACCAAGAATACTCCGGCGACCGTCTCGACCAGGTGGCCATCGTCACCCGCAGCAACAAGCGCGCCAACCTCTTCAACCAGGAAATCCGCAACCGGGTACTCTTCCGCGAACAAGAAGTCAACGCCGGCGACTACCTCATGGTAGTCAAAAACAACTATTTCTGGCTCGATGCCGACAGCGGCATCGGCTTCATTGCCAACGGCGACATTGTCGAGGTCCAAAGCATCCGAAACCATCAGGAACTCTACGGCTTCCATTTCGTCGACGCCACCCTCCGTTTTGTCGATTACCCCGAAGCCCCACACCAAGACTGCAAACTCCTGCTCGAAACGCTCCATAGCGACTCCCCCTCCCTCACCCACGACGAGTCGCAGCGCCTCTTCTATGCCGTCATGGAGGACTATGCCGACATTCCCCACAAGGCCGACCGCCTCAAGGCCGTAAAAAACGACCCCTACTACAACGCCCTCCAGGTCAAATTCTCCTATGCCCTCACCTGCCATAAGACCCAGGGCGGCCAGTGGGACACCGTCATCATCGACCAAGGCTACCTGACCGACGAAATGATCGACTGCGAATACCTCCGCTGGCTCTACACCGCCGTCACCCGGGCCACCCGCAAAGTCTATCTGCTAAATTTCCGCGACAATTTTTTCGCCGAGGAATAATAATTATAGTAAAATTTAGTTATACTCCATAACTGGACCTCTCACAGCGCAGAGGTCCACTAGGCTCTTTTAAAACTCCGAACCCATGAAAAACGGTCAACTCCAGAAAATGAAGATGCAGCAGAAGCTCTCCCCCCAACAACTTCTGCTCATGAGGCTGCTGCAACTCCCAGTCACCGACCTAGAGCAGCGCCTCAAAGAAGAGGTGGAAAAGAACCCCATGCTCGAAGTGTCCACCGAACCCAGCAATATGGTGGAGTCTCTTCCCCAAAGCAGTATCGAAAACTCTGGTGCCGATGAGGGAATCGACACCGAAGACGACGACTACAGCTATCGCGAGCGGCAGGAACGTGACAAGAATCAGGATGTCCACGAGCCGGTCTTCGTCTCCGAAGCCACTTTTGGCGACCATCTCATGGAACAGCTCTCCATGCGCAATCTCACTCCGCGTCAGGAAGATATAGCCCAAGAATTAATCGGTAGCCTCGACGATGCAGGCTATGTGGGCCGCGACATCGACCTCATCGCCAACGACCTCGCCTTTACCCAAGGCATCGAGGTCTCGCCCCAGGAGGTCGAAGAGGTGCTTCTCGAAGTGCAAAAACTCGACCCCCCAGGCATTGCCGCCCGCAACCTCAGAGAGTGCCTATCCATTCAGCTCCACCGTTCCGAAGAACAGGACGACGCCACCCGTTGGGCAATCTTAGTCGTCGACCAGTGCTTCGATTATTTCGTCAAGCACAACTACGACCACATCATGGAAACCCTCTCACTCACCGAAGACCAGCTGGATGCCGCCACCAACCGCATCCGCCGCCTCAATCCCAAGCCCGGCGCAGGCGAGAGCGAAACCTCCCATGCCCATTACGTCATCCCCGACTTCATCGTCACCAACCAAGACGGCCAGCTCAACCTCATGCTCAACGACGGCCATCTGCCACAGCTCCAGCTCAACGACTATTACCAAGCAATGCTGCAGGAGTACTCCGCCAAGAAGCAGCTCTCGCCTGGCGAGAAAGAGGCCTTTGACTTCCTTCGCAACAACAGCGACAGCGCCAACATGCTCATCGACACCCTCGGCCAACGCCACGTCACCATGCTCCGCGTCATGCAGGCCATCCTCCGCTGTCAGCGCACTTTCTTCATCACCGGCGACAGCGCCGACCTGCGGCCCTTGCTGCAGAAAGATGTGGCCGAAAAGACCGGCTACGACATCTCCACCATCTCCCGTGTGGTCAACAGCAAATATGTCCAGACCGAGTTCGGCACCTTCCTTCTCAAAGAGTGCTTCTCCCAGGCCATTACAGGGGGCGACGGCCAGGCCGTGGCCACCGAATCGGTCCGCCAGGTACTGCAGGCCGCCATCGATGCCGAGGACAAGAAAAACCCGCTCTCCGACGAAGCCCTCTCACAGCTTCTCAAGGAGCAGGGTTTCCCCGTGGCCCGCCGCACGGTGGCCAAGTATCGCGAGATGTTGGGCATTCCCGTCTGCCGCCTCCGTCGCCAGTTAAAAGTGATTGCCCTCCTGATGATGCTTGCCCTCTCCGGCTCTGCCTTCGCCCAGCAACCCCGACAGGAGAGCTATTTCGACTCCCTCATCAACGCCCGCATCCGCGAGGGGCAAATCAAGTCCCGCACCCTCAATGCCGACAACGGCGCCGCCAAAGGGAAAAACCGCAACCCCAAGGGCGTCAACGCCCCCAACCGGGGTGCCCTCGAAATCCATGAACCCGAACCCGATCCCACCGCCATCGACACCGCCTTGGCCCTCGGCGACGAACTCATCGACGTCATGTACGACGCCTCCCTTCCCGCCCCCTCGCAGCTGTGGTACGGGCGCAGCCTCTCCGGTGCCCATGTGCGCATGGCCACCATACCCATGGACTCCCTTCCCGACGAAATCTCCATTCAGCTGCTCAAAGGCAACGAAAAATTTTGTTTCCCCGTAAAGAACATCAAAACCTCGCCCTACGGGTGGCGGTGGAACCGTCCCCACAGGGGGGTCGACATACGGCTCAACATAGGCGACCCGGTGCACTGCGCCTTCAACGGCGTGGTGCGCATTGCCCGCCCCATGGGAGCCTACGGCAACCTGGTAGTGGTGCGGCACTACAACGGCCTGGAAACCGTCTATGGCCATCTCTCCAAAATCAAAGTCAAACCCCTCCAGGTGGTCACGGCCGGCCAAGTGCTGGGCCTGGGCGGTAGCACCGGACGCTCCACCGGCCCCCACCTCCATTTCGAAGTCCGGTTCCAATACGAAGCCTTCGACCCCGAATGGATTCTCGATTTCTCCGACTACTCGCTCCGCACCCGCCGCCTCTATCTCGACAAAACCTACTTCGGCATCCGCAAGCCCCGTTCGGGCGAAGACCTGGCCTACAAGGCCGACAAAAGCATCGTGCCCGAGGAGCTGCCCAAGCCCAAATCCAACAACCCCCTCTATGCCACCATCAAAAAGGGCGAAGACCTCGATGCTTTTGCCAAGCGCAATTTCACCACCTCCGAAAAGGTAAAAGACCTCAACCCCGGCGAACGCAAATTCAAGTCCGGCACACGTCTGCGGGTGAGGTAGCATAATCGTTTATGGGTTCGGTAGTCGGCGCCTGCCTCCAGTGCCGCACCACGTCCGGTGCCCCGCAGCAGGCCTTGCCAACGGCCCTCCCCGTCTCTTCTCCCCTTGATTTTTCCGGCCAACGCCCTTAATCGAATAAGAATAATAAAACCAGCAATATCATGAAAGTAGTATTTATGGGAACTCCCGACTTCGCCGTCGCCTCGTTAGACGCAATCGTCCAGGCGGGATACGAAGTGGCCGGCGTGGTCACCGTGCCCGACCGACAGACCGGCCGAGGGCTCAAAGTCACCTGCTCTCCGGTCAAAAACTATGCCCTCCAGCACCATCTGCCCCTCCTGCAGCCCGAGAAACTGCGCGACCCCCAGTTCCAGGCCGACCTCCGCGCCTGGAATGCCGACATCTTCGTCGTGGTGGCCTTCCGCATGCTCCCCCAGACGGTCTGGGCCATGCCCCCCATGGGCACCTTCAACCTCCACGCCTCCCTGCTGCCGCAGTACCGCGGTGCCGCCCCCATCAACTGGGCTATCATCAACGGCGAGAAAGAGACAGGTGTCACCACCTTCATGCTCAACGAACGCATCGACGAGGGCGGCATACTCCTCCAGCGCACCACCCCCATCACTGCCGACGACGATGCCGAGAGCCTCCACGACCGGCTGGCCTCCATGGGCAGCGGCATGGTGGTAGAAACCCTGCGCGGACTGGAACAGGGCACCCTCAGGCCGCAGCCGCAGCAGGCTTCCGGGCCGCTGTCGCCGGCACCCAAAATCTTCAAGGCCGACTGTGCCATCAACTGGAATCAGCCAGGGCAGCGCGTGGTCGACTTCATCCGCGGCCTCTCGCCCTATCCGGCTGCCACCATGGCCATGGAAGACGAGCAAGGCCGCCAGTTCTCCTTCAAAGTGTACCAGGCCTCCTTCCACCCCGCATCGGACAGCATTGTGGGACAGGTAGTAACAGACCAAAAAACATTCCAAAAAATAGGAGTAAAAGATGGTTTTGTCCACATTTTGAGCCTCCAACTCAGCGGTAAAAGGCGCATTTCTGTTGAAGAATTTTTACGCGGATATAATATAATCAACTGGAAACTAGTGTATTAATCCAACTCCTTTTTTTTTAACAAATTATTTTTCAACAAAAACCCACTGATTATAAAAAAAAGTATATATTTGCAACCGAAAATTAATAATAGTAACCCTATAAAAACGTTTGTTATGAACAAAGCCGAATTGGTTGCCGCTATGGCCGAAAAAGCCGGCCTCACAAAAGTTGATGCCGCTAAAGCGTTGAATGCTTATGTAGATGTCGTTAAAGATCAGCTCAAAAAGGGCGAAAAAGTCACCCTGATTGGTTTTGGCACCTTTGATGTTGTCAGCCGTCCTGCCCGCACTGGTCGTAATCCCCGCACTGGTGCTAAGATCAAGATTGCTGCCAAGAAATCCGCTAAGTTTAGAGCAGGCAAAGGCCTCATCTAATTAGATAAGACTTTAAGACATTTTCTTCTCAGGCCGTGGCGTTCAGCCGCGGCTTTTTATTTTCCCATTTCCCCGTCCCGCCCTCCGCCTCCGTAGCTTTTCCCGCAGGGTGGGGCACGGCCTGTCGGTATTCGTTTGGCGGCCTACAGTTCTTCGATAGCACAAACAAGGAACGATAGGCCAACTGACGAGGACATATAGAAGATGTGACGGAGGTGGACCTATCTTACCCTCCCGAAACGGCGTGCGGGCAGCGGCGCCGATGGGTGGAGGTGGATGTGGCGGTGGGAATAAAAAGCAGCCCCGCTGCGGTGTGCTGGGCACACGTTGGGCGGGGCTGCAGTTGTACTATATGGAACGGATTATCTTACGATGTCGAGTTCGGAGATGAGGTTCTGGGCGTTGGCATACTTGTCGATTACGAAAAGCATGTAGCGCGTGTCGAGGCAGATGCAGCGTTGGAGGTTTTCCTCGAAGTCGATGTCGCCAGACATGGACTCGCCGTTGCCGTCGAAGGCCAGGCCGATGAGGTTGCCGTAGGCGTCGAGGACGGGCGAGCCGCTGTTGCCGCCGGTGATGTCGTTGGTGGTGATGAAGCAGGTGGGCAGTTTGCCGTTGGCGTCGGCATAGGTGCCGAAGTTGCGGGCTTCGTAGAGGTCTTTGAGGTGGCCGGGCACTTGGAATTCAGTGCTCAGGGTGTCTTCCTTCTGCATGACGCCGTCGAGGGTGGTGTAGTAGTGGTAGGTGACGCCGTCGCGGGGGTCGTATTCTTTCACATTGCCGTAGCTCAGGCGGATGGAGCTGTTGGCGTCGGGGCACATCAGCTTGCGGCCGGAGTTGATTTGCAGCAGGCCGTCCACAAAGTCGCGTTTGCCCTTGGTCATGTTGTAGCGGTTTTCGGCCGGGAGCGACTGGTAGATTTCGCGTCCTTTGGCAAGGATTTCGGTGCCGTACTTGTACATTTCGTCGCGCTCGAGGGTTTTAAGGTTGGGGTCCTTGAGGAACTTGTTGAAGGATTCTTCGTTGGCCATGAATGAGTGTGCGAAGAGGTGGTTCACCAGGGCGGTGAAGTCGCCTTTGTAGCGGCGGTCGGCTGTCTTGAGGCAGTCGGGTATGTACTTGATGTCGATGTGTTGGTAGGTATATTCCATCATGGCGGCCATTACGGCTTTCTCGACCTGTTCGTCGTAGTCTTTGTAGAACTTGGCAGCTGCTTCTTGGAGGGCGGCCAGTTTGGCTTCGCGCTGGTTGGGGTTTTCCTCGGCAAGCATGGCTTTGATGTCGTCGCCGAATTCGGTGGCCTGGTAGAGCAGTTCAGGGCCTTCGAGTAGGCCTTCTTCGATGTAGAGGATGGCTTGGTGGATGTCGCGGCGGTTGGCGTAGCTCTGACGGAGCAGGGGCAGGGCCTGGCGGTATTTGGGGTCTTTGTCGAGAGCCCAGTCGTGGTATTCCTGCTCGATGTCCTTCTTTACCTGCATGGTGTTGAGGGTGTAGAGGGCTTTGTTCTGCTCGTTGCTGTATTTCCAGTAGTTGGAGCAGCTGGCGTACTTGGAGGCGTATTTGATTCGAACGGCCTGGTCGGCATTCATCATTTCGCGCAGGATGTTGATTTTGACGGTGCGGATGTTGTAGCGGATGGGGTTGTCGACCTGCATGGTTTCTTCTAGGCCGTAGGAGGTGAGGAAACGGTCGGTGGAGCCCGGGAAGCCAAGGGTCATGGCATAGTCGCCGGCCTTCAGTTGGCGGGAGCTGACGGGGAAGTGGTGCTTGGGCTTGAGGGGGATGTTCTCCTTAGCGTAAGCGGCGGGTTTGCCGTCGGGGGAGGTATAGATGCGGAACATGGAGAAGTCGCATGTGTGGCGGGGCCAAGACCAGTTGTCGGTGTCGCCGCCAAATTTTCCCATGGACGAGGGGGGTGCGCCCACGAGGCGGACGTCCTTGTAGATGGTGTAGATGAAGAGGAAATATTGGTTGCCTTCGAACATGGACTGCACCACGCCTTCTACATCCTCGTTGTCACCCACGGCTTCTTTGATGATGCGGATGCCCACGTTGCGGACGGCTTTGGAGCGGTCGGTCTCGCTCATGTCGTCGCTGAGGCATTCAAGCACGCGTGAGGTGACGTCTTCCATACGTACCAGCACGGAGGCGGTAAGGCCGGGGTTGGGGAGTTCCTGCGCCATATTGTAGGCCCAGAAACCGTCGCGCAGGTAGTCGTGCTCTACGGTGGAGTGCTCCTGTAGTTGGCCGTAGCCACAGTGGTAGTTGGTGGTCATAAGGCCTTTGTTGCTAATGATTTCGCCAGTGCAGAAATGGCTGAACGGGCGGCCTTCGTTGCCAAGGCCCACGACGGCGTCCTTGAGGCAGCTCTGATTGATGCTGTAGATGTCGTCGGGGGTGAGTTTCAGGCCGGCTTTCTGCATGTCGGCGTAGTTCTTGCCAATGAGCGAAAGGAGCCACATGCCTTCGTCGGCTCGGCTGGCAGTGGGAGCCAGGAGCATGCAGGCCAGTGCTAAAGAAAGAATAAATCTTTTCATGCTATTGATATTATATTATGTTTTTATTATTAAAATACATTTTTTGCGAGTGCAAAGGTACAACTTTTTTTTCAATTAGAAAGAAATTGTATTTTGGATTGGAAAAATCGGCCTTTTGTGTGGGGCAGAAGAGGTTGGAGGTTGTTAACTTTTGGATGTGAATTGTGGTGTCGGTTTTCAACATTTGGTTGTCGAAAAGTGGTCTCTTTCCAACCCGCTCAGCCACAAAACTTTTTTCAATTGGGTGAAACTTTTTTCCCGGTTCTGCGTATAACAGAAAGAAAAAAATGGGATTTTGTAACTTTTTTTGGAAGAAATTGGCATTTATTGGAAAAATTGTTGTATCTTTACATTCTGAAAAATAATATATAAAAATGGCCTTAATACTTGGTACTGAATACTGTAAGATGGATTCGAACGGTCGATTCAAGTTCCCAATTGCGTTCAAAAAGCAATTGGCGACTGACGATAACCGTTTTTTTATCCGTCGCGGTCTCACTCCCGAGTGTTTGGAGCTATGGACATTTGAAAGTTTCCAGAATGAAGCCGAGCTGCTCAGGAAGCATCTCAGCGAGTACAACAAGAAGGACCGGTTCTTGAAGCGTATGCTGCTGCGGGTCAATCCGTTGGAACTGGACAGCAACGACCGCCTGTTTATTCCACAGGAGTTCAAGCCTATCCTGGGCAATGCCAAGGAGATAGTGTTGCAGAGTACTGGCAAGTACATCGAAATCTGGGAACGTTCGGCCTATGATAAGATGAACGATGAGGCCATCGACCTTGAGTCGTTGGTCAATGAAAGACTTGGAGACCTCTATGACCTACCACCTGCCGGTGATGCTGAATGAATGCATCGAGGGATTGAATTTGCGTCCTGATGGGACCTATGTCGACGCCACTTTTGGTGGCGGCGGCCATTCACGTGCCATCATGGAGCGGCTGGGCCCCGAGGGGCGGCTGATAGGGTTCGACCAGGACGAGGATGCTTTGGCAAATGCCTTGGAGGTGCCCAATTTCTTGCTGATTCATGAGAATTTTCGTTATCTCAAGAATTACTTGAGGCTGCACGGGGTGCGCAGGATTGACGGCCTTTTGGCAGACCTGGGGGTGTCGTCGCATCAGTTTGATGTGGCCGACCGCGGTTTCTCCACCCGTTTTGACGGTGAGCTGGATCTCCGCATGGACCGCCGACAGGAGTTGACCGCCAAAGAGTTGGTGAACACCGCCGATGAGCAGGAACTGACCCGGCTGCTGCGCCTTTACGGCGAGTTGCCGAATGCCTATCAGATGGCGAAGGCTATTTGCAAAGCGCGGGCGGAGAAAACGATTGAGACTACCTTCGACCTGAGAGAGGCCGTGGGGAGGCAGTTGCCCCGAGGGATGGAAAATAAGTACTTGGCCATGCTGTTTCAGGCGCTGCGCATTGAGGTGAACGGTGAGTTGGATGCCTTGCAGGCACTCCTGCAGCAGGCCGTAGAGATTCTCAATCCCGGAGGCCGGTTGGTGGTGATGTCGTATCATTCGCTGGAAGACCGCCTGGTAAAGAATTTTTTCAAGACGGGCAATTTTGAGGGCAAGTTGGAGAAGGATTTCTACGGCAATCCCATCGTGCCGCTGAAGTTGGTGACCCGCAAACCCATCACCGCCGGTGAGGAAGAGTTGCAGAGAAATAATCGCTCTCGCAGTGCCAAACTGCGTGTGGCAGAAAGGATTGATAGTTGACTATGGAGGAACGGAAAAATACTCAGCAGGGGCAGCAGCCTCAGCAGGAGCCGACGACCCCGAAGAAGCCGGCGGCGAAGAGAAAACGCAACTGGGTGTCGAGCATTTTTGGCGGAGAGGTGCTGCAGAGTCAGTTTGTGCTGCGCCAGAAGTGGCTGATATTGCTGTTGTGTGCCTTCGGCCTGCTGTTGGTGTACAACCGCTACCGGGTGGAGGACCTCACCAAGGCCCGGATAGAGGCCAAGGACCGCATCGACTTCTTGCGCGAGAGCCGCATCGAGTTGCAGAAGCGCTATCAGGAGACTATCAAAATTTCGAAGATAGCTGAGATGCTGGATTCCACCGGGGTGGGCATTACTGCCGGCCCGCCGTTTGAGATTTGAGACGTTGGTGGCAAACTGGCTGAAAAAAACATGTTATAGAATACCGAAACAGTAAGAAATTGGAAGAGAAACAACATAGTAACAAGAGCTTGTTCGTCAAGATGCTGGTGCTTTGGCTGCTACTGGTAGTGGTGGGCGGAGGCGCCATGCTGTGGTCGACCATAAGGACACAGGTGATAGATGGCGACATGTGGCGCGAGAAGGCAAGAAACCGTGAGTTTACCGACCGAATAGAGCCCGCCCGTCGCGGAACGATATTCTCTTCCGACGGCAAGGTGCTTGCCACCACGGTGCCGGTGTGCGACCTTTGTCTGGACTTGGGCCGGTGGCCTAAGAAGGACAGCAAGGGAGCTCCCATAATGAAAGACGGCCGCGTGGTGATGGAAAGCTGCATCACCGACGACAGCGCCTTCATGGCCAATTTGGGTGAGGTCTGCCGCATCTTGCATGAGCAGTTTCCTAAAAAGTCGGTTGCCTACTACCGCAACCGTATTGAAAAAGAGTACCTCAAACAGCGCCCTAGTCGTTGCCTGTATGTCGAGCGCCGAGTTCCTTACTCGCAGTGGACGGCCATTCGTAATCTGGAAGGGTGGTCGCGCTGTGTGGTTACCAAGACTGCCGACGGGAGCGTTACGAGCTATGTCCGCGCCCACATCTACGGCAATTTGGGCGAAAACACCATCGGGTTGCATTATAAGACGCCTAAGCAGGAGGGATACACAGGCCTGGAGGGATTCTACGACACTGTGCTGCGCGGGCAGGACGGCATCTACCGCTGCCGCCGCCTCACCCGTGGCATCTGGCTGCCTGAGGAGGATGTGGAAGAGTACCGGCTCGACCTCGACTCTACCCTCGTGCAGCGCCGTGTGGACGGCAAAAGCATCATTTCCACTCTAGATACTCGCTATCAGGATATTGCTGAGAGCGCCCTGCGGAAGTCGATGAATCAGTATGGAGGCATGCGCGGCTGCGCGATACTGATGGAGGTGTCGACGGGATATGTCCTTGCCTGCAGCAGCCTCACGCGTGACACAAATGGCGTACTTTCGGAGAACCTGTGGAGCAATGTGGCAGTGAGCGACCACTATGAGCCCGGCTCTACGTTCAAAACCGTGGCCATGACTGCCATGCTGAACGATAAGAAGATTGACCTCGATACCACTAAGAGGGTTCGTGCGGGCGGAGTGAAACGTTACAGCTCCTCCAGTGGCGAAATCAACGACGGACACGGTTATGCCACCGACACGGCCAACCTGGCCGGAGTGCTGGCAAAGTCGTCGAATGTGGGTATGTGCGAGCTGGCATGGCAATACTATCGTAATCGTAGGGAAGACCTGCGCAAAGGCATTCAGGCTATTTTCCCCTTTGGCAAATTGAGCCCCGACGTGGAGGCCTTGGAAACGAACACCCGCGTGGTGAAACTCAACTCCGACCGCGACTTTCTCAATCTCAGCTATGGCTATTCGGCCACCGTCACCCCGTTGCAGCTCATTACCTTCTACAACGGCATTGCCAACGGGGGACGCATGATGAAGCCCCTTTTCTGCCGGGAGGTGATGGACGGCCGCCGCCGCTCGGAGATAAAGCCCGTGGTGCTGAACGAGCATATCTGCAGCGCCGAAACGGCAAAGCAGATGCGCGAGATGCTGGTAGGCGTGGTGGAACACGGCACGGGCGACATTATCCGCAATGCAGTTTATGGCATCGGTGGCAAGACGGGCACTACGCAGGGCATCAGTGACAAAAGTATTAAGAATTCGTCGTTCGTGGGATTCTTTCCCGCCGACAATCCCCGCTACACCTGTTTGGTGCTGGTGGAGCGCACCAGCATAGCCGGACGCCATTCGGCCGCACCTGTGTTTAAGCAGATTGCCGACTGTGTGGTGGCTTTTGACAGCGAGTTGGGCAGTGTACGGCTGCAGGATTCCGGTCGGGTGGTCAACCCCGTCATTGCCAAGGGCAGCGAGCAGCAGCTGGCGCAGGCATATCAGTTGCTGGGATTGCCGTTTAGCGTCATCGACACCCTTCAGCCGGCTACCGGATGGGCTGTCTTTGACAATTCCCAAGAGTGCTATAGGCATTATCTGCCGCCCACGGGGGTGGTGCCCAATTGCCATGGTATGACTATTCGCGACGCCATGAAACTGCTGCGCAGCCAGGGCCTAAAGGTGCGCTTCACCGGCCAGGGCAAGGTTGCAAATCAGAATCCAAAGCCCCGCACTCAGATTGTCAGGGGTTCGACTGTCATGTTAGAACTTAAACCTTGAAAAAAATCAGAAGATGAAACTGTCAGATATATTAAAAGGAGTGCATCTGTTATCCGCGGTGTCGGTCGACCCCGAGGTGAAGGACATCTGCTTCGACTCGCGCAAAGTGGGTAAGGGAAGCTGCTTTGTGGCCCAGGTGGGCACCCAGGTGGACGGACACGACTTTATCGGCGCTGCCGTCAAGGCGGGCGCTGTGGCCATCGTTTGTCAACGCATGCCTGAGAAGTTGCAAGAAGGGGTGGCATACGTGTTGGTTGAAAATAGCGACTGGGCACTGGGCGTTATGGCCGATAACTATTTCGACCACCCTTCGAGCAAGATGAGGCTGGTGGGCATCACCGGCACCAATGGCAAGACCACCACTGTGACGCTCCTCCACCGTATGTTCCGCGAGCATGGCTGCCACGTGGGACTTATTTCCACCATTGTGAATAAGATTGACGAAACAGAAATACCTACCAGCCATACCACTCCCGACGCAATCGAGTTGAACCGCCTGATGAGTCAGATGGTAGAGGCCGGTTGCCAGTATGCATTTATGGAGGTGAGCAGCCATGCTGTCGTGCAGCATCGCATTGCTGGGCTTACTTTCTTTGGTGGAATTTTCAGCAATATCACGCACGACCATCTGGATTTTCACAAGACCATGGCCAACTACATCGCTGCCAAGAAACAGTTCTTCGACAACCTGCCCGCCGCTGCCTTCGCCCTCACCAATTGTGACGACCGCAACGGGATGGTCATGGTGCAGAATACCAAAGCAACGGTAAAGACGTACAGCCTTACCCGCGTGGCCGACTTCACCTGCAAGGTACTTGAAAACACCTTTCAGGGCTTGCAGCTGAGTATCAACGGACAGGAAGTGTGGACCCGTTTGGTGGGCAGGTTTAACGCCTACAACCTCACCGCCATTTATGGTGCCGCCGTTCTCTGCGGCATCGAGCCCCACGAGGCTCTGCGGCTTCTCAGCACCCTGTCGCCCGCCGAGGGGCGCTTCCAGTACGTCTCGGGGAAAGGGCTCACGGCTATTGTGGACTATGCCCACACCCCCGACGCCCTTGAAAACGTACTTGATACAATTAACCAGATACGCCTGCCAATGCAGATGCTCTACACCGTAGTAGGCTGCGGTGGCGACCGCGACACCACCAAACGTCCAGAGATGGCCCACATAGCCCTCACTAAGAGCGACCGCTTAATACTCACCTCCGACAACCCCCGTACCGAGGATCCCGAAAAAATTCTGGACGACATGGAGGCAGGGCTGACCGACGAGGAGAAAGGAATGGTGGTAAGGATTGTCGACAGGCGTTCGGCCATTAAGACTGCCGTGATGATGGCTCGCGAAGGCGACATTATCCTGCTTGCAGGCAAAGGCCACGAGAAGTACCAGGAAATAAACGGAACCAAACACCATTTCGACGATGTGGAGGAATTGGAAAAATTGTTGAATAATTAAGAAGTGTAAATAAGTAGTAATATGTTATATTATCTTTTTGACTGGTTAGACAGGGCTTTTGATTTTCCCGGAGCGGGAGTTTTCCAATACATCTCGTTCAGAGCCGCCATGTCGGCTATAACGTCGCTGCTCATCATGCTCACGTTTGGCAAGAAATTCATCGGGTTCATCCGCCGAAAGTCCATAGGCGAAACCGTGCGCAACCTAGGCCTTGAAGGCCAGAAAGAGAAAGAAGGCACCCCCACTATGGGCGGCCTACTTATTCTCTCTGCCATAATTGTCCCTACCCTCCTCTTTGCCAAGCTCGACAATATCTACGTCGTCACCATGCTGGCCACCACACTTTGGCTCGGCCTTATCGGTTTCGTCGACGACTATATCAAAGTCTTCAAAAAAGATAAGCAGGGCCTTCCCGGCAAATTCAAAGTCTTCGGCCAGGTAGCGCTGGGTCTCGGAGTGGGCCTTCTGCTATCCTTCCACCCTGCCATCGCCTCTACCAAAACCACCATCCCCTTCGTCAAAGGCAACGAGTTTGACTACGCATGGCTTATCAGCTGGATGGGTGACTGGACACAAAACTGGGTATGGGTTGTATACGTTATCGTCGCCATCCTCGTCGTCACCGCCGTGTCCAACGCCTGCAACCTCACCGATGGTATCGACGGCTTGGCCACCAGCACTGCCGGCATCATCGGCGGTGCCTTGGCTATCCTCGCTTGGCTCACTGGCAACATCATCATGGCCAACTACCTCAACATTGTATACCTTACCAACATTGGTGAACTCACCGTCTTCATCACCGCCTTCGTTGGCGCCACTCTCGGTTTCCTCTGGTTCAACACCTACCCCGCCGAAGTCTTTATGGGCGATACCGGATCGCTCGCCTTGGGCGGAATTATCGCTGTCTTTGCCCTTCTCATACGCAAGGAACTCCTCCTCCCCGTCCTCTGCGGCATCTACGTTGTCGAAGACTTCTCCGTCATCTGGCAGACATGGGGCTGCAAACGCTACCGCCGCAAGCACCGTCTGCCCGCCGGCCAGCCCGTACCTGTTGAGGAGCGCCCATTCCTCATGACCCCCATCCACCACCACTACCAAAAGAAAGGTATTCCCGAACCTAAAATCGTGCAGCGCTTCACCATCATCGGCATACTCCTTGCCATTGTCAGTATCGTAACACTCAAACTGCGCTAATCCTTTTCCTATTCCCGTCAAACACACCCCCTCTAAGCAAGCACAAATAGTAAGCACCCAGCACTGCCATCCTACCCCTACACACACGTATCCGTCAAACACATCTTTTTAAAGCACACACAAGTAAAACAACCTTAGAAAAAACATGAGCATCCAACAACTTGCAACCCAAGGGCGCGACCGTGTTCACGGCGGCTTGGCCGCCGTGGACACCGCCCGCTTGCGCCAGATGCGTAACGCCTCGTTGCGCAGCTGCTTCACCCGGCTCGAAGAAACCCGCTATCGCATGGAACTAGTCGCCCGCATACACGGCAAACTATTTATTAACGATGCTGCTGCCCGCAGTATCAACGCCACATGGTACGCCCTGCAGAACACTGAGGACAACATCATTTGGATAGCCTTTGGCGGTGACAACCAAGCCGACTACGCACGGCTCCGCCCCCTCGCCCTGCGCAAAGTGCACATGCTCCTATGCGTCGGCAACGACACACAGCACCTCCATGATACCTTTCGGGGAGTAGTGCCTGAAATCAGAGACACTGATACCATAGCCGCCGCCGTCCATTGTGCCTGCTATAGCTTGTTGGACCACGCTGCTGTGCTTTTCTCGCCTGCCACCCCACAAGGGCTGTCCGTTGAAACTGCGGGCCGCCTCTTCTGCCATGAGGTCAATGAACTATAGCCGCTAGATGAAACGAAAAATAAATATTCTGGCCGGAGACACGGCACTGTGGGTGATATTCATTTTGATGAGTGTCGTCTCACTGGTGGCGGTATACAGCACCATTGGCTATACGGCCATCATTGACTCACACACGACCCCCATGAATATGTTCTTTAAACACTTGGGGTTCGTAGTGGTCAGCTTCATAGTCATCATTATGCTGTCGCGCATCAATTACCGTGTTTATGCAAAACTATCGGTTTGGGGGTATGTATTAGCGCTGGGATTGTTGCTGGTGGTGTTGATCTTGCAGACCCGATGGCTGAGGATACCAGGCGTGATGGCTTTCCAGCCTTCGGAATTTGCAAAAATAGTATTGATGGTCTTTCTGGCACGGAATATAGCAGTCAATCGAGATCGATTGGATGAAAATACAGTCTATTGGATGTTGCTGGGTTCGGTGGTGTTGGTATGTGGATTGGTGGTTGAGGAGAATCTGAGCACGGCAGTTTTGATATTCATAGCAGGATACCTACTGCTCTTCTTTGGAGGGGTGAACCGTCAAATGTGGTGGCGGGGATTTCTGGTCGTAGCGGCTTTGGCAGCTGTTGGAGTGGTGATTATATATTTCTTTGGCGACCAGATGGATCTTTTCAGGACCTCTACTTGGGGGCACCGTCTGCAGGCATGGATGAATCCTGATCCAGACGAGCTCACGCAAGAGAATATGGCGCGGATGGCGGTGGCGCGTGGCGGCTTCACGGGCAACGGCATTGGCACTACGATTCATGGTCGGTTGATGACGCAAGCACATAACGACTTTATTTTTGCTATTATAATAGAAGAGGCAGGTACGTTGGCTGCGATTGCCATTTTCTTGCTTTATGCTTTATTTTATTTCCGCTGCATACGTATAGCCAATGGTTGCAAGGGACTTTTTGGAAGTCTCTCGGTAGCAGGTATCGGAACGGTGATTTTCCTTCAGGCCATCATTCACATGTCGGTGGCCGTGGGAGTGTTGCCGGTGACAGGGCAGACGTTGCCGTTTATTAGTTACGGAGGCTCATCCTATATCTTTTTGGCAGCGGGTGTGGCTATTATCCAGTCGGTGGCTATTGATAATAAAAAACAGAGGCAGCAGGCACTACAGCAAGCTGCATCAAATTCCGGCAGTGATGACCATGGCTCATCGGCTTCTAACGAAATGTTGAACCTTGAAAACAATACGATATGAAAGCAATTATTAGTGGAGGTGGCAGTGGAGGCCATATTTTCCCTGCCGTGGCAATCGCCAATGCAATAAAGACTCGTTATCCAGAGGCTCAGATTCTTTTTGTGGGGGCTGAAGGCCGTATGGAAATGGAGAAAGTTCCAGCTGCAGGTTATGAGATTAAGGGTCTTCCCATTGCTGGACTGCAGCGGCAGTTGACTTTTTCGAACCTCATTAAGAACTTGCAACTGCCCTTTAAAGTGGTTCGAAGTCAGCGTTTGGTACGCAGTATTATTCGTGATTTCGACCCTGACATAGTGGTAGGAGTGGGCGGTTTTGCAAGTGAACCCACGCTGAAGGTCGCCGCCCGCATGGGGTACACCACTTTGTTGCAGGAACAGAACTCTTACGCGGGACTGACTAACAAAACCCTAGCCAAGTCGGCTTCGGTCATCTGTGTGGCATACGAAGGAATGGAGCGTTTCTTTCCAAAAGAGAAAATAGTTTATACGGGTAATCCGGTACGGTCAGATATAGAACAGATGCGCTGCACCCGTGAGGAAGGATGTGCCTATTTTGGTTTAGAAATGGGACGGCGAGTGATGCTTTCGGTTGGTGGCAGTTTGGGTGCCCGAAGTATCAATCAGATGATTATAAAAAATTTGAACTTCTTTAAGGATAACGATATTCAGATTGTATGGCAGACAGGAAAGTGGATGTATGAAGAGGCTGCTGAAGCAGTGAAAAACGCAGGTCTGGATAGATGGATAAAAGTGCACCAGTTTATCAGTCGCATGGACATGGCATACGCTGCTGCCGATATGGTTATCTCGCGCGCCGGGGCTATTGCCATTTCTGAATTGTGCCTAGTTGGCAAGCCGGTTATCTTGATACCATCGCCCAATGTGGCAGAGGATCACCAGACTAAAAATGCCATGGCTTTGGTGAACAAAGGTGCAGCGCTCATGGTGAAGGATGCCGACTGTGTCACCCAAGGCCTTCCAATGGCGCTGGAGTTGTTGAACAACGGAACTCGGTGTGAGCAAATGAGTCAGGCCATTCGCTCAATGGCTGCACCTAAAGCAGCTGATAAGATTGTTGACCAAATTGATAAGTTATTAAAGAAATAAGGATACTCTAGTATGAATTACTATTTCCTCGGCATAGGCGGAATCGGAATGAGTGCTATCGCACGATTTTTCCATCAGCGCGGCGACACCGTGAGTGGTTATGATCGCACGGAGTCACCATTGACACGTCAATTGGTGCAGGAAGGCATCGCAGTGCATTATGAAGATAATCCTGCACTAATACCTGATAAAATTGATTTGGTAGTCTATACTCCTGCTGTACCGAAGGATACTGCCGAGTTTCAGTGCCTTTTACAAAAGGGGGTGCCGATGGAAAAACGGTCACAGGTGTTAGGCGAGTTAACCCGTGGCAAGAAGTGTGTGGCCGTGGCCGGCACGCATGGAAAGACCTCTACCTCAAGCATGATTGCACATATCCTCAGTAGAACCAAATTAGGTTGCAGCGCCTTCCTGGGCGGAATTGCCAAAAATTTTGATTCGAACATGATAGTGGACAATAAGAGTGAATATGTGGTGGTTGAAGCAGACGAGTATGACCGTTCGTTTCTGCAACTGCATCCTTTTTGTTCGGTAATAACTGCCACAGACCCAGATCATTTAGATGTTTACGGCACATATGAGCAGATGTTGGAAGCTTTCCGTCAATATGCTTCTCAGACAGAGCCAGGCGGGACGTTGATTCTGAAAGAAGGCATTTCCATGTGCGAAGAACATGAACATCATGACGGACATGAGCACCACGAGATCCAACTCGAGAACGTTGAGGCCGCCATACATACCTATACGGCACATGGGCTGGAAGCCGACTATTACTCTCAGAACGTGAGAAATTACAATGGCAACATTTATTTCGATTTGAGGACACCCCAAAGAGTACTATACGACTTGGAACTGCCCAATACTGCACTTTATTCTGTTGAGAATGCAGTGGCGGCGGCAGCCGCAGTGCTGAGTTTGGGTGTGAGCGATACGGAGTTGCGTGAGGGCTTGAGAACCTACGCAGGAGTGCGTAGGCGTTTCGACTATCACATAAAGACTAAGAATCTTGTGATGATTGATGACTATGCCCACCACCCTCAGGAGATAGCCGCTTGTTTGGAGAGTGTGCGATACCTATATCCGGGCAAACGACTGGTGGTTGTCTTTCAGCCTCATCTTTATTCGCGTACACGTGACTTCGCAGACGAGTTTGCCAAGGTGCTCTCGTCGGTCGATGAATTGATAATGATGCCAATTTACCCTGCACGAGAGCAACGCATTCCGGGGGTCTCGTCGAGTATGGTTCTGCACAAGGTAAAGGGGCTGTCAAAATATCTCTGTTCAGCAGAACAGGTGCTGGAATTGGTACCCGCACTCTATCCTGACGTAGTGGTGACGATGGGCGCAGGAGATATCGACAGGTTGGTTCCCCGCCTTGAGGAAGTGCTTGCCAAGGAGGCATAGAAGCAATAATAGTGATTAGGACATGACAAAGAAGACGAAGATAATATCCATCCTATTGGTTGTGTTGCTGGCAGTGCTGGTGATTATGGCCAATATTTGGCGTCGACAGTCTCAAGTGCGCGATGTGCGTGTGGAAATTGACTATCGCGGAGCAGACACATTGGCGACTGGACTGGAAGTGGCCGAACTGGTCAAGCACGAGATACCGACCCTTATGTCCAAGATGCTGCGAGAAGTGGATTTGAAAGAGGTGGAGAAGGCAGCAGGGAAATCGCCTTACTTGTGTGACTGCGAGGCGGGTACATCCATCGGAGGATCAGTGGTTGTGTACGCTGTACAACGTCGTCCGATTGTGCGTGTATGTGCTAATGGCGCTGAGTATTACCTCGATGATAGAGGCTATCGAGTGCCTGTTTCTAGCACGGGCTCTTGCGATGTGGTGGTAGCAAGTGGCAACATTCCGACAAAAGGCAAGGGTCTGAGAGATGTGTGGAAGATAGCTCTTTTTTTCGACCAACATCCTGAGGTATCGCCACTTTTTGATCAGATTTATCGTGATGCTTCGGGCGATTTGTATGTCACACCTAAACTGGGCAGCCACGTGGTCCAGGTGGGATCAGCAGAGAATTTGGAAGAGAAATTTGACAACCTTATAGCACTGTATACACGTGGTCTGCCACAAGCGGGTTGGGAAACATATAAGCAGGTCAGCGTAAAGTATCGCGGACAAGTAGTTTGTACAAGAAGAAATAATAACTAAACACAAATACATCATGAATAAATACATCGTAGGACTAGACATCGGAACAACAAAGATAGCTTGTTTCATTGGCGAACGTTCGCAAAATGGTAAAATCCGCATACTCGGTTTTGGCAAGACAGAGTCAGTAGGAGTGGAGCGTGGCGTAGTGAGAAATATCCGCGACACTTCCGAATCCATCCGACGCGCCGTTTCAGAGGCATCAGAGATGGCCAAATATGATGTCGAGGAGGTGTATGTGGGTATAGCTGGACAACATATAAAGAGCCGTTCCAATACTGGAAGCATAATGATTCCCGATGAACATCGTCAGATAGAGAAATCAGATGTTGACAGACTTATTGACGACCAGTATCGTGTGATGCTTGAACCAGGGGAAGAAATCATTCATGTCTTTCCTCAAAGTTTCACGGTTGATAATGATAAGCTGGAACCCGAAATCAATCCTGTGGGAGTGGCAGGAAAGTGTTTGATGGCAAATTTCCACATTGTGACAGGTAATGCCGTCAACGTGCGTAATATCCGTGATGCAGTGGAAGAAGCGGGGCTGAAAATTAAAGGAGTGGTGTTGGAACCCATTGCATCGGCATATGCAGTTCTTGACGAACGCGACAAAAATGCCGGAGTGGCATTGGTTGATATCGGTGGCGGCACCACAGATATTGCCATCTTCCAAGATGGTATTATCCGGCATACCTCTGTTTTGCCCTTGGCAGGCAATGTGATTACAAACGACATTCGTGAAAGTTGTAAAATCTTGAAGCATCAAGCCGAGAGCCTTAAGACGAAATTTGGTTCCTGTGTGCCCAACTTAGTTAATCAGGATGATATTATAGCCATACCTGGTATCAGAAATCAACCTCCTCGCGAAATTAGCGTAAAGACATTGGCAGGTATCATTAAGGCACGTATGCAACTTATCCTTGAGCAGGTTCAATACGAAATCCAACTCTCAGGATTCGAGCATCAGTTGATTGCAGGAGTGGTGTTGACGGGTGGTGGTGCAAAACTGAAAAATATTAAGGAATTTTCCGAAGTGACTATTGGAATAGATTCTCGTATAGGAACCCCAGACGAGCATCTGGACCAGCAGGGCAGTATTACGTTTGAAGACCTTGGCCATCCCATGTATGCAACTGGCATCGGCTTGGTCATCTATGGTTTGCTTGAGTCCGAGCAGCAACAACGCGACCAAATGGAAGAAAAAACAGCTGAAGGTCCGGAACCTGTAGTAGAGCCAGAACCGGTACATGAAGTGGAAGAGGAGGAAACAGAAGAGAAGCATAAGCACAAAAAGAAGAGAGATAAGAAGTTAGTTAAAGATGAAAGCAAGAAGGGTTTCGCCGACTCCATCAAAGACTGGCTTACAGACAAATTCACCGAACCCGACCTTGGCGAATAGCTGTTTATAACTTGTTAAAAAACAAGAGACGGTTTTTGACGGAATTTGCAAATAAAGTTGTAATTTTACATTCTCAAAATGTTCTATTGAATTTTCATAAATATAAAAATATTAATTATTTAACAAGATAAGCACCTATGGACGACACGAAACTTTTTGATTTTGATTCACCTTTGAATCAGTCTTCTTACATCAAGGTTATTGGTGTTGGGGGTGGCGGGAACAACGCTGTCAATCATATGTTCCGCAGGGGTATCACCGGCGTAGACTTTATTGTGACCAACACCGACATGAAGGCCCTTAACGGCAGTCCGGTGCCCAATAAGTTGGTCTTGGGACATGAAGGCTTGGGTGTGGGCGGTCGTCCCATTCGCGCACGCAAAGCCGCTGAGGAGAAGGAAAAAGAGATAAAGGAACTTTTCGAACATAATACGAAGATGATTTTCATCACCGCCGGTATGGGCGGTGGCACTGGAACCGGCGCTGCTCCGGTGATAGCTAAGTTTGCCAAAGAGATTAAACTTGAGGTGGAGGAAGAGGACGACCCGGGTAAAATCCTGGTGGTGGCAGTGGTGACCACGCCGTTCCTTTTTGAGGGCAACCGCCGCATCCAACAGGCTAATGATGGGGTGGAGGAGTTGCGTAAATATGTCGACTCGATCTTGGTTATCAATAACGAGAAACTTCGTTCGTATGGTAATTTGGTGATGTCCGACGCTTTCTCTATGGCCAACGATGTCCTGCTCACAGCGGTGAAGGGCATTGCTGAGATTATCACGCTGAACGCTTACGTGAATATCGATTTTCGCGATGTAAATACGGTAATGGAGAATAGCGGTACGGCTCTGATGGGCATTGGCGAAGGCGAGGGCGAGAACCGTGCCCGTCAAGCGGTTGAACAGGCCACAACGTCAGTGCTGCTGAACGACAATGATATTGCAGGAGCAAAGAATGTCCTGCTGTATTTCTCCTATGGCCCAGACAACGAGATTACGATGGACGAAATGGGCGAGGTGACGGATTACATCACCATGAAGACGGGTAGCCAAGATACCAATGTGATTTGGGGTACTGGTTTTGACGACTCTTTGGGCGGTAAGGTGAAGATTACGCTGATTGCCACGGGTTTTGAGACAAAGGAAAAAAAAGATCCTGAGGTGCATGTGCTGCCTCCAGAAAAGCCCGAAGAAACTAAGCCAGTGGGGCCAGAGAATATCACCGAGCCCACGTTGATGTCTGCTCCTAAGAGGGAGACCGAACCTAAGACGATTCCGCTGGACCAGTTTGTTTCGAAACCTGATGTTGAACGAGTTTCAGAGCCGACACCGATGTCAGATTCCACGGAAGAGAATCCATTTGCCAAATATGGGCGAAAGCCGCAGCCGGCACAGGAATCATCGCATCGCAAGGTGATCCCGCTAGATGATGAGCAGGATGTTCTTACTTCGAGCCGTCCAGCTCCGCAGCCTTCGGCAGAGGATGGCATCGTTCTGAAGGGTCATGGAGAGGCAGCAGCTCCCAGTGCCTCGGCGACAGTCTCGCAACAGGTGGAAACGCCACCGCAGGTTGTGGAGTCCACGACAGAAATGGTCAGACCAACGGCTGAGAACAATCCTTTGGATTCGGAGGCTCGTAGACGCGCCGAGCGTATCAAGGCAATGCACGATTTATTGCGTAATAATGTCAATGGTCCCCAGATTATCGAGAATATGAATCCCACCGAGATTACAGGAGAGAGGCTATATGAGGCCTCTCATTCGAGCCAGTCTGAGGTGAACCGCTCGGTGATGGGTGCCGACGGATCGGTTAGTGAGAATCACTCCATTTACGAATTGCCGGACTAATCGAGTTCTGATTTCTGAGTTCTAAGGGGGATAGGTGGCAACCTCTTAGGGCTCAGAAAACGAAGTTATTCCGATGCGACATGAAGAAATCTGCGAAGGTTTTTGGCACTGTATGTGGCATTTTGGCGGCTGTATGCTATGGCACTAATCCGCTGGGTGCGCTGAAGCTGTATGCACAGGGAATGCCTACAAGCAGTGTGCTTTTCTATCGCTTTGGGTTGGCATGGCTGATTCTAGCTTTGGTGATGTTGGTACGTGCCTTTCCACGCAAGGGTAAGTGCAGAGAGTCGGTCAGGGTTACGACCAAAGAGTTTAGTGTGCTGTCGGCATTAGGGGTGCTGTTTATCTTCTCTTCACTGACACTTTATCTGAGTTTCCACATGATGGATGCAGGCGTGGCTTCGACCATCCTGTTTACCTATCCAGTCATGACGGCTGTCATCATGGCTGTTTTCTTTCATGAGAGGGTGGATTGGGTCACAGTCACCTCCATTGTACTATCGTTTATCGGCGTCGCATTGCTCTATTGGGGAGACGGGACGTCCACATTGCCCCTTGGAGGGGTGGTGTTGGTGCTGATTTCTGCGCTAACCTATGCGGTCTATATTATCGTGGTCAACCGCAGCCAGCTGAAGATGTCGTCGTTCAAAATCAACTTTTATGTGCTCTTCTACTGCGCCATAGGCATGTTGTTGTACTCATTTATTGCTGGCGAGCCGCTTATACTGCCGCAGAATGGCATCAGCTGGTTCTACGTGGGTTGGTTGGCTGTGGTACCTGCCATCATGGCACTGACGTTGATGGTCTATGCCGCTAAGTTGGTGGGTTCAACCACCACGGCCATTCTGGGCGCCTTGGAGCCTCTTACGGCGGTGCTCATCGGTATCTTCGTCTTTGGCGAGCATTTCACATTTGCTTTGGCGGTAGGAATCTTGCTCATCCTAGTGGCCGTCACACTGATTGTAGTGGTTCCCGCCAGGCGTATGGTTAAACAAGTGAATACTAAATAATAATAGCTATGAACATTGCTGCGCTAGTATCAGGGGGCGTAGACAGCTCGGTGGTGGTACATCTGCTCAAGGAGCAGGGCTACGACCCCACCCTCTTCTATATACGTATAGGCATGGAGGACGAGGAAGGCTATATTGACTGTCCGGCCGAAGAGGACATTGAAATCACCTCGTACATCGCCCGCAAATATGGCTGCCGTTTTGAGGAGGTCAATCTTCACAAGGAGTATTGGGACAAAGTGGTGTCCTATACCATCGAATCGGTACGCAAGGGCTTGACCCCCAATCCCGACATCATGTGCAACAAACTTATCAAATTCGGGGCTTTCGAGCAGCGCAGAGGCAAGGATTTCGACCGCATTGCTACGGGCCATTACGCCACGACGGATGTGGTAGATGGCATAAAGTTTCTAGCCACTGCTAAGGATCCGGTCAAGGACCAGACTGATTTCCTATCGCAGTTGAGTTCAGTTCAGATAAGCAAGTTGATGTTTCCTATCGGCCATCTGATGAAAAGTGAGGTTCGCGACATTGCCCATCGGGCCAAACTGCCCAGTGCTGACCGTAAGGACTCGCAGGGTATCTGTTTTTTAGGCAAGATTAATTACAACGACTTCATTCGTCGCTACCTGGGCGAGAAAGAGGGCAAGATTGTGGAGTTGGAGACAGGCAGGGTACTGGGCACGCACAGGGGGTATTGGTTCCACACTATCGGTCAGCGGAAAGGACTCTTTCTGAGCGGTGGCCCTTGGTTTGTAGTGAAGAAGGACATAGATGAGAATGTGCTTTATGTCTCTCAAGGGTACGACCCTGCGGCGCAGTATGGCAATATAATCGACCTGCTGGGATTCTATTTCCTGAGCAAGGACATTTGGGGATCACGTCTAGATGCGGGCGAAACGGTGGATGTGAAGTTTAAGATTCGTCACACGCCCGAGTTTGCCCAAGGTCACCTATGTAAAACGCAGGAAGGCTACCGCATTGTCTCCGACACCCGCATACAGGGCATTGCCGCAGGACAGTATGCCACCATCTACGACAACGATGCCCACCTCGTTGTCGCCGCTGGGCAGATTGCGAATTGAAAGGTGAAAAGTGGCTGTCGCCTATCTTCTTAGTCCATGGTTCTTGCCCCAATAGTCTGTAACATTCCCTCAATATCGTCAAGTGTGTACTCAATGCCTGCCGTGTGCAGGGCATCATAATGGTCTAAGATGTATTGGCTCGCACCCGACCGTTCAAACAGCAGGTAGGTTTCCTTGCCACTTATGCCATGCCTCCGTTTGTATTCTTCAATACAATAGATTAGATATTCCAGTTCTATGCTCATGCCTCTTCGGGATAGGGGATATGTCCAGTAGTTTTCTCGCTATGCCACAGCTCTGCCAATGCCAGCGGGCTGAGATGCCACAGCTTGCTGCTCTCACGCTCCAAATCGGCATACAGCTGTGAGATATACAGCTCTTTCATGGCATCGCCTGCCTCCATGCCATACTCCTTTACCATACGGTCTATCACCTGCGGCACAATCATCTGCATCGTGGCTGTGAACTGCCTTTGTTCCTGTTGCGTCATATCTTATAGTCGGTAATAAAGTTAATGTATGACAAAGCTTTCTCTGACTTAAAAGTCAGTTGGTTGTATAGTTTCTTCACCTTTAGGCGAGCCAGGGTCTCTTCTTTGCTTAATACTCCAGCCTGATAAGCCGCAAAAGTACGGAACACGTCATCATTGGCAACAGGTCCAAATGCAAAGTCATGCTCTGGGGTTGTTATCCCATTGCGGTTGTTGCTTACATACTCAAGCCACGCCTCGTCAGGGGCATCAAACCAGACATATTGTAAACCTGTCTTCATCCGTTCAATATCTACCTCATACACGTTAACCACACCCTCTGACGAATGAAGGCGATCCTTTACCTTATTGGCAAATCCAACTGCCTGAACTTCGTTCAAGGTGGTATAGAACCCCTTGCCAAAATCCAATGCACGATTGGGTTCCAATATCTTTGGTGCCTCAATCCTCCTATCGCTTCCATGGTAGATAATCATACAAAATGTAACGTGCAACAAGTCGAAATATTGTGCAACACTTATCAAAAGGTACTTTATAGATTCAACCTCTTGCTATGCCCAAAAAGAAAGCCCCTGCCATACAGGAAGGAGCTTCCTTTGACCAGTTGTGGTCGAACAACAATAGTGTTTACATATTAAAATCTTTCGGTAGCTTGCTATTGCAAATCTGTAATGCCAAGATTGTCCATTTTATATTAGTCGTTATCCCAGACAGGACGCACAGAGAACCCGTTGTTGCGATAGCGACCGCTCGCAGTGCCGAAGTCGTCGCTGCTGAAGTACACGCTGGAAGCGTAGCTCACATAGTAGGGCGAGGGCGACCAATAGTAGCCGTTGCCCACATTGTCAATAACCGTGCCCCAGCGGTTGCTTGCCGCAGGCAGGAACACCGCTCCTGCAGCCTCCATCTCAGTCCACTGGGCGAGGGTGTAGTTATTGCTGTTCCAGCCATTACTGCCTGTGGCGTTGATGCCCGTGGCTCCAACATACAACATTTTTTTATACAAAGAAACGATATTGGCTGGAATGGATGTGTCCTTAGTGGGTTATTTGTAACTTTTTTTTCTTTTCTATTATTATACTGATGCTCTATTGTTCTTTTACCGTTTTTGTTTTGTTATTCAGAAATACTATAGAAGATATATAGAAAGTAAATAGAAAATACATAGAATATAAATGGCTAATTATCATGAGGGTCGGTGAGGGGTGTTTCCGGCCGCTTCTGAGGGGGTAGAAGTAAGAACTAAGAGGTAAACCTCTTTGGGCGGTATGCCGATGGTGACGGTCTTAATACGTTTATTCGTTAATGTGTTAACCCGTTAATCAAAAAGACTAACAGGTTCACGCTTTAATACGTAAATACGTTAATGTGTTAATACGTTAATGTGTTAATTCGTTAATCAAAGGACTAACACATTCGCACGTTCACACATTCAGGCATTTACACATTCAAGTATTCAATTTGTGAAGACGAATTGCAGGATGTTCTCGCCCATCTGGAAGGCTTTCTGACGTGTGGCCTGGCTGTCGTTGTGCACGTCGGGGTCTTCCCAGCCGTCGCCGAGGTCGCACTCCCAGCTGAAGAAGCATACCAGGCGGCCCTGCCAGATGAGGCCGTATCCGCGAGGCGGCAGATTGTCGTGCTCGTGAATCTTGGGCAATCCGTTGGGGAAATGGTATCTCTGGTGGTAAATGGGGTGTGAGAAGGGCAGTTCCACGAAGTCCAGTTCCGGAAAGACTTTTTTCATGGCGGGGATGATGTAGTCCTTAAGTCCGTAGTTATCGTCAATATGGAGGAACCCGCCAGCCATGAGGTAATTGCGTAGGTTCTGTGCCTCCTGGCTACTGAAGACCACGTTGCCGTGTCCTGTCATGTGCACGAAAGGATAGTTGAAGAGTTCGGCGCTGCCTACGTCCACCACGGCGTAGTCTTTGGCTAAGTTCATCTTGGCGTCGGCATTGCAGAAAGCGATGAGGTTGGTGAGGGAGGTGGGATTGGCGTACCAGTCGCCGCCACCGCCATATTTGAGTAGGGCTATCGGAGTCTGGCTCCAAGAGGGGAGGGCGGAGGTGGCCAAGAACAAAAGGAAGAGGAGTGTGCGTTTCATGGGGTGGGTGGGTATTGTTCGTTCATAAAATTGAGTGCGGTGACCGCATAGAGGGCAGCTGTCTCGGTGCGGAGGCGGCTGTTGCCCAGGGTGACGGGAAGGAAACCTTTGGCGAGTGCCGATTGAATTTCGCGCTTAGAGAAATCCCCTTCGGGACCAATCAGTACTACTGCATCGCGGCCAGGGGCGTAGAGTTCGTGCAGTAAGTGTCGTTCGTCGCCGAAACAATAGCAGACCAGGCGACACTGGTTTCCGGCGGGAAAGGAGTCGAGGGCTTTGAGGAAGTCTGTTAGTTTCATTGGCTGGTCTATAACGGGACTAGTGGCTTTAAGCGATTGTTTCATAGCGCTGAGAGCCAGTTTCTGCAGGCGGTCGGTTCTTTGGCTGCCGCGTTCGGAATGGTCGCAGATGACTGGCGTGATGCGGTCTACGCCAATCTCAACTGCCTTTTCCACAAACCATTCTAATCGTGTGCTGTTCTTGGTAGGCGCCACGGCGATGTGCAAGCGGAAGGGGCGCCGCTGGGGGTCGGGCATACGCTCCAGTATCTCCACTTCGCAGGCTCGATCGTCGGGGTTGCAGACGCGGGCGCGGCAGAGGATGCCATTACCAGAGGTGACCCACAGCTCGTCGCCAACCCCCATGCGCAGTACGCGTACACAGTGTTTCGACTCCTCGGCGCTCAGTTGGGCGTATGGTCCAGTGGTGTCTTCTGTTAGAAAAAGGTGCATTGTTGGGCGGTGTTCTATTTCTGAGTACTTTTATTTATATAACGCCATTTTTTTTTTTTTATTTTTGTTTGCCAGAAAATGCATCAAATATGCCCTCCCTAGCGGAAATCCCATTTCAGGTTATTAACAATCGTTCAGTAATAAATAATCGGAAAGTCCGTTATCCATATCAGTGAAAAATACTATTTTTGCATTTTGTAATTATACGTGTTAGATATGAAAAGATTCTTTTTGTTTTTCATAGCCCTGACGATTTTTCTAATTCAGGGGCAGGTGACTCAGGCGCAGTCGCGCCCTAAGAAAACTAAGGTGGCCTTTGAGGTCGACTCGATGAGTGTCCAGTTGCTTCGCTACCTCAACGGAAACAGCAAGGTGGAGGAAAAACTGGCTGAAAACCAGGCTTTGGTGGGCAGTTTTGAGACGGTCTTCAATGGTTTGGACGACAGGTATCAGCAGCAGGTGGTGGACCTTTATAACGCCGCCCGCAAGACAAAGATGGAACCTTCGCCCGACTATGTCAACCTGACGCGGACCCTCATCGCCTACAACAACGCCACGGTGTCGGCCACCATCTTCGACGAATGGTTGAGCGCCATGTCGGCCATCTTGCAGATGACCAACAAGAAGAAAGAGATTGTCGGATTTATCGACTACACTTCCAACCTCTTGGAGAGCCGTACCCTCTTTAAGTCGAAGTCCTCCATTTGGCGCACACAGGAGGGGTCGAAATTCGCCTTCGAAGTGCTCAAAAACGACGTCCGCACCCGCTTCAAGGGCAAGGTGGAGCTGACCTATACTTCCGGCACCGGCAAGAATGCCGACGAGAATACCATCCACAATACCACTGGCGACTACTACTATCTAACCGAGACATGGGAAGGACGTGGCGGCCGCTTGACATGGGAGCGGTGTGGCGTGGCCGAGTCTGCATGCTATGCCGACCTACAGGACTATTCCGCGCCTACGAAGCTGCCTAAGTTTACCGCCGACTCGGTGACTTTCATCAATACCAATTACTTCAAGACCCCGATTAAAGGTACTGTCGAGGAAGCTCTGAGCTATAAGACCGACCCTGAGAAATACACCTTTCCCAAGTTCCGTTCCTATCAGAAGGATTTCCAAATCAAGGATGTGCTGCCGGGGGTCGACTTTGAGGGCAACTTTATGATGTACGGTGCCCGCTTCGTCACCAACGACGAAAAGAACCCCGCCTCGATGATTTTCTACCGCGACGGCAAACGCTTCCTAGTGGTCAGTTCCACCAAGTTCTCAGTCCTGCCCCACATGCTCACTACCGAGCGAGGCTCCGTTAAGATGTACATCGGAGACGACTCCATCTCCAATGCCGGTGTGCTGGTACGCTACACTACTGAGGACCAGCGCGTGAACATGATTAACAGCACCAAGCGCAACTACTACAGCCCCTACAAGGACAGCTATCACCAGCTGGATATCTTCTGTGAAAACATCAATTGGTACATAGCCAAGGATGTGGTGGAGTTCAACATGGTGGCGCAAAACAACACCCAAACCTTCGTCACTTTCGAGTCCAACCGGTTCTACTCGCTGGCAAAGAGCATGGAGGTTCAAGGAATAGATAACGTTAGCCCCGTGGTGCGTATGTATCGCTACATGAAAGAGCACGGCATGAAGCAAGACTTCTCGCTGGTCTCTTTCCAGAACTTCCTGCACATGGACGAGGGTCAAACCAAACTGATGATCCACGGCCTTTCCAAACAGGGTCTCGTGGCCTTCGACGAGGGCACCAACCGCATCCATGTCCACGACAAGTTGCTGGGCTTCTACAAGGCCATTGTCAAACAGCAAGGGCATGATTACGATGCCCTTACGCTACAGTCCGAAACCAAGACCAACAACGCCGAGCTAGACCTTAAGACGCTTGACCTAAACGTCCACGGAATTGATAAATTCGTTGTCAGCGATAGCCAACTCGTGGTTGTCAAGCCATACGGAGGCGACATTGTGGTCAAGCGCAACCGCGACATCATCTTCTCCGGCTTCATCAATGTGGGTCGTTTTGAGATGAATGTTACCAACGCCACCTTCTTCTACGACGACTTCCGTTTCGACCTGCCGCAGATTGACTCGGTCCGCTTCTATGTGACCAACTTCCAGGACACCAGCAAGCTGCGCATGGTGCGCACACCGCTCTACAACCTCGTGGGCGACATACAGGTGGACAAGCCCGACAACCACTGCGGACTGAAGAAAAACAAGGACTACCCCATTTTCAATAGTGTGCAGCCCAGCTATGTCTACTACGACCGCAAGTTTATTTTTAACGGTGTCTACGACCGCGAGCGGTTCTACTACTCACTCTATCCCTTCGTCATCAAGCAGCTTACCGACTTCAAGACCGACAGCCTGGAGTTTGTCGGCAAACTCACCTCTGCCGGCATATTCCCCGACATAGAGCAGCCCCTCAAGGTGCAGCGCGATTACTCACTGGGCTTCATCCACAAGACTTCGGGCGACGGCTATCCCGCCTATGGCGGCAAGGGCACCTATCGCGACACCATCGCCCTCAGCTATGGCGGCCTGTGCGGCAAGGGCACCCTCGAATATCTCACCTCCACCGCTGTCACCGACAAGTATATCTTCATGCCCGACTCCATGTTGGCCCAGTCCGACACCTTCTATGTCAAACCCGAACAGGACTTCCCCGACGCCCGCATCAGCAGCTCGCTTATCCGCTGGTATCCCTATCAGGACTCCATGACCATTTCGCAGCTCAAGGACGGTCCCCAGTTCCAAATGTATAACGGGGTCACCCAGCTGGCCGGCCGCCTCACTCTCCAGCCCAAGGGGGCCACCGGCTATGGCACCGCCTCGCTCTATGAGGGCAAGCTCTATTCCCGTCGCTTCGAGATGAAGACCCTCGAAATGAACGCAGCCAACACCAATTTCTCCCTCCTCTCCACCAAGTATGGCAACGAGGCCTTCTCGGCACAGAACATGCGCTCGCATGTCGACTATGAAGAGCACACCGGCCAGTTCACCTCCAACGACACCCTCACGCGCACCCTCCTGCCCGCCCTCGGCTATGCCGCCTGGGTGGACCAGTACACCTGGAGTTGGGACCACAAAACCCTGCAGCTCGACAACAGCAAGAGCATGGAGACCCTCGGCACCGAGGCCCTCACCCTGCGCGAGCGCGCCAAGCGGCTCAGTCGCATGCCGGGTGCCCGTTTCGAGAGCACCGACCCCAAGCTCAAGGACATTCGCTTCAACGCTATCAACAGCACCTATCGCTACGACGACCTCGAACTCTCCAATCATAACGTCTACGCCCTCCCCTTTGCCGACGCCCTCATCGCGCCGGCAGGCGACTCGCTGCATATCTCCAAGGGTGGCGACATGGCCCTTATCCAAGGCGGCCAGCTCCTCTTCCCGCGCGACAGCGCTTTCCACCTCTTCTACAACTGCGACCTCATGGTCAAAAATGGTCAGCAGTATAGCGGCAAGGGCACCATCGACTACGTCAGTCAGGACGAGAAGAAGCAGCCCATCTACATGACCGACATCACCGTCGGCGACCAAGGCTTCAGCGTCGCCAAGGGCGAAATAGCCGCCGATGCCAATTTCACTCTCAACGAGGCCTTTGGCTTCGCCGGCAAGGCGCAGGCCGATGCTCAGCACCAGCACCTCTATTTCGAGGGCGGTGTGCGCCTGCTGCACAAGTGCTCGCCCATCGACCAGCTGGGCCTGCTGGCCTATGCCAACTATCTCGACCCCGAAGACATCCGCGTGGAGGTGCCCGAAACGCCCGTCGACTGGAAGGGCCAGCCCATCAGCGCCTCCCTCCGCATGAGCAACACAGGCCTCAAGCCCGTCTCTGGCTTCCTCACCAAGGACCAGTCCGGCACCAGCCTCATGAGCAGCCACGGCCTTCTTCACTATGATGCTTCCTCCAGCACCTACACCCTCACTTCGCAGGAAAAACTGGACGACCCCGAGTTTGTCGACCGTTTCCTCAAACTCAACACCGACAACTGCGTCATCGAGGGCGAAGGCCCCATCAGTTTCGGCCTGGGTGAGGGTGCTCCCGACGATGCCGCTAAATTGCGCGCCTATGGCACCGTCTACTACGACCCCGAAAACGAGAAGGACTTCCTCATGACCACCGTCCTCGGCGTCACCTTCCCCATCGACGAGGGCCTCCTCACCCAGATGGCCAAGCAGATTGAGGACGACCTCCGCCCCTCGCCTTCCGACCGCGACAACGACCTCCTCAACCGCGCCCTGCTCTTCGACATGGGCGACCCCGACGGCGAGCTGGCCTACCAAACCTATCGCAGCCAGGGCGCCTTCGACAAACTGGAAGGCTTCCTCAACAACACCATCCTTCTCGAAAACCTGCGCTGGGAGTACTCCGCCACCCGCGGCTATGCCGCCAGCGGCACCACTGCCCTCTGCAATGTGGGCAAAACACAGCTCCATGTCAACGTCCGCTATCGCGCCCAGCTCTTCAAGCGCGGCTCCGACATCCACTTCATCCTCTACCTCCAGATTGCCAACGACCACTGGTACTACTTCAACTACGACTATCGCACCCACCACCTCAGCATCTCCAGCAGCGTGGGCGAATGGAACGACCGCATCGTAGGCATCAAGAAGGATAAGCGCACGGGCGACAATTTCAGCTACTCCCTCACCAACTCCCGCAACGAAATTCAGAACTTCCTCTCTGGCTTCACCGGCGAGCCCGTCGATGAGGAGGAAGAGGAACTAGAGGAAGAGTAAGACAGCACGCAAAACGTAACAAATAGTGTACAACGTATGGTTGGTCAACAGCCGTCGTTGTACACTATTTTTTTAAGTGAACAACCAAAATTAATATGCATATCTTTTAACACGAATTATCATGAATTATCCATTAATTAAATGGTCAATTAGATGGAAATTATATGTAAAATATTTTTGAGCAATTACTTAGTGTGCACACACCCGTACCTCCGTCCCCCTGCCCCCTCCATCCTTTATCCCAAATCGGTCATTAGGGTTTATGACAGAATAGTATTTGTTCCGATCAGATGGGTCACATCGCTGGCGGAGGCGTAGCGGGTTACGACGAGACAGGAATGTGGCCAAGATGCCGAAAGAAATACTGAGAAGTCATAAGGAAACTTCTATTAATCACCCCATCGGGGTGAGATATGAATAACACCGTACGTAGTGCGGTGATTATCTGAGGCAAACAGATGCGTCCCGATAGGGACGCGACACGAAAACAAATAAATAGAACCCACCATAAGCAGACCTGAAAAAGTGAAATAGTTTAGAATGTCGGCCTAATGACCGATTTGGGGTTCATCCACATCTCGACCACATCACCGGCATTACCCAACCAAGCCCCACCCGATTTTTTAGCGAATGCAGTGCGTGTTGGATGCTCTAGCGTAGCCCATCGTAACCGAGTGTAACCCATCATAACCAAGCGAAACCATGTGGCTCAGCCCCGCATCCTGTACTGCAATTTGCTGCCCTTCAGTACATAACTGTTAGCACTGGCCAATAAGCCGCCAATTCCATCCGTTTTTTTCTAAAAACGGTTGCAAAAAACACCTTTTTATTACCGTCGAGTTCTTCCCGATCGAAAAAAAACACTTTGGGGAACTTTGTTTTTCAGATGATTGAGTGTTTTGCGGCAAAAAAAATGAAGATTTTTTTGGCTATGTCGAAAAAAGTTAGTACTTTTGCACCCGCTTTCGAAAGAGAAAGCAACCCCTTTTGCCCAGGTGGTGGAATTGGTAGACACGCTACTTTGAGGGGGTAGTCGCCGTAGGGCGGTGCAAGTTCAAGTCTTGTCCTGGGCACAAAAAACAACCTTAGTGTTGTTTTTTTTAACAACAGAAAGTTCCAAGAGAAGGAACTCTACCAGATGCCCGGGTGGCGGAATTGGTAGACGCGCACGTTTCAGGTGCGTGTTCCGAAAGGAGTGCAGGTTCAAGTCCTGTTCCGGGCACCAAAAAAGAAGACCGTTTGGCCTTCTTTTTTTATGCCCAGAACAGTACTTTTAGCTATTGGTTGACGGCATTCGCCCTCCCTTCCAGCCCAAGTCTGTTCTAGTCATCAAAGGTATTTTGCAAGTAACTCTAAATGAGCGAAAATGCAAAATCTTTTTTATAACCTAATTTTGGTCGCATTTTCTAGAAATGTCATCTTTTTTATGGACGAGTACCTTCTTTTTTAGTACCGTTCCCAAACAAACAATTTGCTATTATCAGTGAATCCAGTGTGAATTATTTCCGTATTTCTATACATTCCCCACATCCCTCACAAGTTTATTTGAATGATCAAAGGCAGGGTACCCTATAGAGGTGAAACCATCAGGATTCGACACACAAGTCACTTGATGATTTCTGAGAGGGATTCCCTCCTGAGTGGGCGGGATGTATCTCATCTATACAAAGGACTTTGGAAAAGTCAGGCGGTGGCACTAATACGTGGTTATGTCAGCGTTTATAGGGGAGTGGTGTCTGATAGGCTGTTCTTCCTTTTTAACATGAGGTGCACTTTGAGGTTGAATCTACAAATTGTTTTTTTTCTTGATTAGTACAATAAAATGGTACTAACCACGTTTACCTTATTTAAATAAGGTAAAATGGCGAAACCAACGTGTATAGATCTGTTTGCTGGCTGTGGAGGTCTTTCTCTCGGCCTGTACCTTGCTGGTTGGCAGGGACTTTTTGCCATTGAAAAGAATGCGTTCCCTTTCGAGACGCTGAAACACAACCTTATCGACGACAAAAAACACTTCGATTGGCCCGATTGGCTTCCTCAAACCAATCACGATATAAACGAGATACTTGAAAAATACCAAGACCAACTGAAAGCCCTGCGAGGCAAAGTAGATTTGGTGGCCGGTGGCCCACCCTGTCAGGGATTTTCTATGGCGGGGAAACGTGTTGAGGATGATGTGCGCAACCAACTCGTCTTCTCTTACATAAAGTTTATCGATTTGGTGCGTCCCCGCATGCTTCTCTTCGAGAATGTCAAGGGTTTTACCTATGCATTCGACAAAAAGAAGGACAACGATGCTGAGCCTTACTCGCATAAGGTGATTCGTGGATTGCAGAAGTTGGGGTATAAAGTAAAACCCCATGTCTTTGACTTCTCCAACTATGGTGTTCCCCAACGTCGTAAACGTTTCATTTTAGTAGGCGTCCAAGATGGATTGGGCAACCCCGACAACTTCGAGCAACAGTTATTAGCTCATCGTGACGCTTTCTTGAAAAGCAAAGGGTTGAATCCAACAGCAACTCTGAGTGAAGCCATATCCGACTTGCTTCGCAGTAATGGTGAACTTCCTACGCCAGATCGGAAAGGCTTCAATTCGGGAGTATATGGCAAAGGAAGAATAAGCAATTACGCAAAGGTGATGCGTGGGGATTATCCAAAGACGCACCCCATTCCAGACAGCCACAGTTTTGCCCATCATTCACCCGAAAAGACTGCTTTATTCCAACGCCTATTGACCGAATACCAACCCCGAGGCAAACGTATTGATGGAAAGGTTCGCGAGGTTTGGGGAATCAAGCAGCGTGGGATAACGGTGTTAGATTCTAATGCTGTTTCGCCAACCATAACAGGACAACCTGATGACTACCTGCATTATTCAGAGCCCCGCATCATGACCGTCCGCGAGTTCGCCCGCATTCAGTCTTTCCCTGATTGGTATGAGATACGAGCCAAATATACCACTGGCGGAGATATGCGCAAACTTGAGGTGCCACGCTACTCTCAGGTTGGCAATGCCATACCACCACTCTTTGCAGAACAGGCCGGAATCGTTTTAAAGGAGATGTTGCAGAATGAAAGATAACCTACAATTCCGCGTGAGTGCTGAACTGAAAAACATTCTGGGTCGGGACTTGATCACAAGTCCCGATATTGCCATATTGGAGTTGGTCAAAAACTCTTACGACGCTCATGCCACCAAAGTGGAAATCACTTTTGACGACGACTATATTGCCATCGCTGATAATGGGAAGGGCATGTCGAAAGACGACTTAATCAACAAATGGTTGTTTGTCGCCTATTCTGCCAAAAGCGACGGAACAGAAGACAAATCCTATCGCAGCAAGTTCAAACGTCATTATGCAGGTGCCAAGGGCATTGGCCGTATGTCGTGCGACCGCTTGGCTCGCCACCTCACCCTTACCACCCGGAGTGCAGAAGAAAACAAGACGGAAATTCTTGATGTGGATTGGAGTGTGTTTGAAATCAACAAACAAACTGAATTCAATACGGTTAAAATCCCCCATGAAACAAAAGACGACCTTCCAAAGTTTCCGTTAGATTCCCCCACTGGAACCATTCTAGAGTTTACAGGTCTACATCTTCCATGGAGCCGTGAAGACATCAAACGACTCAAAAAATCCCTAGAGAAAATGATTAATCCATTCTCTGGGACAGATGACGATTTCCAGATTGAGATTATCGCTCCAGAGATGAAAGATGAAGATTCTCGATTTGAATCTACGCACGACAAAGTGAATGGAATAATCGAGAACTCCATAGCAGATGTACTCAAGCTCAAAACCACCCAGATAGAAAGCCGTATTCAAGGTGGAACGATCCACACCGTTCTAAAAGATAGAGGAATCTTGATGTATGAAATAGAAGAATCCAACATTGATTTCTCCCAATTAGAATCCGCCTCTATCAGTCTCTTTTTCTTGAATCGTGCCGCCAAATATTCATTCACTTCCATGATGGGTGTTCAGCCCGTCAGCTATGGCAATGTATTCCTTTTTAGAAACGGATTCCGGATTCTGCCTTATGGCGACTGGAACGATGACAGTTGGGGATTAAATCAACGACAACAACAGGGCTACAACCGTTTTCTTGGTACACGTGATTTATTCGGTCGTGTTGATGTTGAGACAGACAATGCTGATTTAATTAAAGAAGTTTCAAGTCGTGATGGCGGATTAATTGAAACAGATGCTTCAAGACAATTGATGAACTATTTTACTCTTATTCACAGACGGTTGGAGCGCTATGTGGTTGGTGTATTATGGGGCGAAGGCTTTTTGAGAAAAGAATATTTTGTAAACCAAAGTCATGCATTGGATGCTCGAAAACAGCTGGAGGGAGATAAAGATTCCGATTCTGCCAAACACTTATATTCGAACATCGGCAGCAAAGTTGATTTTCTGCAGCTCATAAAGTCGTTGGTTAATGATAAGTCAATAACAGTACTGCAATACAACGAGGATTTGGCGAACATAGTGGCTGACCCTACGGACACCGAGGTTATTCAAGCACAGATGATCGACGATGTCCGTAAGTTGGCAGAGAAAACCAACGACCCCTATTTGCAAGATAGGATTGCAGAGTTTGAAAAGCATATGGACGAGTTGCGTCGCCAAAAAGAAGAGGCTGAACGCAAAGAGAAAGAAGAAAGGAAAGCGAAAGAACTGGCGGAACGAAAAGCCGAGGCGGAACGAAAGGCGAAGGAATTAGCAGAAAAAGAAAGAGACATCCAGATTCAAAAGAATAAGTATCTGTCGGCCACAAGGAATACAACGAAAGAGGTTCAGGACTTAATTCATGTCATATTGATTTCCTCTACAAATTCGATTAGTTTGATTGATACTGCGAAATGCCAACTTGCTGACAAGGATTGGGTGGGACTGAGAACCTCTTTGGACAAGTTTGATTATCATATCTCCAAAATCAACAAACTCTCTAAACTGATAACGAAGGCCGACCTATCTCTTTTGTCAGAATCGAAATTGGTCGATATCCAGAATTATGTAAAAGAATATCTTGCAAACTTTTCTGGTTCATTCAATGTACAATATCATTCGACCGTAGCGGAATCCCTAGAGAAGAAGATTTCTGTTTTGGATTTATCCATTATCTTGGACAATCTAGTAAGTAACTCACAGAAAGCCGGTGCGAACGAGTTGAGACTGGACTTTTCTAGAGAAGGGCGCACTTACATTGTTGACTTCACAGACAATGGCGATGGCGTGGATTTAAGTCAGTTTACGCCACAGAGTATCTTTGAGGAAGGTGTCACCAATCGCCGAGGGGGTTCAGGAATAGGACTAAGTACCATTAAAGACAGAATGAAAAAAGAATTGAATGGAGACATCGCATTTATTGGGAATGGTCTGCATTTTTCAACGGGGGCAACATTCCGTTTAACATTTGAATAATGATGAAAGATAGATGTATTTTGCTAATTGATGACAAAGATCAGGAGGATGTTTCGAACAGTATTAAAACACAGTTGCGAAACGATTTTGATTTAGAGTTTCTTTTGATTCGGACTGCCGCTCCGGAGTTAAAAGAAGACAACTCTGAAGATTTGGATTTAAGCAAACTCAAAGCTGTAATTGAAGATAAGATTGGTAGGAAACATATTGATGTTGCCTTAACAGACTTTGATCTGGAAAGCGATTGCATTAATGGATTGGGAATTGTCCGTATGGTTCACGAGATTCGACCCAATGTTAATTTCCTTATTTATTCTGGCAATTGGAACAAAGTAATCCGGACTGTCATTGGAAAAGATTATCAGCAAGCCTCCATTGAAGAACTTGTGGAAGGCATTAACAATCTCATACATGACAATATCATAAATTGCATTGGAAGAACTGATTACAAAGACGACTTAATCAAGTACCTGCAAAAGAACAAAGGAGAGACCATCGAGCATCGTTTATCTGTATTGCTCCGAGCAAATGGGGGCATGAAGTTTGAATCTTGCTTCCCGGAATTCAAAGGCATGACCTTTAATGAGATTGCCGACATGATAGATAACCATTCCGACGCTCGTTCCGATGAATGGATAGAAGCGGTGTTAACCCAGACTATTGCATATCTTGTAAATGTGAACCAATGAACAAGACGGCTTGCATATATATTCAAGAACGAGACGGGACAACATCTTTCCTCGAACCATTAGTTGAGCACATAAAACATGTGTTTGGCCCTGTAATTGTGGGGTATGATATCGACAGTGAAGACGATCCTTTGGAAATTATTTATCAAACGATTTCTAATGCTGATACAGTTTTCTTCTTTGGTCACGGAACCAGCGATAGGTTGTATGCGAGCACGGTTGACAATTTGACTCTTTTCGACAAAAACAACATAGACCTTCTTTCAGGAAAAAGATTGTTCCTGTTGTCGTGTAACTCTGCAGACTTCGTTAAGAAACAACGACTAAATAAAGCTTTTGGCTTTGGGATGCTGCCGACAAGTCTTGATGATGCACGAAAATGGAAGAACTTACATGGCATACACATCGAAGATTTTACCAGAAATGATATATCCATCTATAATCATGCCTTGGTAGAAATACTAATAAATGCTATTACGGTAGACAGCATGGCAGACTATTTTTTGTTAAAAGAAAAAATCAATTTTCAAACGAGTGTGGAAATCGTCAAATGTTTGCTTCAACACAAGGATAATGCCAAATATCGTGATATGGCAGATCTGCTGTACTATTTTCAAAATGACATTCTAATTCAATAATGGCAAAAAAGAAATATACATTCATAGACTTATTCGCAGGCGGCGGAGAGTTTTCGGGGTGAATTCTATCGAGGATAAATCCCACCACCAATAATAAAGTAAATATGGTGAACAAACAAAAAAAATGGACCAGAGAAGAATTGATATTGGCACTGAGTGTGTACTTTCAGCTTCCTTTTGGACGACTAAACCACACCACGCCAGAGGTAAAAGAGCTGGCAAAAATATTAGGGCGTTCGGATAATTCTGCTGCTTTGCGTTTGTCTAATTTTGCTGCTTGCGACCCATACATTATCAATTCTGGACGTACGGGTATGCGTGCAGGGATTCCTGTGTGCAAACCCATTTGGGATGAATTTGCCGATGACAAAGAACGACTGTTTAACGAGGCACAACATATCAAAGCCACACTACTCCAAAAGACAGTCGAGGAGACATTGAACATCTCCAAACAAGATCTTGAAGGGAAAGAGAGGTCTGTTGTCATCAAGCAACGCGTCAACCAATCCGTGTTTCGTACGATGATACTCTTTAACTATGAAAATTGTTGTGCTATTACTGGCATCAACATCCCAGAACTACTTGTTGCTGGTCATATTATACCCTGGGCAAACAGCACTCCTCAGCAAAAGTTAAATCCGGAAAATGGAATATGTTTATCCCCACTTTACGACAAGGCTTTTGATAAAGGCCTCATTACCATATCTCCGGATGATTACACTGTCCGTATTTCTTCCGCATTGCGTGAATACGAGAAAAAGGAATATTTCAACAAGCACTTTGGCAGTATCAATGGTCAAAGAATAAATATGCCTATAGAACACAAACCAAACCGAGACTATTTAGCTTACCATCGCGATAATATTTTCTTGGGGGATTAAATAGTTGACGAAATAAAATCCTTCAGTGTTTGCATCACAAACATTAGATAAACTATGGACATTCACTCATTGTATGAAAGAATATGTAATATGCTTCCGATTACTTGGTTGGATGGGGAAGTATTGTCATTTCAAAAGAAATTGTCAAGTCAATTAGACCAATATTGGGGTTTAATTAAAGAAATTGATATAAAAGATAGACCTGCCGAATGGGATGATATCAAAATTACTATCAAATCTTTGAACAAGAAAATAGTAGAAATTATCAACGACGAATATAAAGGATATCATTCGACTGCATTTATGAGCCTTCGAACATTACTTGAAGACAATCGTCCCAATACAAATTTGCATATTAAAGATAGTCTTATTTTTTACGATTTACCTGAAATGACAAAGACATATCGAATTCGAATGTTTGACTTTGATAAGCGTAAAGGTGTCACATTCAAAGATATGTTCCATATTCCATTTGACAAGCGAGGAATCGTAAAAACGGAGCGCTTTAGTATGCCAGGATATCCATGTCTTTATCTTGGTAAAAGTGCATACGGATGTTGGGAGGAAATGGGTCAACCTTCCGTGGATAATTGCATGGTATCTTGCCTTGAAAATCAGGAAACGGTCAAATTAATTGACCTTAGAATACCCACTGAAGCAGCTTTTAGGGATAGGCTTAAGGATTATTTGATTATCCTGCCTATAATCATTTCGTGTATGGTGCAAGTTAAGAACAGTACAGATGTTTTCAAGGCAGAATACCTTATTCCCCAACTTATCATAGAATGGCTTATTTATCACAACAAATCTGAACACGACAAAATACTAGGTGTTACTTATACATCTTCTGCCAAGAATAATTCTTTCGGTTTTCCTCCGTATGTTTTTGATAACTATGCGATACCTGCTGTTATGGGCAAAAAAGACTCAAAGTATAGTTCAACACTGTGTCGAATCTTCAGAATTACAAATCCCACATGCGATGAATTTGAATCAATCCTTAGAGGTCCATACGCCATAATTGCATATAGCGATCCTGATCCCCAAGAGGCAGCATACAAAAATTCATTATTTGGTGCATTGGAGAGTGCTTTAAGTGAACGAGAAAGATTTCCATTTAATCATATTATATAGCCGGTCTCTGAGTGGTTAAAACTATTTTACTCATAGATTATAATGTCATATTCAAATGCAATCATTCCCATCAGGTTGACCAGGGAGACAGACCATCCGAAAGAATACCTCTGCATCACTGGAAATCTTTTCTATATCGGTTTAAAAAAAATACGACAAGATGTCACTTATAGAGGAATGAATTTAGAAAACTATCGCGAATATTGCCTGTCGATGGGCGAGGATGCTGGCTCCATTGTGCTACCGCCAAAGGTATTGAATGCCCGTTATGTGATGTTGCACAATGGCACAAACGGTACCTTGTTCAAACTAAAAGGTGCAGGGCCTCGTTTCATGTCGAAAGAAACCCTGCAAAAGAAAGGCTTCGAAACCCTCGGTCATGACTACTACCTAGTTTATACTTTTGATACCGCACAATCAAAAGACTACAACAACCTTTCCTCTCTTGGTCGGGGAAAACAGACTACCGCTCCATGGTTTGCCACTTGGGAAGAATTGATGAATAATGATAATCGCTATGGGAAACGATCATAACAACCCAACCCCTTTCACCCCGCAGGAGATGCAATCGTCGTTTGATGCCATCAAGGAGACTGACAGTGAGGGTGGCGAGTGATGGAATTCGCGGAAGCTGGCACAAGGAATGGAATATGTACCCCAAAAGGTGTTTTGGGGTACATATCAAACAAATCACATTTTATTTAGAAATGACTAACGAAATACAATTCATTCCAAATAATCTTACTGATAATGAAGAGAATGCGCAGGGATTAGCGCAAAATGAGACTATATAGCTGACACAGCGGCTATAGCGGAGTTATATGGCGTTGATGTCAGGACTATCAACTATCATATCAAGAAGATTTTAGAAGACCATGAGCTGGATGAGAATTCAGTTATCAGAAAATATTGGATAACTGCATCCGGTGGTAAAACATACAATACCAATCACTATGACTTACATATGATTATCGCTGAGGGTTTCAACGTAAACAACGAACAAATTCTCAAAGATGCAGGGCGGATTTCCGCGGAGCTTGCCAAGGCTCATGCTGAAAGCGAGTTCGAGAAATTCCGCATCGTGCAAGACCAACTCTACCAAAGCGACTTCGACCGTTTCCTCCAACTTGAACAATCTGTGAAGGAATAGTCACATGACCAGCACCATGGCACCCGAGCATTGGCACCATTATTTGTAATTCTTGTAAGATTATCCCTGCCGTTGAATCCTCTATTTCCCAGAGGTATTCTTTCAGTGGGACCTTGCCGGAGGGGAAGAGGATGCCTCCGGAAGTAAGGCAAAGGTTCAGTTTCCATAGCCACGGCCGAAGAGAAGGCCTCAGATGAATACGTCTGCTTCAACCGCAGGCAGGAGAGAGTCTCCGGCTTTGACAAAGCCGTTCGGACACTGCATATTGGTGCAGGATGGCTTAATGGTTGCTGGACGGATGCATAACAGTTGCGCAACCAGATATTTTTCAGCATATTGCATTCGAAACGAGTGGGTGTTGCATCTTTGTGTTATAGAATATTGCTCTTCGTAATTGTCCCAGCGTGGCCTAAATTCCAGTTACAAGTGCAACACTAAGTAGAAAAAAAGAGTACCAAAAT
>CAMUZR010000013.1 GCA_947165255.1 uncultured Bacteroidales bacterium
AATCACGAAGTGTTTGCACTATGCTGAGGCGAGAAAACGACTCATGAAATGGAACCTCAAAAACCCTCCATCGCACCCGTTTCCTATCCTATGAGGAAACGTCCGACACGGGTTTTAAGTAGAAGCCAAGTGCACAGGACGCTGAGTGCCAGCGTAACCACCAGTACGGTCCACGGCATCAGCCATACCCCCGCCCCACTTTCACAGCACCATTGGGGAAACAACGTGTTGTAATAGATAGGCTTCATAAAAAACATGTGAAAAACATAGACCCCATAACACAGCCGCGAACACTCACGCAGAAACGGACTCGGCTGCGACTCACTCGTGCGGTGTCGGCCAAGCCAATATGTCACCGTAGCATACAGCGCCAGTATGCCCAGCGTCGTGTGGGCAAAAGCCAATAGGTGCAACGCCAAACGGCTGTAGCCCCGCAACCAGTGAGGGCACTGAAAAGAGCAGCCCGGCAATGTCAAGTGGGTGGCCTGCAGGTGCATCAACAGCGACAGAAAGAAAAGCGCCCACAGCAAGACAAAAAGAAGCGCTGCCCCCTTGTCCCTGCCCGGTCGCAGACCTCTCTGCTCCCGCCGGCCCACCATCATACGCAGCCAGTAGCCCAAATAAAAATAGAAAAGGAAATACGGGGCGCGTGAGAGTCCCATCTTCAGCCCCGAAATACGCAGCAACGACAAACCCGCCAAAACCACCAGCAACACCCATCCCACAGGCAGGAACCATGCCCTGTGCCGTTCGTAAAGCCACGCCAGCAGCCTGTCAACCAGCCAACATGCAAAAAAACACCAAAAGAGCATCGGCAAGAACCACAAATGCTCAATTCCGTTGGCCACCCGCCAAAAAGCCACGCGCCAGCTGAACCTATCGGGATTGAAACGGAAAAGCAAAAAATAGACCGTGCCGAAAACAAAGCAGGGAATGATGAGCCTCTTAAACTTCTTCCAGAGAAAGCCGAAGAACCCCTTGCGCCTGCCCAGCTCGAAACACTGGTAGCAGAAAACATATCCACCCACAAAAGCAATGGTCTCGATTCGGAAACCGCTAATCAGATGTCCCAGCCACCAATAGGTCGCATTGGACGGCACCCCTTCGGGCGGCGTCCACCCCCCGGTGAAAACGCACAGCGAGTGATAGACCACCAAAAGAAAGATAATCAGCGGCCTAATGATAGAAATCTCGTAAAGAAGCCTCTTTTCCACCATGCAAAAGTACAAAAAAAATCCCAGACCGCAGGAATACCGCCCCTACCCCACCGCGACTGACAAATTGTCACCCCGCCACAATGGCACTAAAATTGCAACAACCCAAACCTAGTCATTAAATACGTAAACAACAATAATGAATTACTAATATGAACGGCAATTTGAACGTACAGACCGAAAACATCTTTCCGGTCATTAAAAAATTCCTCTATTCCGACCATGAAATCTTCCTGCGCGAACTTGTGTCCAACGCCGTCGACGCCACCCAAAAGCTGAAAGCCGTCTCCTCGCGAGGCGAACTGCAAGGCGACCTTGGCGACCTGACCGTTGAAATAGTGCTCGACAGCAAGAAAAAGACCCTCACCTTCAAAGACCGCGGCATTGGCATGACCGCCGAAGAGGTGGAAAAATACATCAACCAAATAGCCTTTAGCGGTGCCACCGACTTCCTCGACAAATACAAAGACGTCCAAGAAAACCTCATCGGCCATTTCGGCCTCGGCTTCTACTCCGCCTTCATGGTGGCCGACAAGGTGGAAATCTTCACCAAATCCTACAAAGACGCCCCCGCCGTGCACTGGACCTGCGACGGCAGCCCCACCTTTGAAATGGTAGATGACCCCAAACACACCGACCGCGGCACCGACATCGTCCTGCATATTGCCGACGACTGCAAAGAATTTCTCCAAGAGCAGGAAATCCTGCAACTGCTCCGCAAATACTGCCGTTTCATGCCCATCGCCATCCGCTTTGGCGAAGAGAGCGTTTGGGTGGACAGCGAAACCGAGTTTGACGAAGTGGACGACGGCAACGGAGGCAAGAAGAAACAGCCCAAACGCGTGGAAAAGAAACAGCCACGCATCATCAACAACACCGAACCCGCGTGGCGCAAAAGCCCCAGCAGCCTTACCGACGAAGACTACAAGAAGTTCTACCACGAACTCTACCCCATGAACTTCGAAGACCCGCTGTTCCAAATCCACCTCAATGTCGACTACCCCTTCAACCTCACCGGCATCCTCTACTTCCCCAAGGTGCGCAAGACCATCGACCCCAACCGCAACAAGATACAGCTCTACTGCAACCAAGTTTTCGTCACCGACAGCGTGGAAGGCATCGTACCCGACTACCTCATGCTCCTGCACGGTGTGCTCGACTCGCCCGACATCCCCCTAAACGTCAGCCGCAGCTATCTCCAGAGCGACAGCAACGTGAAGAAGATTTCCAGCCACATAAGCAAGAAGGTAGCCGACAAACTAGAGGAAATGTTCAAGAACGACCGCAAGGATTTCGAGAACAAATGGGACGACATCAAGATTTTTATCGAATACGGCATGCTCACCGAAGAGAAATTCTGCGAGCGCGCCATGAAATTCGCCCTCTTCAAAAACACCCAAGGCGAATTCTTCAGCCTCAAGGACTACCGCGACAAGATTGCCCCCCTGCAGACCGACAAGGACAAGAACGTCTGCTACCTCTACGCCAACGACATGGAAGAACAACACGCCTATATTGCCAAGGCCAAGGAAAAAGGCTACGACGTGCTGCTCATGGACAGTGTGCTGACCCCCCACTACCTCAACCTTCTAGAGCAGAAGATAGAGAAAACCCGCTTCGTGCGTGTGGATGCCGATACGGTGGAGAAGCTCATCCCCCACGACGACACCATACCCGAAAAACTGACCCAGGAACAGAAAGACAAGCTCAAACCCATCATCGAAGGCGAACTAGACACCAAAAAGTTCACCGTTCAAATGGAGAGCCTCGAGAGCGACGACCAACCCATGCTCATCACCCAGAGCGAATTCATGCGCCGCTACAAAGAGATGCAGGCCACCAGCGGCGGCAGCATGGGCTTCTATGGCGAGTTGCCCGAGAGCTACAACCTAGTGGTCAACGTCAACCACCCGCTGATTGAAGAAATCCTGAACGAGACCGACGGCGAGAAACAGAAACAACTGGTCCACCAGCTGACCGACCTTGCCCTACTGGCCAACGGACTGCTCAAAGGCGAAGCCCTCACCGAGTTTGTCAAACGCAGCGTTAGCATGATTAAGTAATCCCCCCTGCAAGATATTAACCACCTTTGCGAAAAGCCCCTTCCACACGGTTGGGGCTTTTCTTTTCCCCTCCAGTGCCGGACCGGCCCACCCCTTGCCGGTCCTTATCCTCCCCCTCTACCCACACTTCCGTCCCTTCTTACACCATATTTGACCTATACTTATACAATATTTTGTTTTTGGTCAATAAACAAAATGCAAACTAAATATAAACTAAATATAGAACAACAAGCGAGAATGGAGTGGAGGCAAAGGGGGGCTGGAGTGGTAGCCTACAGCCCAGTGCAATGGAATAATAGGGGCGCTGACGGGAAAAGCCCGAAAGGGTGGATGGGAATTATTTTATTCAGGGGTCTATTTATTCGGTTTTTTTGCGTACCTTTGCAGTGAGGTTGGGTTACCCAACAAGACCGTATTACTTTTATTATCAAAGCACTATGAATAGAAACATCATTATCACTGGAGGGGCTGGCTTCATTGGCAGCCATGTTGTGCGTTTGTTTGTGAACAGATATCCCGAATATAAGATTATCAACCTGGACAAGCTGACCTATGCCGGCAACCTGGCCAATTTGAAAGACATAGAGGGCAGACCTAACTACAGGTTTGTGAAGATGGACATCTGCGACTTTGAGGGAGTGCTGAAGCTGATGCAGGAGGAACATGTGGACGGCATCATCCACTTGGCCGCCGAGAGTCATGTGGACCGCTCTATTAAGGACCCATTTACCTTTGCCCAGACCAATGTGATGGGAACCCTCTCGATGTTGCAGGCGGCCAAGCTTTACTGGGAGTCGCTGCCGGAGAAATGGGAGGGCAAGCGTTTCTACCACATCAGCACCGACGAAGTGTACGGCGCGCTGGAGCTGACCCACCCGCAGGGCATAAAGCCCCCCTTCAGCACCAAGGCTTCCAGCGGCAGCCACCACCTGGCCTACGGCGACAAGTTCTTTACCGAAGACCTGAAATATCAGCCCCACAGCCCCTACAGCGCCGCCAAGGCTTCGAGCGACCATTTCGTGCGGGCTTTCCACGACACCTACGGCATGCCCACCATCGTGACCAACTGCTCGAACAACTACGGTCCCTACCAGTTCCCCGAAAAGCTGATACCCCTTTTTATTAACAACATCCGCCACCTCAAGCCGCTGCCGGTCTACGGCAAGGGCGAGAATGTGCGCGACTGGCTGTATGTGGTAGACCACGCCCGGGCCATCGATACGATTTTCCACAACGGAAAAGTGGCCGAGACGTATAACATAGGCGGTTTCAATGAGTGGAAGAACATTGACATTATAAAGGTGCTGATCAACACCGTGGACCGGCTTTTGGGGCGCAAGGAAGGCGAGGACATGGGCCTCATCACCTACGTCACCGACCGGGCGGGGCACGACATGCGCTACGCCATTGACAGCACCAAGCTGCAGAAAGAACTGGGCTGGGAGCCCAGCCTGCAGTTTGAGGAGGGCATAGAGCTGACGGTGAAGTGGTATCTCGACAACCAAGAGTGGATGGACAACGTTACCAGCGGGGACTACCTAAAGTACTACGAAGAGATGTACGCAAACCGATAGCGCCATGAACATTGTTTTTGACTTTGGGAACGTGCTAGTCCGATGGGAACCCAAGGAGGTGTTTATGCCTTTTTTCGACAACGACGAAGAGCAGTATGACTACTTCTGGGAACACGTATGCGACGCCACTTTTCGCAATCGTATCGACGCAGGCGAACCGCAGGCAGAAGTCATAAGGGAGTATCAGGCCCGGTTTCCTGAATACGCCGAGCGAATAGCCATGTACTGGACGCACTGGGAACTTTCGCTGCCCGGAGAGATGCCAGGAATGTACGACCTGGTGAAACGCCTAAAGGACGACCCTTCGAACCACATTTACGGACTCACCAACTGGTCGATGGAAACGTATCCCATAGCCCGCGAGCGGTTCAAGGTACTACAGCTGATAGATGATTATGTGGTTTCGGGGGCAGAATTTGTGGTTAAGCCCGACCATAGAATATTTCAGATTCTGCTTGACCGATTTGGTCTCAAAGCCCAAGAGTGCATCTTTGTGGACGACAACGCTGCCAATGTGGCAAGCGCTTGCGAAATGGGGTTCAAGGGTATCGTCTTTAAGGGGACGGAGCACTTGCAGAAGCAACTCGACGAATACAAAAGAACCAGACTATAGAAGCCTTACTGGTTGCTTTTTTTATGAAAAAATGCTGAATTCATTTTTTTTCAGTATTTTTGCATCGTCGCACAAAAGATTATGCAGTTAGAAAAGGACCCCTTACTCACCCACCTAAAATGGTATGAAGCCCTTGAGTTTTCAGCAATGGCGCTGTATACTCTTTCTGTGCCGATACACTGGCGCATGGGTGTTTGGGCATTGGGCATTTTGGTGCTCAGCGCCATCGTAAAGATGTCCGTTACTAGGCGAATTGGGAACCCCATTCTCACCAACCCAACACGTATTTGCCTGCTGTTGATGGTGCTCTATTATTGTATCTACCTATTCAGCATCCACTATAGCAACAGTCCTTTGGGCGGTTTTGAGGTCTCGGGCAAAAAGATACCGCTTCTGGTGCTCCCTCTTTTCTTTCTGCTAAGCGACCTCCGCTACATTCGGCAGAAACATATTTCGGCCCTGGGGCACTTGCTGGCGCTAGTGCTTACGGTTCGTTTCTGCATCATGATGACGCAGGCCTGCCTGAATTATGTGGCCGGAACGCCATTCTCCATGGTGATACACTTCCATTTCGACCCCATGCACTACAACTACCTGGCACTCTATATTCTTACGGCCATCATCATCCTCTCTTTTGAGGCCTTGCGCCTTTGGGATAACCCTAGATGGCGTTTCTGGCGCTGGGCACTGCTGGCAGACATACTGGTTATGATTGAGTACATACTGATGGTTTGTTCGAGGTCGGGGCTGCTGACCCTGCTGCTGATAGTGGTGGTTACAAGCGTATACCTGATAATCTTGAAAAGGCCAAAGATAGCGGGAATCGTTGTACTGGTATTTGCCCTGTTCATGGGGCTAAACTACCTTACAATGCCCAAACTCTTCTCGCGGGCACAGAACACCATCGAGGACATGGAGGCCGGTGAGGACGGCGATGTGCGGCAGGATATATGGGAGTGCGCCTGGGAGTTGGTGGACGAGCACGAAGCCATCGGGTACGGCAACGACGGGTACTGGAACGACCTCTACCGTGAATATGTCGAACACGATTTGCCCAACTGCTATAACGAAGAGAAATTGAACATGCACAATCAGTACTTAGAGACCCTTGTGGCCACGGGCGTTGTAGGGCTGATAGTGCTCATTGCAATGGTGGCAATTCCTGCCATTGTTTCCATCACCCGGAGGTATTGGAACCCCATCATGGCGGTATTCACGCTTTCCTATGCCCTATGGATATTTTTTGAAGAGGCTTTTGCCCGTCAAATGGGACTGCTGTTTATTTGCTGGTGGTATGGTATCTTCTTGGTATTCGGAAAGTTCTATTTCCATACCAAAGGGAAATCTTGAATCACTTAGAAAGATTTTTTCTCAATATTTTTAAAAAAAATGTATTTTTGCATTTATTTTATTCCGCAGATCGGACGGACAATTATTTATATTACATTGAATTAAATAAGAATATATATAATATAGATGAACGAAGTTAAGATAGCAGTTATCGGATTGGGCTATGTGGGACTGCCCTTGGCCCGACTCTTCTCGACACATTATTCTACAATTGGATACGACATGAACCAAGCACGTGTGGACAGCCTGATGGCAGGCCACGATGCCACATTGGAAGTGTCTGACGAAATGCTGCAGGATGCCATCAAGAACCACGGCTTCAGATGCACTGCTAATTTGGAAGATATTCGTCAATGTAATTTTTATGTTGTGGCCGTTCCCACGCCGGTGGACCGCAACAATAATCCTGACCTCACACCCCTTTATGGCGCCAGCGAGACGGTGGGCAAGGTGATAGGCAAGGGCGACATTGTGGTGTATGAGTCAACAGTATATCCTGGCGTTACCGAGGATGAATGCCTCCCTGTCGTGGAACGGGTTTCGGGTCTGAAATACAATGTCGACTTCTTTGCCGGCTACAGTCCTGAGCGCATCAATCCGGGCGACAAGGTACATACGGTTGAAAAAATAAAGAAAATCACCTCGGGATCCACTCCCGAAATAGCCGACCTGATCGACAACGTATATAAGTCCGTCCTGCAGAACGGTACCCACAAGGCCCCCAGCATTAAGGTTGCCGAGGCCGCAAAGGTGATTGAGAATAGCCAGCGCGATATTAACATTGCCTTTGTCAACGAGCTTTCCAAGATTTTCACCCTTATGGGCATAGACACATACGATGTGCTGGAGGCAGCCGGAACCAAATGGAACTTCATTAAAATGAATCCTGGGTTGGTGGGAGGCCACTGCATCTCTGTCGACCCCTACTACCTGGCCCAGTGCGCCCAACGCTTGGGATACAATCCCGAGATTATCCTTGCCGGACGCCGCATGAACGACGGCATGGGAGCCTACGTCGCCGACCAGACGATCAAACTGATGCTGAAGAAAGGCATCCAGGTCCTGGGGTCGAAAATAATAATCATGGGTTTCACCTTCAAGGAGAACTGCCCCGACGTGCGCAACACACGCGTCATCGACATCTACCATGCCCTGCAAGAGTACAATGCCAACATCACCGTTTACGACCCCTGGGCCTCGCCCGAGAAGGTCAAGCACGAATACGGGATAGACATCGTAAACCAACTGCCCGATGCTAAGTTCAACGCAGCTATTATTGCCGTTGCCCACCGGCAATTCCGCGAAATGGAGATTAACTTCGACCAGCTGCTTGAACCGGTGCATGTCATCTTTGACGTGAAAGCCATACTTCCCCGCGAACTGGTTGACGGCCGCTTGTAAAAAAACCTTTTAAACTCAAAAAGAACCCACATGGCAAATTTTGCACTGATAGGGGCTGCCGGATACATTGCCCCCCGACACTTGAAGGCCATAGCCGACACAGGCAACGACCTGTTGGCCGCCTACGACAAATTCGACAGTGTAGGCCGACTGGACAGTTTCTTCCCCAACTGCTCTTTCTTTACCGAGCAGGAACAGTTCGACCGCTTCTGCTCCAAGCAGCAGCACACGGAAAATCCCCTGCAGTGGCTCAGCATCTGCACCCCCAATTACACACACGATGCCTTTATCCGTTACGGCCTGCGCCTAGGCTGCAACGTCATTTGCGAGAAGCCCTTGGTGCTTAACCCATATAATATCGACAACCTGATTGATATGGAGAACGCTACAGGGCATCAGGCCTACACCATACTCCAACTCCGCCTCCACGAATCCATAGTGGCCCTTAAGAAGAAAGTAGAGCAAGGACCCAAGGACCACAAATACGACGTAGACCTTACCTACATCACCTCCCGCGGCAAGTGGTACTACTCCTCATGGAAAGGCGACGTGCACAAGAGCGGCGGAATCGCCACCAATATCGGTGTTCACTTTTACGACATGCTGCAATGGATCTTTGGCCCCGTGCAACAGAATATTGTTCACGTCATGTCGCACGACAGAGTAGCCGGGTATCTCGAATTTGAGCAGGCACGTGTACGTTATTTCCTCAGTATCAATGCCGACTGCCTACCCGAGAATGCCGTACAGGGCGAGAAACGCACTTACCGAACCATTATGATAGACGGGGATGAATTTGAGTTCAGCCAGGGATTCACCGAGTTGCACACCCGCAGCTATCAAGAGATTCTTGCCGGACACGGCTTCCGCATCAGCGAGGCCCGCAACTGCATTCAAATCGTCAGCGACATCCGCCACTCCACCCCCATCGGACTTAAAGGCGACTATCACCCCTTGGCCAAACTACCTTTGGCTCCCCACCCTTTCGGATGGACTGACATGAAATACTAACCCGTCACCCTAAACTATACAAAATGGAATTCCGAGACCTCAAGAAGCAGTACCAAGTACTCAAGAACGACATTGACCGCGCCATGACCGACGTGGCCACCTCCGCCCATTTCATTATGGGGACACCCGTGAAAGAGCTTGAAACCGAACTGGCAGCATACGTAGGCGTAAAGCATTGCATCACCTGTGCCAACGGCACCGATGCCCTCACCCTCGCCCTAAAAGCCCTCGGTATTGGCAAGGGGGATGCTGTTTTCGTTCCCGATTTCACATTCTTCTCTACTGCCGAAGTGGTCTCTCTCGAAGGCGCCACGCCTGTCTTTGTGGACATTGACCCACGCACTTTCAACATGGACCCTAAAAGTCTTGACGAAGCCATTCGCTGCGTCCTGGACCAGATGACCCTTCGGCCCAAGGCAGTCATAGCAGTCGACCTCTTCGGCCTTCCGGCAAACTATCCGGCCATCCGCGAAATTGCCAAAAAGGAGGGTCTTTTCATCATCGAAGACGGTGCTCAGGGATTCGGAGGCACGGTCCGTAGACCCAAGGCCGACGGCTCTGGCTTCGAGATACAGCGCGCCTGTAGTTTTGGCGACATATCCACTACCTCTTTCTTCCCCGCCAAACCCCTCGGATGCTACGGCGATGGCGGCGCTGTTTTTACCGACAACGACCATTGGGCCGAACTGATTGAGTCCTACCGGGTCCACGGCAAAGGGAGTTACAAGTACGACAACGTCCGCATCGGCCTCAACTCGCGTCTTGACACGCTCCAAGCCGCTATTCTCCAGGTGAAATTCAAGGCTTTCAAAGATTATGAACTTGCCGATGTAAATAAAGCTGCCGATTATTACACCCAACTCATCAACGGCATGACCAAGTTCATCAAAAAGGAGATCCAGATTACCACCCCCTATATTCCTAACAACTACACTAGCAGTTGGGCACAGTACACTATCAAACTCAGCGTTCCTTCGGGCAACGGCACTTTCAACCGCCAAGCCTTGCAGGCCAAGCTGAAGGCCAAAGGCATCCCGACCATGGTATACTATCCCACCCCCATGAGCCGACAGACCGCCTTCAAAGAGGTGCACGGATACGTACTCACCCCCCATGCACAGGAAATTGCAGACTGCGTACTCTCTCTTCCCATGCACCCCTATCTCACTCGCGAAGAAATCCGTTCGGTGACCGAAAGCCTCATCAGCAGTCTCTAACATAATAAACATTCCATGCTCCGCCTACTCACCATCATCGGGGCCCGCCCTCAAATAATTAAAGCCGCGGCCATTAGTCGTGCCGTTCAGAACGTCTTTGCCGATAAGATTGAAGAAAGAATACTCCACACCGGCCAACACTATGACACCAACATGTCGCAGGTTTTTTTCGACGAGCTGGGCATTCCCCAACCTCATTATAACCTCGGGGTAGGGTCGGGGAGCCATGGCGCACAGACGGCTAAAATGATTGCCGGGATTGAACAAGTGCTGTTGGGCGAACAGTTAGACGGCATCATTCTCTACGGCGACACCAATTCCACACTGGCCGGCGCAGTGGCCGCTTCTAAACTGCACGTACCCGTCTTTCATATCGAGGCAGGTTTACGCTCTTTTAACATGACCATGCCTGAAGAGATTAACCGCATTGTTTGCGACCAACTCTCCAACATTTGTTTCGCCCCCACACAGACGGCTGTGGACAACCTTAGACGCGAAGGCTTCATGGACAGTCCAGCCACTTTCCGCGACGGCAGGAAACGCCGGATCTGCAACTGCGGTGACGTCATGTACGACAACAGCATCTACTTTGCCTCGATGGCTCGGCAGCACACCGCTATTCTCCAAGACCTCGGCCTCACCCCTGGGAAGTACATCCTTGCAACCATCCATCGCGACAATAACACGGACAGTCCCCAACGGCTCAACTCCATCCTTCAGGCCCTGGCAGACATCTCAAGACAGGACCATATCCCAGTAGTGCTGCCCCTCCACCCCCGCACCCGAAAAATATTGGAAAGCAACCCAGCCTCATCAGAAAGCGCTAAAGCCATACTTGTCGTGCCCCCCGCTTCATTTTTCGAAATCAACATGCTCGAACAAAACGCCCGCATCGTCATGACCGACAGCGGCGGAGTACAGAAAGAAGCCTTCTTTTTTGAAAAACCCTGCGTCATCCTTCGCCCCGAAACCGAGTGGGTCGAAATCGTCGACCACGGTGCCGGCATCATTGCCGATGCCGACTATAACCGTATACTGTCCGCCTATCGCCAGTTGGCCGACCATCCAGTCAGTTTCCCTCATCTTTTCGGCGACGCACATGCTGCGGAGAAGATACTCCAAACCATACTAGACTACTTCCAGTCTTAAACACCCAACAGCTGCCATGGAAATCCTCACTGACACCCTTCATCGGATTGCCTACGCAACCGATGCTTCTGCCTATCGCGAAATGCCACTCGGTGTGGCCTATCCCAAAACCGAAACCGACATCATAGAACTTATCCACGAAGCTCGCCGCCGCCACACCTATCTCATCCCACGAGCAGGCGGCACTAGCATTGCCGGACAGGTGGTGGGAAACGGCATAGTGGTCGACATCAGCCGTCACTTCAACCATATACTCAAGTTCAATAAGCAAGAACGCTGGGTCTGGGTCGAACCCGGCGTGGTGCGCGACGAGTTGAACCTCTTCCTCCGCCCCTACGGACTCTTTTTCAGCCCAGAGACCTCTACCAGTAACCGTTGCTGCATCGGCGGAATGGTGGGAAACAACTCCTGCGGAACGCACTCACTCGTCTACGGCAGCACCCGCCACCATCTTTTGGAAGTCCGTGGCCTCCTCAGCGACGGCACACCTTTCAGTTCCGCCAGCCACGACGGCAGCCCACTTCTCGGCAATATTTACAAACAGTTGGAAGGGTGGGCTAAAGACCCAGCTATCCGACAACTTATATTCGAGAATTTCCCCGACCCCACCCTTCGCCGCCGCAGCTGCGGCTATGCCATCGACGAAGCCATCGAGAACCCTCAACAAATCGACCTGACTAAAGTCATCTGCGGCAGTGAAGGAACCCTCTGTTTCATCACGGCCGTCAAGGTCTCACTTGACCCTCTGCCTCCAAAAGAGCAGATGGTGCTGTGCGCCCACTGTCCCTCACTGCCCAAAAGCTATCAGGCCAACCTCGTAGCCCTCAGACACCACCCTGTGGCTATTGAACTCATGGATGGAAAGATTCTAGAGCTTTGCCGCAACAACCACACTCAAGACCGCAACCGTTTCTTTATCCAGGGGGAACCTGCGGCACTCATTATTGCCGAATTTAACGGGCCAGACATGGATAGTGACGCCGACGCCCTCGAAAAGGAACTACTTCAGCAAGGCCTTGCCTATCACTGCAGCCGCGTCTATGGTGGTGATATCAGCCGCGTCTGGGCACTGCGCAAAGCTGGTCTCGGTGTGCTCACCGGTGTCAAAGGCGACCGCAAGCCCATCGGTGTGATAGAAGACACGGCCGTAGCCCCCGAGCGGCTTCCCGCCTATCTGGAAGACTTCCAGAAGATGATGAACCGCATGGGCATGAGCTGTGTCTACTATGGCCACATCAGCACTGGTGAACTCCACCTACGCCCCATCCTTAATATAAAAGAAAAAACCGACCGCGAGCGATTCCATCAGGTGGCGCTTGAGTCCGCCCGCCTTGTCAAGAAACATCACGGCAGCCTCAGCGGCGAACACGGTGACGGTCGTCTCCGTGGCGAATTCATACCCCTTATGTATGGCAACGAGGTCTACCAACTCATGCGCCAACTCAAACAATGCTGGGATCCCGACGGCGTCTTCAACATGAACAAGATAGTCGACGCACCCCCAATGGACCAGTCTTTGCGTTACGACGTTGACCAGCAATATCTCTGCAACGACAATGACCTTATGTGCCTCATCGAGCAGTGCAACGGCGCCGGCGACTGCCGCAAGAGCAACGCCATCGGTGGCACCATGTGTCCGGCCTTCAAGGTCTCCCGCGACGAACTCATGACCACCCGCGCCCGTGCCAACGTCCTGCGCGAAGTGCTCACCCGTGGCACCGGCAGCGACAAAGCCGACACCGAAGCCCTCAAGCAAATGCTCTATAGCTGCCTGGCCTGCAAAGGCTGCAAAGGTGAATGTCCCTCCAATGTGGACATGACCCACATCCGCGCCCAAGTGCTGCAACGGCTCTACGACCAGCACGGCACCCCCTTCCGCAGCTGGATGGTGGCACGCATGGCTGCTATTGAACGTTTCGGCCACTTCGTCAGACCTCTTTACAACCTTTTTGCCACATGGCAGCCCTCGGCCCTCATTATCAAAAAAATCGTCTCCTTCGCCCCCGAGCGCAGCATCCCCACCCTCTCCCGCAAGACCATGCGGCAACAAGTCCTCGCTGCCCGGCTCAAGCCCCAACACAAGAAAGGCCGAGTATATCTCTTTGCCGACGAATTCACCAACCTGCAAGAAGCCCAGCTCGGCCTCACCTTTGCCCAGTTGCTGACCAACCTAGGCTATGAAGTAGTCGTACCCAAGACCGCCGAAAGCGGGCGCGCCGCCATCTCCAAAGGATGCCTGCACCTTGCAGCCCAATACGCCACGCAAAACGTCCGTCAACTCAGCCCCCTCGTCACCGAGGAAACCCCGCTGGTGGGCATAGAACCCAGCTGCATCCTCTCCTTCCGCGACGAATACCCCGACATGGTGCCCAGCCATATGCGGTCCCAGGCAGAAAGCCTAGGCCGCAACTGTCTCCTCTACGACGAATTCATCATGCGCGAAGTAGCCCGCGGAAACATCACCCCCGACCAATTCCGCAGCGACCCCGTGGAGATTTGGCTCCACGGCCACTGCCACCAAAAAGCCCTCGTGGGCATTGAAAAAACCGCCGCCATGCTGCGCCTGCTGCGTGGCTGCACTCTCCACGTCATTCCCAGCAGCTGCTGCGGCATGGCAGGCTCCTTCGGCTACGAAAAGGAACACTACAAAACTTCTCTATCCATCGGAGAAATGGTGCTCTTTCCCACGGTGCGTAAAGCCATGCAGCAGTCCGACCCATCGCCCACCGCCACCCCCACTCTCGTGGCCGCCCCCGGCACCTCCTGTCGCCAGCAAATCCTCGACGGCACAGGCATCCATGCCGTCCACCCCATCGAAATCCTCCACCGCTACATTGCTGAATTCTAAATTATAAATTCTGAGTCTATAGTTGCTGCCGACTCACTATACATTGTACAATATATAATGTACAACGTACAGTGATAGTTGCCGCCCATTGTAAACTGTACACTACTTACATTACTCCAGCCCATCGCCGCTTCTCCAACACTACAGGCTCATAACCAGCACATTACAGACCCCCTATTTTATCGGGGATGAAACACTTGCGATGTCCACCGATATACTTATTCTAAGTTCTGAATGCAAAATTATGAGTGTCGGCCGCTCCAGATATAGTTCAGTACAAAAAAATACAAACGACGGACAAATTTTTCTTTCAACATTTGTAAGATTCTGACCTCTTTTTTCGAATACTATATGTAAAACTACAAAAAACAAACACCTATGCAAAGAACAAAACTGACTATCATGATGCTGGCCACGATGCTGCTGTTCGGCAGTTGCGGACTGGTGAAGGTCTGCATTGAGAAGCCCAGCGACATCGAAAACGCACACAAGTACACCGACCAGCGGCCACTGACCGCCGACGGTCTTAAACACTTGATGATGGACGACACCACACACTACAAGGTAGTAATCATCTACAGCCACTGCTGCGGCCCATGCCAAGAGCAGATGAAACTCGTCTTCAACCAACTCTACAACGCCGACACAGCACACGTGCGTTGGTATTTTGTACTAAAGGACTGCTCATCGCTGAAATACAACAATACCAAATACCTCAAGCAGTACGGCATAGAAACGCCATACATGTACTACCTCCGCGACGACGACCCTCGTTTCTGCACTGGTGCCGAAGACAGATTTCTCAATATCGCCCAGTATGTATTTGACAGCCAATTTGAATTGGAGGATGTCATCGACGGCATACCCTGCATGTTTGTGGTTAACCCGCAGGGCAAGTTGAAACTAGAGTATCGCCAGTATGCCAACAAAATGGTTGTTGCCAACTACGAAGACCTGTACAAACTGATATACAAAGAACTCTACCCCGAACCTGTACTGCGGGAGAAGCCCCTTCGCGTACAGGACCTCGACTTCGACCACCGCGACACCGCCGACTGGTCAAACTTCGGCATCTACACCCGCAAGCCCCGCATATGCACCCCGGAGGGCTGTTTTTGATTACCTTACTGCTCGCGGAAACGGCGGGGCGAAATACCTTTCTGCCGCGAGAAGAATTTACAGAAAGAGGCAGCATCGGCAAAATGAAGGCGGTCGGCCACCTGGGCTACGCTGAGACTGGTGGTGGTCAGCAAAAAGGAGGCTTCCATCAGCAGCATCTGGTTGATGTGGTCTACCACGGTTCGGCCTGTCATCTGTCGAACTATGCGGGAGAGGTAGACGGTGGAGATATTGAGTCCTGAGGCATAGAAATCAAGGTCGCGATGGTCGAGGAAATGCCTAGGCAGCATCTCGATAAAACGGAAAAAGAGTTCCTCGGAACGATTGGAGGGCTGGATATGGGTGGACACGGCTCGGTCCTGCATATCTAGTACGTCCAGCAGAAAGAGGTCTATGCTAAGCTTGAGCGTTTCGTTCTGAAAACGGTGGGGCGTTTCTTGCCGGGCTATAATCTGCTGCATAGAGGCGCAAAGCCGTTGGGCATCGGCAGGGATGAGGTGTATCATGGGTTCGTGCAGGACGGTGAGGGGGCGATAGGCGGCTCGGACAAATTTGCGCACCATGTGGGACTCTAAGGTGAGACTCTCCTCGGTCAGGAGAACATAGCCGAGCAAGTCGTCAGAGACGGAAAGAACGGTGATAGGCTGTCCCGGTGTATAGATATAGAGGTCGTCGGGACTGAGAGTCAACTCGCGGTCGATGTAGCGAAGAGTGATGTGGCCCGAGGTGATAAGGTTGAAGGTATAGCACGACATCAGCCCCTGGGTGAGGTTGGTCAGTCGGGCCCGGTCGGGAGTCATTTCCATACATTGGAAACGACTGCCGAGGTCGCCAGTGGGTTCACGACCATACTGTATCTTTAATGTTTCTGCCAAACTGTACATAACCTGATAACGCATGTCGGGACAAAAAATTGTGAACACATGTATCGTTTGAAACAATTTTTGTATCGGATAGGATTTGGCACTCCGCAAAGAAATAGTTATTTTTGCAAATTGTAAACGAGAATGATAATTTTATGTATCATTCGTATTAACAATTAATTATAATAACAAATATCAATATGGACAAAAACAAATCAATTGAAGCTTTACAGTTCTTCGTCACCAACCTGAACGCACAATCTTTCCAGCACAAACTGCAGGCCAAAATCTTTGGTTCGCTTGGTTTCAAGAAATTAGAGACCAAATATCTGGAACATGCCGAAGAGGAGCAGGGCTATGTGAATCAGTTTATCGACCGCCTGCTTGACCTGGGTGGCGAACTGAAACAAGAGGCCGTGCAGGCCCAAACCCTCTACAAAGACCCCATTGAGTATCTGAAGGCCGACTACAAGGTGTCGGTTGAAGGCATTGAGCTGCTCCGCAAATGCATGGACGGCATCAAGGACGACCTGACCACCTTCGACATGATGAAAGAATATCTGAAAGACGAGGAAGAGGACATGTACTGGAGCGAGGAACAACTGGGTCTCATCGAGTGCATCGGTGCCAAACCTTGGCTGGTTAAAGCTGCCCTTTAATCCTAACCCCAATGAAAGAACAAGTATTGCAAGCCATGCGCGAGGCAGGGAAACCCGTCTCAGCAGGCGATGTCACTAAAGCGCTGGGAGCCGACCGCAAAGAGGTGGACAAGGCTTTTGCCGAACTGAAAAAGGAAGGTGCCATAGTGTCTCCCATCCGCTGCAAGTGGGAACCCACGCAGAAGTGAGTTTGCTTCATGCAGTTTTTTTTGCTCGCGGGAGGGCTCATGCCCTCCCTTTTTTATATTTTCCACTGCAGCAATTGAATTTTATATGACGAAAAAGAAGATAGACTTCCGCAATAACGCGGGGTAATTAAAGATTGACAGAATATGAAAAAGATAATGATTATCGACGGAGGCCCACGCCGAACCTTCAATACGGCCTCTATGTTGAACATAATTGCCGAAGGTGCCGCCTCGGTGAGTAGCGAAATCGAAGTCAGGACAGTCCGTCTTTACAATCTCGATTACAAAGGATGCATGTCTTGCATGGCATGCAAAATAAAGGACAAAGCATCAAATATCTGCAAGTTCAAAGACCCATTGACCCCAGTGCTAGAAGAGACGGCACGAGCCGACGGTCTGGTACTCGGTTCTCCCATATATTTTGGCGATGTAACGGGGCAGATGCGCACTTTTCTGGAGCGTCTGGCGTTCCCTTGGCTTTCCTACAACGACTACAGCATGTCGGCGCCCAAACAAATGCCCGTCCTATTGGTAGAAACCATGAATGGCACTCAGGAACACAACAACAGCAACGGCTATGGCTCAATGGAATACTGCATAGAGCGAACCCTCGGCAAGCCCGAAAAACTCATCGCCTACAACACCTATCAGGTAAAGGACTACAGCCGTTTCGAGCTGGCAGCCTTTTCAGAAGAAGCCAAGCGTCGTTACCGCGAAGAGCATTGGGAGCAGGACCTGCAGCAGGCCTTTAACGCCGGCCGCCGAATGGCAGAGGAAATCATCCAGGTGCATTAATGGGTAGTCCCAATTTCTTTCGTGGTCAATTGCCATACCCGTATGGCAAAAGCATTGCCTCTAGTTTTCCCCCTAATTGAATCTCCACTTCAACATCCTTAATAATAAACCCAGATATAAGAACCAATCCAATAAAAACGATAACACATGGAAATCAAAGCAGTAAAATTCAGAAAGAACGGCTTCTACAGCCAACCTTTTGCTTTCGGTGGCGAGGAAGGCAAGGGACAATTCGACATAAACATCCGCTACCGTGGCAGCCTACAGAACTACCTAATTGATACCGGTGATGAGGTAATTCTAGTCGACACAGGCCTACCGTCCGGTACTCCTGAGGAGGTGCCCGACGAGAAATCACTTGCCTACACTGGCGAGGACATCTGCAGCTACATGGAGGCCTTCGCCGCATTGGGCTACCGTCCCGAACAAGTAACCAAGATTCTACTCACCCACAAACATGCCGACCACAGCGGTGAGCTGCATTCGTTTCCCTATGCAAAGATATATGTGAATGCCGACGAAATGGGCGTCGACGAACTAAAGAATATTCCCAACCTCGTTCCAGTGCATTTCACCGATGGGCCTTACTTCAACTTTCCTGCCAGCCAAAAAATTGCTGACGGCATCTTTTTCATCAAAGCCAAAGGCCACACCAACGGCAACAGCCTGATTGTGGCCGAGAAAGAAGGCAAATTCTATATGTTCCAAGGCGACATTACCTACGTGGACGAGGCTCTGTACGAAAACAAACTCTCCATCGTATACGACGACCTACCCGCCGCCCGTGAAACCCTCAACCGTGTACGCGAGTTTGTCAGCAACCATCCAACAGTATATCTCTCCACCCACTCACCACAAGGATATGAAAACCTCGAAGCCGAACGCGTGATGGACTTAGACCACCCAGTGCCTACCGTATTGGCCCAAGTGAATTTTGCAGAAAAGAAAGCTTCGGGCAAGTACATCTGCAGCATCTGTGGCTATGTCTACGACCCCGCTGAACATGACGGAGTGGCCTTCGAGGATCTTCCTGCCGACTGGAGATGTCCCCGCTGCAAACAAAGCAAAGAAAAGTTCAACAAGGCCTAAACTGCAGTATAGGCTATCCCTCAACACATTATGGCGTGGCCGCGTACTCCAACGCGGTCACGCCTTTTTCGTATGGTACCTCAAGACTGGGGCACCCAGCACAGAGTGGCACCAAAAAGGCCTATTCCTCAGGGACGCACTCTTTCGAAAGAAGGGTAACGCCATCAATCGTAGAGGTCCACTCGGCATTGAGGTCGGAGCAGCTGCTATGGCTCCCAAGCGGTTCAAGGCTGTGGGAGGTGTATTCGTGGTTGCCGCGGATGGTGGTGCAGGCGCAGCGTTTCTCTTTGCAGCCAGTAACAACGGCCACAATGACTAGCATTGTCAAGAGGGCAAGTATCTTTTTCATATATAGTTTTTTTTATTATTTGTCTCTTTTCATGAAGGTATAGCCTTTCATCAGGCCGGTTGTGGCGCTACCGATAAAGCTGAGGACCTGCTTGCCTTCGTCCGTATGGCCGTAGTGCTCTTTTATTTCTTCGACGGCATGGCTGACGGTGAGGCCTTTCTGGAACAAGTAGCGGTATATGTCGGCAATGTTATTAATGGTTTCGCGTGAGAACCCTCGACGCTGGAGGCCCAACGAATTGACTCCGGCAAAAGAGATGGGGTAGCGAGCCGCCTTGACGAAAGGAGGCACGTCCTTATCCACCAGCGAGCCGCCGGCGGTTATGACATGGGAGCCAATATGGATAAACTGAAGGCAGGCCGTCTTGCCCCCAAGTATGACATAATCGCCCACGATGATGTGCCCGGCAAGGGTAGCGTTGTTGGCAAAGACACAATGGTCACCCACGACGCAGTCATGCGCAATGTGGACATACGCCATAATGAGGTTGCCGCTGCCAACGACCGTGCGACCCGAGGCCGAGGTGCCGCGGTTGATGGTGCAGCATTCGCGAATAACGTTGTTGTCGCCAATCTCACAGGTGGTGTATTCGCCAGCAAACTTCAAATCCTGCGGTATGGCAGAAATGACCGAGCCAGGAAAGATATGGCAGTTCTTTCCAATTCGTGCGCCGGGGTAAATAACCACGTTGGGCTCAATGACGGTGCCATCGCCGATGACCACGTCGTCGCAGATTGTGGTAAAATTGCCTATTTTTACGTTTTCGCCAATTTGGGCGTTGGGGTGGATGTCGTTAAGTATCATTTATTATTAATGTATTCAATTAAATATTTACTAAAAGCAGCATTGGCCTTATGGCCAGGCTTGTATATCGAAAAATGGCCCTGCAGCGGACGCCCCACCAGGCGCACGTCGCCAACGAAGTCGAGCAACTTATGGCGGGCAGGTTCGTTTGGGAAATAGGGGTCGGTGGTGTTGAGGACTCCGTCGTGGACCCGTATCTGAGAGGCATCCTTGTGAAAGGTTCGTTCCAAACGGCGCAGTTGCCTCGGTCCCAACTCTTTATTCACAAAGACCAAGGCATTGTCCAAACTGCCGCCCTTGATAAGGTTGAGGTGCAGGAGGGGCTCTATCTCATGCAAAAACACAAAGGTGCGGCACATGGATATTTCGGCTTCGTACTGCGACATATCGGCCAGCGTTGCCGTTTGCCGGCCGATGACGCTCTTAGGAAAATCTATAACGCAGTCGACCGAGAAGGTGTCGGCGGGCTCGACTTCAAAAACCGAGCCGGTGTCCTTGTTTTCAAAACGCAAGTGCTCGTCGAAGGTAACAACCTGTCGCGGAGCGTCCTGCTCGCGAGTGCCCACGCGGATAATCTGCTGCAGCCAAGGGCGGGCAGAGCCGTCGAGGATGGGGACTTCGCCGCCATCCAACTCAATGAGCGCATTGTCGATTCCGCAACCGTGAAGGGCGGACATAAGGTGTTCGATGGTGGCTATGCTATGCCGTCCAGAGCCTATGGTGGTGCCGCGGGCTGTTTCGGACACATGGGTGGCCAACGCCGGCACGGTGACGATATTGAATCGGTCGGTACGGCGGAAGGCGATACCATAGTCGGGGTGCGCTGGCCGCACGGTGACGGTCACCGTTCGACCCGTATGCAGACCCATGCCTGTCATTCTGAACTCTTTGCGCAACGTGGTCTGGTTCATCGGACGGGTATAAAGTGGAAATCGCTCATACGGTAAAGTATAGCATACTGGTTCTCAAATCCATAATCGGCTCTGGAGTGGGAGAAAGAGAGGGGATATATCATGCCCTGCGGGGTGGCTATGATGGGCGAACGGAAAAATTCGGTGCCCTTCTGCTGCAGGCCGGTGACAAAATAGAGAATGATGTCATGGCCCATGCCGGCATAGACATTGGTAGGCTCGGTGCTATAGCGACGGCTAAAGAGGTCGATAAAGTCACGATGGGTAGTATTAGCGCGAACCCAGTCGAGATAGAAAGTCGAGTAATTGAGATTCTGCAGTTGCGAGAAATCTATGTCGCCATACAGGGTCGACCAATCCTCGTATGAGTAGAGGTAGGGGGTACGCGTCTTGAAGGCGGAAAGTTTGTTGAGCAGCTGCGAGGCATAGATTCGGTTCTTAGACTTGTCCTGATTGTACATACTGATGACAACCGAACGCTCGCTACTCTTGATGGCATTGGTTAGTTTGGACGACTGAGCCCAGTCGATGAGGGTGTAGTTCAGATTGGGGTGCTGCTCAATCTCGGCGGTGAGGGCGGCAACGGCGGCTGCCTCGCCTTTCCCCTTGGAATGCACTATGAAGATGGGTGAGTTAGGATTATTGGTCTCAATAGTCTGAACGGTGCGCTTGGCATAGGCCTCAAAGGAGGGCATGCACTTAAAGACATACGGATTGCCCTTGACTATTTCGGGGCGGTCGGCCACGGGGTTGACAATAAAGAGCTCCGCCTGACGAGCCAGCTCGGCGGCCTTGTGGAAAGGCTGACGGGTGAGCAAGGCAATGAGCAGGTCGGACTGGGCAACGTTATGGCTGACAAAAGCGCGCTCCACATCCTCGTCAGAGGTGCCTTCGACATCTACCACATTAAGGGTGACGTTGTAGCCCCGCTGTTCCAGTTTTTCCAATCCTAGCAGCAAGCCCTCGTAGAACTGTATAAATTCCAGGCTCTTATAGGAAGTCTTGCCTCGCTGCTCGACATCGAACTTGGTAGTGGAAATCTTATCCATCTGGCTGAGATTGAGTGGCATCATGAGCGACACCACAATACTCTGCGGATTGACACGCGGCCGAATGGTAGCCACCGGCCCTATGGGATCCGCGGGCGGCTGGATGGCCGCGGGAGGGTTGGCGACCGGCTTTTGCGGAGTGGCCGCTGGGGTCTGGCTGGCCGTGGCCGTCTGCGTGGGTTCGGTGGCAGGCGGTGCGGTGGTGCCGTCGGAGAGCCTCTGTCCCTTACAGGGCAGCCAAACGGTGTCGCCTATCTGAAGGAAATGAATATCCTTCTTCGTGACTGCCTCCACCTCTTTAAGACCGTATGCGCGCGAGATGGCATAAACCGTCTGCCCACGGTCGACAATATGTATGAAATAGCGTTTACCGTTTACTATCTGCGTCTTATGCGACACCTGGACGCTGGCTCCGCCCGGCATCTGTGCCCAGACGATGGATGCCCATGTCAGCAGGAGGAGCAATACGACTGGTTTTCTCATCATAGTCTTAGTTTTATTTTTTTATTCCCACTCAATGGTTGCAGGTGGTTTGGAGCTGATGTCGTACACCACCCGGTTAACGCCTTTGACGCGGTTGATAATGTCGTTGGACACCTTGGCCAGGAAGTCGTAGGGCAAGTGGCTCCAGTCGGCCGTCATGCCGTCGACCGACTCCACAGCTCGCAGGGCCACGACGCTCTCGTAGGTACGCTCGTCGCCCATGACGCCCACCGACTGGACAGGCAGCAGCATGCAGCCCGCCTGCCACACCTTGTCGTAGAGGTCCCAGTCGCGCAGACCCTGGATAAAAATATCGTCCACCTCCTGAAGGATGTGCACCTTCTCAGGGGTGACGTCGCTGAGTATGCGGATGGCCAGGCCGGGGCCGGGGAAAGGATGGCGGCCAATGAGTTCGGACTTGATTCCCAGCTGACGGCCCACACGGCGAACCTCATCTTTGAAAAGACTGCGGAGGGGCTCGACGAGCTGCAACTTCATATAGTCGGGCAAGCCGCCCACATTATGGTGCGACTTAATGGTTTGCGAAGGCCCCTTTACGGAGCTGGACTCGATAACGTCGGGGTAGATAGTGCCCTGCCCGAGCCACTTGGCATCGGTGATGAGCTTGGCTTCGGCATCGAAGACATCAATGAAGGTCTTGCCGATGGCTTTGCGCTTCTTCTCTGGATCGGTGACGCCCGCCAAGACATTGTAGAAACGCTCCTTGGCATCCACGCCTTTGACATTCAACCCCATGTCGCGATATGACTCCAACACACCCTCAAACTCGTTCTTGCGGAGCAGGCCGTTGTCGACAAAGATGCAGTGCAGCTGGTGGCCGATGGCGCGGTTGAGCAGCACGGCGGCCACGGTAGAGTCGACTCCGCCGGAGAGCCCCAGCACCACCTTGTCGGACCCCACCTTGGCGCGGAGTTCGGCCACAGTGGTTTCGATGAACGACTCGGGTGTCCACGACTGGTCGCAGCCGCAGATGTCCACCACAAAGTTCTTCAGCAGGGTGAGGCCATCGACGGAGTGGTGCACCTCAGGGTGGAACTGAATGGCATAGGTGGGCTCGCCCTCAATCTGGTAGCCCGCAAAGCGGACACTGTCGGTAGAGCAAATGACGTGGTAGTTCTCGGGCAGGCGCTCGATGGTGTCGCCATGGCTCATCCACACCTGGCTGCCCTGGGGAATGCCCTTCATAAGGGGGCTGGCGCTGTCGATAAACTGTAGGTTGGCACGACCATACTCACGAACTTTTGACTGCTGGACACTGCCGCCGCCGTACTTTGCCAGATACTGCGCACCATAGCACACGGCAAGCAGAGGCAGACGCCCCTTGATGCCGGCCATGTCCGGGACGGGCGCGTCGGCCGCATTGCAGCTATAGGGGCTGCCCGAAAAAACGACACCCTTGACATCGGAAGTCAGGGCAGGAATTTTATTGAAAGGGTGAATTTCGCAGTAAATATTTAGCTCTCGAATTTTGCGAGCAATCAGCTGAGTATACTGAGAACCAAAATCTAAGATAATGATAGTGTCCATACTTTATTCTCTTAATAAGTGGCAAAAATACGAAATATTTTCGGAATAATCATATTTTTCGATTGTTTTAATATAAATATTATAGTTGAAGAGGACTTTTTCCACCCCATGCCGCCGCCTTCGGACGCCTTAGCGTTCACCCCGACCCTCCACCGACCCTCCGCCGACCCTCCACAGCGCCGCGTTGCCAACGTCCCCCTTTTTCCACCCTTGGTTCGCTTGTTGGCTTTTATTCCACTTGCATTTTGTTTGCATTTAGTTTATCCGGTAAAAACAAAATGCAAACAAAATACAAACTAAATGCAAACTAAATGGGACAAAAAAGGCGGAGCAAGGGCGGATGAAATCCGGAGGCTGGAAGGGACGAAAGGAAAGATAATGTTGCTGCACACATAATATTTTACCCCAAAGCGACGTTATGGTAGTCGTGTTGAAGGGGGCGAACCAAGGTGCTGAAGCGGCTCCTCCCCCACACTCCCGAAAGGCTGGAAGAGGTCTAATAAATATTATTAACACGCGATTATTGCAAAAAAACATGCTAATTGCAAAAAAAGATGTACCTTTGCAGATTATGAAATTTGTAACTAAGATCGGTTTTTTGTTTCTAACAGTAACACTGTTAGCCAGTTGTAGTGGTTACGACAAATTGGTAAAAGGGTCCGATTTCGATGCCAAGTACAAGGCAGCGGTCGATTACTACAACAAGAAGAGCTACAGCCGGGCCATACAGTTGTTCGAGAACCTCATCATGCACTACCACGGCAAAGAGAATGCCGAAAACATTGCATGGTACTATGGCCAGTCGCTCATGGCCGAGAAGGACTACTACTCTGCCTCCTACCAGTTCAACACCTTCTTCAAGCGCTACCCCTACAGCGAACGCGCAGAGGAAGCCCTGTTTCTGGCTGCCGAGTGCAAGTATCACGAGTCGCCCGAGTACTATCTCGACCAACGGTTGACCAAAGAGGCCATCACGGCCTACGAGTCGTTCGTGGACCGCTATCCCAACAGCACCCATGTCCCCGAAATCAACTCACACCTGGATGAGTTGCGCGACAAACTCATGCGCAAGGAATATGAGATTGCCTACGGCTACTACCTCACCGAGAACTACAATGCGGCCTACACCTCGCTGCAGGCCTTCCTGAATAACTACCCCGACTCGCCTTTCCGCGAGCAGGCTATGTTCTATCTGCTTTCCAGCGGATACCAGTTCGGCATCAATAGCCAAGAGTCGAAAATGAAAGAACGCCTGCAACAGGTGGTGAACGATTTCGACCGTTTCAGCACTGCCTTCAGCAACTCGAAATATATCAGCCAGGCACAAAACTACTACACTAAGGCCAAGGCGGCAATTGCCAAATTGGAGAGCGCTGGCAAATAAAAACCGAACACAATCCACAGACCGACAATAATAACATACATATAATGGAAGAGAATAAGAAAAAGATCCCCAACACCACCGTTACACGTAACACTGCTGAGTTCAGCCAGATGACCGGCAACATATACGAAACTGTCGCCGTCCTGACAAAGAGGGCCAACCAGCTTTCCATCGAGGAGAAAAAGGAGCTGCACAAAAAAATTGAGGAGTTCTCCAACAACAACGACGGTATGGAGGAATACTATGAGAACCGTGAGCAGATAGAAGTGGTGCGCCGCTTTGAGAAAATGCCCAAACCCGTCTTGGTTGCCACCGAGGAATATCTCGATCACAAGCTTTACTACCGCAACCCTGCCAAGGAAGACCAGAACCAGCAGAAGATGGAAGAGCTTGAGAACAAGGTGATAGCCGACCAGCAGTAGGTATGAGAGTCCTTGTTGGCATAACGGGCGGCATTGCCGCTTATAAGGCTCCGCTCCTGGTGCGCCTGCTGCGCAAGGCGGGGCACGAGGTGAAGTGCGTGGCCACCGAGCACGCGCTCCAATTTGTCACGCCCCTGACACTGGAAACCGTGTCGGGCAATAAAGTCTATGCCGACCTTTTCGACTCCAACAACGACCACACGACTGAGCACATATCGCTGAAGGACTGGGGAGAAATGATGGTGGTGGCTCCGGCCACTGCCAATATCATTGGCAAGATGGCCTCCGGCATAGGCGACGACGCGCTGAGCACACTGCTGCTTTCGTTCATGCGCAAACCCATCTATCTGGCTCCTGCGATGAATACCCAGATGTGGGAATGTCCTGCCGTGCAGCGCAATATCGACTATCTGCGTTCCATTGGCATCCGCATTATCGACCCGGCCTGCGGCGAGCTGGCCTGCGGCACCACGGGTGCCGGCCGCATGCCCGAACCCGAGGAAATCATGCAGGCGCTCTTCACCGCCGCACCTGAGCCAGACTTGAGCGGACAGAAGGTGCTGGTGACTGCCGGTCCCACATACGAACGCATTGATTCGGTGAGGTTCATTGGAAACTACTCGTCGGGCAAGATGGGGTTTGCCCTATCGCAGGTGCTTGCCGCCCATGGAGCCCAAGTAGAGCTGATTGCAGGACCCACATCACTCAAAATCAGCCATCATAAGATTCACCGAACCGACATCGAAAGCGCCAGGGAGATGTACGAGGCCGCCGTGGCAGCCTTTCCCTCCTGCCATGCCGCCATACTTTCGGCCGCCGTGGCCGACTACCGTCCCGACCACGCCGCCGACCACAAACTGAAGAAACAGGGGGCGGAAGGCATGACCCTCACCCTGGTTCAAAACCCCGACATTCTGGCCACGCTGGGCACGATGAAAACTGCCGGGCAAACGCTGATTGGATTTGCCCTGGAGACCGACAACGAGTCGGACAATGCCCGTCGGAAACTGGAGAAAAAGAATCTGGACTACATTGTGCTGAACTCGTTGCGGGATGCAGGTGCCGGATTTGGTGTCGACACCAACCGGGTTACCATCATAGGCCGAGACGGCTCGGCCCACGCCACTCCGCTGCTGTCTAAGACTGAGGTGGCAGAAGAGATTGTAAAATGCTGCCTCGGCCGAAAGGCATAGGCATCCGTTAATCTAACGACCACGAAATCATGAAGAAATTATCTATAGTCGCCATCGTTATGGCATCGTTGGCCATCGCTGGGGAGATTTTTATCTTTGCCTCACCCAGAGAGGACAGCGACGAGGTGCAGACCAAGGCCATCATGCACGACTACAGAGTGTACGCCCCAGTGATACCCGACACGATGACTTTCTGTGGCGAGGCGGTGCCGCTGTCGCTCTACTACGTTAGGGAAGGACTGGACAACGAGCTTATTATCAATATGTACCGGCAGTCAAGCACGGTGCTTTATTTCAAAAGGGCCAACCGCTATTTTCCCATTATCGAACCGATATTGAAAAAAAATAATATCCCACAGGATATGAAATATCTCTGTGTCATAGAGAGCGGACTCACCAACGCAACCTCGCCAGCTAAAGCACAGGGATTCTGGCAGTTCATTGGCAGCACTGGAAGCAAATACGGCCTTACGGTAAGCGACGAGATAGACATGCGCAACGACGTGGAAGCCTCGACAGAAGCGGCGTGTAAGTATCTGCGCTCGCTCTATAACCGTTTCCACAGCTGGACGGCCGCGGCCGCGGCATACAATTGCGGCGAAAACGGTCTTTCCAGACGAATGCAGGCCCAGGGTACCACCGACTACTACGACATCCGGCTCAACTCTGAAACAGGCAGATACGTCTACCGCATCTTGGCCATGAAACTGATTATGCAGCACCCCCAGCAGTATGGCTATTTTCTCCGCCACTGCGACCTCTATCCGCCCATTCCCACCCGGACAGTCACCCTATCGGGGCAAAATGTCGACCTTTACCAATTTGCCCAGAAGAACAACACTTCCTATAAGATGCTCCGCACCCTCAACCCTTGGCTCCAGACCGACAACCTGAAAAATAAGGCCAACAAAAGTTACCCCGTGAAACTGCCAGTAGAGAAGGGGTTGCAGCACAAACATCTGACCAACGGAAAAAAAGATACCCGACTGATAAGCCATATCTAATCCACCCCATCAACTCCCCACACCTCTGCCATGGCAAAAATTGAAATCCTTGGAGCCCGCGAACATAACTTGCAAAATGTCGACATCGACATTCCCCGCAATGCCCTTGTGGTATTTACCGGATTGAGCGGCAGCGGCAAGTCGAGTCTGGCTTTCGACACTATCTACGCCGAGGGACAACGCCGCTACATGGAGACGTTCTCAGCCTACGCCCGCCACTTTATCGGAAACATCGAACGTCCCGACGTGGACTGCATCAACGGCCTCAGCCCGGTCATTTCTATTGAACAGAAGACCACCAATAAGAATCCCCGCTCGACCGTCGGCACGGTGACCGAAATATACGACTTCATCCGCCTGCTTTACGCCCGCGTGGGCACGGCCTATTCCCACGTCAGCGGCGAGCGGATGGTGAAATACACCGAGGAGCAGATTATCAATCTGATAATTGAGAAATACCAGGGCAAGGACATTATGGTGTTGGCCCCGTTGGTGAAAGGACGTAAGGGTCACTATCGCGAACTATTTGCCCAAATTGCCAAAAAGGGATTCCTGCGGGTGCGGGTGGATGGTGACATTAAGGAGTTGACCTACAATATGCAGGTAGACCGCTACAAAGTCCATGACATCGAATTGGTGATAGACCGTGTGCGGGTGGGAAAGAATATGGACCGCCTGAAAGAGGCCGTCCGCACTGCATTTAAACAGGGCAAAGGGGTACTGATGGTTCTGGAGAACCAGCCCCCCTCGCCAATACCTTCCCCAGCCCCAAAACCTGCCTACTACAGTCGCCTGCTAATGGACCCCACCACAGGCCTCTCCTACGCCGAACCGGAGCCTAACACTTTCTCCTTTAACTCGCCCTACGGCGCTTGCCCCAAATGCAATGGACTAGGGCAAATTGCCCAGATTGATATCACGAAACTCATTCCCGACCCCAAGAAGAGCATCCGTGAAGGTGCCTTCGACGTGTTGGGGAAATACAGCCCTACCAATTATTTTTACCGCAAGCTAGAGAACTTAGGCCACTACTACCATTTCACGATCGACGACCCTGTGGAATCTTTCTCCGAGGACGCCATGAATACCATTCTCTACGGCACCAGCGACTTCACCGGGCTGGAAGACGCCTACGAGATGAACCACGGCAGCAGTTTCCAGGGAATAGTCAACTACATACTCCAGATGGCATCGGACGAAAATTCCGCAGCCCTGCAGAAATGGGCCTCTAGTTTTATGAACACCATTCCCTGCCCCGAATGCCACGGCTACCGGCTCAAACCCGAAAGCTTGGCTTTCAAAGTGGACGGAATGCATATCGGCGAAATGGCCAATCTAGACCTCACCGAACTCTACGAAAGGCTTTCCACTCTCGAGCAACGTCTGGACGGGCAGCAACAGGCTGTGGCTCATGAAATTCTGCGAGAAATACTCAGTCGCACACAATTTATGATAGACGTGGGCATTGGCTACCTTTCGCTGAACCGCAACAGCAGCAGCCTCTCAGGAGGCGAGTCGCAACGCATTCGTCTAGCCACTCAGATCGGTGCCCGACTGGTAAATGTACTCTACATATTAGACGAGCCCAGCATCGGCTTGCACCAGCGCGACAACCGACGCCTTATCAACTCGCTAATGAATTTGCGCGATTTAGGCAACAGCGTCATCGTGGTAGAGCACGACCGCGATATGATGATGAGTGCCGACTATGTGGTGGACATCGGACCCGGAGCCGGCGTACACGGAGGCAAAGTAATTTTCCAAGGCGACCACCAGAAATTGCTCTCCACAAAAAAACATACGCTCACACTCGACTACTTGCGACGCATCAAAGACATTCCCATTCCTGCCCGTCGCCCGATGGAGGGGTGCGACCACCTTGTCATCACCGGAGCCACTGGGAACAACCTGAAGGACGTGACCCTGAATCTCCCGTTGCGTCGATTTGTCTGCGTGACAGGCGTGAGCGGAAGCGGCAAATCGAGCCTTATCAACGAAACACTGCATCCCATCCTGAACCGACATTTCTACCACTCCCAGAAAGACCCGCTGCCCTACAAATCCGTCTCCGGCATCGAATTCATCGACAAAGTGATAGAAATCGACCAGTCGCCCATTGGCCGCACTCCGCGCAGCAATCCCGCCACCTACGTGGGCGTTTTCGACGAAATCCGCACCCTTTTCACCCAACTTCCGAGTGCGAGAATACGAGGCTACAAACCCGGACGATTTTCTTTCAACGTCAAAGGTGGGCGATGCGAGAACTGCCGCGGAGCAGGTGTCCGCACCATCGAAATGAACTTCCTGCCCGACGTTTATGTCAACTGCGAAGTCTGCAACGGCAAGAGGTACAATCGTGAGACCCTAGAAATTAGGTACAAAGGCAAAAGCATCTCCGACGTCCTGGACATGACCATCAACGAGGCCGTCGACTTCTTTGAGTCATACCCCAAAATATATCGCAAACTTAAAACCATCCAGGAGGTGGGGCTCGGCTACATCACCCTCGGCCAGCAGTCCACCACCCTCAGCGGCGGAGAAGCACAGCGAATCAAACTGGCCACCGAACTTGCAAGACCCGAAACTGGCAACACCCTATATATTCTCGACGAACCCACCACAGGACTCCATTTCGAGGACATCCGCGTACTGCTGGACGTACTCCAACGACTTGTGGACCGCGGAAACAGCGTACTGGTGATTGAACACAACATGGACGTAATAAAAGTGGCCGACTGGATCATCGACATGGGACCCGACGGCGGTCGCAAAGGGGGAAAAATCATGTTCGAAGGCATACCCGAAGACCTTGCGCAGCAGCCCAATAACGACACTGCCATATATCTGAAACAAGAACTGGAAGACACCCTCAGCCACCAAAGCAGATAAAACAACCCATCATTTAAGCACAACGCCCCATAAACTCCGCCCTATACATACTCTACCTCCTGACCACCCCGGCCGCAGTCATGCTTCTGGCCCGCAAATGGCGCTGGATTGACAAAATGAGCCCCATGGCCGTGCTATACGTGATAGGCCTACTGGTAGCCAACCTGACCACCTGGATTCGTCAAGAAAACCTCCTCGCCACCAACAACACCATAGGCAACATCTGCATCCCCCTGGCCATCCCGCTGATGCTCCTCTCCTGCACCCTCTCGCATTGGTCAACAGGCAAAGCACTAAAATCCTTTCTCAGCGGGCTACTCTCAATACTGATAGTAATCATCGCCGGTTTTTTCCTATTCCGTGGGCAATACAGTTCACACAAATTCGCTCAAGTCAGTGCTGTAGCCGTAGGCATCTACACAGGCGGAATTCCCAACATGGGCGCCATAGCCCAGGGGGTAGGCATGGACCAAGAAACATACCTCTACGTAACCTCTTACGACCTGATAGTCACCGGGCTTTACCTCGTATTCGTCATCTGTTTCGGGAAACCAGTTTTCCGCCGCCTTCTCCCCTCCCCTGCCACAAATAAAACCGTCCAGGAAAACACCGCCATCCAACCTGCCGCCACACAAACGCCCAAAGCAAACGGGACAAAAGAAATCATCGTCCCGCTACTATTCACCCTCATGATAGCAGCCTCGTCCTACCTCGTCTCCACCCTACTGCCTACCACAATCGCCACTCCCGTGCTCATCCTCCTACTCACCACGCTCTCCATCGGAGCCTCCTTCCTGCCCATCTTTCGACACATCAACCGCCAGGCCGAAACCGAAAACCGCCAAGCCAAATCCTTCACCCTGGGGCTCTATTTCGTCTACCTATTCTGCTTCACCATCGCCAACGCCTGCGACATTCGTCAAATGGACCTCGCCGGAAGCCTTAACATCCTCTGGTACATCCTCTTTGTCATCTTTGGCTCACTCCTACTCCAAATCCTCTTCTCGCGACTGTTAAAACTCGACGGCGACAGCACCCTAGTAACCAGCGTAGCCCTCATCAACTCACCCCCCTTCGTACCCCTAGTGGCAGCCCTGCTCAACAACAAAGACCTCATCATCCTCGGCATAACAATAGGGCTATTAGGCTACATGATAGGCAATTACATCGGACTTGCAGTCTTTTTCCTCCTCAATGCCGCATAAATAGCAAATACCGAAAGAACACAAAAAAACAATATAAATACCAATAATTCATTTTTTTTTCGTATCTTTGCCACTTGGTACAAACCAAGAATAATAACTAAGAATATAATTAAAACACATGAAAACCAAATTTTTATCCATCGTTTTCGCCTGCGTTATCCTTTTTTGGGGTAGTGCAAAAGCCGACAATGTAGACCTGCAAACAGCCAAACAAATCGGCGCCTACTACTTCACCGTTGCCACTGGTGCAAAAGCCCCTGTTTCCTCCGACAATCTCAAACTTGCCCAACAATATGACAACCCCACCCTGTGCGTTCCTGCCATGTATGCTTTCAACGTCCAGGGCAACGGCTTTGTTGTCGTCGCTGCCGACGATGCCGTCGAACCCATCTGGGCCTACTCGCCCGAAGGCTCCATCGACCCCGAAGCCATGAACCCCTCTACCAAATACTTCCTCGACAACTATGCAGCCATCATCAGCGAAATACAGAACTGCAAAGCTGCTTCCACTCCCCAAATCAAAAAACTCTGGAAAGAGCTTGAGGAGCAAACCTTCACCTGCGACCTGAGCAAAGCCGGAGTGCTTGTGCAGACCAAATGGGACCAGGGTTCCCCCACCCAGCCCACCTACAATGTGCTCTGCCCCGTCCTTAACGGCCAGTACTGCTATGCCGGTTGCGTGGCCGTTGCCATGGGCCAGATAATCAAATTCTGGAACTATCCCGAGCGCGGCGGCAACGAAAATGGCGCCACCGCCACCTGCAGCTGGAACAACACAACCATCAAATACAAATTCCTCGTGGACTCCAACAAATTCGTCTACGACAGCATGCCCAACAAGTTAACCATCAACAGCCCCTGGAACAACAAACGCGCCATCAGCAAACTCCTCTTCGCCTGTGGTGTCACCGTAGGCATGGAATGGACTCCCGATGGTAGTGGAGCTCAGAGCACCAAGGTTCCCGGTGCACTCTCCAACTGGTTCAAATATTCCGACGAAGCCCATTACGTATCCCGCGATGGTATAACCGACGCCAACTGGCTCAGCCTGTTAAATAGCGAAATCGTAGACCACCAACGTCCTGTCTACTACAGCGGCTTCGACAATTCCAGCACTGGAAGAGACGCCGGCCATGCTTTTATCATCGTAGGCAAATCCTCCTCCGACGACACCAAATTTTACATCAACTGGGGCTGGGGCGGAGATGCCAACGGATTTTACACCCTCGCGCCTATAACTGCCATCCAATCTGCTCAAGGCTATCGCTTTACTTCTAGACATGCCTTGGTCTACAAGATTTACCCCAAAGACCTCAGCATCAACGAAAATACCATCGCCAACGTCACACCCGCCTATCCCAACCCTGCCACCGACTACATCACAATCCCCGTCGACCTTCCCAACAGCGCCACCTTGGGTGTCTTCAGCATGGACGGCAAAATGGTTGACAACATGGTAGTTCCCGCCGGCATGAAGGAGTACCGCCTAAACCTCCAAAAATATGCCCCCGGCACCTACGTCTACCGCCTCAACGGTTCCACCTACAAATTCACCGTACTCTAACCCCGAATTGAAAACAACAATAAAAGCCCCCGATTCTGGAATCGGGGGCTTTTTATAGGAAAATCCCCCATGAAAAAAATCATCCTCGCACTCGTCCTGTCCGTTTTCGCCCTTCCACTCTCAGCCCAAGGAATCAGCGCCTCCGACAGCGCCATACTCAACCGCATACTCACTCACAACAGACAGTACCGCACCACCCAGGGTCCCTTTCAACACGAAAGAATCAAGAAAGGCGTACACCAGCACAAAACAGGCACCTTCTATTGTGAGAGAGTCAAACCCTCCAAAGCAGGCGACATCGAAGCCAAGATAGCAATGCTCTACAACAATCCCGTAGGCGACTACTACATCATCACCACCACCCACCTATACAACGGGCTGAACGGCCGCCACAAAAAATACAATTTCAAGTACATAACGCTGATGAAACTTCTAGGCAACGCCATGGCCTGGGCTGTCAACGGCGACATTTACAACCTCTACGACAACTTCAACGTCACCTTCAAACTCACTTCAGACGAGCAAAACTACATCGTCGCTCTCAACAGCGAAGCAGGCTTCAACAAGGGCATCAGCCGTATCTTGCTCAAATACAGAAAATCCACCTATCAAATCTCCTACTTAGAAATAGAAGAACAATTCGGCACCATCCACAAATACACATTAGGCATCGACGCCAACGGCCATCACCAGCAGCCTATCTACAACAGACCCATCGACCAGAAGGTTTACGTAGTCAAGTAAAGCACTAGAGCCGACACCTCAGGTACAATCCCACTGCCAAGTCCAACCCCCGCAGCCGCAGGTCGTAGTAGAACTCGGCATCCACGCCCATTGCCAGTTTCCCATAAGTATTCTCTATCGCCACCTTGCCCGTGGCCATCTCGCGTTCGGGAGTGGCAAAAGCCGCGTCGTGCCAACTAATACTCTGGAAAAGAAAACTACCCCGAGGGGCCACGAACTGGTGTCCGTACCAATAGCCGGCCTGCAGCTGCAACTGCCACATCCCCCTCCAGCCGGTCGCCCTACGGCGGCCCTGCAAGGGGCAATCCCACCTCAGCTGGGGCCATAGCCCCCACCCATCGTCGTAGGCCATGCACTTTGTAGGCGACATGTCCTGATAGAAAAAGAAGGGCACATCCACAGCCAGCGCCTGCCCAGACCCGCCCGACCAAGTCAGCCGCAACCCCACATTCTCATTGAAGAGCGTCTGAATGCAAGTATCCAAGGCCGTAAACTGGCCTCCCCTGTGGCATCCCACAAAACTCAAGGGCACCCCCACGCCAAACTCACCCCCCGCATTGCCCACAGAAAACGACAGCAGGTCCAGCCGGTTATTGCTGCCCAACGTAAAACGTTCCTGAGTGGGCTGCCAGGGCTCCAACAGCTCCTCCCAATGAACCCAAGTGTCTGTCTGCAGCCGACATGAGCCCAGTGCCAGCGAACCCAAAATCTGAACCCCTTCCTCCTGGTGGTCGTAAATGAAACGCTCCCGGTCGAACATAGGCTCGTATAGGCCGTGGGAGAGAGCGCCGTAAATCGAGCCCATCACCAGCCTCCAGTTGCGATGAGGCATATACTCAAGCCGCACCACGGGCTGCCAACGGCGGAGACCCTCATAACCGGCCACCCCCGCCAGCTGCACCCCCAAGGTCAGCTGCGCATAACGCCCCAACACGCGCTTGGCATAAGGCGTAAGGAAAAAGCCCGATGCCGTATAGCCCTTAGTGTAAGGCAAAAAGAACTCGGCATCGCGAAAAAAGGTAGTCACGTCCGCACCCAGCCGCCAATGGCTCCAAAAGGAGGTGGCGCCGCCCGCTGACGACACATCCTCCGACACATCGCCCCACACATCGGGCACATCGACCAGCACGGACATCTCGTCCTTCGAAAAGCCCAAGGCTGTCGGCAACGAGCGCCCGGCAGCCACTGGCGCAGCCTGTCCGTCCTCCTGGGCCGCAGCCCCAAAACAAAGCAAACTAAAGCAGAATAATAATAAACATCTTTTCATGCTGCAAATATACACAAAAAAATCGAATCAGCGCACAAGCCCTCGAAAATAAAAATCCAACTAGCAATGGTTCATCCTCTAACAAAGAAGAGCCGTACCGTTTCCGGGCTCAAACCTCGCCACACCTTTGTTTGTTCCTCTATAGTTCGTCTATAGATCCTCATTCCACAATACAAGAACTCCCATGCAACAAGAGAATGGGGAAAAAATACCCGCTGGGTTTAGAAATCATGATAAAAAATGCTAAAATACAACCTCATGAGAAAAAAAAGCACTGCAAACGCAACGTCGAAAAGTTTTAGACACAGGCGAGCAATAAAAAAGAAACAATTCATACAAAATAAAATACAGCATTGCTAATATAAATAATACCTATATAATACTTATAATATGTCCATTAATCGCACCAAACTCTTTTCAGCCATAGCGCTGATGTTTTTCTTATGCACCACATCCGTGGCCATCGCACAGCCGGGCGGCGGTCCAGGCGGCCATCCCATGGGTCCACCTCCGGGAGGGCGAAACGGCGGCCGTCCCTCGATGAGCGACCGCGAGCGTATGCGCAAACAATACCAGGCCATGAAGGCAGCAGAGCAGTCGCAGCAGGTTAGGCAGAAGAAAAGAGTACAGGAGGGCGATGTGTTCAAGGTCATAGGCACCCTGCAGGATAGCACAAATAACGACCCCATTCCCTATGTGAATGTTGCCATATTGGATGCCGCCGACTCTTCCTTCATCAAAGGCAGCATCACCGACCTGAACGGATATTTCGAGGTGACCAATGTGCCGCAGGGCGATAAGTTTTTGAGGGTTTCCGCCATCGGCTACAAGAACACACTGGTCCCCTTCACGGTGACAAATAATACCGCCCTAGGCACTGTCAAATTGGCTCCTGGTGCCACCCAGCTGAAGGAGGTGAACATCACGGCGGCCCGCCCGCTATATGCCATGGACGGCGAGAAAATGATATATAACGTCGCCGACGACCCCACCATTCAGACCGGCACCACGAGCGACGCCCTCCAGAACGCTCCCGGAGTGGAGGTGGACATCGAGGGCAACATCACCCTGCGAGGAGTGTCGAGTGTAGAGATTTGGGTGAACGACAAACCCTCCAAGCTGACCGAAGAGAACCTGAAGACCTACCTGGAAACCCTGCCGGCCAATGCGCTGGACCGCATTGAGACCATCACCAACCCTTCGGCCAAGTATGCCACTAGCGCCGATGCGGTTATCAACATCATCACCTCGGCCTATATCAAGAGCAACCACTTTATCAGCTTCGGCGTCAACGGCGCCACCCAGCCGTTTGTCTCTCCGTGGCTCTCTTACACATGGGCCAATGAGAAATTGTCTGTGAATGTCTATGTCAGCGGACGCTATAACTACACCAGCCGCAACGGGTGGAGCAGAACGACCTACCGCAGAGACAGCGAGGAAACCGAATTTGCCGACGAAAAGCGTTACGACACCACGGCCACCGAAAGTTATAACACCGAGAGCGACAATCGCCGATACAACGGCAATTTCTTTGCCAATCTCAGCTATGCCATTGACAGCATGACCGATATCGAGGTGATGGGGCACGGCAATTTCAGCTACAGCCTCAACAATAATTTCCTTCAGCGCAACCGTACCGACTATATTTCAAACTATGAGTATTTCTATGTCGACACCAACCGTACCCACGGACATAATGGTTTTGGTATGTTCGGTGTGGATTTCACCCACAAGTTCGACAAAAAGGGGCACAATATTCGCGCCAGCATACACGAGAACTTCAATGGCGGATTCAGCCAGAACGACTTTATTCGGCTCTTCACTACCACTTACACCTTGGGGCCTAATTATGACAAGGCCTATATCGACAACAACAGGTCTAACAATCTGAGCGCCGACATCCGCTACAACCGCCCCTACAGCGAGAACGGAGAGTTCTCTTTTGGCCTCGGCTATGGGCACAGGTATATCTGGCGGACCTATAATGTATACGACAGCGCGTCCAGCACAAACGTTCGCGACCTGCTGCGCAGCTATGACTTTCTCGACCACGAGAACTCGGTTGAAGCCGACATCGAATGGACACGCCGTTGGGGCGGGTTCACCCTTGAGCTGGGACTCGGCACTCAGTATGAGAATGTCGACTTCAGCTATACCGGCAGCCCCGTCTACCCCTTCACTAACGACGACACGGTTTGCAACTTCCTTACCTTTACCCCTTCGGTCCACCTCTCCTACCGCACGGAGAGCATGCACAATTTCAAGCTGAACTACACCCTGCGTATGCGTCGCCCGTCAGAGGAGAACATCACCACCTACAAGCGTTATTCACTGGACGGCTATTCCATCGGCAACCGCGACTTGCTTGGCGTCTATGCCATCACCCACAATGCCGAAATTGGCTGGAACAAATATTATATGTCCTTCGGCAACATCGGTATTGAAGGCTACGCCCGGCTCAGCACGAACGAAATCGACAACCTGACTTCTTCCACCGAGGAGGACGACCCCATCTTGAACCGTATTGTACAGTTCACCGTGCCCTACAATATGGGGCAGTCGCACCGCTTTGGAGGAACGGCATTTGTCACCTACCGTCCCAGCGGGTTCATGAACGTGAGGCTCTACGCAAATGTTTATAACTATGGCTATGTTTTGGACCAACCTGGCAAAAACACCATTTCCGACGCGATGACTTCGTGGAGTTTGCGGCTGAACACATGGGTGAAGCTTTGGGACAAATACCAAGTCTTTGCTTCTGCCAATTACTCCTCCCCCACTATCAGTCTGGCCGCAAAGCGCTCGGCGCGCTACTACCTCAACTGCGGTGTCCGTGCAGATTTCTTTAAAAGGAAGCTTTCGGCATACCTGAATGTTCAGGATATTTTCAACTGGGGCAAGACTATTGGCTCCGGCTCAAGCAACACCAACCCCTACCTTCAGAGCGAGAGCAATAGCTACACTATTAACAGCCGCTACATTTCGGCCGGTATCACGCTCCGTTTTGGTAAGATGGAGCTGGAGAACAGGGCAAAGGTGGGCTCGGAAGAGACTTCTACAGCCGAGTAGCACCCTTGGCTCGGCACAGTCGCGCTTTGTAGCGACCCCTCCCTACGGTTGTGCGCCAAAGGACAGACCAGAACGTAAGCGCAAGTAATCCCAGGAGTATTTGAGTAAACTCACTCCTGGGATTTTTCTACCCATGGGGGAATCGTTAGTTTTTATTTCACACGTGCGAGAGCGGATGGCTTGTGGCAGTTGGGAAATATCTCCTCTGTGAACATGCCGAAGATTACCGCTTGAGCATTCTGCGATAGGGGGGGGCACCCAGTGGGCAAATCTGATTTAGGAAAAGAGGTTTCCCAAGCCCAAACGCTGGCTCACATTCGACATTGAAAGATTGGATGGCGAATGGTTATTCTGGTCGTATTCTTATCCTGCTGGACACTGGGACACTTGTGAAATGAAACGCATTTCCATACCCGGATAGCACAGCTGTAAAAAATAGGGGTAGCCATAGGCAATTAAAAAAGGGACATCATTGATATGATATCCCTTTTTTGTTGTCCATCCAGGACTCGAACCTAGACTGGCTGATCCAGAGTCAGATGTGCTACCATTACACCAATGGACAATCTTGTTGCTTTCCTTAAAAGCGGCTTTTTTTCTCTCGAAAGCGGGTGCAAAAGTACTAATTTTTTCTCAATTTGCAAATATTTTTTTTATTTTTTTTATTTACACACTGATAATCAATGTGATATTTTTATTGTAAAGATTTGATTCGATTCAATATTTTATATTTTTTCCTCTGCGGAAAAGCCAATTTGGACATAATATATTCCTGTTGTATTAGCGAAAAAAGTGCCTATTGTCCACTCCTATTCTCTCGAAAAAAACAGTGCAAAAATATAGTAGGATTTAGAAACAATAAAAAAAGAAAGCATACGTTATCACGAAAAAGAATTGTAGAGACGATGAAAAGATTCTGCCAGACGCTAACACTAGTTCCCGACGAAGAGCTCATAAGAAAGTACATCGAGGCGCATTCTCATGTATGGCCAGAGGTAATGGCCGGCCAAAGGGAAGTCGGAATCCTCGATATGCAGATTTACCGTTATGGAAATCAGGTGTTTATGATTTGCGATACGGTTGATGAATTTGATTGGGAAAGAGATATGGCACGTTTGGCAAAGCTTCCTCGGCAGGCTGAGTGGGAGGCATTTGTTGCCCAGTGCCAAGGTTGCGACCCCACGGCATCGTCGGCAGACAAATGGCATTTAATGGAGAAAATATTCCAATTGTCATAACCACTCCTAACCTAATAAATCGCATAAGAGACATGGCTAAAAAAACATTTTGGAAAAGTAATCTTTTTAAAGTACTACTGTTTTTCGTTGTCTTTCTGATCATTGCTTTCTTTGGCGGTATCCTATTCGATTGGGGCTACCGCTTTAGGAAACGTACCATTTTCCTGCGAGGCACATACATGTCCATTGCTGTCATCTGGGTAGTTGGATGCATTTGGTGGATTTCATATCGCTTCAGATTTGGAGATAAATGGAGAGGAATGATTGAGGACTTCTATGCCCACCAGGAGGATTTCGAGAGGGATATGTCGAAGGAATATCAGGTTCTGCTGTCTAAATACCCTATTGCAGTAGCACAATATGAGTCAAAATGTTGGAAACAGAATCCCCGTCCCACAAATGTGGAGATAATGGACAATGCACTAAAGATAAGCGATTCGGAGTGGGAAGAGCGGGAAAAGGAAGCCAAAGAAAAGCTTAACGGTCGCCTTGAGAAACACTAGGTTGAAAAAAAGTTGATAAAATCGTTGAAAAAAAGTTGTCAATTAAAAATTTATTTGTATTTTTGCAAATGACTTAAACGATATGGAGTGCATACATCATATTGTTTTAGAGTCGTTTAGTAAATATATTTATTAACAACAAAAAATTTTTTAAAGAAAGGAAATGAAAAACATTAAGACAGCCTACATGGCTCCTATGGTTGAGGTTCTCAACGCCCGCGTTGAGAAGGGTTTTGCTGGTTCTACCGTTACTCCCGACTCTGATGGTCCTGTCAACCCCCGCATGACTGGTGGTTACAAAGCCGTTGACATTGACTTCGACTAAAGGAGCAAAATTAGGTAAAGCAAAAGAGCCTCCACTGAGGGGGCTCTTTTGTTTTTCTATGGTGACACACACCCGTTCTTCGCTTATTATTAGCATTCAATTCAAATAAAAAGGCGGCTAAAGGTATTAAACCCCTGGCCGCCTTTTCTTTACAATAGAGATAGCGTTTATAGTGACTGCTAGCGCTCTGCTCTTGTCGGATTGTTCAAAAAATCTTGGTATGTCAATCGGATACCTTCTTCAAGTTCGGTCTTGTATTTCCAACCTAATTGGGTTGCCTTTGAAACATCTAAAAGTTTGCGTGGGGTTCCGTTGGGTCGAGTTGGATCCCATTTTATCTTACCTTCGTACCCCACTATCTTTGCCACAATCTCGGTAAGTGCTTTTATAGATAGTTCTTTACCCGTTCCCGCATTCACAGTCTCTATTCCACTATAATGATTCATTAGATATACACAGAGATTTGCCAAGTCGTCCACATAAAGAAACTCTCGAAGGGGGGATCCGTCGCCCCAGCAAGTGACTTCAGGCGATCCGTTTATTTTTGCCTCATGAAATCTTCTAATCAAAGCAGGTAAAACGTGGCTATGCTCTGGATGATAGTTATCATTCGGCCCATATAAGTTTGTCGGCATCACACTGATGTAATTGGTTCCGTACTGCTTGTTAAGATATTCGCAATACTTTAGACCGCTGATTTTTGCCAAAGCATAGGCCTCGTTTGTCTTTTCAAGTTCACCTGACAGCAAACAGGATTCTTTCATCGGCTGAGGGGCAAGGCGGGGATAGATGCAACTACTTCCCAGAAACTCCAATTTCTTGCATCCGTTCTTCCACGCAGCGTGAATCACATTCATCTCTAGAATCATATTGTCATACATAAAATCGGCCAAAGCGGACTGATTAGCCACAATTCCTCCGACTTTTGCAGCTGCCAAGAAGACAAACTCAGGCTTCTCCTTAGCAAAGAAATCATTCACAGCCTGCTGATTACATAGGTCCAACTCAGCATGAGTCCTGGTGACAAGTTTGGTATAACCTTGCCTATGCAGCTCTCTTACTATCGCCGAACCGACCATGCCTTTGTGCCCAGCCACATATATTTTTGAGTCCTGTTCCATATATAAGGTCCTTTTAGTTCTGACAGTGTATTTAACCAGCTCTCCTTACCACAAAGAAAGAAAAGGCTGCTACTACTAAATAGCAAAATAACGGTACTATAAAGCCTACAGCCATCTTTGCTTCACCCAATGCACCCATTATAACTGGCGCAATAGCCCCACCTACAATAGTCATTATCAGATAGGACGAGCCTTTTTTTGTGTTTTGCGCATTTAATCCACGCAGCGATATGGCGAATATAGTCGGGAACATAATGGCTTCAAAAAGGTAATTCAAGACCAAGGTCACCAAGGATAACATTCCGGTGCCAAAGATGACGAAAACCATGCATACGACTGAACCCATGGCACAAGCCAACAGCAACTTTTCAGCTTTCACATAACTCATTACCCAACTGCCGATCAATCTTCCCAATAGGAACAGCCCCATACCCCCAAAGGATAACAACAAACCAGCTGTCTGGTTAGACAAATCAGCATTTTCAGTTACATAATTGATAAAAAAACTGTTCACACCTGTCTGGGCTGCCACATAGAAAAAAAGTGCAGCCATACCCATTACAAAAATAGAGGACTTCCAAAGATTCTCAGAGCCTATTTTATCGCCCTCTTCAACTTGATAGATAATCTCTGGCAGTTTCATACGTCCAAACACAGCTGCTATCGTCAACACCACTACGCCGATAATCGCGTATGGCAAAGATACAGACCCACTATTACCATCTGTGCCACTGAAGATAACCAGACTCCCTACCATTGGTCCGACAATCCAACCCAACCCATTCAGCGACTGAGCCAGATTGAGCCTAGCGGGGCCAGACTCCTTATCTCCCAAGACTGTCACATAAGGATTGGCTGAGGTTTCTAGACAGGTAAGGCCACAGCCAATAATAAACAGACAGAGTAGGAAGAATTCAAACGACATCATTTTCTCCCCCGGAATGAACAAAAGTGCTCCAATTCCATAAAGGGCTAGCCCTATTATAACTCCTACTTTATAGCCCCATTTCGTGATAATTCTTCCAGCCGGCAATGCCATAATGAAATAACCGCCATAAAGCATACATTGTACTAATGCCGACTTGGTCTTAGTTATTTCAAAACCTTCTTGGAAATGCTTATTCAATATATCCAGTATACTGTGAGCAAAGCCCCAAAGAAAGAATAGCGATGCTATTAAAATAAAAGGAGCCAAGTACTTCTTATCCACTATTTTTTGTCTCATCACATCCCTCCTCTTCTGATGGTTATCTCAATTGCCCCTTCAGGAAACGCCTGTCGGGAAGAGCAGACTAGCACTAAGTAGCCACCTCCACCTGCCCCTGGCATCTTCCAAGCCAAAACACCTGGCATTTTAGAGTACTTGTCTATATAATCCTGCACCGTAGGAAGGAAGCTATCGCCAACTGAGTCTATATCCAACTCATTACCTAACACAGTTGGATTCACCATACCAGGGAACATGGACACCTGTGCGTCAAACGAAGACTTAAACGCCGAAACAAATCCTTTCAGATCCCTCTTCATTATGGCATCCCAGCACTCTGCTGCAGCTTTGGCCAGATTTCTCACCTTTTCTCCTGTAATAATTTTGTTCTCCACGACTGAGCATCCTGGCCTGCGAGGAAACATTGGAATCATGCAGATATGCTCCTCAAGCCAATGAAGGATTTCCTCATCCTGGCAGACCTCTATCTTTTCTGGCCAGAAATGATTGTCATAATAATGACGGCATAATCCTGGCACACAAATGCCAATGGCATCCTGTGCCCCACTGACGATACCGTCTTCTCGTTCTGGGTGATTCTCGAAACAGAAGACCAACCTCGCCAAAGTCTCAGGATCCATATTGGGCAACTGATACGGCCAAATCCGTTTGATGACATTTCGGGTCGACGTGCTCAGTCCGCACCGTTCACGAATCTCGAAAGTTGGTTCCAACGATATAGTCAGCGCCCATCCTGGGGCATAACAGCTCACGTATGGTTGGTCAATCCAAGTCCCTGCCAAATCTAATCGTGTTGGAATTGCCGACTTGCTCTTTTTCAACTCTGTACTTGAGCGAGCCGTCAAACCTTCCGACGGTTTTCTTTGCAGCACTACATACTCAATACCATGCTCTTTACAGAACTTTTGCTTCTCTTCATTGCTTCCATCTTCATTCACGACCAACACATCGGGTTTCAACTCCTCCACTGTAGGGACGAAATCCATAATTCCATGCCCCTTATTGATGAATGCATCTTTCACATAGCGGATGCTCTTTACCATGAACAATCGTTCCTGCTCAGAATAAACGGTCTTATGATGCTTATAGTCTAAGATTGTTGCATCCGACCCAATCCCTACATAGAGGTCACCATACTGGGCAGCTTCCCTGAAAAACTCCACATGTCCCGAATGTAGCAAGTCGTAACAGCCGCTGACGAACACTTTCTTCGCACTCATTTGACCACACCTTTCTCTAGATATTCAGCTAAATTAGTCCTCATTACACCAGCCACATGGTCTGCAGCCACCTTTTGCATATCGTGCTTGATCATAATATGAACTAGCTCTTCAAAAGAGGTTTTCTGAGGATTCCAACCCAACACTTCTTTTGCCTTTGTGGGGTCTCCTAAAAGGTTGACCACATCCGTCGGCCGATAAAAATCAGGACTTACTGCAACCACTGTCTTCCTTGTGTTAGCATCAATACCTTTCTCATTTGCCCCCTCTCCTTCCCATCGAATATCAATGCCTACATATTTAAATGCCAGAGTGGCAAATTCACGTACTGTATGTTGTACACCAGTGGCGATGACGAAATCTTCTGGTTTGTCTTGCTGCAATATTAACCACATGCACTCTACATAATCCTTAGCATACCCCCAATCCCGTAGGCTGGAGAGATTGCCTAGGTAGAGACAATCCTGCTTCCCCTGGGCGATACGAGCTGCGGCCAAAGTGATCTTCCGGGTGACGAAAGTCTCTCCACGCCGCTCACTCTCATGATTAAACAAGATACCAGAGCAGCAGTACATATTGTATGCCTCTCGATATTCCTTCACAATCCAATATCCATAGAGCTTAGCCACTGCGTAAGGGCTATAGGGGTGAAACGGAGTCAGTTCATTCTGTGGCACCTCCTCTACTTTCCCATAGAGCTCCGAAGTGGAAGCCTGGTAGATCCGGCAAGTTCCCTCCAACCCACAAGCTCTGACAGCCTCCAACACGCGAAGCACACCGGTAGCGTCCACATTGGCAGTATACTCAGGCGAATCGAACGACACTTGCACGTGACTCTGCGCAGCCAAGTTATAGATCTCGTCAGGCCGCACCATCCCAACCACTTTCACCAACGACATGGAATCACCCAAATCTCCATAGTGCAAATGGAACTGCGGATGCCCCTCCAGATGAGCTATCCGTTCACGGTAATCCACCGACGACCGCCGGATAATACCATGAACCTCGTATCCTTTCTCAATCAAAAACTCGGACAGATAGGAACCGTCCTGGCCAGTCACCCCGGTGATAAGCGCTTTCTTCATAACTCATTTTTATTTGATATAATAAACGAACAAGGCCGACATTTCTCAATGTCAGCCTATTAACCAAGCACCACCTAATTTTTTCAAAAATATACCCTTTAATCAAATTTTCAACTTATGTCAACCTTTTTGGTCGAAAAATTTCACTTTTATATTATTCCTAATCGAATCCCCATCTGGAATTTTAAACATATGCCGAACTAGGACCGACTCCTGAAACTGTAAAGAAAGTTGAAATAACCCTTTCTGAGGTTTCTTCGGAATATATTTAGAAATAGGCCTCAATACACAGTATCTATTCCAAATACTAATACTTTGTTTTAATAGAGAGGTGTGATGCAGTAATGGGCTAGACAATCCATAGTTTTCAAAAAGCCTCTTAATTTTCTTCAAGTCATTTATTTTTATGTAATTGTGATGGTATTCCTTTAATTCATCGTTTAATAGCCATTCGGAAAGATAAATGATCAACTCAAAAGACTTTGAAAGATGCAGCCTCTTCATTGTCTCAAAAACCTCATCTGGCGGTAGTTTTAACCTATTACATCGAACAAACATACCTAAATCCAAAATATGTTTCAAAGAGAAAAATGTGTCCTCTGAAGCATAATTCACATGATTCAAAGCATGCATCAACAAATAAACCAAATTGGGCAATGGGGCAAAAGTATAATAACCATGAGGACTTAATACCACATCATTTGTATGATCCAACAGATACTCACCCACCATTCCTTTCACTTTAGAGTTATTGTAGACAAATATCTTATGGTTCTCTATTTCAACACCTCTGTATTCAAAACTAGTATGCAGTTCAGTTTCTGGACACTGGCCTGAAGAGAATAACTTATTGCCTTTCTCAAAATCAACAAACAGATAAATATCAATGTCACCAGAAGGTCTTGAGTGAGGGTTGGGAAACAAATCAGAAAGAGCTAAACCTTTAAGCAACATCAATCTCACTTGATTATTCTTACAGATGGAAACAATCTCTTGCAATACGGATTTCTGCAACTCGTATCTATCCCATATTTCTTGGGCAGATAAACCCCAATTAATACGATATTGTCTCGGGGGCTGCTGTTCTGGAGGCAGTTTACAAACACCATCCCACACCCATGCAATCAGACCCTGTTCTTGGGATAGATCCATAAGCTTATCCCAATCAATACTGACATCATTTGGAATAGCAGGCACTTTATCCAATACGGCAGCCCTGACCAACTCATACATAACTTTGGTCAATATCTTCTGATCCGAGTATATATTATTATGTAAAATATCAGTCATCGTCAAAAACCTCCAACCACCTTATTAATTCCTCCAACTTTATTAGTTTAACATGGGGTTCCTATCGAACAAATACCCATAAACATACCTTGCTATCACTTTAATTGCAGTGGAATCTGAGTAGTATTGGTATTTCCAACGATTTGCCCAAATCATTCTAATCATGTTCAGATGAGCTATCGTTTTATTAATACTATGTTTTGCTGACTTCCTTGAAAGAATATCCTGCAGCATCCACTGTCCATACTCAGACAAAGAACCTCCTTCTTTCATATAATCAACCACTTCGTCAATCACTTTTGCGAATTTCAGTAATCCTACTTGATCACACACAAGCCAAAAGTCATCCATATTCGTAGTCACTTCCATACCCTCCCTCAGCATTAACCAATCGCAGAGGTTTTTCATAGTAATTCCCTCTTCAACTAAAAAGTGATTTCTTGCATGAACCATAAAAAACAAGGCGTTAAATAACCATATTGGTCTGATCATATTTGATCCATCCATACGAACTCCTGTTTCGTTCAATAAGTTTCTAAATTTTTTTTCTAATTCTTTGTTGTACCTACTTCCTTTTATCCCGATACAAAACTGGTGGTTCTCTATATGAATACCATTATAAAAGAAATGGGAGTGCTTCGATTCCGATCTATCCACCACATCCCCAATTTCTCTTTCCACAATGAGATTCCCCTTTTCAAAATCATCCATCAAACAAATATCTATATCTGATGATTGCCGATGATAAGGTTGAGGATAATATGAGGCATAGGAAAAGCCCTTTAGGACATTTATCTTTATTCCATGTTGTGCATACAAATCAGCCAAACTACAGATAGTTTCCCACTGGTGAATACCTTTTCTTTCTATAACCATGCTCTGGCCTATCCACTTGTATCTTAACTCATCGTCTATTTCACAATTCTCCATTGCCAACATACCATCACAAGCTATAGCACAAACGCTCTGTCTTATAGAAAGGTCATAAACATCCTGCCAATTAACATCATTAGACAAGGCGGTTGGTTCCTCCTTGCCTAATGCGATTCTTAATAACTGGAATAATACTTGCACCGAAGGGCTATCCCACCTCAATGTAGATTCCTTTTGAGCAATCGATTTCAATTGTAATACCTTCCTCTAGACTTTCAATGGTAAAATAGTGGTGTCAATCAAAACTTCCGCCACACCATCCTGTTGACGATATTGGTGTAGCTTTGAATTATCTTCACCACTTTCGTGGACACATTCTCATCCACATAATTAGGCACTGGAAGCCCATGGTCACCGTTGTTATTCATATCCACAGCACATTCTACCGCCTGAAGGAGAGTTTTCTCATCTATACCGGCTATGAAGAAACAAGCCTTATCCAATGCCTCTGGGCGTTCTGTCGAAGTACGAATGCATATAGCAGGGAACGGATGTCCCACACTAGTGAAGAAACTGCTTTCCTCCGGCAGTGTACCACTGTCCGAGACCACCGCATATGCATTCATCTGTAAACAATTGTAGTCATGGAAACCCAATGGCTCATGTTGGATGACCCGAGGGTCTAATTTAAACCCTGAAGATTCCAAACGCTTGCGCGAACGTGGGTGACAGGAATAGAGAATCGGCATATCATACTTTTCGGCCATTTTATTGATGGCATTAAAAAGTGATAAGAAGTTCTTTTCCGTATCGATATTTTCTTCCCGATGAGCGCTCAACAAAATATAATGACCTTTTTGAAGTCCCAGACGCTGATGAATATCCGAAGCCTCAATCTCCGCTAGATTCTCATGGAGCACCTCTGCCATAGGACTGCCCGTCACGTATGTTCTCTCCTTGGGCAATCCGCATTCTGCCAAGTAACGACGTGCATGCTCACTATAAGCCATATTGACATCAGAAATGATATCCACAATCCGGCGGTTAGTCTCCTCCGGCAGACATTCATCCTTGCAACGATTTCCAGCCTCCATGTGGAAAATGGGAATATGGAGTCGCTTTGCTCCGATCACACTCAAACAACTATTAGTATCACCTAACACCAAGACGGCATCAGGTTGAGTCTCCACCATCAGTTGATAACTCTTTGCGATAATATTGCCCATCGTCTCGCCAAGGTCTTTACCTACAGCGTCCATATACACATCAGGGTCTTTCAATTTCAAATCTTTGAAGAACACCCCGTTGAGGTTATAGTCATAATTCTGGCCCGTGTGAGCCAACAAACAATCAAAATATTTTCGGCATTTATTAATCACTGCAGCCAAACGGATAATCTCTGGCCGCGTACCTACGATAATTAATAGTTTGAGTTTCCCGTTATTCTGAAATTGCGTCATTTGTTTCTTCTTTTTTTGATTGATACTATAATCTTTCAGTCTTTCTGCCACTTATAGTAATTCTAATATATACTACAAACAGATGCAGGTAAAAAAGTTGACTGGTTTATTCGGATAAAAAAATCATTACTATACATGAAGATGCCAACTGCTATTGGCCTTCGATAGCGAAACAGTGATTTATACTAAAAAACTCTTGGCCTTTACTGGACTGGAAGGAAATATGTATCCGGCTTCTCTGGATTAAAAATCTCATTACAGTACATAACAGTCACAAGATTTTCCGTGTCACTCAGATTAATGATATTATGAGTATAACCTGGAAGCATGTGAACACACTGTATATTCTCACCCGTAACTTCAAATTCGATCACCCTTCCATCTGGATCATTGAGATTCCTTTCTTGAATCAAGCCATGCCCACTGACCACAATAAAGAACTCCCATTTAGTATTGTGCCAATGCTGTCCTTTGGTAATACCCGGTTTACTGATATTGATACTCACCTGGCCGCAATTGAGCGTATGTACCAACTCGGTGAAGGAACCTCGGTCGTCGACGTTCATCTTTAACGGGAAGGCGACTTTCTCCTTGGGCAGATACGAGAGATAGGTGCTGTAAAGCTTCTTGGCGAAACTGCCGTTGGGGATCTCGGGGATGGTCAGGGTCTTGGGCTGCTCTGCGAATTGCTTCAGTAAGTCAACTATCTCACCGAGTGTGGCTTTATGGGTCGTTGGAACATAACAATACCTCCACGTATCGCGCGCATCACACGTATTATCCACAGAATTCGGGGCGGGGATGACGGTGAGGCCGTCGAAGTCGCAGCGGTGCTCTTTGCCTTGCAGGGCGGCGATCATCTCGTCCACCAGGTCGTCGATGTAGAGCAATTCCAGCTCCACGCTCGGGTCGTTGACGGTGATGGGTAGGTCGTTGGCAATGTTGTTGCAGAAGGTGGCCACTGCGCTGTTGTAGTTGGGGCGGCACCATTTGCCGAAGAGGTTGGGAAAGCGATAGATCAGCACTCTTGAACGCAACCCGTCATCGCGGACTTGATCCGCGATCTCATGAGATTCCGGGTCAAGCCCGGAATGACGGGGCGCTTTCAAAAAGTCTCTTTCATAATCCAAGAACAACTCCTCCCCTGCCTTTTTGCTACGACCGTATTCCGAGTTGCCGAAACGGCCTGTCAGCGAGGCTTGCTGCGATGAGCTCAGCATCACCGGGCAACGGTTGTTGTGTTTCTTCAAGGTGTCGAGCAGGGTGCTGGCGAAGCCGAAGTTGCCCTGCATGAACTCCTCTTGGTTCTGCGGACGGTTGACGCCGGCGAGGTTGAACACGAAGTCGCACTCACGGCACCAGGCATCCAGCTCCTCTGGGGTGTTGCCCAAGTCGTACTCGAAGATGGCATCGATCTTTAGGTCGGGGAAACGTTTGTCCTTGCCGTCTTGTATGTTCTTCAATGAGACGCAGAGGTTCTTTCCCACGAAGCCTTTGGCGCCAGTCACTAAAATCTTCATTTTTTCCACGTATTACACGTATCTTCACGTATCTTTTTTCCGAAATAATACTCGTGATACGCGAGATACGTGGAGATTTATTTCACAATATTTGGAATCCCATTCAGCTCGTTTTGGATATACTCCAATGAAGCGATCTTGGCTTTCGTCTCTTCGACGGACAGCAAGCGTGTGTTGTTTGAGTTGAACTCGGTCAGTTCGACGCGTTGATGATCGCCCTCGGTGAAGTATTTGTCGTAGTTCAAGGTGCGGTTGTCAGCGGGCACGCGATAGAAGTTGCCCATGTCCTCCGCCTTGGCGCATTCCTCGTTCGTCAGCAGCGTCTCGTACATCTTCTCGCCGTGGCGGATGCCGATCACCTTGATCTCTTCCTTCTTGCCACCAAACAGCTCGCACACCGCCTCGGCCTGCGTCTGGATGGTGCAGGCGGGAGCCTTCTGGACGAGGATATCGCCGTTCTGGCCATGTTCGAAGGCGAAGAGCACTAGGTCGACGGCCTCTTCGAGGCTCATGATGAAGCGGGTCATCTTGGGCTCGGTGATGGTGATGGGGTTGCCCTTGCGGATCTGGTCGATCCACAGCGGGATGACCGAGCCGCGGCTGCACATCACGTTGCCATAGCGGGTGCAGCAGATCTTGGTGTTGCCCGAGAGGCGGCTCTTGGCCACGGCGATCTTCTCCTCGATGGCCTTGGTGATGCCCATGGCGTTGATGGGATAGGCCGCCTTGTCGGTGGAGAGGCAGATGACGCACTTCACGCCCGCGTCGATGGCGGCGTCGAGGACGTTGTCGGTGCCGATGACGTTGGTCTTGACGGCTTCCATGGGGAAGAACTCGCAGCTGGGCACCTGCTTCAGTGCGGCGGCATGAAACACGTAGTCCACGCCCTTCATGGCATATTTCAGCGTGCTCTTGTTGCGCACGTCGCCGATATGGAACTTGATCTTGTTGGCCACTTCGGGCATGCGAGCCTGGAAGTCGTGGCGCATGTCGTCCTGTTTCTTCTCGTCGCGGCTGAAGATGCGGATCTCGCCGATGTCGGTCCTGAGAAAGCGGTTCAGCACGGCATTGCCGAAGCTGCCGGTACCTCCAGTGATGAGGAGGGTTTTATTTTTAAAAACGCTCATGGTTGATTATAGTTCTTTTATGATTTCACAATAATTGCTAATAACATACTCTACATCTTCATCCATTAGCCTCGTGTGCAGCGGCAATGTCACCTCATTCTCGAAGAGATGGTAGGCGTTCGGGAAGTCCTTGATGTCGAAGCCCAAGGCCTTGTAGGCCGTCATCATGGGCAGGGGCTTGTAGTGTACGTTGCAGGCGATGCCCCGCTCGGCCATCTTCACGATGACCTCGCGACGCTCCTGGTCGGTGCGACCCAGCAGACGGGTTATGTATAGGTGACCACTGCCGGCGAAGTCTACACCATAATGGTTCAACACTGCCACGGGCAGGTCTTTCAAGGCGTTGTCATACACCTCGATGATCTGGCGGCGGCGTTCCAACATACCTTGGTAGCGGCTCAGCTGCGCCAAACCGATGCCCGCCATTATGTCAGTCATATTGCACTTGTACCACGGCCCGATGACGTCGTACTCCCACGAGCCGAGCTGGGTCTTGGCGAGAGCATCTTTGTTCTGTCCGTGCAAGGAATAGAGCATGCTCAAACGATAGAGAAATGCGTTCCACGTCTCACCCTCGATGGGCGGAACTGTAGACCAGGCGTCGTACTTCACTGGCTCTTCACCAAACGGCAGGTTCCACACCAAGGCACCGCCTTCGGCGGTGGTGAGGTTCTTCACGGCATGGAAACTGAACGAAGAGAAGTCGGCGATGGCGCCTGCCATTTTGCCATGCCATTGGGCGCCGAAGGCATGGGCGTCGTCGGCAGCCACGATGATGCGGCCTATGCGTTTCTGGATCTCGTTGGCGGGACGAAACAGATGCCTCTTGCCCTCCACCACGGCAAACACCTTGTCGAAGTCACACACGATACCGCCCAAGTCGACGGGGCAGATCACCTTGGTGCGCTCCGTGATGGCGTCGGCCAGCTTGTCGTAGTCCATCTCGACGCAGTCGGGCTGCGAATCGACCAGCACAAGCTTACAACCCACATGTTGGGTCACCGAAGCCGAGGCAGTATAGGTATAAGCTGGCACGATGACTTCGTCGTCGGGTCCCAATCCGATGAGTCGCAGCGCCATCTCCATGGAAGCTGTGGCCGAGTTGAGGCAAACGGCTTTGTTGGTTCCGATATAAGCGGCAATCTGCCGCTCAAACTCCTTGGTTTTGGGACCTGTGGTAATCCAGCCACTCAAGATGGCCTCTGAAGCTAGTTTGACTTCTGCCTCCGACATGTCGGGAGGTGAAAAGGGTATGTTTCTTAGTTTCATATTCATTGTTTCACAACTGATTTAATCACATCAACATATTTTCGTGTCCCCACCTCACAAGTAAGGTTATCCAAAATAAACTGTCTTCCGTTTCCACCCATCTCAGCACAACGTTCAGGATGGTGTGACAATTCTTCTATGGAAGCCACAAAACCTTCCAAATCTCCCGCTTTGGTAAACACACCACAAGGCTTTGCGGTCCCTGAGCCTGTCGAAGGGCCGCCTTCCACTATCTCCTTCAGCTCCCCTTCATCAAAATTGGCTAGCACCGCACGACCACTTGACATAATGCTCCAAGTCTTGCTGGGCATGGCCGCGCCGCCCAAGCCTGGCTTGCAAGCCACGATGCACACATGACCCAAGCCATATACCTTTGCCACTCTCTCGTATGGCTGCAGAGGCAGGATCTTCAGGTTATCCAATTGTTCTTTCTCTTTGGTAGCCTTGATTTCGTCTTCCAAGCCACCTTTGCCAAAGATAATAAACTCAATTTCTTTGTTGTCTTTCAGCCTGCGGGCAGCATTGACGATGATTTCAATATTCTGCGCATTACCCAAATTGCCTGCATACACCACCCTGAACTTGTCCCTGCTGATGCCAAATTCCTCAAAAAGCTCGTTTTCTTCATCTTTCACAGGGGTGATGGCGTTTTCGTCCACCCAGTTGTAGATGACTTCGATCTTCTCTTCTGGCACGCCTTTAGCCATGATGTTACGCTTGAAGTCTTGTGAAATGACAATGATCTTATCCGCGTTGCAGTAGGTGAAGTTCTCGATGCGGCGGCCAATCTTCCAGAGCAGGCCGTCTTTTTTGGCCAAACCTGTGCCCACTAAGGAATCTGGGAAGATGTCTTGGAGGTTGTAGACGAAAGGAATATGATCGCGACGACATTTTTTTACCATAGCCGCCAACGCCCCTTGAATGGGTGGTGTACTGGCAATAAACATCACATCGCACGAGCGGGCATCTTTTGCAAAAACTGCTTTGTTGAATTGAATGATGCCTTGCAACACATAACGCATCGCTCTAAGGATAGGGTTCTTGCCTTCTCCATACAAAGAAAAACGATGAACAACCATCCGTCCATCGTGTTTAGTTTCGATACGATGCGATTTGTAATATTTCCGCACCTCTTCCGTGACCCCTCTTGTAGGTGTAGGGGTATACACCACCCCATCCACACCCGCTTTGGCAATATCCGTACTTAGGTTTTGATAAAGAAAAGAACTGGCGAACTGTTCTGGCTCAAAATAGGCTGGAAATCGTAGTATTTTCATCGTTTTTAATATCGTTTTCTGCATCAATAGGGTTTGATATTCTATCCTAAGTCTTTAATAAAACGATACATCTCTCTATCTGGATATGTCGTAAATTGATATAAAACCCGATAACCGTTACGCTTATAAAATGCTATTGTTGATTCGTTGTTATAGTAATCTGTTGTTAAAGAGAGTTTTTGAACTCCTTTTTTTAACAATGTCGTTTCAGTTTCTGACAGCAATAGACTACCAACACCTTTACCTTGACAAATAGGTGATACACCTATGGAAAACAATTCAGCATATTCTTCATTATCAGTAACAGAATCACTCTTCTTGGTAAGATTCTTCGCTAATCTCACCAAAGCTTTTGGATTGGTGAACAACATTTTGAACGACCATCCAAAAAAAGCGATACTATTAGAATAAATAAGCCGTGAATTAAAACCTTTACTTTTCATTGTTGCCGCAGAAAAACCGACAATTTCTCTGTTATCAACGGTCACTAAACATACGGTTTCCTTGTTTTTTATAAAACTTTTGTAATAAAACCGCAAGAAATCCCCTCCCAAACTTGTCAAAAAGAAAGTAGCAAAAGCATCTTGGTGGATTTTGACAATTTGGTCAACATCTTGAATTGTGGCAATTCTATTTTGCATATTTAACAATTATTCTTTTATGATAACAGCAAATGTTTGAAATATCAACTTAATGTCACCCCAAAAGGAATGATGGTTCACGTATTCAAGATAGAGTTTCAGTTTCTCCTGCATAATGACATTAATATAATAGCTTTCAGGATCTTCTGCTTGTTCCATCAGTTTATTCTCGTTTCTGAACTTGATGCTGGCGGGGTCGGTAATGCCTGGGCGAACATCCAACACGTACATCTGCTCCTCTGTCCAATAATCCACGTAATGGCGCACCTCCGGTCTAGGGCCCACCAAGCTCATATCACCAAAAAATACATTGATAAGCTGTGGCAACTCATCGAGTTTAAATTTGCGGATATAGTAGCCTGAACGGGTCACGCGCGGGTCTCGTCCACCGATGGTAACCAAGCTTCCCTTATCGCTGCCAACCCGCATCGAACGGAACTTGAATATACGGAAGTCCTTGTTGCCCTTGCCCACACGAACTTGACGATAGAACACAGGACCTTTTGAATCGAGTTTAATCCAAATGGCGAGGATAAAGAATAATGGACTTAATACCAGAAGTCCAACACCACTTGCAAAAATGTCAAAGATGCGTTTCATAACGTATTATTAAGACAAAAACAAAAACTTAAAGCTCTTCGTAAGCCATCAATTTCAAATCACTTTTCTTTAGTAGCCATAAGCTGAAAGTATAGTTTAACCCTTACGGAAATTTGGAAACACCAAGATGAAAAAGAGATACCTCGCACCATCTTTTTTTCTGATTGTGTTTCCATTGTAGTCAGTTTTGAAATCAGGCTACAAAAGTGCGAAGTCTTCAGAAAGTGTACAAGACGGGTTTCACCGTAAACTTACAGTCTTTTGTTTTGCTTAAACAGCCCATTCGGCATGAATTCGACTAAATATCTGTCAATAAAGTTTTTTTCTTTTCCAAATCATTACTTCTTGCCAAAGCCTTGCACATCGTTTGGCAAGAGATCAAATGCCTATGGGCTGCACTTCTAAATTCCCTATGGTTCATTTGCCAAATTATATAAATCCAAATACTTGTCAAAACAATCTTCTTTGTTGAATTCTTGTTCGGCCCTAATTCTACAATTATTACGTTGGTTCATCACTTCCTTTTCTGTTTTTTCCGAAAAAGATTCTATGATTTTATTTATACCAAACACATCTCCTTGCTCTACAACCCACCCCGTATTAGAATTTACAGCCTCGGGAGAGCCTCCTGTGTTATATGTTAACACGGGCGTTCCACAAGCCAAAGCTTCAAGATTAACTGTAGGGAAGCTATCTGCGCGCGTCGGATTAACAAATATGTCAGCCGCATTATAATATTGTACTAGACTATCAAGGTTTTCCGTCCTTTTTATTGCTTTGATCGCTTTTGGCAATTTACTCATTATTGGTTCTTGGACTCCTATCAACACTACTTGATATGATGGGTTTTTGCTTAGCTCTATGAATTCATTCAACCCCTTGCTATTATCCCAGCTTGAAGACACTCCCAACAAAGTAATGCGTTCATCAAGTCCTAAATCTCTACGATTAACCTTTTCCGGTTTGAATACATTCAAGTCGATACCATTATGTATAACTTTTATTGGGTATTGACTTAAATACGACTCCTTGACGATACCTTCTAGCCATTGGCTAACGGGAACAATAGTCATTCGCTTGACCGATGAAAAAGATTTTTGTTTTTCTTTCCAATTTGTCTTACTTCGGTCAACAAGGGTTTTATATCCATATTTCAAAAGTTGGCAATCGTAACAACCGGTTTTCCATCGTTCACACCCGATGGAAACAAAGTGTGTACATTGACCCGTCATAGCCCAACAATCATGCAAAGTCCAAATTACCGGAATATTTGCAACAGACAGAAAGTCAAATAGTATGCTGTAGTTTATATAATATCCATGTATATTATGTAAATGAATAACATCTGGTTTTATCTGTTTGATTCTGTCCACAAATCTTTGAGTAGAAACCGTAGATCCAAGTCCATGCATACCCATCGCAATACTCTTTAAAGCATGAAACTTGTTGTCAAGGCTTGAACTTATCTGGATTGTTTCAAAGTTTGAAGGCATGATGTATCTTCCGCCGTGAGCAATAATGCTTTCCCATCCTTGCTTTGAGGCTCTTTCGGCAATTTGCTCAGCAATATGTCCTGTAGAACCATAGTTGCAGGTGCTATTTATTTGAAGAAGGGTAGGCATAACCAAAAATTACAATAATTATTCGACTTTTCTTTTAATTACAACAGGTATTGTATCACTACTGAAATTTAATTTGAATAGTAACGTGAACAACAAACACAATACAATAAACAAATTACCCCCACGAGTGTATTGCCTAAAATAGAAAACACCTTGCGAGTATATTTGAAAGTACAAGATATACATAAAAAACTGGTTAAAAAAAAGTGTTTTCCCGTTGCTCCGCATAGTCACTCTAAACAAAAATGCCATAATAACCCCCACTAATAAGGTTCCCACAATTCCAAAATTAGTCAAAAAACCTCTTAAAAAAGTTCCGAAAGCAGTTGAATCTGTTAACTCGTTTTTATATACACAATATTGGGGTTGTGGCATGTGTAAAACTTCAAAAAACAAAGGAAATGATTGTCCATAACTCACTGGCAATGGTGAAAAATCAAAATAATAACAGAAATGTTTGAACGGTTGCCCCATATAATTAATGTATGAATCATTGGTGTTATCCTGAAAACGTCCTTTTGAAATCATTGTGAACGGAATCATAATAACAAAAGCAATAATGACAAAACTTTTGGCTATGCTGCTTCGTTGTTTTTTTTCTAAAAAAGGTCGAAATATCAAATAAATGAAAACGAATGCAAAAAGCCAAAACACGATTCCATCGCGACCCGCTTCAGACAACACATGAAGTGTTTCCGAAAAAGAGCCTACGAACAGCAACACCCTACGAACGCCATTTTTACCTCCAATAATCCGATAAATGAAATAGAATAATATGTCAAACATATATAATGAGGCCGAAACCGATGACACAGTATACCAAATACTGTGTTCCACAAACGAAGTGCCATAAATATAACGATCATCACGAGCGGCTCCCAAGTCACCATAGGAGAAAACGTCACGCACACTACCGGCAAAGAAAATAATCGACTCAAATGACAAAATAATCAAAACAACAGAAATGTTGTCCATTACCTTTTTTGATGGAAGCACAATCTCTTCGACTTTATCTTCTCTAAAGGATGTGAACGGTACAAAATAAAGAACACATAAAAATACGAAAAAAAGAGCAGGAAGCAAATACCGCACATTTAACACCGCATGTGAATGGCCACTTGCCATGTCGATGATAAGGCATATTATTGACAACATGTAAATGGCTACAAGAAAAATCGACGGGTATAGCCATCCGCCTCTTTTTCTTTTAAGGGCAACAAGGTAAACAACGAAGAAAACGGTAACAATGGTAATACTATTCATGCCTTATTGTTTTGAATTCATTGGGGAACTTACTCCAAATAAATAACGCTTAAAAATGGGCTGGTTCGCAATATAATGCTTCCAAGCAAACAGAGCGCAACTATTCAGGAAGAAATAATCATCATCATAAAAGCTTGACTGTGCTATGAATTTATACATAACAACATTTATCAATGAAAAACAATAATACTTTAAACAAATCAGAAAAAACATATTTCTTCTTTGAGTTCGAGACAACCATTTTAATCGCCTCTGTTTTTGAGAAGCCATTTCTTATCAGATTCGGGACTGACAAGAATAAATTATCATGGTATCTACCAATGTTATGGCCATACATAAAAGCATTTCTTCTTAAAGAACACTGAAAATGTTGAAGTGCAAACTCCTTACTTGCCTTCGAAGTTATAGACCCTTTTCTTTTCGCAAACCATTTGTAAATAGGAGTCTTATCTACAACAACAGTTTTAGCATAATATCCTGTTTTCAACGAAAAAAAAGCATCATTAGCCACCGGGGTCTCGTCAAATTCAATACGATAACTGTCCACCAGCGTTTTTTTGATTATTTTTCCCCAAGGTACGAGCAATTTATATCGACAAAAATCTTCCCTATCCTTTTTCTTTGAACGAATGATGTTTTGATATGGATTGTTCGCACTTAAAACCTCATTTGTCTCATAATCTACTACCACGACATCAAAGAAAATTATATCTGCATCAGAATCCAAGTATTCATCTAACTTTCTTGAAAACGAATCGGTGATAATCTCATCATCTGAATCACAGAATACAAGCCATTTCCCTTTTGCGTATTTCATCCCAATATTTCTTGCATAACCAGCTCCTTTCCCCTCTTTTGAAAACACCAATTCAACATTGGGGTTATCATAACCAGGGTATCTATTAAAATCCACCAGACGTTCATCACTGTTGTCATCGACAACTATGACCTGAATATCGTCTCTTTTCGGTATTGAATCCAAACATCTGGACAACAATTCAGGATTGTTCCGATTTGGTATTATTATGGAAAAATTTGTCATAGTAAAAAGGCTAACCAATCATAAATTGACTTGCAAATTTATTCTTGGATTTAGTAACCAATTTATATTGAATTGAAAAGATAATAACTGCAGTAAAATAGACCAATACATACTTAACGGCCCAATTATTCAGAAAATGATTTGCGAACAACACTATAGGCATATGCCATAAGTATATCCAGATGGTGTTTTGTCCGACCCATAGATTAAATTTAAAATTCAATACCTTTGCCCAGTGGATTCGAGTAATCCATAACAGCAACGAAACAGCAGAACCATACAATATGAAATAAGACCTCGGTGGATATTTATAACTAACTGATATATCAAGTCCTTTGTATATGAACATATGTACTAATCCGACCACACACAACACCGTTATAGTGGTAAAAATAGCAAGCTCATCCTTTCTACTACATCTTTTCAAACGTAATCCCAAAAGAAATGGTACAGAATATGCTGTCATATATAAAAGAAAATCTTTTATAATCACAGATATCGCTTGTATTTTTATTTGTTGAGACAATAAATAGATTAATTCGTTTGCAACAAAAACACCAACTACAAACAAAACAAAAAACCATCTGTTTTTGATACGACTATCTAACTTTACCCACAAAGGAGTAAGAAGCATAACCAATAAAAACACTCGAATTATCCATACATAACCAATGCTTTCATCCAACAAGAGAAAAGATCGCAAAATCATACGACCTGTTAGGTATGGTTCGGGCAAAATAAAAGATTGTGCATAATAAAAGCCTGTTAAATAAACAGCCAAAAATAGCCAAACAGGAAAAATCAATCTCTTAGTTCTTTTCCAAACGTAATCCCAATAATTGGTAATACATTTCCCTGATGTTGCCAGACCAGAGACGAACAACATCAATGGAACATCAAAACTTCGCAATTGACCTAAAACGTATGGCGGGGTAACATGTGCCAGTATGATTAAACTCAATCCGATAAAGCGCAATAGGTCAATATATGGGTCTCGTACTTTCATAATAATATCTCAATAATGATAAAAAATAAGTAGTTACGATGTTGTGAATAACGCCTAATAAACTGTTTTTATTTTATTGATTTTTAATGCATTAGAAACAAAATAGCCCCCCCCACAAAAAAAAACACATATCTTAGGAATTAATTTCCAGGTCATTACATAGATAATAAAGAAACCTCCAGAAGAGATTGAAGACGGAAATGGAATATCTTAGCATACTCAAAGAACGTGATAGAAGGTATTTATTGCACGCAATGCAGCGCAATAAAGGCTGTGGCAAAGGCTTTGCACTGTTCGCCGAACACCATTCCCAATACGATTTATAAATCACCCACCACATTGTCACACACGATAGCAAACAACGCTTGCCGGGCGGCGGAGCGAAAAAGAAACTCGACAAGCATCCTGAGTGGGTGGCGACGTTCGAAGGAATTGTCAATGGTTTTGTGGCGGATCTTCCTCAGGACGAGAGTATCGTGTGGGTCGGCATCTCCATGCTGAAAATCTAGTGCGAACCCCATGAACAAGGACACGTCTTGACCCGTTACATAATACGTCCTGTGCACAAATCCGCAGGCCTCAAGCGCCGGTATTTCCTCAAGAACCTGCCGCTGCGCGAGGTGGGGGACAGGGATGCTGTTTGTGCAGATAGGCTCCGCGAAAGAATCCTGCATCGACGCCGAAATACCTATCATCAGCGTGGGCACCAAAAAGAAGGAGATGTCCGGAAACTTCAAACGCGACGGACGAGTTTACTGCACATCTTCGCACTAGGTCTACAACCATGGCTTCGAGACCTTCTCCGGCGGCATGATTATTCTGCACTGCATCTACAACATCTACCACAACATCTGCTATCTCTATATAGGAACCAGCCACGACACCTCCGAGTTTGTCTGCGACAACATCGAACTTGTTTGGAACAGCCACCTTGAATCACTCAAACCCGATGCACGGATACTTGTGATTCTCTATGACAGCGGAGGCTCCAACTCCTGCCTCCACCGCATCGTTAAGCAGAATTTCATGTGCTTCGCCGACCGCATCAGGAGGAGAATCCTTGTTATGCACTACCCTCCGTACCATTCCAAGTTTAACCCCATCGAGCACCGGTTCTGCTCCCTGATAACAAGCTCTTGGATCGGGGTACCGCTCTACACAGAGGCAGACACCTGCCGTGGAGCTGCCAGCACTGCGATGGAAGTGGAGCTGAAGGTATTCGCCGAGATTGTCGACAAGGTATCCGAGACCGGAAAAAAAGTACTCGATTCCTTCCCTTATAGACTCGATAAACAAATCGTCTTCGACTATACTCTCCTCAAATGGAACTACATCATACTCCCTCTGTATCGGCTCATGTTATTTATTAATCATTACTGTATTGATTGGCTATTCTTAAAACTTTATTTGGTCGGTAATTGAATCATATTCCCCAACAGCAAATCCGTACTCTCAACTTTAGTTATATCAAGGCCTGCCCCCGGAGTGAACGTCAATTCACCAAATATCACATTCCCATTGTCAAGATAAAAGTCGGCACGAACAAAGGGGAATGGCGCAGAAAGCTTTCCCGCATATTCGAACAGTTTATCCCATCCTTCTGGCTTTACGTAAACAAAGTCCTCAGGTGCTTTTAGACCATCGTATGACATAGAACGTTGAACGTCCCCGTTCCTATCTACATAATAGAACTTAGGGACTTGTCCTTTTTCACGGCCAATGCAGACCATCGCATACATTGGCTTCCCGTTACAACAATAAATCTTATAATCATTAGGGGCTTGTCCGTCAGATGTCTCAATAAATCGTTCGCACAAGATCTTTCTTTCCATGTTCGCGTATTGCATTTCAGAGGTCACAAGATGCATTTTGCTGCGATTCCATCTTCGCATTTCTTTTTTTGCAGCAGGAATATCCATGGAGGATTTGTCCTTGCAAATGATATTATACGAAAAGTAGTAATTCGACTTTAGGGCAAACTTGTTGGGAAGTTTATCAAAATCTATCTCATCTGGCGAATCATATACACCAAGTAAAGGATTAAGGATTTCCTCGCATCCACACTTTTTCACATATTCACGTACTGTATATTTGTTGGCACATTGTAAAACTAAGGGGTCCGTCGAATATGTGTTTAATTTCAGCCACAAGATCTTCTCGTTTGAGGTAATTGGATTGTTTAGATCCAACTTTTTTCCAAAGCGCTTCTTGTAAGAATATCTTGAATTCAAAGTGGGCGAAATGATTGTCAATAACGCCTTGAACATTATATCAAAATAATTATTCATCTGTACTAAGGATTTATCAGACTTACCTTCCTTGAAATTTGTTGATTCTATCATCCAAAATGACTCCCATCTCGAAGTTGTGACAGGCCGAAAGTACGGGACTTTCATTCGCTTTGTCTTCGATGAGATTATCAATATACTTGACAAACTCAGCACTCAAGCTCTCCGTTGCAGTTTTCCAAAACAACGACGGTGTGTGGTCCACCACATAATGGGTGATCCCATCCACTTGATAGGTGGGGTGCTCAATGGTTGTAGGAACGCTAGTTTCAATACCTCCATTCCTGTCGCACGACACATCAATAATGAGCGCGTTTTTCTTCATTCGTTTCAGGTCTTCGCGGTAGATTATATGGTCTTTTCGGGTCGTATCCCACAATATACCGTTTACAACCACGTCATAGTTTCCTATTTCCTTGCGGAACAGTTTCTCGGTTTTGCGGTCATATTGAATTACCGATGCCCCCATATAATTCAAAGTCTTGATGGCGCCTCGGGCTATATTGCCTCGCCCCAATACAGCAGCCTTGGTATTATACGGGAAAACACCGTGGCACATATATGCATGGAACACAGCTGCCTCGCCTGCAATTTCATTATTTCGCCAGAATGAATGGCGCCCATCCTCATACATATCTTCCCAAGCATAAGATGTAAGTCTATGACAGATGATTTTGTCTGTGATGTCACGATTCTGCACGGCATGCACCCAACCGAAGATGGTTTGCCTGTTCAACACATCAAGATATTCGGCATCCCCAATTTTAGGATCGCAAATGATGTCTTTCCGCAAAACCTCATCACGAGAAACAACTTTCACGCCTCGCTGGGCATAATCCTCGTCTGTATATCCAAGAACTTCACCATAGCCTTGCTCTATATGGATTTGTTCCGGATGCTTGATACGTTGGATATCTGCAGGCACTAAAGCCCTTCTTTTTTCATTCTCTTTATGAGAAATCGGTAGACCAACTGTGTTCATATATAATACTTTTATTTGTAAAACAATTCTTTAAATTCTTGCATTAACCCGCCATTGCATATTTGCGGGCCGTTGATTTCCCAATTGTCGTTGCCTTCGATGAAGACAGGACCGTTTTGGCCAATTGCTATATCCCAGCCCACAGAGTGCAATCCAGGCAACATAGAATGGAAGTAAACAGCCTGGCTTATGGCTTCTTTAAAATGAGGAATGACAAACTGGTCAAATCTAATATGGCTGTCGGGATGGATGTCAACTTTCAACCCGAACTGTGGCTTGTAAAAGCCATATTGTTTAAGTCGCCCTGTTTTCAAATCGACACCTACAGCAAGTCCGCCTTGTGAAGTGTTGTCAACGATACTATTGCCAGTTCCAATACGCAATATGGACGGGAACACGTGGATGTTTTTTTCCTTTAAGCTTCTTACCGTAATCAATCTCATACTATTGATGGATTGGGGATGTAGTTGGCTCATCAAGGGATGCTGCTTGATTACAGTTTGTGCAATGTATCGGCCTTGCCTAAAATGCTTTTCCAACTCTTCTCGTGTCGATGGACTCCCATTGATAAAAACTTTCCCTTGTTGGATGTGCAATTGAAATACACCATTTCCACATTCCCCATCAACCAATTTACAGAAAAGGTCGTGGTTGTTTTGGCACAATTCATCAACTGTCAGTTGCTTCTTGGTTTTGAAATCGAAGAGCTGCCCATTGACGGTATAGAGCTCGTTTTCTGGGGTGGAAATCCCTATCCCGTTTGCGAAGATATTAAACAGGATCTTATCGCGAAGGATACAGGTGCAGTTCACTTTGTTAGAAAAGTTAAGTGACTCCCTTCTATTTCTGAAAAACAAGTAGTTAATATATTCGTCACACTCGCTTAGCGATTTCACATCGCATCCGTATGGAAAATAGAATGCATTAGCGCAACCATATTTAATAATTTGGCGTACTTGCTCCCAAAAGATTTTTGAGGGCGACTTGTGAAGGCCTTCCTTTTCAGAAAAATACGAAGGATGACGGTACAACTCCTTATTCTTTAACAAATTGACAAGCCCTTTGGGTCGTAAAACAAGCCGACCATAAAGGCAAATCAACCTTTGTTTTGATAATATGTTTAATCCCATATGCTAAAAAGTAACAACACTTAAAACTTATTCTTCATCCCCAACCTTCTTAAAAATGCTTTCCCATATTTCTCGGCATAAAACACAATAGAATAGGGTAAATAACGTAAAAGAAAGCTTCTCCGTTTCAACAAAACATCTATATGACTATCATTATATAATGATACGGCTCCAGTATCCATTTCCTTTGTCAACGAATATGACAGCTGAACATTATTATTCAGCACTGCAAAGGCTATCATCCCAACTCTTGCCAAAGGTTTCCATTTTTTTAATGTCACATGTTCGACATATGGATATCCTTCTGTTATAGGCAACGAAGAAACATCTAACATTCCCTCAGGATAATAAGTAGAACGAGGTTTTGTTATTAACCTGTCTGGGAACAAAAAATTTCCCATGCTATACGCCACCGAAGCACATTTATAGTTTACAATGGGTTGTACGCGATGAGGGTGACTCCCAAGTATCAAATCAGCACCTGCTTTCAGCATCTTTTTTGTGAGACGATAGACCTGTGGCGTTGTAACCCATGTATGCTCTATTCCCCAATGAGGCATAACCACAACATAATCACTTTGTGCCTTATATTTCTTTATTTCAGAAACCACATAATCATCATACATTGGATTCACCCCTGCTTGATAATCTGTGGCAAAAGGGCACCAACCAACAGTTTCATTCCGCCAGTCGCAAAAAGCCAAAAACGCCACTTTCTTTCCTTTTATGGTTTCAACGACTGGCCTTTGTGCTTCTTCAAGATTTCTACCGGCACCAATATGCTTTATACCCATTTCATCTAATAACTGAATCGTATGTTCGGCTCCTTTGGGGCCAAGGTCAAAGAAATGGTTGTTTGCCAAACTGACAATGTCAATGGAAAGATGCTTCAATTTGATTAGGTCACGATCTTTCGCATAGATAACATCAGCCAGACGCTTCATCTTCTCTTCGTAAAAGATAGGCTCATCTCCAATTGCTGATTCCAAAGTACCCACTCTTATATCTGCATTTTTAAGTATGGAGAGAACTTCTTGCGATACATAACCTTCGTCAACACCAGCAAGAATGCCTCCAGGCATAATATCACCGACAGCGACAATTCTCATAACAGCGGTTTTTTATGAAACAATTCTACTAACGCATCACTGACTTTCCTTTTGGCACCACGTTTCATGGGAACTTGCATCCCTCCATCAAAATGAGGTGCATAATTACCTTCTATTATTTCGACATGGCCGTCTTTAGTTACACATAAATCCCAACCAGCGAAATAAATATTCGGAAAAACAGTAGTTGCTTCAACACAAAGAGACTTTATTTCTTCCCATTTAGGAATTACGAACCCTTTAATTTGTTTTTTTGAATCAGGATGAACTTCATACCTGTTCCCATCCGTATCAACCCCGTCACTTTCAATAACGCCTGTTTCAATGTCAATGCTGGCAAAAATACCCCCTGCATGGGTGTTGTCAACGCAACTCCCATGTGCGCCCATGCGTAATATTGCACCTATAAACCTGACTTGACCATTGTTTGACATTGTAACAACTCGAATCGTATTCAGAGACTGTGGATGAAAAGCTGCTATTTCATCACATGCATAAATGCATTCTTCCACAAGATAAGAATCTTGTTTTAATTGTAAAAACAGACTATTTATATCATGAATATCATTCCGATTGATCTTAAAGATTCCTTCTCCAGAATTTTTGTTTAACGGTTTTGCTATACAGTCATACCTCTGCAACATTCTTGAAAAATCCTCGAAGCTCGAATCCTTCACATACAACCATTTACGGTGGATATAATTCTTGTAAACTTGCAAAAACTGGACCTTATCACAAAACATCTGCCGAACTTCGGGTTTTACCATCTGTCGATATAGCATTTCCATCGTTTCATGGGCTATGAATTCATTACGTTCCGATTCATTTAACCTCCAAAAATCATAGCGATGCATATACTCATCGTATGAAACCCTGTGTTTATAAAGTGCAGATTTGTAATCCTCAAGGCTTCCGTGCGATGGCTTCTCTTCCAAAAATCTTTTCTGAGCTTCGGAATACATACTCAAACGCTGTTGTTTAAGAATGTTCCACTCAAAATACGATTTATATAATAAAGATCTTTTTACAATGTTCTTAATTATCTTTTCATTCATTTTAAATTCTTTATTCAAAATTCCATTAACTTATTAAGGCAACTTCTAAAAACTCAATTTAAGAGTGCGTCCCTCCGAGACGCTTTTTTCTATGTTGCTTATTATCCATACACTACGTGCGGTGTTATTGGGAGTTTGCCTCTTCAAGGCAATTAATAGAAGTCCCCTTAAGTTAGTCTGTCTCCTCATATATTTCCGGCCATAGCTTTTCAATACATTTTTCTAATTCCATTGAATGGCTAGCTTTAAACAATACCAAATCTCCACTTTTTACAAGGCTTTTTAAAAAGCTCGTTACTTCTTCTAAAGAGTTACAGTTAATTATTTGAATATGACTATTCTCCAAATAATCGCTTGTTGCTTTCTCCATTTCTTCACCCAAGGTAATCAAGTAGTTAAATTTTGAGCCAAATAAGTGTCGAACAACGTCCTTATGCATTTTTTCTGTAAATTCGCCAATTTCCTTAATGTCTCCTAACACAGCTATTCTTTTCCCCGAAACGGTAATTATATCAGCACCATCAATAGCAGATTTCATACTCCTTCCAACTGCATTATAGCAGTCTGCATAAACCAAAATATTATCGGGCGTATGAATTACATTTTGTCGAACACCCTTCGTTTTATATCGACAAAGTCCTTCGACAATTTTTTCAGGTGGGATTCCATCACAAAAACCTGTTGCAAATGCATACAAAGCACATATTGCATTATGTGGGGCGAAAATATTATTAAGGATTATTTTATACGAGGTGTTTGTTTGCTTTGAAAACACAAAAAAAGATAAACCTTGATTGGTGGACACAACATCACATAATGAAAAATCAGCATCTCTATTCTTTTCTGATATAGATATTACTTTTCTTCCGTTAAGCAACTCAAATCTATTGAATTCATCAATATTCACAACAACCTTGCCATTTATAGGCATAAATTCCGTAATGGAACAAATTTCCTCCTCAATCTTTTCTGTACTCCCAACTCTACTGAGATGAGAACTATCAATTGGTGTAATACATAGTATATCTGGATGCAGAATTTCAGATATGTATCTCGTCTCATTTAGATTTGCCTCATGTACCTCTTGCAACATCCGTTCTGCGTCATCGGGAATTCGCTGAACTGCATGGCCAACAAACATTCTTGTGTTTCCATTTGCCTGGGTATATGTTGTTCTATATGTCGTTTTATACACTTCTCCCATCATGTTTTTTGTTGTAGATTTTCCAATACTCCCTGTAATCGCGACAACACTAACCTTATCTGTAATATCTCTATAATATCTACAAACCTTAGCATATATATCTAAAGGATTATTAGAAACCAAGCAAGGATAGTCTGAATAATTTTTATTTGTTATTAAACATACGGCACCTTTTGCAGTAGCTTCTCTTGCATTCTTTTCATTAGATATCAACGACATATTGTTTTTTTTAACAGCAAAAATATTATCAGATTGGTACATCGAATCAAATGTACAGATTTCAGAAATAAAACGAAACCTATTACATTTTGCTTTTTTGTTTAATTCCACTTCACATCCTTGCTTTTTCAAATAATGAAAAAAGAAATTAACGTTTTTGCATCTTTGTGGATTTTTAATCCATTTAATTATTAATAGATTTGACACTTTATAATATGCCCATTTGCCAAAGTCTTTTATCATAATTTTCAAATTTATTATAATTCACAAAAAAAATGAGATGAGATATAAAAGCGCTGTACCCTTTTTGAAATATCGCACAAGACCTCATATCCGATTGTTCCCAAAGAAGTGGCCATATCGTCAGCCAAAAAACTATAATCGCCGCTGGTCCCCAAAATGATTGCATGCATACCTGTTTTAACATTTGGAATATCGGTCACATCCACCAACGTCTGATCCATACAGATGTTTCCCACAATTGGTGCCTTATGTCCGTTAATTAAAACGAAACCTCTATTAGACAAAGTACGACTCAACCCGTCTGCATATCCTGTAGCAACTGTGGCAATTATTGAATCTTTCTCCACTCTATAAGTTCTGCCATATCCTATTGTTTCACCTGCATGGACTCGTTTCACCATTGAAATCACAGATTTCCATTGCAGTGCAGGTCTTATTCCATTAGGTATCTGTATTTCATCGCTAGGTTTCATTCCATAAAGAACTATACCAAGTCTAACAATCGATCCAATCTTGTCAAAAAAAGTAGACTCATCCAAATATTGTATACCTGCTGCGGAATTGCAACAATGAATATAAGGTAATTTCAAATCCGACAACTTTTCAGCCAAAGAATGAAACTTATTCAATTGTGAAAGGGTGAAATCCCTGTCGGTTGATTTCAAACTATCAGCAACACAAAGGTGTGTGAACAATCCATTTATGTTCAACCTTTTTACAAATGCTCGTATAATTCGTTCACATTCTTGGAGATTATCTCCGTCAATGCCAATACGATTCATACCCGTGTCAACGGCAAACTGACACTTAATTCTAAATCCAGTGTTTGCCAATTGCTCAGCATATTCCTCTGAAACCAGAGCTTGCGTAAGGTCTAAATCATACAGAGTCTTTGCATAGTATGGCGACGAATATCCCAAAATAAGAATCTCACCTTTAATACCAGCCTCTCGCAGTCCTACTGCTTCATCGATGTTCGAAACAGCAAATAGATTACACCCCAAATCGGACAGCACTCTTGCCACCTGAACATCTCCATGTCCGTATGCGTCAGCTTTGATAACAGCCATTATAGAGACATCACGCTTCAAGGCTTTCTTGTATAACAAATAATTAGACTTTATTTGTGACAAATCGACCTCTACCCAAGAACGTTTTTCAATTTGATTTACGTGAACTTCCATTCTACTTAAGTCCTATCCGTTTTAAAACATAATTGATTCTGTTATGAAATCTTCTTTTTTTTACATATTGTAACGACTTTGAAGGTATTGGATAATTGTGTTCCAACATTGAATCATACAAATTTGCTAACATCAAATTATTCTTACTTCCAATAATCACGTCTGCTATATACTGTTCTCTTTCTTTATCCCAGTCAGACAAATCGAAAATGTCTTTAAACAAATCCAATTTACCTAATATTTCTAATTGAAGCATCGTTCTCAAACATTTCTTGCAATGCCCACAATTAAGATAACTACCTTGATACTTATTTTTGATGTTTGGATTATTGGCCTGTTGCTCTTTTAAACAAACATAGAGTCTCTCTTGAACCAACCTATCTTCCGAAATATACTTAACTTTATCAGAGCGTCTCATATTCATTGAAGCCGAAATCAATTCTGTACTTTCCGTTGATATATGAGGCAAAAGATATGGTTCGTATTTAGCACAATAATCTATATCAAAACTGATATTATCTAATGAATACCCAGATGCATACAAATATTTCTTCCACAACTTCTGCATTGACAACACTATTCCCATATTTAAATAGGTATGGCACCAATCAAAGCTTAATTCGGGAAAAAACGACCTTGTATTAGAATCTACCCATACAAATGGAATACCAATAGAATTGGCAAACAATCTGGTTTTTTCCACCTCCTTTTGAAATGACTTTCTTGCGCCCTCAACATCTCGTGACCCAAAAGCTCCGGCATTAAACAATGTAAGATGCGTAATTCTATAAGAAGGGGGGCAATCATCACTTAATAAATGATGTTTCAACACTGCAAAACTATCTACACCTAACGAACACCCCGTTCCTATTGCCATTGGTTTATAATTTGTAGAAACAAGGCTATTGCACTCTATTTTCACCACTTCACCAGTTTGTTTCCCATACTTTTTCTCATAGGCTTTTGTTACCGCATAAAGGACGGAGTCATTCAAATTGTAGAATAATTTTTCCGAAATTGACGATTCAACAACGATATTTTGATAGGTCTTAACAGCGCGAAGAATCATTGGAAGGACAAACGCATCCGCCACCTCAGGACAAAAATAATCCCCCCACTTCTCATCGGTAGTATACCAAAGCCATTCATTTCGCCCCTCAACATCGTTATTAATAAATGCTTTGAAAGTGGTAATACCATCTTCTTTCTCTATTATTGGTTTCCCTATTCGTATCATTTACTGTACTTTTTTCTTTATCATTTCGAAATCATCTCTAATACCTTTTTTTGTAGCTATCTGCCACAAAAAATTAGGATTACCATTGGCTTCGATTAATACCCATCCGTCATTGGTATAAGCTAAATCCCAACCAATGAGTTTTAATTCTGGTAATTTCAGAGCCAATTCTTTCACTAAAATAACAGCTGCTTCATATTCAGGTATTTGATACCCAACTAATGGAATACCCGTATTAGGATGTGAAACATAAGTATTACATCTTTCATCACCACAAGCTAAAACCTTTCCTGTATTTTTATCTAACGCGGCTATTATTCCACCCGCTCCAGCATTATCTACAACAGCACCCCCACAACCAATGCGTAAAACAGGAGCAAATACAAAAACACTATTGTCCGACAGCAAACACGTGTTTATTCTTAACGTATTTACACTCTCTGGATGTAGATTACCCACCAAAGGATGTTGAACCACTAATTCTTCAACTATATAATTTCCACTATACTCTTCTCCAATCCGTTTAATATCATCTTCCGAATATACAACAAACGATTTAATTCCCCTGCCACAATTTTTATCTAATGGTTTAAAAAACAAACAAACACCACCATCTTTTCTAGATTTTGATAATTCACTCAGTATCAACCCTTTCCCATTTAACCATACTTTTCTTTTATAGTACGGTTCAAAGTACTTATAAGTTTCCCATTTATTCGTTAGAATTGTCATACAATTACTAGGGTTGATATGTGATAATAGTTTTTCTCTTTCCATTGCATAGACAAAGGACTTGCCTTCCGTCCTTGTTCTACTTTGCCAATGATACCAGAAAAACTCTACAAATAAACAATCCTCAAACAAATAAGACCGTATTATTTTAAGATAAAGAAACAGTGCATTTCGGTTTGGATAACATTTCTTCCCATATGCAGAAATATACTCTGATATTTTGTTTCGACTCCTCCTTATTATCTTTAATTTTTCAATGAAAGTTATCATATTCCCAAATTTAGTCAGTTAAATCACGACGGGTATCAAACCCATATATTAAAATCTTCTCGACCAGTTCTTCGTAAGATATCCCAACAAAACGTGCCGCATCAGGGAACAGGCTCATGTCAGTCATTCCTGGCGATGTGTTAACTTCGATTATCATGGGACCATGAACCTTATCAACAATGAAATCAATTCGAGCCAATCCACAGCAGTTAAGAATATGGTATGCCTCCTTTCCTATTTCAATCACCTGTTTCTCGGTTTTGGCATCAATACAAGCTGGGATAATATGATGGCACAAGCCCGGTGTGTATTTTGAGGTGTAATCATAAAAATCGCGTTCTGAAGTGATTTCAATCACAGGCAACACCGATAGTTCTTTATTCCCCATTATTGGCAAAGTGATTTCTGTTCCATCAACAAATTGTTCGGCCAACAAATGATCACCGTATTTAAACACTTCCTGCATGGCAGAAACAATTTCGTTTGCATCTTTCACAATCACAACCCCAATACTTGAACCTTGGCAAGGTGACTTCAACACCATTGGAAGACCAATCTTGTCAATAAGAAAACGAGACTTCTCTTCATAGTCTTTACATTCTTCTTTTCTTAAGACAAAGAATATAGCCGTCGGTAATCCAGCATCGTTGAGTACTTGCTTTGTAAAGATCTTATTCATGCAAACAGCACTGGCACCAACTCCGGGACCTGTATATGGTATGCCAGCCAGCTCAAGAAGACCTTGAATACAACCATCTTCTCCGCCTTTTCCATGAAGGGCAATGAAAACAATGTCCGGTCTTATCTCTATGATTTGTCCAGCATTCTCTCGATTAAGGTCAAAAAGCATAGTGTTAGCATACCCTTTTTTTAGCAAGGCATTATAAACAGCATTGCCACTACGAAGAGATATTTCACGTTCAGATGAAAAACCTCCACATACAACCATGATTTTCTTTTCTTTGTAGTTATTCATAACTATTTTTTTTATATTTTTCCCAAAACCTAAACTTCGATGGGATTATGCTTAATGTATAAGTGAATGACTCTGGTTTAAAAATAAAAGACCAACCCAAATATAGCAAAACAAATAAAACACCTTTAACCAAACCATCCATATAGATGTTTTCCAGATGTAAGAACCCTACCCCAAAATAGCAAATAACGGAAACTATCACACACGTTAGACCCATAGGCATCAGATGTAATAACTGCTTTGACCAATGGTAGCCGATATGTTTAGAAACTAATCCTATATTAACAAAATAGCAGAGCCATGTATATAGAACCACTCCGATTAACAATCCTTTCATACCCCAAAGAAATAATCCACCGAGAACAAGAGTTGAACCCAATGTACGTTTTACCAATGTCCACCAAAACATGACTTTGCTTTTTCCAATAGCAGCTAATGTCTGGGTGTTAACCGACTGAAGACAAACTGCTATACCTGCTACACATAAAAATTGAAAATAGGGTACACTCACCAGCCACCGATCAGAGTATAACAATAGAAAAATAGGCTTTGCCGTCAAAATAAGAATAAACATTAATGGGAATGAAAGATATGCAATAGTTGTTGTCAATCGTTTTATCATATTACCCAATAAAATCTTATTATCTTGAGCCTCTGCATATAGAGGATATGTAACTTGTGCCATGACAGAAGAAATACTCGTTGACGCAAGGTTTTCAGTTGAGGTCGCCTTTGTATAATAGCCCAAAGTTACCGGGCTAAACACTTTACCTATAAACAAATGTGAGATTTTCGCCCCTAACTCATTAACAAAATTTGAAAGAAACATAAAAACACCAAATTCAAACAATTCTTTGAATGATTGTTTGGAAAACTCAAATGATGGACGCCATTTTAGATAAAACCAAAACACAACTGTAGGGATGAATGAAGTAAGAATATTTGAAACCACTAAAGACCACACACCAAAACCATTGTATGCCATCCAAATTGTTACTGTCAACGAAACAATCGATGTTATTAAAGTAACTATTGAAATGGCTTTAAATTGAAGTTTTTTTCTGAGTTGGTTGTTTTGTACTAAATTAAAAGCGTTAATAAACAAGACTATTCCTTGAACCCTCAAAACCGAAGAAAGCGTTGGGATTTTATAAAACCTGGCAATAGCAGGTGCGCTGAAAAACAGAATCACATACATCACTGCCGACATTCCAATATTCCAATAAAAAATAGTAGTATAGTCGGTTTGGGTTGGTTGTTTTTTTTGAATCAATGCCGAACCGAAGCCACCATCAATAAATGTATTAGCCAACACCATGAAGATAGATAACATCCCTATACAACCATAATCGTATGGGGTTAGCAATCTGGCAAGGATAATACCCGAAATAAAAGATATTCCCATTCCAGCGAATTTCTGAATAGAAGTCCAAGCTACGCCAGATGCTGCTTTTTGTTTTAAATTATCCGCCATTTATCTAAATAGAGTATCACAATAGTTATCATCCACAAACAAACGAACAACAGTATTATTTTTTCATTAAGTCATTGCCGTCCTCCTAAAGAAGGCAATGGGCATATCATCTGCATAATATTTATAATTAAATCTTTGGTTAATTTACAGCATCTCAAATCATTAACACTAATAATACCGCCTTGATCAAGGTTATCTGGAGTTTCTGTATTTATATAGTTCAATCCCATATAATAAGCGCGTGTTGAAAAATTACCATCACTTTGCGGACTTAATATTGTCCTCGCCACACAGAAGGGGGCATAAGTGGAGCCATAACCATTCACTATACTATTATAGAACAAATACCATTCATTAGTTAAGGCACTTGACAATTTTGTGGCCATTAGATTCACCATATCTGCAATGGGAACATTATAATTCTTCGGAAGGTACATGTAATGACCTTGGGTTCCATGGTTATCAATAAGAATGAATGCATCCTTATTAGCCTCCATAAAATTCAAATACGCAACAGCCTCTGGGGCTTCCATAGACTCAGCTCGATTTAACACATGATAATGTGGAGGATTTGCCGTAGCGTCATATACACTATTGCCTCGTCTGCAATTTGACCATCCTGCCGGATTCAAACATGGAATGATTTTGAAAATTTCATATTCTTGATCTTGAACCTGTGCCTAAACCTTTTTTTGATAGACCTACTTTACTTTCCATAATTAAGATCTATTTGTTCTCCCATTTCTAACAAATATTTCGGTTTGATATAATTCATATATCCACCCAAAGAAGTAAGAGTCATTTCTCCGAAATACAATTTACCACCAGACACATAAAAATCGACCCTAACTTGTGGTAGTCCTTTGGCTAAAATAGCAGCAGATTTCAACATTTCGTCAAGGCATACAGGTTTGTCGACAACCACCATATCGTTTATATGAGGGCCATCCGTCCAATCTTGCAACCAGTTCCAGTTGAGGTCGTAAAAACCCAAATGTAGTGTATTCCCAATTTCCCTATCAGTACAAACACAAATACAATATGGTCTGCCGTTGAAACACCAAACCTTGTAATCAATGATTGAAGTAGATTGACTCGAATCGTTCGACAATAATTGCACTGCAACGACCACCGGTTTTATCAAAGAATAATGTCTTTCACCTTGATATATACCATATTTATGATCCAACCATTTGTTAAGCTGTTTTCGTGCTTTTTCAAGGTCGAAATTGCTCTTGTCCCGAACCACAATTGCGGTTCCGCAACCGTGATTAGTTTTTAGTACAAAATGGTTGGGTAAACTCTCAAAATCAATGAGATTTGCATTTTCCCAAAAGCCATACTCTTCTAACAAGATGCCACCCAAACCTCGTTCTTTCACATAATTCCTAACGAGGTGCTTGTCCGCTAATCCAGCCCATACACTCATATCTGAATGTAGTTTTAACCAGTTGATTTTTTCATTTAAATCTTGTGGGTCTTTCCAATTAATATCTCTTCCTAAACTTTTATTGTACAAATATGAGATAACCGTTTTCTGTGGTAGAACATTATAAAATAAATATTTAATCACACTTCGAACCATATCTATTAAAAAAATTGGATCTAGTTTAAAGATGGACTGATTTTTCCCGTTACTTAAACGAAATTGAATAACAATCATCCCACACAAGGAACATAATGTGAGGTCAATAATATTACACCTCAAGGTCTCAAAGGGTCACGACAATGAGAAAGGTAGGCTAAATCAGTCATACTTTATACTGGAGCGAAACAATTTTGTCTACATAACTTATGAAGAAAGACGGGTAATTTTAAAAGTGATGTGATTAGGAACTAAAAACGGTTCAAAAGCTCTAAGATAGAGAAGTACCTTACAAAGCGGCGATTTTCGTTAGGGAGTGTGTGCACGAGATGCGGTGGCACACACTTACAATGCAACGTCAGACAGAAAAACAGCTGCCAAGAGTCTATCTGCAAAGACTGCAGGAAGACATTCTCGATACAGAATAACTCGATATTCAGTGGGACGCGCTAGCCTATGTCCAAATGGCACCAAAACTTGGACTAGGGGGATGATACTTGACAAAAGTGCCACGCGGTGCGGCATCTAGCACAAGACAGCTATCACGAGGAGGCTTAAGCTATTGGAAGCGATGTCGAAAAGGAAGCTGGATGCGGATTGGATGGGGCAGTCGAGGCTGATGAGACCTTCCCCACGGTGTCTCCTACAAGGGTAAGCCGACATATTTTCATCTGGAGAGGTGGGACTTGGGGCTGTCGGCACGGGGGGGCAGGAATCACAAAAGGAGACTGTCTGACAAATGGTGTGCTGTCCGTGTGTCATATACCGCAGGGGCAATGTTAACAGCAAGGCGGCCAAGTTGTGGAAATGCACTACCGATACTCTATACTTGGTTCTCGGTGGCCATATTTCCACAAAGTCAACACTCTGCAGCGTCGAGGACAGCTCTTACAGGAAATTCTCGAAACGTGATGGTCTTCGGCCTATGCAGAAAAGGGGGAATCTGCGAAAGGAATCTTACTCATATAGTACTTGAACGCATACCACAACAAACTCAAGGCTTTTGTGCCCTCTTTCAGTGACGTTTCATAAAATACCTCATCAATTAACTTGTATGAACAACGTTTAAGAACACAAAGGTGAATCGCTTCGCGATAAGACTGCGAATATCCTCAACTTTGCGACATAGGCATTGTTTGAGGATTCTTGCCTTGCTGTCCCTCTGCACCCTTCAAAACCTGTTTTGTAAAAAAATCAGTAATAAATGGAACTATAGCAAACATTATATAAGAACTAGAAGATTACTACTTCTTACTAATAATGCCCCTAAAAGATCGAATGATGGAACTGGTTTCAATCCTTATAATAATTTGAAGATAACGCCATTTAGATATTGGTAGATATTTCCACAATTTTTTCATTGAGGAACTACGCCTAAAATAAATACAGATTCTATCGGCAAACGGCTTTTCGCTGATTGGAGTAGCATTAACTTCTCGCATTAACGCCAACTGCAACACTGCTGAAACACACTTTGAAGGAATACCAACCCAATGAAATTCACTATATTTTGTCCCAAGTATTCTCTCTGACGTATACATAAACAAACAAAATAAAGGTAGTATATTCAATCGTGATAGCTGACTTTTCAACTGGTTAGGCACTATTGATTGACTATAATGGCGTAAAGTAATACCGAAATCAATAATCATTCTAAGCGATGGTCCGTTATTAAAGTCTTTTAAATGGGCTACAATATGCATGGCTTGGAAAACCAATTCATTTATGGGATCAAAAACAAAATAACCATTAGGAGTTGAGAATGATTTATGACAATTCTCTTTTAAGAATGAGTCAACTTTGATATTTATTGCAGTGTCTGGTGTTAAAAACAAATTATGGTTCTCAAGGTGTACTCCTTTATAATTAAATCCTGCGCGTTTTGCTGTTTCTTCATATCTCCCTCCAGACAATAGTTCGTTCCCTTTTTGATAACTTCCAAAGAGATAAAAATCAATATCACCTGAAGGCCTTAACTCAGGTTTCGGATACATTTCAGACAAACAAATCCCTTTTAATAACAACACACGGATATCATTCTGTTCACAAATCTTTACTATTTCTTTTAGTACAGACTTCTGATGCTCATATGCATCTGTTATTTCTTGAACAGATAATCCCCAATTGATGCGTTGCTGTCTCGGTGGTTGCTCCTCTAACGGCAACTTGCTCACACCATCCCATACCCAAGCCAAAAGGCCTTGTTCTGAAGACAAATCCATTAACTTATCCCAGTCGATAGCCACACCCCGAGGGATAACTGGATTTCTCATTAACACAGCTGCTCGGACGAATTCGAGCATGGTGATAAATAAAGACATATGATCATCACAAAAAACACTTTTGTTCATTCTTTAAAACATCAATAGTCACTAAAAACTTACAGCTACAATTCCCGCCCGTTTCAGAAATTACTGTTGAAAACAAGAGATAATCATTACCGTACAAACTCCTCAGTCTCTTCTGAACAAATCTCTTGTATAGACTCGCTCCTGAACATCGTCAAGGCATGCATCGTACCGGTTGGCGATGATGGCTTGGCTCTGCTGTTTGAATTTAGCAAGGTCGTTTACTACACGGCTGCCGAAGAAGGTGTCGCCATCGGGGAGGGTGGGCTCATAGATGATAACTTCGGCACCCTTTGCCTTAATCCGTTTCATGATGCCTTGAATGGCACTTTGGCGGAAGTTGTCGGAATTACTCTTCATCGTGAGACGGTACACACCGATTACACATTTCTGCTCTTTATTAGCATCATAACTGCTACTAGCCTCGTAATAACCAGCCTTCTTCAGCACAGAATCTGCAATATAATCCTTCCGTGTCTTGTTGCTCTCTACAATAGCGGATATCATGTTCTGTGGAACATCTTCATAATTGGCTAACAGCTGTTTTGTGTCCTTAGGGAGGCAATAGCCACCATAGCCGAAACTGGGGTTGTTGTAATGGGTGCCAATACGAGGGTCCAGGCCGATGCCATTGATAATGGACATAGTGTCTAAGCCCTTCATCTCTGCGTATGTATCCAATTCATTAAAATAGCTGACACGTAACGCCAGATAGGTGTTGGCAAAAAGTTTCACGGCCTCAGCTTCTTTCATACCCATAAAAAGTCTTGGTATAGCATCTTGATGGGCTTTCTTATCTGCCATGTCACAAGACTTCCAATAATCAGAGTCCTTGCTGGGGCCTATAGCTGCTTCTTTTAATAAATCCGATAGCTCATGCGCTTTTTGCTGTAAGTAGTCTACATCTGTCACTTTCAAGATTGCCTCGTTTTCCTCTGCAAATTCAGGTCTATCAATAATCTTGGGGCAACCTACAATAATTCGACTGGGGTAAAGATTATCATATAGGGCTTTGCTCTCACGCAGAAACTCTGGCGCAAACAGAAGATTGAATTGATTCACCCCTTTATTCGCATAGCGGACATACAGACTGCGAGTATACCCCACCGGAATGGTGCTTTTGATGACCATCACAGCATTGGGGTTGACCTGCAGCACCTTGTCAATCACATCCTCTACTGCGGATGTATCAAAGAAGTTCTTATGCGTATCGTAGTTGGTCGGAGCAGCTATGACAACAAACTCAGCATCCCTGTACCCTATCTGCCAGTCAAGGGTGGCATGAAAATTCAATGTAATAGTTTTAAGTGTAGCAGTATTTCCAGCACGCCAATTCTTAATATCATCGTCTGTCTCGGCTTTATAACCTGCCAAATAGGCCTCGATATAGTCATCCTGGATGGGACTCTGCCCGTTATTAACCATATCAACGCGATCTTTCACTATGTCAACAGATGTGACCTCATTGTGCTGAGCCAACAAAGTGGCTATACTTAAACCGACATAACCGGTACCTGCAACTGTTATCTTCATAATGTATGGTAAATAAGAAAGGATGATTTTAATTTAGATTTTATTAGCTGCTCTGAGCCAAAGTCGATAAATATGTCTCAACGTTACAGCAATTGATATTGTAGAAGTGACATATTTCGGCCAGTTCTCGTCGCGGCGCATGCGGCGTTTCTTAACATCCGTGGGTTCGACATAGACTACGTCATTGGATTGGAGATAGTAGACTTCTGAGTCGAAGAGGGTCTTCTTGGTCAGGTCTATATTGATGGGCGTGGCGACCCCGTTCTTCTCGCGCATGACGGTGACGTTCTCGCGTTTGCCATCGATGGTCAAATCGCCACACATGGCAATGGCTTCCAGTATGGTGAGGCGGTCCCCTGTGATATGGAGTTCCTGAGGCCTAGACACCTCGCCAATGACCGTGACACGGAAATTCATTGGGGTGACTGTGACGACTGGGTCGTTTATGTAACCTCCGTCTATCAACATATTCTGGATTCTACGAGACAGGCTGTCTTGCGTAAGGCCTGCCACCACCATCTTTCCCAATATCGGAAAAACAATGGTTCCCGCTTCATCAACCAAATAACCTGGAATCTGAGAAAAATTGCTTTGTTGAAAGGTCTCAGACATTTTATTGTTTCGATTTGCCCCTCCAACAGAATTCAAATGGGTGATTTCCGCAGCGATAGAATGGGTCTCCTGATTAAAAGGAACTGCTATTTCTGGTGCCTGGCTGTAAACATAAATATACAGCTGGTCACCAGGATGGATTGTAGTGTTGTACGTACTCAAAACGGCCTGAACACTATCGCGTTCGGCATCACTAAAATACGCCAACTCCTGACTGCTATGACAAGCGGCCAGCAGCGAGAGTGCACAAAGAAGTAAGATAAATCGAATCTTCATAGAAGGATTCTGTTGAAAATGGCTGATTTATGCAATACAGAGTGGAGAGCGTGTTTCTCCGAAACGCAGAATAGTTGAGGTTTCGGCCTCCCCACACTGCGTTCCAATTGTGGGGTTATTGAAAGTCAGCCCCTTCGAGTCAGTTGAAAAAACCAGTCATGAATAACATGCGAGCGATTTACACTCATCAAAAACGAACCTGACGTCAATCCCGCTTGAAAATATCCCTAGTGTAGACTTTGTCTTTCACGTCGTCGAGACAGGGGTCGTAGCGGTTGGCGATGATGGCTTCGGATTCCTGCTTAAACTTATCTAAATCGTTGACGATTAAACTGCCGAAGAAAGTGCTGCCGTCGGGCAGGGTAGGTTCGTAAATAATCACCTTTGCGCCTTTGGCCTTCACTCTTTTCATCACGCCCTGGATGCTGCTTTGACGGAAATTGTCGCTATTGCTCTTCATCGTGAGCCGATAGACGCCAATCACACAATCGTGCTCTTGCGACTGATTCCAACTGTTATTGTCGTGATAATAAGTATAATACCCAGCCTTACGAAGTACCTGGTCGGCTATGAAATCCTTGCGGGTCTTATTGCTCTCCACAATGGCCCGGACCAACTCCTGAGGCACATCGGCATAATTGGCAAGCAACTGTTTCGTATCTTTGGGCAGGCAGTAGCCGCCGTAGCCGAAAGAGGGATTATTATAATGAGTGCCTATGCGGGGGTCGAGACAGACGCCGTCGATAATCTGGTGCGTGTCCAAGCCTTTGAGCTCGGCATAAGTGTCCAACTCATTAAAATAGCTGACCCTAAGCGCCAGGTACGTATTAGCAAAAAGTTTCACCGCTTCGGCCTCTGTGGAGCCCATAAAGAGAATGGGAATGTGGTCAAAGCCCTTCAACGACGAATCGTGCGAGGGAGCGATGGCACCTTGGTGGATCAGCTCGGCAAAGGTATGTGCCCGCTCCTCCAACCGCTCATCGCCCTTATGGTAGCCAACGATGATTCGGCTTGGGTAAAGATTATCATATAGTGCCTTACTCTCGCGAAGGAATTCCGGAGCAAAGAAAATATTGTCGGAGTGGAACTTGGCACGTACATTTTCCGTGTAACCGACCGGGATGGTACTCTTGATGACCATGACGGCAGTAGGGTTCATCTCCATCACCTTCTGGATAACGTCCTCAACGGCAGAAGTGTCAAAGAAATTCTTCACACTGTCGTAGTTGGTGGGAGCAGCAATGACCACATATTCGGCATCGCGGTACCCCCTCTGCCAATCGGTTGTGGCCTCAAGGCTGAGTTTGAGAGGCTTCAGCCCATCGGTATTCCCTCTACGCCAATTGCGAATATCCTCTTCTGTCTCGGCGTGGTAGCCGGCAAGAAAAGCCTCAATAAAATCGTCCTGGATAGGGCTTTTGCGTTGGTTGACCATGTCGACACGTTCCTGAACGATGTCGACAGCCGTCACCTCATTATGCTGGGCCAAAAGAGTGGCAATACTCAGACCCACATAGCCTGTACCTGCAACCGTTATTTTCATCAACTCAAAAGCGTACTCATTGATTAAAACCGAAGTGGAAACCTGCTGGTTGGAATGAAAGGTAATCACCCCGTAACCCACTGTCACCCACGGCAAAGCCACCGTCAGTCCCATGCTAAAAAGCAGGTCTGTCGGGGTTTTATTTTCCTGCAAAGATACAACTTTTTTTTTATTTATTAAGGAAATTTTATCCGAAATATTAAAAAATTCTTTCTACCGTCAAAAGTGCAAAAAAAGAGCATCCCAACAGACGGCGATGCGCCCCTCCCCTGTACGTTTGATTCCCACGCCGTTTGTACACCATTTCTTTTGCATTTGGCTTATATTTCATTTGCATTTCATTTATCAATGATAAACTAAATGCAAACTAAATACAAACTAAATGCAAATTAATTAGTGGACGTAAGGCGTGGGAGCTGTGTTTTCCTGAAATCGCTTGACAGATTTTTGCTGGTTAAACTGATTAGCTTGT
>CAMUZR010000014.1 GCA_947165255.1 uncultured Bacteroidales bacterium
CGCAGCACGTCTTGCGGCAGCCTCTTCGGCCTGGCGCTTCTCCTCCGCAGCACGTTTCGCGGCGGCCTCTTCGGCTTGGCGCTTCTCCTCCGCAGCACGTCTTGCGGCAGCCTCCTCGGCCTGGCGCTTCTCCTCCGCAGCACGTCTCGCGGCAGCCTCTTCGGCTTGGCGCTTCTCCTCCGCAGCACGTCTTGCGGCAGCCTCCTCGGCCTGGCGCTTCTCCTCCGCAGCACGTCTCGCGGCGGCCTCTTCGGCCTGGCGCTTCTCCTCCGCGGCACGTCTTGCGGCGGCCTCCTCGGCCTGGCGCTGCTCCTCCTCGGCTTTCTGACGGGCGGCCGAAAGATCAAGCTCCAACACGTCGGGTACCGACTGGGGAGGATTGTCCTTCTCAATTTGCAGCGCCACCATATACAGATTACGCAACTCCTCCAAGATAATGTCAATCTCTATCTGTGGAACCGCACCATCATTTTTACGTATACGGGAGGCTATCAAACCCAGCCTCTCAAGGCCTTCAACTAACGAGTTTTCTGATTTATGCATAATATCGTACTTATTTATCTCATTGAATACAAATACTTTGCGCCGAAAAATACGGCACAGAATAATTTGTAAAGATACAATAATAATCGCAAATAGACAAAAAAATTTATTATCACAAACTCACACCCGCCCACATTGCTCCCTTCCAACAAAACAGAGAGAAAACTGCAATACCTATACATATTCCACAAAGTAGTACAAATGACGCATTAAAAATGGTTCGATTTTTCTTTTTGGCTGACAGCTTCGTGCCGGCCGCCTTTTTTGCACCCGCTCGCACTGCTCTGCCGCGATTGGCACGGCTCTCGGCTGCCAAAAAGCCTTCGGCCGTTGCTCTATAGATGCTCCGTAGTTGCTCTTTCGTTCTTTGATTAGCCCTATCAAAGAACTATACAACTGCCCTACTAAAGATAACGCTGCGAAAGCGTATTGTGCCAGAAACAAGCAACCCTATTTACCCCACACGAGACTTCGTTTCGAGCGAAGCACGGCACAATCTCTGCCATGGCGTATAGGCATCAGGCTATAGTCTGTTATCCAACACTGTGGCGCATCTCCGACACGCAATTGCCACCCTCTTTGCCATGCCCTACATAGCGTCTGATGGCTTGGCATGGGAGACCAACAATTAAGCTACGCATGCACTATTTCAACCAAAAATGTATCGGTCTGAGAGACCCCAAAATTGATAACTTTTAGTTAAATGTTGTTAAATAATAGGGTGTTTAGGGTGACTTTTCGGGCAGTTGTGGCTCTATTAGGCGTAAAAGGGTCTTCCATACGGAAAACACTATTTCGAAAAAACGATTTTTCAACAAAAAAATCACGCTCAGAAACACATGAGAATAAACATGCTATAAAACGGCCACACCCAACGGTGGGAACAACCCACCGTTGAACAATAAGCCTCGTTGCAGCAAAACTGAAAAAGTAGTGTCAAACATGCAAAAAGAAACAACCATTCATAAACACTAAACCTCCATCAAATGAAAAAGTACACCCTCCTTTTTTTTATGGTCATGGCGGCCATGCCATGGACGGCCAGAGCTCAGAGCCCCGGAGCGGGCATCATCCTGGTAGGCGACACGTCCAACATGGACCTAAGCAGCTACAACCACCTGCCCTACGACCCTTACAGCAGCAGCTACACGCAGCAGTTGGTATTGCACAGCGAGCTGGGCGGGGCAGCCATGATTACTGGCATTGACCTCTACTGCGGTTCGGCGGATGCCAACGGACGCCCCGGCACGACACTCTATCTGGCCAATACCTACGCCGACAAACTGCAGGGCGGCATGGTGCCCTTCGGACTCAACTTCAGCCAAGTGATGGTCGACTCGCTGGTGTGCACCACGGGATGGAACCACTACGACTTCGACACACCCTTCTATTACAACGGCTTGGGCAACCTGGTGGTGGCCTTCGACAGCCCCTTCAGCGGCTGGATGTACAGCGGTGGGCAGTTCTACTGCAGTTTCCGGCAGGACATGTCGCGCTATGCCGCCACACCCCTAGCCTACCTCACGCCCAACCACAGCACCTCGCTGGTGCACTACCGCAACGTGATGCGGCTGCACACGCAGCCCGCGCCTTCGTCCCCCGGCACTTGTCCGCCGCCCACGCTACACATCGACTCGGTGGGAGCCACGGCCATAGGGCTGAGCTGGTCGCCCGGCTATCAGGACACCTCGTGGACGGTGGCGGCGCTGACCGACGGCGACACTGCCTGGCTGAGCAGCGGCCTGCTATGGGGCGATACCACCTACACACTGAGCGGCCTGCAGCCCAACTCGCACTATACCCTGCGCCTGACGGCCTATTGCACCGACACCTTCACCAGCGTACTGCGCCATGTGCTGACCAACTGCACCCCCGCACCATTGCCATACGGCGAGTATTTCGATAGCACTTGGAGCGTGCCCTCCTGCTGGTTGACCACCGAGGGGTGGAACGGTAACTATCCAGTGGTTTCAAGTTCCTACAGCCATAGCGGGGGACACTCGCTGCACCTGTATGGCGGCAGCGTGGTGCTGCCCGCCTTCGATGCCCCGGCCGACAGTCTGGAGCTCTCTTTCTGGGCACGCAACGGCTCGGTCAACAGTTCGCTGAACCTGTTTGTGGGCATGGTGACCGACCCGCTGGACATGAATACTTTTGTGCCCGTGGACACTCTGGTGCTTGCGCGCACGGCAGGATGGACACCGGCGGTGGTGCGCTTTGACAACTACTCACGCCCTTCGGGCCGCATAGCCATCCGGTCCTCAATTTCGTATATCTATATTGACGACATCGAGGTGAACCGCTCCTCGCTATGCCACACCATAACGGACGTGGACGTGGACCAGGTGACCGACACCGGAGCCGTGGTGCACTGGGGCGACTCGGGAGCAGTGTACTACGACGTGGCCTACGGCCCGACAGGCTTTGTCATCGACTCGGCCCACACCGTGACCGACATACGCACCGACTCGCTGCAACTGACGGGGTTGCTGCCCTACACGCAGTACGACGTGTATGTGCGCCCCTACTGCGGCAGCACACCGCCCAACTGGTCGCTGGTGCGCACGTTCCGCACCCTGTGCGGACTGCTGGACAGCCTCCCCTACATCGAGGACTTTGATGCCTACGGCACTATGACCTATCCAAACGACCTGCCCTGCTGGTCGGGCCAAGTAGAAATGAACACCTGCGTGGTCAATTTCGCGGCCGGTTCGCATTCGGGCAACAGAGCCTTGCGTTGGGATTGGAGCTACGCCGACAGGGTGACCAACCAACGCGCCATCCTGCCCCTCATCAACACCACGGCCAACCCCATCAATACCTTGCAGGTGAGTTTTTGGGCCAATAACGAGATGGACTTCTACAACCGCTATGAGAATGCCAAAATGTTGGTGGGCGTGATGAGCGACCCAGACAACGATTCCACCTTTCAGTTGGTGGACACGGTGCTGATAACCACCGACGACTGGCGTCGCTACGATGTGCCCCTGAGCAGCTATAGCGGCGCAGGTGGCTACATCACTCTGAAGAGTTGCCCTTTACCCGGCAGTTATAGCCAATGGCGGGCCTATATTGACGACCTGACGATTGAGGAGCTGAGGTCGTGCCCCAATGTCAACGACATGGCTGTGTCAGGGCTCACGGCCACCTCCGTCACCCTGACATGGAGCCACGCCGAGGCCGACACCGCCACGCGCTGGCAGACCTACATAGACACCCTTGCCACCGCCACACCGCAGGCCGACAGCATGGTGGTGTCCGCACCCACCCACACCTTTGGCGGACTCACGGCAGGCACCACCTACTATGCATGGGTACGGGCGCTTTGCTCCAAAGGCGACACCTCGGAATGGGAGGGTCCCATGGCGGTGATGCCCGGCAGCTGGAATATGCGACCCTACCGCCACGACACCCTCTCGGTCTGCGGAATATCGCTCTACGACGACGGTGGAGCCACAGGCAACTTCTCCAGTCAAAACTCATCGTTGGTGCTCCTGCCGTCGGAACCCGGCACCCTGGTATCTGTGAGCGGCGACATCTACATCAACAATATCTCCTCCCTTACCATATACGACAGCATAGGAACCTCTGGAAGAGTGCTGTGGTCACGCGCTAACGAAATCTATCCTGCCACTTTCGGCCCCATCATCTCAGAAAGTGGACCGATAACCCTGGTCTTTAACGCAATGACCGCCTCCTATGCCACCGAAGGATTCGAGCTTGACATAGCCTGCGTGCCCGACTCCTGCATTTTGAAACGGCTGCGCCTCGACCCCACCATGCCACCTTCCACCAATCAGGTGTCCATCACTTGGGATTGCAATGGGGCGTCGCTTTATCAGGTGGAATACGGCCCGGTAGGGTTTGTGCAAGGCACCGGCACGACAGACAGCACCAACAGCAATAGCTATACCATCGGCGGACTGAGAAGCATGGAACACCTCGATTTCTATGTGCGCTGCATCTGCGGCGAGGGCGACACGGGCGACTGGGTGCACGGCAGTTTTAGCACCATTCCCTGTCCCGATGCCGTCTACCGCGAGAATTTCGACTCCACCCTTATCCCACACAATGGCGTCCAGATGTTCCCCATTGGGCAGAACAGCATCCAGTACAGTTACGTGCAGACCATAGTAGACTCAGCTCACTTGGTGGGACTGGAAGGGGGCATCACCGCCTTGGCATTCCACCCTTCTACTTTCTCTGAGGCCGACCATATGTCGCACATAACCGTCTATCTGGCCAACGTGGCCGAGGGCGACCTTTCGGCCGGTCCCATCCTACCCGACGGGGGGCATCGTTTTGTAAAAGTTATCGACTCGGCCAATTTCTACCACAACCTCACCGACGAGTGGCAGATGCACAGCTTTGACCGCCCCTTTATGTGGGATGGGCACCAAAACCTGCTGGTGGCAGTCGTGCGCAACGACGGCGGCACAGGCAAAGCAACCGCCTACTACGGCCACTACCCCAACAGCCCGACTCCACAGCGGGGCTACTTTATCTACAGCTACGACGAACCCATCAACATCGATAGTGCCAACACCTACACAGGAAGCTATTCCACCCCGGTGGTAGGCGACCTGCGACTGTACACCAACACCTGCGACCTGCCCCTCTGTGCCAATCCCACGGTGGACTCGGTGGGGACAGACTATGAGCGCGTCACCGTGGCATGGAGCGGTTCGGGCTACACATACCAACTGACTATTACCCCGGACGACAACGGCCTGGGCACGGTGTACACGGATGGTACCAGCCACACCTTCAGCATCCTGCAGCCCGCCACCAGCTACCGCATTGCACTGCGGCAGAACTGCACGGCCGACAGCCTGGGATACTCGGAATGGGTGGAGGTGACGGCCACGACCGATACCTTTGCCTGCGCGGCACCCGAGAACGTCACCGTCGGCGACATCACTCACAACTCGGCCCTCATTGACTGGGATGCTTCGGGTTCCGACTCCATTTGGCAACTCGATGTTTGGGTCATTGGCAACCGCCACAGTTCCATTGTTACCACCACCCATCCCTACCTAGTGGAGAACCTGAGCCCCGGCACCCAATATGCGGCTTACGTCCACGCCTACTGCGGAGAGGCCAGCCAGATAGCCGGCATTTGGAGCGACACGGTTTTCTTCGACACCCCGACCTGCCCTGATGTGACAGGGCTGGACACGGCCGAAGTGGGCTCTACAAGCTTATTGCTGCAATGGGAAGCGGAACCGTTGGCACAGCAGTATCTGCTGGAGTACGGACTTGCAGGCTTTGCCCTCGGAAGCGGCACGGAGGTGAGCGTGGAGGGGAATAGCTACAGGGTGAGCGACCTGGTGGCGGGGAGAGCCTACGACTTCTACGTGCGCACACGCTGCGCCGAGGATTGGGAGGCGGCCAACTATACCTCGCTTCGGAATGTGACCACCCGGCAGCCGGTGGGCATCGAACGGCACAACGAGCGGGAGAACCTTCTCACGCTGGTACTTATGCCTAATCCCGCACGGGAGAGCACGACTGTTTGCCTGCAACGCCTCAGTGGACGCATAGTGGTGTCTCTCTCGGACCTCTCGGGGCGGGAGGTGCTGACACGTGAAGTGGACTGCGACGGAAGCTGCCGCGTGGTGCTGGACATTGCCGACCTGCCGCAGGGGGCTTATTTTGTCCGCATCAGCAGCGGAAAGGAGTCGCTGGTGAGGAAACTGATTATTCGATAGGCCCAGATTTCTTCCATTTGGGAATTACACATAACAAATCGCGGGGAGTGTCTTTAACGGGGCACTCCCTATTTTACGGCTAGAAAAGCAAGACAGAAAACAATGTTGGGGATAGGGAAAGAGGTATTTTTTAGGGCTTGCAGTATTATAATATAAATATTTTTTGTATTTTTGTTTGCTGAACTATTTCATAAAATAATAATTAATTTATTCATTAACAACACAATAATATGAAACAAATCCGTCTTATTATCTGTTTTGTGGCTTTGGCAGTGCTGTCGTGCGGCACGCTGGCAGCCCAAAAGACTTATCATTACAAGACCTATCCGAACGACCCGCTGAATGTGCGGGAGTATACGTTGGACAACGGCTTGAAGGTGTTTATGAGCGTGTATAAGGACGCACCGAAGGTGCAGACCTACATTGCCGTGCGCGCCGGTTCGCGCAACGACCCTCACGAGACCACCGGCCTGGCCCACTATCTGGAGCACATGATGTTTAAGGGCACACAGCGCCTCGGCACTACCGACTGGGAGAAGGAGAAGGTGCTCATTCAGAAGATTGAGGACCTGTTTGAGGCTTACCGCATGTTCGACGACCCGCAGACCCGCGCCGCTATCTACCACAAGATTGACAGCCTGAGCTACGAGGCCTCGAAGATTGCCATCGCCAACGAGTACGACAAGGCCATGACCGCCATCGGATCCACCGGCACGAACGCTTTCACCAGCAACGACTACACGATGTATGTCGAGAATATCCCTAATAACCAGATTGAGACCTGGTGCGAAATTCAGGCCGACCGCTTTCAGCACCTGGTGCTGCGTCTGTTCCACACTGAGCTGGAAACCATCTACGAGGAGAAAAACATGAGCCTGACGAAGGACAACCGCAAGGTGAACGACGCCATGTTTGCCGCCCTCTTCCCCCACCACCCCTACGGCAACCAGACCACCCTGGGCAGTCAGGAGCACCTAAAGAATCCCTCGATGCGCAATATACGCAACTTTGTGGCTACCTATTATGTGCCTAACAACATCTGCATCAGCATGGCAGGCGATTTCGACCCCGACGAGGCCATCAGAATTATCGACAAGTACTGGGGCAACATGAAGCCCGGCAACGTCCCCGAGCTGAAGTTCGAACGCGAGAAACCCATCACTTCGGTCATCACTAAGAATGTGTCGGGACTGGATGCCGAGAACACTGTGCGCGCCTATCGTCTGGACAGCGGCAACGGCAGCCACGACGCCATGTTGGCCGACCTGCTGGAGAGTGTGCTGAACAACGGCAAGTGCGGTCTTATTGACCTAAACATCAACCAGCAGCAGCGCTGCATGGGCGCCTATGCCGGAACCTACACCCTGAACGACTACGGTGCCTTCATGTTCGGCGGTCAGCCCATTCAGGGGCAGACGCTGGAGCAGGTGCAGGCCTTGTTCGACGAGCAAATTGCCCTTGTGAAACAGGGCAAATTCGACGACTGGATGCTGGAGGCTGCCATTAACAACATGAAACTGGCCATTATGAAACGCGCCGAGAGCAACAACAGCCGCGCCAGCCAGATGGCATACGCCTTTGTGGAACACCGCTCGTGGGGCGACGTGTGCAACGAGGTGAACGAACTCTCTAAGGTTACTAAGCAGGAGATTGTCAACTTCGCCAACCGCCTCTTTAAGGACAACAACTACGTCATCATCAACAAACTGAAAGGCGAGCCCGAACCCATCCTGAAGGTCAGCAAACCTCCTATCACCCCCATTGAGGTGGGTCGCGACAACGAGAGTGCCTTCCTGAAGGAAATCAAGGCACGTCAAGTGAAGCCCATCGAGCCCGTTTATGTCAACTTCAGCAAGGATCTCACGAAGTCGAAACTGAAAAACGGCGCCGAGGTGCTGTATGTGCAGAACACGGAGAACAAGACCTTCAACCTGATTTATCGCTTCGACTTTGGCTACCGTGCCGGACAGACGGGTAAGACCATGGATCTGGCAGCCGACGTGCTGGAGTATCTGGGCACCTCGAAACACACTCCGGAGCAGCTGCAGCAGGAGTTCTATAAACTGGCCTGCAACTATAGTGTGAATGTGGGTGCCGAGAACATCAACATCAGCATCAGCGGCCTGAGCGAAAACATGACCAAAGCCATGGCCCTGATGGACGAAATCATCACCGACGCTCAGCCCAACGAGCAGGCCCTGCAGATGCTGGTGACCCGCATACTGAAAGGCCGCGAGAACGCTAAGCACAACCAGCAAAACTGCTTCCGCGCCCTGGGCAACTACGGTATCTATGGCAGCGACTCCCCCACCCTCGACCAGCTCAGCGAGGCCCAGCTGAAGGCCATCACCTGCCAGCAGCTGACCGACGCCCTCCACGGCCTCTTCAACTATAAGCACCGCGTACTGTACTACGGTCCCGAAAGCATAGACAACTTCAAAACCTTGGCCAACGGCTACACACACAAAATGGGCAAGAAGGCTCCCGCTAACAAGAAGATTACTCCTAAGGCCGTGAACGAGAACACCGTCTACTTCGTCGACTATAACGCCAACCAGACCTATATGCGCGAGCATTTCCGCGGCGAGAAGTTCAATACAAAAAACGAGGCCGTGATGGATGTGTTTAACGAGTATTTCGGCGGCTCGATGAATGCCATCGTCTTCCAAGAGATGCGCGAAAAACGTTCGTTGGCCTACAGCGCCCAGAACTACTACGCAACCCCCAGCGATAAGGACGGCTACTTCACCAATGCCGCCATCATCGCCACACAGAACGACAAGCTCATCGACGCAATGACCGCCTTCAACGAGTTGTTTGACCAGATGCCCGTGGCCGAAGCCAACTTCGAAATGGCCAAAGAGGCACAAATCAGCGCCATCCGTACCGCCCGCACCACCAAGATGGGCATCATCAACAGCTACCTCTACTATGAGCGCATGGGCTTCGACACCAAGAAACCCCGCGCCAAAGTGCTCTTTGAGGCCTATCCGAACGTGACCATGAAGGACATAGTCAACTTTAACCACAAGTACATCAAAGGCCAGAAGAAGGTATACATGTGCCTAGGTAAGGAATCCGACATGGACTTCAACGCCCTCGCCAAGTTCGGAAAGGTGAAGAAACTGAAACTTGAAGATATCTTCGGATACTAATCTGAAAGTGAAAAATAACTAGGAAGTGAAAATGGGAGTTAAAGTGGAAGTAAAAATGGACAATACATTTTGCGACAATAGTGTCTACAAACGTATCGTCCCATTTAACTCCCATTTCAACTCCCTCCTATTACTCCCCCATTAACCCCCATCTCATACAAATGAAAATCAATCGTCTTATCCAGCGGTTCCGTGCCTGGCAGAAGCATCCCGTACAATACTCCGACCAAGGGTTGGAGGAACACCGTTGCGCCAACTGTGGGCACATCTATACGGGCAACTTCTGCCCCGTGTGCGGACAGGAGGCAGGCGACAAGCGTATCACATGGCGGTTGATAGGGCAGAACTTCTTAAATGCCTGGGGCTTAGATTCTCACTCGCTGCCCAGCACGTTGATGCAGCTGATGCTCCGTCCCGGACACCTTATCGGCGACTACCTCGACGGCCGCCGCCGGGCAAGTTTCCCACCTGTGAATATGCTCTTCGTGGTGACAGTAGGCTACCTCATCATCGCACAATTGTTCGACATCAGTCGCACCGAACACCTTACCTATTCTGAAACGCCCGAGAAATATGCCATTGCTATCGACATAATGAATTGGTTTATAGATAACCCTGCCTGGGGGTTGCTAACCTTCACACTGATGTTTTGCATACCAACATGGTTCTTCTTCCGTTTTGCACCACGGCACACACAACACACATTGGCTGAAGGTGTTTTCATCCAAATCTATATGGCGACCATCAGCATTATCTGTACATTCATCTCGAATATATTCTCAAATGTGTTAGGGCTATTCATCATCTTGATAACTGCATACTATTATGTCACCTATCGCCAACTGTTTGGCTACCGTTTTTGGGGGACGTTATGGCGCATGTTGCTGGCTATTGCCGTGGCCTTCTGGCTGTTTGTTCTTGCCATAGTAATTACAGTAATTGTGTGGAGGGGAGAAAAACAAGGAATGGTACCAAGACTTTTCAAACCCATTTTAATCATAACTGTCCTTCTGTCGGCGGGTTATTTTATCAGCCGACGGACAGCTGAGAAACGGCGGACTGCCAAGGACAATAAAAGTTGACGTGGATAACTTTTAAAGCAATCGGATGAAGCGAGTTGTATTGGCCATAGTATTGATTCTATCGTCGGTGTGCCACGCGCAGACCGATACGGCATTTTGGTTTGCTGTGCCAGACCTATCGCACGGCAACGGCAATGTGCAGACCCGGCTGGTATTCCATACCTACGACCAACCCGCCACCATTACCGTGGAGCAGCCCGCCGGCAGCTTCTTCCCTACAGCGACCTTCGGGATGGCAGCCAATGGTGTCACCACAATGGAACTCTCGTCCCTGTGGAGCATCGTGGAGACGGCTCCGGTGAACACCGTCCTGAACAAGGGGCTGTATATCCATTCCACGGCCCCAATCACCTGCTACTTCCAAAGTGTGTCCGGCAATCGTGAGACCTACACCCTTAAAGGTCGCAATGCCTTGGGGACGGACTTCGAAATACTGACCCCTTTGCAATACCTTCACAATCATCGGTACCACGATATCGGACACGGCATCGAGATTGTTTCCACCGAGGACAGCAATAGAGTGGATGTGGAGGTGTGTAATCTTCCGTTCGCTCCCGACACCGTGCTGCAAGGCGGCATATTGGGTGGAGCCACGCTCCAGATTGTGCTGAACCGTGGACAGTCCTACGCCCTGCGCGGCAATCACTATGGTACGGAAGTTATTAAGACACGCCTGCATGCTACCCATCCCATTGCCGTCAATATCACCTCCGACTTGCTGATGACACGGATGCAAACGGATGCATCGGGTTGGATTCTTCCCGCCACCAGCAACCTCGGTGGCGAGCAGTTGCTACCTATCCGTTGCTGGGGAACGGACTATGTGGAGGTGAATAACCAGACCACGACGGAGATGTTCCGCAGCACCTCCAACATAGACACTGGACGATACCACGTCTTGGTCGATGGACAACACCCACAGACAATGGACGGTTTCTTTGTATGGAATGTAGGGTGGCCAAATTGGCACGACTCGGTCAGATACCTCAAGAGCGACCGTCCCATAGGCTTGGTGCACCAAACCGACCCCAACAAACAGATGGGCTTCACGGTGCTGCCGCAGCTGCGGTGCGCCGGCTCGCACAAGGTATCGTACCTGCGTTCCGACACCATGCCCCTTTCGGTGCATATTATCGTTGAGAGCCGAGCAATGGGTAATATACTGTTCAATGGCGACAGCACTATACTAACTCCCGCAGTCTTCCGCCCCGTGCCGGGGTTGCCCACTCACCAATGGTGCAATGTCGACGTGAGCCGTTACCTCGACTCGGGTGAGGTGATGACGGTGAGCTGCGACACAAGCAAGTTCCTGCTTGCCATTATCGAATCGGACAGTTCGCGAGGTACAGCATACAGCTATCTGACAGATTATGCGCCCTACATCTCTCAGAGCCTGAATATGGACACCACCTATTGTTCGGGCGACAGTATCGTGTTCCGTTTTGAGGGAGACATTATTGACAGCATGGCTGTGCATGGTCCCGGCGGGCTTTTAATTACTGCACCGCCGTATGTGTTGCCCGATGCCGATACCTCCATGAGCGGACTCTATGTGGTCGAGGGCTTTTGTGCCAACGGCTGCAGCATGACCGACTCGGTGCGCATCACGGTACATTCCACATTCCAAGCGGATACGAACGACACGATTGCAGAGAGCCAACTGCCGTGGAACCGTTTTGGAGTTGAATTCTACGACGATACCGACACCATCATCGTCTTGTCCTCAGGTCGGTGCGACAGCATCTTCCACTACCACCTCCACATCTATCCCAACATCCACGACACCCTCCTCTACTATGCATGCGAAGGTGACCTGCCCATACGTTACAACGACACCCTCTTTACGCAAGAAGGTCAATATACCTTCCCATTTACCGGCAGCCATGGCGAGGACAGCCTCGTCACCTTCGTCCTCCACGTCATTCCCAGCAGCGACACCACCCTCTACGACACCATCACCGAAGACCAGCTACCCTGGTTCGCCATGGACACGGTTTTCAACGACTCCGTGGCCGACTACATCTACCGCACTTTCAACGAGGCGGGCTGCGACAGCATCATCCACTACAACCTTCACGTCTACTGGAACGGCGACCATTGCGACACCACTCTCTCCTATCCCAACCTCGTCACCCCCAACGGCGACGGCACCAACGACCGTTTTGTCATCACCGGGCTTCTAGAGAACAACTGCTTCAAATACAGCGAACTTTCCATCTACGACCGCACCGGCCGCCGCGTTTTCCATAAAGTCAACATCTCCTCCGATGACGACTGGTGGGACCCCGAAGCCCAGCGCATTCCCTCCGGCACCTACTTCTACTACTTCAGAGCCCACGGTGTCACCATCCACACCCAGCACACCGGCGTTATCGAAGTCCTCCGCGACAAATAGCTGAAACATGAAGAGACTCCTGCTCATCCTCTCACTCCTCTACGCATGCAACAGCATGGCACAGACCGACAAGGCTTTCTGGTTTACCGTACCACATGAGTTTAGCAACGCACAATCGTCATACCTACATATCTTCACTTCTGACCAGCCGGCAATAGTAACTATTAGCATACCTGCTGCCTCATCCCTACTATATCCTCCTATCACCGACACCATCGCAGCCAATAGCTTTTCCAAGCATCATCTACGGCATGAGTGGGTAGGACACAATATCGGCACTGTCCCTGACATAATCAACGATTTAGGAATCCTTATTACTTCCACCGCTCCCATTTCATGCTATCTGGACTACAGTCATATTACAGGAGATATCACCTCCTTGAAGGGAAGCCATGCCCTAGGCACCGACTTTGTGGTGCCCATGCAAAACTCACTAGGCTGTTATCTTAATATGACAGGCGAATATGTGCATGACAGGGGGCACATACAGGTTGTTGCCACGCAGGATAGCACGGTGGTGCAGATGACACCCCCACCCGGACGGGCATTCAACGGACTGGGCATGGATGAGTCGGTAACAGTCACATTAAACAGAGGTCAGAGTTATTGTCGTGAAAGTGCAGGCAACACAGCCCAAGACCGATTAGGGGGGACTATCATCCATGCGTCACGACCCATTGCAGTTAGTTTTGCCGACTACGATCTGACTCTCAGAGCCCCTGACAGTTATACCCAACAAATAAACAATGTGGTGGGCGACCAGATTCTACCCATCGATAAGACGGGCACTCGGTATGTGGCAGTACGCTCGCAAGATGCCGATTCTGAATACTTTGAACAGGTGTGGGTCTTCCCCAACCACCCCGACGACACGGTGAAAGTATATTTCAATGGCATCCTGCACGATATAGTATACCGACAGCACAACGGCCCTCTTATCCTAGAAGACAGCGCCACACTGATTACCCTCGACAAGGCTGCTGTAGTACTCCAAATGACAACAATGGCATCTAATTTCGGCGGAGTAGGGATGACTATGTTGCCACCCATCGACTGCACGGGAACTCACAAGGTCTCTTATGTGCGCTATTCGTGGAATACGATGTTGCACATCCTGACCAAGAGAGCCTTTGTGTCTGACTTCTTGTTTAACGGTGACTCTACTTTTATTACAGCCAGCGACTTCCACACCCTTCCAGCCGACACCACGCTGGCGTGGTGTTGCAAAGAGATAGTCTCCCCCATAGGCAGCCAATATAATTCAATCGACAGCCTGATAACCATAGAGAACCCTTCTGGGACATTTCATCTGGGGGTTCTCGAACATCGAGGTGGGGTCTTCACTCTAACAGGAGGCGAGAGAGGCTATTACTACGATTGTGTGTTTGGCTATTTCTACGACTACAACCAGTCGTCGCACATCCACCTCACCCTCGATTCCGCCTATTGCAGGGGAGACAGCATTGTCTTCGCCTACAATGCCCCACATATCGACGGTCTGGAACTCAGGGGTCCCAACGGGCTGCACCTCACCCAACCTCCCTTTGTGCTGCACAATATTGACAGCAGCGCTTCTGGACGATACTACTTAGAAGGTTTTGACACTTCCAGCTGCCACCAGTTGCGCATCGACTCGATTGATATTGTGGTGAAGGGAGGCCAACTCCGCCTCCTGACAGACACGCTCTTCTGCATTGGCGACAGCATCCTTCTCAACCACTCCGCTTCTTCCGATGTTGTAGACGTAAGACTATATGGCCCTAATGGGATAGTGATAGAATCCCTACCCTTAATCCTAACCGAGGTGGACACCACAATGAGCGGACTCTACTGGATAGAGGGAAGGGATACAGGCGACTGCCCGATGACAATAGCGGACAGCCTCTATATTCGCATAATCGACAACTACTATTCACAGGTATATGACACCATCGCTGAGAACCAACTACCCTGGATGTGCTACGACACCCTCTTCAATGGTGATACGGACACTACTTTCGTGATACCCAGCTCCACCTCGGTGTGCGACAGCATTGTGAGCTTTCACCTGAAAGTATTCTACAATGTAAACGACACCATCCTCTACTACGCCTGCGAGAGCGACCTGCCGATTCCATATAACGACACCCTCTTCACCCAAGAAGGACAGGGCAGCTTTCTCTACACCGGCAGCCATGGCGAGGACAGCCTCGTCACCTTCGTCCTCCACGTCATTCCCAGCAGCGACACCACCCTCTACGACACCATCACCGAAGACCAGCTACCCTGGTTCGCCATGGACACGGTTTTCAACGACTCCGTGGCCGACTACATCTACCGCACTTTCAACGAGGCGGGCTGCGACAGCATCATCCACTACAACCTTCACGTCTACTGGAACGGCGACCATTGCGACACCACTCTCTCCTATCCCAACCTCGTCACCCCCAACGGCGACGGCACCAACGACCGTTTTGTCATCACCGGGCTTCTAGAGAACAACTGCTTCAAATACAGCGAACTTTCCATCTACGACCGCACCGGCCGTCGCGTTTTCCATAAAGTCAACATCTCCTCCGACGACGACTGGTGGGACCCTGCCGCCCAGCGCATCCCCTCCGGCACCTACTTCTACTACTTCAGAGCCCACGGCGTCACCATCCACACCCAGCACACCGGTGTCATCGAAGTCCTCTACGACAAATAGCTGAAACATGAAGAGACTCCTGCTCATACTTTCACTCTTATATGCCTGCAACAGCATGGCGCAGACCGACACCGCCTTCTGGTTTGCCCCGCCCGATTTCCCCAATTATGATGGGACAGACTATGGCGAGACTCCCATACGCCTCGTCTTCCACTCCTACGACCAGCCCGCCACCGTCACCATCGAGCAGCCCGCCAACAGCTTTTTCTCCACTACCACCATTTTGCTGCACCCCAATGATGTCGACACGCTCGGCCTGTCGCAATTTGTCGACAGCATCGAGACCAAGCCCGTCAACACCGTCCTCAACCGTGGCTTCTATATACACTCCACCGCCCCCATCACCTGCTACTACCAATGCACCTCTCCCAACCGCGAAACCTACACCCTCAAAGGCCGCAACGCCCTCGGCACCGACTTTCAGGTGCTCATACCCAAATGGCATGTACAATTTGGTATACCTAATGAGGGCGAAAGTGTTGAACTCATTGCCACCGAGGACAGCACACAAGTTCGCATAATACCGCCTCCGCATTATGGTAGCGGAACAGTTGTGTTCGAAGGAGGCATCACGGGAGCCGACACCGTGGCGGTAACGCTCAACCGTGGGCAGAGCTATTCGGTACGTGCAAATAGTGCATCTACCGACATCATGAAAACCCGCATCCTCTCTTCCAAACCCATTGCGGCAAACGCCACCCATGCTCAGCCGACGTATACAAGTGGCTACACCAACATGAACGTGGGCGACCAACTCCTCCCCACCTCCTTTTGGGGAACGCAGTATGTGCTGTTTCTGGAGTTCCCCACCGGCATAGGCTACAACTACGGTGCCCTCGACTATATCGACACAGGCACCTACCACTATTCCATCGGTGGCACACCACATGGCAGCATTGCAGGGGGTTCCGTCTGGTCAGAATGGTGGACGGCACTTATCCACGCTTCCAGCTCATTAATGTCAGCCGACACGGCCCTGTTCTTCGAGTTCGACCGCCCCGTGGGTCTGATACAGGAATCCAACAAACCCACCGCGGGAATAGGCTGTGCCCCCCTGCCCGAAATTGAGAAATCAGGCTCGCACCAGATAGCCTACCTGCGTACCGACAGCCTGAACATCAAGCTAAACATGGTAGTAGAAACCCAACATACAGGCAACATCCTCTTCAACTGGGATCCCACCGTGCTCACCCCCGACGACTTTCAGCCTTTGGTAGGGCATCCCTCTTTATCCTGGTGCAGCAAAGAGGTGGGGCAATACCTCCCCTCAGGGGGTAGGATGCACATACAATGCGACAGCAGCCGCTTCATCCTCGGCGTGATAGAGTACGACACCGCGGGTGCCGCCTACACCATCCTGACCGACTACGCCACGCCCGCCTCCGTCCGATTCAACATGGACGACACCTTCTGCCAAGGCGACAGCATCCACTTCTCTTACACCTCACACAATGTAGCCTACACACGCCTGCAAAGCCCCGACGGCATCACGCACGACATGCCCTACTCCATCCCCAACGCCGACACCGCCATGAGCGGGCGGTATTGGCTCTATGGCTACGACACCCTGAGCACCGTCCCAACAGCCCTGGACTATATCGACATCACCATCCATCCACGCCATACCGCCGAAATCCACGAAACCATCCTCCAAAGCCAATTGCCCTGGAGCCGGTTCGACATCCTTTTCTATGCCGAGACCGACACCACCATACTCCTACCCGACCCCTTGTCAGTGTGCGACAGCCTGATAATCTACCATCTCCACTTTTACGACACCATTTACGACACAGTACTCTACTATGCCTGTGAAAGTGACCTGCCCATACAGTACGACACCGCTTGGTTCGAAGGCGAGGGACAGAGAACGTTCTATTACACCGGCAGCCATGGCGAGGACAGCCTCGTCACCTTCGTCCTCCACGTCATTCCCAGCAGCGACACCACCCTCTACGACACCATCACCGAAGACCAGCTACCCTGGTTCGCCATGGACACGGTTTTCAACGACTCCGTGGCCGACTACATCTACCGCACTTTCAACGAGGCGGGCTGCGACAGCATCATCCACTACAACCTTCACGTCTACTGGAACGGCGACCATTGCGACACCACTCTCTCCTATCCCAACCTCGTCACCCCCAACGGCGACGGCACCAACGACCGTTTTGTCATCACCGGGCTTCTAGAGAACAACTGCTTCAAATACAGCGAACTTTCCATCTACGACCGCACCGGCCGTCGCGTTTTCCATAAAGTCAACATCTCCTCCGACGACGACTGGTGGGACCCTGCCGCCCAGCGCATTCCTTCCGGCACTTACTTCTACTACTTCAGAGCCCACGGTGTCACCATTCATACCCAGCACACCGGCGTCATCGAAGTCCTGAAATAAGATAGCCTCCATACAGAAAAGCCCCCAAACCGCCGAACGGTTTGGGGGCTTTTAAGATAAGGCAAGAGCGTTTACTTGTTCACAATCTTGCGGGTCACCTTGCCCGAAGGGGTGACGGCCTGCAACAGGAACACGCCCTTCGAAGGCAACTCCAGTCTCACGCTGCCTCCGGTACTTTGCAACGTCTGAAGCAGACTTCCGTCGAGGCTGAAAAGCTGCAGCTCGGCAGGCTCGTCCGAAGAGAGACGCACCTCGCAGCTGCCCGTGGCGGGATTGGGATAGACCGACAGGCTCACAACATCGACCTGCTGGATGCCGACGGCGGAAGTGGTGAAAAGAACCCACTTCAACTCACCAGTGTTATCCTCCCCACAATAGGGGACAACTTCGACATAGTACTGGTGATTGGGTTCGAGAGCAGGCAGGTGCCAGAGGGGCTCAGAAACTTCCTCGCCAGGATTCCAATGGTCGGGTATGGGATTGGAGGGGTTGCCTACGGAGACATACCACCGCGTGTTGTTCGTATCGGTCCAAGTGACCCTATAGCCTTCCAATCGGTTGTCTGGGGTGACTGTTACACTGTCATCCCACACCACAATAGACTCCACTTGGGCACAGGGGGTGAGGTACTCCACAAACTCCCAGTCACCATAGACATCGTCCTCGCACACCGACCGCACTCCGAAGTAGTAGAGGGTATTGGGGGCCAGTGCGCCAGCCTCTTCCAACTCATAGATATTAAAACTACGCTCATTGGTGGTCACCACCGTTCCTTGCGCCAGATCAGTGCCCTGAACGCCGTATGCCACCTCCCAGTGATCGGGCGTTGAATAGCTCCACCACTCCATTACATACTGTGGCGGAGCATCAAAAACGATGGTATTAATTTCCAAGTTCAGCACCTGTGCACAAGTGTCGGGCAGCGTGGTAAACTGCAGCGAGCCCCAGTCGCCATAGATGGTGTCGTTGCAGACGGTGCGCACATACACATCATAGGAACTGTTGGCATCCAAATTGGTCAGCTCATAGGTGCTGTTGGCCGTGGGCACAAGCGAGCCTGTGCCCTGGGTAAAGCCAACAGGGCCATACTCAAGCTCATAGCTGGCAACGGTGCCCGTCGTATTCCAGATTATCGCCGCCTCATGTATGTCAGGCACAGCCGTCAGACCCACTATGGAAGAGCAGGTGTCTGGCAGCGTGGTAAACTGAAGCATGTTCCAGTCGCCATAGACGGTGTCGCTGCATACGGTACGCACGTAAACATCATAGGCCGTGTTGGCAGCCAAACCGGTCAAGGTGTAGGTATTGTTTGTCAGCGCCACCTGAGTGCCTGTCCCCTGTGCAAAACCCGCTAGACCGCATTCCAACTCATATCCGCCCACAGCGGCCGCAGCGCTCCAGTTAAGCACGGCCTCATGTATGTCGGGCGTGGCCGTCAGGCCCACAACAGAAGCACAGGTATCCGGCTGTTCCACCTGGGAGCTGTCCTGCCAAAGAAGCAGATTATCCACACACAGGTACGAGCCCTGCTGGATATTGCTACTGGCCGACGAAAGGATAAGCACCACCAGCGAGTCGGGGGCCAACTCGGGGTAGGAAGGCTCCATCTCATGCAACGAAACATAATCTACAGTAAAGGGGGTAAAGTTGGCAATGTCGGTCAGACCAATATTGGCGCCGCCGCCCACCACCTCGCGCTGCTGGGTGACGGCGTTGTAGCGTGTGCCCAGCAGCAGCACACCGCCATTGTCGCCCGTGGTGGCCGAATGGTACTTGTAGCTGCCCGTCAGCCGCGAGGGTTCGAAAGAGCCCAAAGCAATACCGCCCGAAATCAAGTAGTTGACATCCATTGTGGCCAGCGATGCCAACAAGGACTCAATGCTGTCCATATTGGTCAGCATGCTGCTCATGATGGGCATAAAGTGGTCGAGGTTAACCTCTCCGGTGGAAAGGATGCTGGGAAAGACCGTCTGCGTGAGGGCCGAATCCAGCGCCCCCGATGCCAAAGTATATACTGTGGGACTGACAATGTCTTCCAGCATGAAGGTCTCCAACTTCAGCGCCTTGCTGCCAGCCGGCACCGTGCCTGTTTCGCGGCTGGCCTTGACCAATGGCAGATTGGTATTGATAGTGATATTCAAGCCAAAGAATGAAATACTCTCATTGACAGGGTATGACAGAAAATTCCAGCCCGTAGGTGTAGGAAAACTGTCGTAGACCGGAATCGGCGAGCCGAACAGCGACACGCTGTAGCCCGAATTGGTGGTCCACGTTTCGAAACTGCCGTTTGGCACCGCCATGCTGGTCTGCGCTTTCAAGGGCATCCAACCAAGAGCCAAAAACATCAGAAATACAGCTATTTTCTTCATAATGATATTGAATATTAAGGTTGACAAATCATCGGCAAAGATACGACTATTTTTCCATCCTAACAAGAAAAACAGCCCGATTGCCTCATTTTTTCTTTTCAAGCCCATCTTTCCCCTTCCCACCTCCGTCAATACCCAGTTCCGACACCATTTAGTTTGCATTTTGTTTGTATTTAGTTTGCATTTTGTTTATGATGGACAAACTAAACAAGGGTAAAATGTAAAACAAATGTAAGTCAAAAGGCGAAGGAAGGGCGAGGGGAGGGTAAAGGAAGAAGGGGTGTGAGAAGGTGGGGCGGGGCGGGCGGGAAGCCCACTGGCGGATGGGTACAGACAACTGCTGCCCGCCGTGGGGACGACGGGCAGCAGGATGCGCCTAAAGAAAGGGGTACCTTACTTGCAGTATTTCAGTAGGAGCTCGGCCAGACCTATTTTGTAACCCGTGCTGTGGAAAAGGATGTTGCCGTCCTGGTCGACAAAGGCCACGAGGGGATATTCGTATTGGTCCAGGCGCAGGGCCTGGGCCACGGCCACTTCGAGGGGGTCTTTCTGCCCAGTGGGCAGGGACACGATGTCGATGTTCTGCAACTGCTGCAGGTCGCTATTGTCGGGCTGGGTGGTGGTGAGGTAGGTCATGCCGCCCCAGCGCGCAAATTGCTGGCGGTACTGGAGCATCTCCTTTACCAGGTGCTTGGCCGGCTCGCGGTGGTCGCCCATGAAGGCCAGGAGCATGCCGGAGCGGTCGGCGTAGTCCTCGACGGTCACCCCTTCGGTGATGGGCAGTTGGTTGGATATCTTGGCTCCGGTGGCCTGCTGGCGCTGGGCGAGGGGGCGGATGATGATTTCCTTGGTGACATGCTGCCCCTCACTGACCGAGAAGAACTCCATGCGGCTGAGCACGTCGCCCTCGGGGTAGCGGTTGCCGGTGCTGAGGCAGTAGGTGCCGGGTTCGAGCTGGATAGTGGCGGGGAAGGTGGCCATGCGGGGGTCGTCTTCAAAATCGAAGGTACGGAAATCGCCGTTTTCGAGTTTTTGGAGGGTGAAATGGGGGTAGTAGACGGGGGTGGCAGGCTCTTTGCCATGATAGGTGAGGGTGAGTTGGGTTGTCTGAGGGAGCGGAGTATTAGGGGTTTTCTGAGTATTCGGAATATTCTGATTATTCTGATTACTCAGGGATATTGGATGCCATTGGCCGTCCCAGGCATAGATGGTGTTGGTTGCATTGTCGAGGTAGGCGGGGATGTCCAAGGCGCGGCAGGCGGCCACGAAAAAGATGTCGCGGCTGTGGGCATCGGCATGGCGCAGGCGGTACACGCCCATCGGAGAGATGGGGCAGTTGTAGTAGTTGCCGGTGTCGTCCACGGAGATGTTCTCCAGCGTCCATTGTTTCAATGCTTCAAAGTCTTGCTTATACTCTTCGGGCTGTTGCCTGTTCCATATAGGATAGGTGGTGTCAACTTTGCGGATAGTGGGCGACAGCTCCTTTAACAAGGGCTTCCGCCAGTCGCGTACCAGCTCGTTGCTGATGCGGGCAGGGAGGATGCCTTTCTTATAGACATCGTAGGTGTAGAGGGCTGTGGTGCAGGTGCCTTTGACGCGGTCCAGCCAGTCGAAGCCGGTTTCTTGGGCCTGAAGGACATCGGCAGTGATGTCGCGGAGGTCTTTGTCGGAGTAGGACTTTAGGTAGTCGTATATGTGTTCGCCACTGCGGTACGGGCCGGGCCAGGTGGCGAAGTATTTGAAGATTTCGGCATAGTTGCCTTCGGACTTGTGGATAATTTCCCACACTTGTTCGTCGGAGAAGAGTTCTTGATTCCAGATCCAGTCCTTAGGAAGGTAGCTCTTGAAGTTGTCTTTGGTGGGGAAGGTGGCGGTGTAGGCGTTGCGAAGGGAATCCTCATAGGCTATGCGGCGGGCGTTGGCAGCAACGGCTTCCTCGGAGGGGGTCACCTTTGCCTGACCAGCCACGGGTGGGACGATGTGGAGGAGGACTGCGTTGTCGGATGAATCGGAGTTTTCGGAATTTTCAGAATAATCGGAATTTTCAGAATTTTCGGATAATACTAAAGACACTGTGCTGTCTTGGCGGACATCGAGTTTCTTGAATGCGTAGCGGGTGCCGTCGGTGGCCCACACTAGTATGTCGCCGAGGCCTGTGGTGAGGCCGGCCTGGCCGTGGGCGTCGGTCTCATAGTCGGCCAGGGTGTAGAACTCGGCATAGTTGTACATCTTGAACTTGACGCGGACGCCGGGCAGGGGTTTGCCGGAAGGGTCGCACACGGTGGCGGTGACGTGGCGGGTGGGAGCATAGTGGCTGAGGAGGTTGAGCTCGCTGTAGAGGGCGGTCTGCTTGACCACCTCCTCGTCGCCATGGTAGCGGCCGAAGGCCTTGCTGTGAACCATGAGGCAGCGGGTGCTGGGTACCGCAAACCAGCCCATGTTGAGTTCGGGGTCGGGCTCGCAGGCACCGAGGAACATCCATTGGCCGCCTTTGCCGTCGGAGTCGGCAATCCATACTTCGACCCAGGCGTGGTTGTCGTCGCAGTGGGCCCAGCGGGGGGTGTAGCACTGGCGGGCGGGTATGCCCACGGCGCGCAGGGCGGTGACGGCAAAGGTGCTCTCCTCGCCGCAGCGGCCCAGGGAGGTGCGCATGGTGGCCAGGGGAGCCGAGGTGCGGGCATCGGCAGCACGGTAGGCCACATGCTCGTGGCACCAGTGGTTGACCTCCAGGGCTGCATCGTACATGGAGAGGCCCTGCACACGGTCTTTCAGCTGGCGGAACATGAGCTGGCGGGCAGTGTCGAGGTTTTCGTTGTTGACACGGTAGACAAGCACAAAGTGGCGGAAGATGTCCTCAGGGACGGACTTGCCCCAGCTGAAGGTGCTGCGGGCGGCGAAGGCAGTGCGCACTTGAGCGAGATAGAAGGAGCCGTCGTAGTCGGCCAGGTCGCTGTAGGGCATGTAGGCATATAGAAATTCGAGTGCCTCGCGCTCGCGGTTGCAGAGGGTGTCCATGCCGGAGAAGAGGGCTTCTGCCCTACCCTGGGCCAGTTGTTGGCGGTTGAGGAAATCGGCATGCACCTGGGCACGGTAGTGCTTGTCGGTGATGAAATGGGGGTCGCGGCCGCAGCCGGCCATGGCAAGCAGGGCTGCCAAAGCGACAAAGGTTTTGAGAAGGGATTTCATGTGGGGCTATCGTTATGAATTATTATTGTCGGGGCTAGTCACTGGCTTCGGAGCAGAGTGCCGCCATTAGTTCTTTCACAGTCTGGGGGTCGGTCTCGAAGGTGCCGTCGGGCAGGGTGTGCTTGCAGGAACCGTGTATCTCACTGACGCCGGTTTGGCGCACTATGTGGGCTGCATTCTGAGGGGTGATGCCCGCACCTGCCAAGATAGTGATGCGGCCGGCGGCCTGCTGCACCAACTGTCGAAGGGTGTCGATGCCCTCCTCGGCAGTGGGACGGCAGCCGGAGGTGAGTAGGCGATGGCAGCCGCAGCCGATTATTTTCTCCAGAGCCTCCAGAGGGGGTTCGGTCATTTCGTCGAAGGCACGGTGGAAAGTGACCTCCATGGGGGCGGCCAGCTCTACGATATGACGGGTGCGGAGGGTGTCGACACGGCCATCGGCGGTGAGGAAGCCCACCACAACGGCATGGGCACCGAGCCGTTTGCACATTTCCACCTGCTCGCAGATGAGGGCAAACTCGGCATTGCTGTATGTGAAATGACCCTCGCGGGGGCGCACCAGCACATGGGTGCGCAGCTGCAACTGCTGTACACAGTAGGAAATGTCTTCGGGGCTTGGGGTGATGCCGCCGACTTCGAGACGGCTGCACAGTTCGATACGGGTAGCACCGCCTGCCTTGGCATGTTCGGCGGAGCGGCGCGAGTTAGAACAGATCTCTACTTTCATACTTTTCCTTTTTCATCAGAGGGGTAGTCTTCATTTTGTCTTGGAAGAGGTTGTTGTCGAGGACTATCTTCTGCACTGTTTCGTCGAAGTCGTACTCCTTGTTGGGATGGATGCGAACCTCGATGGGGAGGTAGTAGATGGGGAGCCCGGCGATGGCCTCCTTGTCGGCCAGTTCGCGCAGGCGCACGGCATCTTTCTCGGTGGTGACGATGATACGACGGTCGCCTTTCACCTGCAGTTCAAATGTTTTGCGGATATGTTTCAGATCCGAAACGGAGTAGCGATGGTGGTCGGGGTATTTCAGCAGTGTGGCCTGGCAGTGGCCGGACACATGTTGCAACAGGGGCTCGGGATTGGATATGCCAGCCAGCACCAGGGCGCCGTCCAGCGTACTCAGCGACAACGGGTTGCCGCCCATGAGGGGCAGAGGGTCGCTGTAATGGATGCTGCTAAAAAATACCTTCTGGTAGGGCTGGAGTTTGAGGCTGCTGACAATGTTGTGGCGTTCGATGGGGTTGATGTTTTCAGGCGACTTGGTCACCACGATGATGTTGGCGCGATAGCGCGCCTTGCGGGGTTCGCGCAGGTTGCCGAAGGGGAGTATACGGTCACGGAAATAGGGGTTGCCGTACTCGGTGAGAAGGATGTTGATGGTGGGCTTGATGTAACGATGCTGAAAGGAGTCGTCGAGCACTACTAATTGGGGTGGATTGTCGCTCTCTAGCAGGTTTTTCACACCCTGGAGCCTTTTCTCACACACGGCCACCGTCACCTGCGGGAATTTGCTTGCTATCATGGCGGGTTCGTCGCCCAACTGGGAGGCGCTGTGGCTGCCATCGTCAACCAGAAAGCCATGAGTCTTGCGGCGGTAGCCGCGGCTCAGCACGGCAGTGCGGCACTGGGAGGAGAGCAGACGCAGAAGGTACTCAACATGGGGGGTCTTGCCGCATCCGCCCACTCGGATGTTGCCTACCCCGATAGTGGTCACCGGGGGTGTTTCCTGATGCTTTAAACCCAAATTGAACATGAGATTACGGAACCATACGCCTATGGCATACCACATTGTAAGCGGAAATAGGCACCAAGAGATAATTTTGCGGAACGACATGTAAACTTTAATTAAATGTAAACTAAAAACCTCTATACCCAACACTTTTCAAGACTGCAAAATTACTAAAAAAAAACGACCTACAGAGAAAAAAAATATTTTGCCAAAAAAAGTTTGGCCATTATCTAAAAATAATTCGTATCTTTGCAGTTGGTTTGGAATTATTAATACACGCAATATTCACATGCAAAACACTATTAGAATAACAGACGACCTGTATTATGTCGGTGCTAGCGACCGCAAGCTCGCACTATTTGAAAACATCTACCCCATCCCCCGCGGAGTTTCCTACAACAGCTACCTGCTCCTGGACGAGAAGAGTGTGCTCTTCGACACCACTGACGCTTCGGTCGGCGGGCAGTTCTTTGAGAATATCGCCGCCCTCCTTGGCGAGCGCAAGCTGGACTATGTAGTTGTCCACCACATGGAACCTGACCATGCGGCCACCCTGCAGGATCTGCTGCTGCGCTATCCCGAAGCAACGGTCTTCACTACCGCCAAAGCGGCTCAGATGATAGAGCAGTTCTTTGGAAAGAAGCCCGCTTCCATGCAACTGGTGAAAGAAGGCGAGACCCTCTCCACCGGAAGCCATACCCTCTGCTTCACCATGGCCCCCATGGTGCACTGGCCCGAGGTGATGATGACTTACGACACCACCAGCAAGACCCTTTTCAGCGCCGACGCTTTCGGCACCTTCGGTGCCCTGAGCGGCAATCTATTTGCCGACGAGGTGAATTTCGAGACCGAATGGCTCAACGACGCCCGCCGCTATTACATCAATATCGTGGGTAAATATGGCATTCAGGTGCAGAACGTACTGAAGAAAGCTTCGGCTCTGGACATTCAGATGATATGCCCGCTGCACGGCCCCGTTTGGCGCGAGAACCTTGGCTTCTTCATCGGAAAACATGACACCTGGAGCAAATACGAACCCGAGGACAAAGGCGTAGTCATCATCTACGGCAGCATCTACGGCCACACCGAGGCAGCCGCCATGCGTTTGGGCACCTTGCTCGCCGAGCGCGGAGTGAAAGGCATCAAGGCCTACGATGCCAGCCATACCCATGCCAGCAAACTGGTGGCCGAATGTTTCCGTGCCAGCCATATCGTCTTCGCTTCCAGCACTTACAACAACGGTCTCTTCACCCCAATCGAGGGCTTGCTGCTCGACCTGAAGGCTCACGCCTGGCAGAAACGCACCGTGGCCCTTATGGAGAACGGCAGCTGGGCACCGCAGAGTGGCAAACTGATGCGCGCCGAACTGGAGCAGATGAAGGACATCACAATTGTGGGCGACACCCTCAGCTTCAAGAGCTCCCTGCAGCCCTCGCAGGAAGAGCAACTGGCGGCTTTGGCAGACGCCATAGTGGCAACCCTTTAAGAAACCTTGGGCTTTCCCAGGTCGCCCCAGAACCTCCCGGGAAAGCCTTTTAGCAATGAGAACACCATGATCAACAGCAAAGCCCTTTACTCCTTTGGCTACGGCCTTTATGTCCTGGTTGCCCGGCAGGGCGAAAAGGACAACGCTTGTATTATCAATGTGGCACAGCAGGTTACGAGCGACCCACTGCAGGTGATGATATGCGTTAACAAACAGAACTTCACCCACGACATGATTTTGCGCACACTGAAGTTCAACCTCTGCCCCCTCAGCGAGGAAGCCACCATGAAACCCTTCCAGCATTTTGGATTCCAAAGTGGGCGCAATGTCGACAAATTTGCCGAGAGCCAGGTGGACCTGCGCACCGAGAACGGGTTGCGCTATCTGCCTAAATACATCAACAGCGTGATTAGCTGTGTGGTAACCAAAAGTATCGACCTAGGCTCTCACACCATGTTCATCGCCCGTGTGATGGAGGCCAAAGTCCTTTCCTCCAGTCCCAGCATCACCTACGCCTACTACCAGCAGCACATAAAGCCCAAGCCCACCGCCCAAGCCCCTGCTTCGGGCACGAAAAAATGGGTCTGCGAAGTCTGCGGCTACGTCTACGAGGGCGACGAACTTCCCGCCGATTTCATCTGCCCCTTGTGCAAACATCCCGCCAGCGATTTCAAACTGGTAGAATAAGCCGAATGAACAAAAACGAATTATTAACCCCATAAAAAAACAATATCACAACATGGAAAAATACGAATGCAATGTTTGCGGGTATGTCTATGACCCCGCAGTCGGCGACCCCGACAACGGCATCGCCCCCGGAACCAAATTTGAAGACCTGCCCGGCGACTGGACCTGCCCCCTCTGCTCGGTAGACAAAACCCATTTTGAGAAAAAGTAATCATTCACTCCAAAAAAAAAAGAAATGTTAAACAAAAAAGTATCCGACCTGCTCAATCAGCAAATCAACAAAGAGCTCTACTCCGCCTATCTATATCTGGACATGAACAATTATTTCCAGAGCCGCGGCCTCAACGGCTTCGCCAACTGGTATATGATTCAGGCCCAGGAGGAGCGCGACCACGCCATGCTCTTCTACCAGTACATGCAAAATAACGACTGCACTGTCACCCTCGATGCCATTGCAAAGCCCGACAAAACCTTTACCTCCGACATGGAAGTGCTGAAAGAAGGCCTAGCCCACGAAGAGTACGTCACCTCCCTCATCAACGACATCTACGCTGCCGCTTACGAAGTCAAAGACTTCCGCACCATGCAATTCCTCGACTGGTTCATCAAAGAGCAGGGAGAAGAAGAGACCAACGCCCGCGACATGATCACCAAAATGGAACTCTTCGGCAACGACCCCAAGAGCCTCTACATGCTCAACCAAGAGCTCGCCGGCCGCACCTACAGCGCCCCCAGCCTGGTTCTCGACTAAGTCCTATTCCTAAAACAAAAGGTGTGCAGGAGCAACTCTTGCACACCTTTTCTAACGCCAAAGCACTCATGATGGGAAAAACCGGCAACCGTCCCACGGCCATCTATAAAACCAAAGTCAGCATCGTGCTCCATCTAATCCTTTACGGAGCAGCCATCGCAGTGTTCATCCTCCCCTTCATCAAGACTGACGTGCTCTGGGCCAAGATACTATGCGGCGTGGTAATTGCATGCATTCTCTGGGGAGCCTGCAACATCTTGCGCTTCTGGAACGACCGCATCGTCGTCGCCCCCACTCATCTTTCCATCTCCCATGTCGCTAAGAAAACTCGCGGCGGCAATTGGAACGTCGTGGGCAAGACCGTCATCCGCTGGGACGATATCAGAGACATCTCCTCGCAGTTCGACGTGCGCATCACCAATCATATACGTATTCAGAAAGAAGTATTCATCCGCCTGCGAGGCGGCACCCAATACTGCATCGAGTCAGACCTATACGACGTCAACCTTCTCGAGCACAAACTCAAAGCCTACTGGCACCAATATGCCAAAGCCAAGCCTGCTCCCAAAAAATAGAAAGTCCCGGCCTACTCCAACGGCAGTGCCACTGCAGGCCAGCCATAGTCCTGAAGCATCGTAGCCTTCAGTCCGTGCTCACGCACATATATAGCCGTCATCTTCAACCGGGCATCCTCACGGGCCTCCTGATTGCCCAGCGAAGACATCAGCAAATCATACTTATCACCGAAAATCTTTCTGGCCGTGGGCTCAAACGACGAGCCGTCCTCAACGGCATCAAAAGCCGTCACCTCATATCCCTCGGCAGTCTGGCGCAAGTGCAAAAGACCCGGATGGTCGCCGCCCGACACCATCTTCAGCGTGTCGCCGGCCAGATTATACTGGAACACCCAAAAATCGCCCCAAACCAGAATATCCTCCGGATTGTCCTCATTGGCGCTGAGAATATAGGCATACGGAATGCAAATCTCGCCCTGCAAATATTCCGGTCCCAACTCCTTCACCAAGTAGTCGTCAATCGTGCCAAGATAACCAGCCTCAGCCTCTTCCACGGTGCCCATGGCCTCATTCGAAGCGCCTGAATAATTACCGCCGCAGCCAGAAAAAAGCAAACCGCCCGTCAACAACAGGGCAGCCGTAAAAAATAAAAAAATCCTTTTCATATTCATAATTTTAAGTACATTCAGTAACGCCAAAGTTGACTTTTTATTGCCCAGCACATCCATCGAGGTGTTTTTTATCCACTTCGCACAATAAAAGCAACCTATATCCGTTTTATTCATACGTTATTAATCCAAAATAAAAAACATAGATTATGAGCAAAAAATTCATCTGCCCCGTTTGTGGCTATGTGTATGAAGGCGACGAGATGCCCGAAAAGTGCCCCATCTGCGGCAAACCCATGCAAGAAGTGAAAGAAGAAATCAAAACGTGGGCTGCCGAGCACATCGTAGGCGTGGCCAAAGATGCCCCCGAAGACATCAAAGCCGACCTGCGCATGAACTTTGAAGGCGAGTGCAAAGAGGTAGGCATGTACCTGGCCATGGCCCGTGTGGCCCATCGCGAGGGCTATCCCGAAATCGGGCTCTACTGGGAGAAGGCCGCCTACGAAGAGGCCGAACACGCTGCCAAATTCGCCGAACTCCTGGGCGAAGTGCTCACCGACAGCACCGCTAAGAACCTCAAGATGCGTGTCGAAGCCGAGTACGGCGCCACCGCCGGCAAGACCGACCTCGCCAAACGCGCCAAAGCCCTCAACCTCGATGCCATCCACGACACCGTCCACGAAATGGCCCGTGACGAAGCCCGCCACGGCAAAGCCCTCGACGGCCTCTACAAACGCTACTTCGAAAACAAATAATCTAGGGCCTGTGCCCACAAACCAAGAGCCCCGAGAACCTGCGTCCTCGGGGCTCGCTATTTCTCATCACTCCCTACTTCTTAATATAAGAGAGGAAATCCAAGTCGATACTCATGGCCACAAACGGCTTCACCAGCCACGACTTAGCCGTAACGTCGTCAATCGTCTGCGAAGTGCCGATAATGTCGCCGTCGTCATAACCCGACACCAGCACATTATACTCTGCTACATTCACCCCCACAGTCAGGTAGAAAAAGTCCACGAAGCGGAACGAAGGCCCCAGATAGAAATTCTTGAACAGATTGCTTCCGCCAAAACCCACATAAATGCCCAAGTCGTAGGCAAACTCCTGGTCAAACTTTCTCAGCTCGTAAGTCTTAGTGGTGTCGCGGCGGTTCTTAATCTCAATATTCTTATTGAAATACTTGGTCAAATCCCACAACATCACCGAGGCACCCGTGACAAAGTCAAACTCGATATTGCCGGCATTGCGGTTGCGCAGCACCTTATCATACGTGCCGTCGAACGCCCCGTTGGTCGTGTGGGGGTTCAGCCTCACCTCCCAGTTAGGGGTGCGGTAGAAACGCATGGCAATGCCCTGAATGGCGCGCACCTTCTTCTTCCGATTCGTCGACTCGGCCACCCTTCCCTCGGCATCCAGCGCCCGCTGCTTCAGGTACTTGTTCGCCTCCTCCTTCCGCACATTCTCCAGCTCGCAGCCGCGTACCAATTCGCGCAGCGAGTCCACCACATGGCGGTAGTGGTCGCGGTCGGCCTCAATCTTCGACTTGTCCACGCCCGAATTGGTCAGAATGCTCTTGTAAAACTGGTCCTTTTCCTCGGCCAGCTTCAATTTCTCCTGCAGCATCTTAACCATGCTGCTGTCCACCACCCTCACGTAAGTAGTGTCGGTGCGTGTTTGGTAGACCGTGTCCACCACCGTGCGGGTGCTCCAAACGGTGTCCTGTGCCCTCGCTCCAAGCGAAACAAGCAACACAGCCGCCAGGCAAAAAAGTCTTGTCCTCATAGCCATCGTTTCCTTTTCCAGTCCTACGCCTGCATCATCTCCACAAGTCCTTCCATCGCAACGGTGCGCTGCTCGCCCGTAGCCATGTTTTTGACCGTAAGCGTGTTAGAAGCTATTTCCGACTCACCCACAAACACCACGTAAGGAATGTGGCTCTTATTGGCAAACTCCAGCTGCTTCTTCATCTTGGCGGCATCGGGGTAGACCAACGTGCTTATGCCCGCCGCGCGCAGCTGTGCGGCACTCTTGATACAGTAAGGAAGGCTCTCGGCGCCAAAATTGATAAAAATAACCTGGGCCGACTGACCCAAATTGGCGGGAAATTTGTCCAATTCGGTCAACACGTCGTAAATACGGTCGGCACCAAAAGAGATACCCACGCCGCTCACATCGGGCATACCGAAAATGCCCGTGAGGTTGTCATAGCGGCCTCCGCCGCAGATGCTGCCGATAGTCACATCATAGGCCTTCACCTCAAAAATAGCGCCCGTATAGTAGTTCAGTCCGCGCGCCAAGGTAAGGTCCAACTCCACATCGCACTGCGGCTGCACCAACTCCACATATCCAAACAGCTCCTTCAGCTCCTCCACACCCTTAGTGCCAACCTCGTTGCCCTCAAAAAGACGCGACAGCTGTTCCAGCTTCTCCCGCGCCGAACCCCTGAGCTCGAACACCGGGTCGAGCGCCTCTATTTGCGTCTCGTCCAGCCCGCGCTCGCGCAGCTCCTGGCGCACATTGTCCAGGCCGATTTTGTCCAACTTGTCAATGGCCACCGTAATGTCCACCAACTTGTCGGGAGCGCCTATCAGCTCGGCAATACCGGCCAACACCTTGCGGTTGTTTATCTTCAGGGCCACCCTGACGCCCAGCTTCTGAAACACGGCGTCTATCATCTGCACCAGCTCCAACTCGTTGAGCAGCGAAGTGCTGCCAATCATGTCGGCGTCGCACTGGTAAAACTCGCGGTAGCGCCCCTTCTGCGGGCGATCCGCACGCCACACCGGCTGCAACTGATAGCGGCGGAAGGGGAGCGAAATCTGGTCGCGGTGCTGCACCACAAAACGGGCAAAGGGCACCGTCAGGTCATAGCGCAGGCCGCGGTCGCAAATCCTCGGAGCCACCTTGCGGTAGTCCTGGCTGAAATCCACACCCTCCATAAAGTCGCCCGAATTGAGCACCTTAAAGAGCAGCTTATCGCCCTCCTCGCCATACTTGCCCATCAGCGTGGACAAATTCTCTATCGAAGGCGTCTCTATCGGCTCAAAGGCAAATGCCTTGAAAACCTCGCGTATCGTGTCGAAAATATAGTTGCGACGGGCCATCTCTGTCGGCAAAAAGTCGCGTGTACCTTTAGGAATGCTGCACTTCATAGTATCAAATAATAATTATTGCTAAAATATAATAACACCGAAAACTGTTTTTTATTGCACCCGCATCCAAAAAAAACAACTCGTAGACCCAAGCGTCCCAACGCTCCCTCCTCCCCCATCCTCCACCCTTTGGCCAACTGTTGTTCTATCGCATATAGAAGAGCTATAGAACATATATAGAGGAACCATAGGGCATCGGGCGGAGCTTCAGCTGACCGACCCCTTTGCCATCAAAGGCGCTGTTTGGATCCAAATGCGGACGCCGCTGCCTCTCTTAACCGTATGGCGCACCGTGTGGCACTCCGCCCTCCCCTGCCCACACTGGTCTGCAGCGTTCAGGCTATTCCTCCCCGCCCCACACGGCTCTTTGTTCCGTGTGGGGCGGGGAGAACGTCTCTGACATGGCGTGGCGGGGTCTCACTTCCTGACCGCATGACCGACCGTCAGGGGCGTATGGAAGGCCGGGCGTCCGGCGGGTCAGGGGCGGACGAGGAGTTTCTTGGTGGAGGTGCCGGAGGCGGTCTGCACCAGCACTATGTAGGTGCCCTGCGGCCATCCTTCCACCGAGAAGGTGCAGGCCAGGCCCTGCGCGTCGGCGCGGTAGCGCTGGCGGCCGTCCATGGAGTAGACCTCCACGCCCGTCAGGCGGTAGGCCGATGCCACCTCCACCCGGCCGTGGGCGGGGTTGGGGCTGAGGCGGACGAGGCCGTCGAGGCGGACGTTGCCGAACGGCTGCCCGGTCCAGAGGGGGGCCGGCTGGCCGCCCCAGGTCACCTCGTGGCTCCAGTCGCCGTAGCGGAGGTAGTCCTCGTCGCGGCAGACGGTGCGCACCCACGCCGACATGCTGTCGCCCGTGTGGAGCGAGTCGATGTGGCGCCATGACGTGCCACGGCAGGTGACGAAGGTGCCGTCGTCGGGTTCGCTGCCGCGGGGGCCGTAGGAGAGCTGCCACTCCCGGTGGGTGGCGTCGGCACTCTGCCAGCGCAGGACGGTGGTGTCGCCCCGCTGGTCGGTGACGTTGAACCACTCCACCCGTGGGCAGGCGGGCAGCTCGTAGTCCCATAGGGTGTCGTAGGCTTCGATGAGGGGCACTATCATAAAGAAGTCCAATTCGTAACGGTCGATCCACTGGTTCACGGTGTAGCCGACCGGTGGCTGGTATCGATAATAAATATTCGTCCAAAAAGAGCAGGTATCGAAAAACGTGGTAAGACTTTCCGGCAGGGTCCAGCGCTGCTTCATCTTAATGGGTGGAGGCCAGCAGGTGGAATCGTAATAAGTGCCAAAATTTGACAGCATTATAATCTCCCAAAGTCTTGTATTGTTAGCATACGGCGGAAGCTCGCTGCCCGGCCCGCGGGACACGATAGATGCCCAAAGGAAGGCCGCTTCTGCCTCAAGGCGCTTTTGCGTGGCACCCACATAGAACGAGTCGGCCACACGCACGGGCTTGTCGAAAAGTACATACTGGTCCACATAATAGGGATCATTCCTGACAAGGTCTACAGCACCGTCGCAGGAGTTGGCAACGAGATAGCGAACTGGAAACCTTGGATGAGTGTAGGAAGGAGAAAAGTCGGACAGGGGCACTTGCTCTAACAGTATAAGGGTGTCGGGCATGGCATCGTAGAGCAGAAGGTCGTTCATGGGATAGCTCTCGAGACCTTCCGGATTGAGCCGGGGATAAGACCATGCTACGATGCCATGGATGGTGGCCCCGCCCTCAATATAGTTGTACTGGACCTGTTCGCCTGAGAGTTCTTTGAAGTAATTTATTCGGTATCTCGTAGTATCAGGGTACCAGAGATCGTCGGGTACTTGCGAAAATGGAAACTGAGGGACACCCCCGAGTGTCATGAATGGTGTTTGATGATAGGCAATAGGATGGCTGGTATCTGACTCGAACCACTGCCTGTAATCGAACTCAAAATAGGGCTCTATCACCGTGTCGATCCGCACGATGTCCTGCCCCTGTGCCTCAGCGAGGGACAGCAGGGCCATAACGGTAAGAAATAAAAACTTTTTCATGGGGCTGACTCCTTTTATTTAGGGTTTTTCGCAATTTTGATGTCGAAACAGGCCAGGAAACCACTGACACCGTCGGTTCCGCCGGCAAAGACGGAGTCGTGGGCAATGCGGAAATCTCTGACGCGGATATTACTGGGAAGGCTCATGCTGACGGTGCTGGGTGCGGCGTTGTCGTGGTAGGACACCGTTGCGGGACCGCTGCCGGCGACTGTGTAGACGAAGTACTCGTCACCTCGCCAATGGCGCACGATGGTGGTGTCTGCGGCTGTTGACGGCATCTCCCACAGGATGCTCTGCCCGAATGATAGGAATGGGCCTGACAGAAGCAGGATGGAAAATAATAGTTTTTCTTTCATGACAATTGGTTTTAGAATTTTGGCTGCAAAGTTACGTATTTTTTTTCATTATTTTGCTTTTTTGTGCTTCTTTTTTTTGGCTTTGCGCCGCATTTCCTACTTTGAGTCGCATTTTCTGACTGAACGACAGTCGGTTGCACAAAGTGTCAGAAAGCCACGTTTTGTTTTCTTTTTTAATAAAAATAAAGGCTTAACCTATGCAAAAGAAATAGCCTGTCGCCTTTTTACCTAATTATTCATAATCGCTGACTTTAACGGCGCATTTTTTTCTAAAAAGGGTTATTGGTGTATTATTCATAATTGATAAGATTATTCTAATATGCCCGCGAGAACTGAAATCTTTTCTATTAATAATGACCACCCAGGATGGAAAGAATGGACAAGCGAGCTTGTTATTATTATAAAATATTAACATTCGGCCCATGAGGAACTTTGTTTTGCATATTTATCACGCTGGGAAGGAAGGGAAGGCTTTCGAGGCAGGATTTAGGGGGGAGGAAATATTGCAGGTCGTCCTCCCCGGCCACCTTGGAAGGGAAGGCTTTCGGAGCAGGAACTAGGGGGGAGGAGAAAAAAAGAAGCGGGAGTCGGTATTGGCCGGCTCCCGCTTGATTTTGGAATTCAGTATTTGAATTCGGAGAGTTATCTCACGATGAGTTTCTTGACGATGTTGAGGGACTCACCGGTGACTTTTACGAAGTAGGTGCCTTGGGTAAGGCCTTCGAGTTGGAGAGTTTTCTGGCAGTCGTCGCCACACTGGAGGGTTTCGGTGCTGACGGTGCGGCCGTTGATGTCGACCACGCTGATGCGCACTGCACCGCTCACGCCGCTGATGCTGACGGTGGTAGAGCCGCTAGCTGGGTTGGGGAAGAGGGTGCAGGTGGCATCGGAGGCCACGGGGTCAATGCCCTCGAGGGGTGTGAAGATGGCCTGCAGGGTGACGTCGGCAGTGACGACAAAACTGTAGGGGTTGGAGGTCTCACCGTTGCTCCAGCTTTCGAATTGGAACCCTGCATTAGGAGTAGCCGTGAGGGTGCAGGTTTGGCCGAGAGCGTAAGTGCCGCTGCCGGTGACGGTGCCCATAGACGGGTCGGCCGGGGTAGCGGTGACGGTGAAGTTCTCGTCAGGAGCGCTGAGGGTTGTGGCGCTCACGCGGGTCCAGCTTTCGCTGTTCCAGTTGTCTCCGCAGACGGCTTTGACGTAGAAGTCGTAGGTGGACTCGTCTTCCAGACCGCTGATGACGTAGGTGTTGTAGTTAGAGTAGACAGTGGTGCCAGCGCCTTGTGAGAAGCCAGCGTAGCCGTACTCGATAATCCAACTTTGGGCAGCGGTGGAAGCATCCCAGTTGAGGGTGATGCTGAAAGCGGTGACTTCACCCACGCTGAGGCCAGTGACGTCGGGGCAGGTGAGAGTGGTGAAGATGATGGTGTCGCTATAGTCGCCTTCGACTTGGGCAGAGCCACAGATGGAGCGGATGGCGGCGTTATAGGTGACGCCGGCGGTGAAACCGTCAACAGTGGCAGGATTGGTGGTGAGACGGTAGACAGAGTCGAGGCCGCCTAAGTTCCACACGTGGAGATCCCACTGAGTTTCGTTGCCGTTGGAGGTCCAGGAGAAGGTACCCTGGGCGTTGCTGAGGTCGCTGACGGAGAGTGCGCTCGGAGTGAGACAGGGAAGGCTGTCGGTAGTGAAGCCGTCCACGACCCAGACGCTATAGTCGGCGGAGTCGGCGGTGCAGTCCTGGCGCACACGGAAGGTGTAGCTAGTGGCGGCATTGAGGCCGGTGAAGGTGTAAGTGTTGCCGGTGACGATGACGGGCGTAGGCCAGTCGATGGTGGCAGACTCCTTGATGTTCACCTGGTAGGTGCTACCGGTGCCGACCCAGCTGATAGTGGCAGTCTCGTAGTCGTAGGTGACGTTGGTGATGACAGGGGCGGGGCAGCCGTCCTGGCAGACGATGAACTGAAGGTCGCCGACGTAGTAGCCGCTGTAGCCACCAGAGACGGTGTTGATGTCGTAGGCGCTACCATCGCTGTAGGCATAGCGGGTCTTGACATCGGAAGTGCTGTGGGCGCTAAAGCTGGAGCCAGAGGTGTAGCTGCCGTGGCGGCGGTTGACGCTCACGAGGATGTTGCTATGGCCGTCCCAGGTGAAAGTGGTGTCGAGACTAAAGAGTTGCCAATCGGTGGTAGTATAGGTAAAGTCGGCACCATTGGTCACCTGTACAAACTGGTGAGTGCTGTCGGGAAGGATGAAGCCTGCGCTGAGGTCAGAATCGGACACGTTGGCCAGATAGACATCCATATTGGTGTAATAGGTGCCAGCGTTGGTGGTGGCAGGTTTGAAGGCCATGGCGGAAATGTCGCCGTTGAGGCCTGCAAGGGTGGCGCTGTCAACGATAGTCTGGACGTAGGCGTAGTTATAGTAGCTGTAGCCGATGGGGGCATAAGAACTGGTAGTGGGGGCCATGGTGCTGTCATAGCTGTAGTAGACGTCGGAGTTGGGGCAGAGGTCAGTGGTGAAAGTAAACCAGCTGGACCAACGGCTAGAGTCGTCTGCATTGCAAATGGCGCGAACGCGGAATGCGTAGGTGCTGGCAGGATTGAGCGAGCCCAAAGCGAGGGTGTTGGAGGTGGCAGTGAGGGTGGTAACGGTGGTAGAGTCAAGAAGCTGGTACTCGACTATGTAGCTGGCAGCAGTGCCGGTCCAAGAGAGGGTGGCGGTGACGTCGGTGCAGACGGCGGCCAGGCTGTCGGGACGGGAGCAAGTGAAGTCAGTCGAAACGGTGATGTCGTCGAGTTTGACACCGTAGCCGTAGCTGTCATAAGCGCTGAAGCCTATTTGGTAGAAGTCGGCATTGGTGGAGTTGGGCAGAGGAATGGCCTCTTCGGTCCAGTCGGTGATGTTGTCGAGGTAGCTTTCCAGGAGTGTCCAGGAGGCAGTGTCGGAGGTGCGATAGTAGACATAGAGCTCGTCTTGGTCGCTGACCCAAACTGCCTGGGTGTGCCAGAATGTGAGGAGAGCGCCGTGGTCAAGGCTGGTGAAGTCGAAGGTAGGTAGGATGAGCATAGTCTCAGATCCAGAGTTGACGTGCGTATAGGCAGCCACCTGGGTGCCGCCGTGAGCGGAACTGGGGTTGCTCGCGGTGGATGTAGCCATCCAGTCATGAGTGCCGCTGATGTACTGCTGCATGGTACAGGTTGAGAATCCGTTCTCGAAGCCCTCGGTATAGGGGGCAGTAGGGGTCACAACTTCAAAGGGGCAGAAGGAACGGAAAGTACCGACGGGAGCCCAGAAGCTGTGTTGGTAAGTGCAGTTGGTGCGAATCCAAGCATAGTACCAAGTGCTGCTGGTGAGACCAGTAATGGTGGCAGGAATAGTGGTGAAGGTGGCGCTATCGGTAGCAGCGGACAAGTCGTCAGTGGTGCCCCAATAGATGGTATAGCTGCCGACATTGTTAGTGTCGACGAAACTAATAGTGGCGGAAGTGTCGGTCACAGCTACGACAGAGATGCTGTCGACGCGGTCACAGTCGACATTGCGGAGGACGGTGAGGTCGTCAAGGTAGAGGTGGTCGTAGGAGCAGCGGATGGCCAGATAGTGACCATTGCCATTGTAGTTGCGGAAACCAATCTCGTGCAGATTCCAAGTCTCGCTGGTGCCCAAATCGATGGTGTCGACAGGAACGAAGGTGGAGTCGACGGCAGGGTCGGTCATGACACCCACATAGAGGGTGGGACTGGAATAAGAAGATGTGTAGGTGTAGAAACTCATGAATAGCGAGTCGGCAGCTATTCCAAACTCAGGCAGGACAAGGGTGGCGTCGATATTGTAGCCATCAAAATCCAAGCAACTGCCGCCAGTGTGGGACATGTAGTTATCAGTGTAAGGATAGTAGCTGAAGTAGGTACCCCAATCATAACCGGGGCCGCGGAACCAGCAAGTCTGCATTTCGTCGCGAGACGATTCGGCCAGAAAGCCCTCGAAACTCTCAGTGAGGGGCAGCATGGCATCGGTGATGGCTCCACAACTGGTACGAACCTGCAGGAGTGCAGCGGCAGAGGTGTCGTCACAGAGACTGGTGACGCGGAAGTCGTAGAGGGTGTTGGGGTTGAGGCCGGAGATATAGGCAGTGGTGCTAGCGGTAATGGCCTCCTGGACAGTCCAAGTAGTGTCGGTGGCAAGCTTGTACTCAACACTCCAAGAGGACTCGCTGCTACCAGCCACCCAGTTGAGTGTCACACTGTTGGAGGTGGTGGTATAGGTGACATTGGGAGCCACACAAGTGACTTCGGCACAAGGAGTGATGAAAACCACGTTGGGGCGGTTGTCGGTAGTACTGATTGAAGACTCAGAAGCAGCAGAAGAGGGGTTGACATTGGTGCCGTCGCTGTACTGCCACAGGGTAGAACCGTTCAGGCCGGGAGTACCCAACCAATAAGAACTGCTATAATAATTGCCCGTGTTATTGTCGATGGTGACGACCACATTGGCATTGAGGTCGGGACGAACCCATGCGGTGTCGAACAGGAACTCATTCTCGCCTGCAGATAGGGACACCACACCAGAATAGACGAGCTTGGAACTGTCCATATTGACTGCATCGGCGTAAGAACTGAAGCTGGTGCGGCTGGTGGTGTCGATATAGATATTGATGCTGAAATTGCCAGACGAGGCAGAGTTAGCCAACAGTTTCAAACCATAGATAGTGTCGGCGAGACGAGCGAGGTCGGATGGAGTGAAGAGCATCTGGCAGTAGCTGTAGCTGTAGTAGGTGTTGATAGGATGGGAGGTGAGTTGGGTGGTGCCTGTGCCAACCTGAATATCGCCGCCGGCCAGACAGCCGGTGGTGAAGGAGGTGGCAATAAAGTTGCTGGTGTCGCCGGTGGTGCAGGAGGCCTGCAGACGCACTTCGTAATAGGTAGCCTGGTCAAGACCGGTCAGGGTATAGCTGCGGGCGGTGTCGGGAGCAGAGAAGGTGAGGGTGCTGCCAGAAACGGTGTCAATCACCTCAATGTTCCAGTAGTCGGGAGTGCCGACGGTGCCGTAGTCCCAGTTGAGAACGGCCGAAGCACCGGCCACATTGCTCACGCTGATATCATAGGGGTCGGGGCAGGAAGAAAGGTCGCTGCAGCTGGTTTGCAACGCAAAACCCGAAGCAGAATAGCTTTCGCCGTAGCCAAAGCTGTAGAACTTGATAGTGGCAGGACCAGTGGTGGAGGCAACCGAAAGGGAGCCACTGCCAGTGTACTGACCCAACACACGGCCGGTAGTGCCGACGCCTTCATAAATGGTGAGGGTAGCATAGTTGCTGCCGTAGGAAGTGTAGAGGTCGTAGGAGCCATTGAGCGAGACGGTCTGAGTGCTGTCGGTGGGATAAACCACCATGTAGGAGGTCTGGCTGTAGGCATAGTTGCCGATAATTCCGCCATCGTCGGTGAGGGTGGTGCCACAGGCGTAGACAGTGTCGGTGGCGTTGGCGGTCATGGCAATGACATTGGGGCGGACCGTCACAGGACCCAACCAACGGCTCTGCTCAGAGCTGCAGTCGGCACGCAGGTAGAAGTCGTAAGTGATGCTGTCTTCAAGACCCATCAACGTGGTGGTGGTGTCGGTAAGGCCCGAAATGAGGTTGACCACAACAGTGTCGGGGGTAATGCCCATGGGACCAAAGGCAACCTCCCAAGCATAGGAAACGGAATCGCGCCATTCCAAGTAGACCTCGCCGCTAGCAGAGCCTGTGGAATAGAAAGCGATGGGGGCAGGGCAGGAACTTGCGGCAAAAACGCTTATGTCGTCCAGTTTCACACCATAGCCGTAGGAGTCGTAGCCCTTGAAGGCAATCTGGTAGAAATCGGCATAGCTGGAGTTGGGCAGCGTGATGATTTCCTCAGTCCAACTGCTGATATTATCGGTATAGCCTGCTATTTGAATCCAAGCGCCAGTGTCGGAAGTGCGGTAGTAGACATAAAGCTCGTCCTGGTCGCCGCCCCAAGAGACTTGGGTGTGCCAGAAACCCAGTTCGGCACCGTTGGCGAGGGCGGACATGTCGAAGGCGGGCAGGATAAGCATGGTTTCGCTGCCGGTGGAAGAGTGGGTATAGGCAGCCACCTGCGAACCGCTGTGAGCGCCATTGGGGTTGCTGCTGGTGGAAGTGGCATACCAATCGTGTGAACCGGACACATACTCCTGAAGATAACAGGGGGATATGCCGTTTTCAAAATCTTCAATAAAGGGACTGTCCGGGGCAATAACCACATTGGCACAGTTGGTGAAGAAACTGAAAGCCACGGCCTCGCTGGTGTCGGTGCCGTCGCAGGAATTGTAGATGAAGCCACTGTAATTGGTGGCGGGGTTAAGACCCGTGAAGGTATAGCTATTACTATTGGTGTTGTACCAGGTGCTGTCGTTGTTCAGGTAGATGAAGTAGCCAGCAGAAGTGGTAGGCTCAGTCCAAGTAAGGGTGACACCCAAGCTGTCGACCGTAGCCACCGGGTCGGAAGGCATAAAGGGACAGGTCGGGAGGTTAGAAATGGTCAGGTCGTCAATGAAGACAGTATACTGAGAAGAATTATTCTTCGTGGCACGGAAGGCAATACGGGTGCCGTCGCCCGTGTAATCGGTGAAATAGACCCGGTAGGGGTAATAGGTGTTCCAGCTGTAGACGGTGGTGAAGTTCACAGTGTCCACAGGGACGAACGTAGTGTCCTCCATCACGCCCACCTCAAGCATGGTGGGAGCGTAACTGCTATTGATGCAGTAGTAGAAATCCATCATCAGCCCGGAAACGTTTTCGAACTCGGGGGTGGCACCAATCTCGGTGGCACCATTAGAGCTCTCCAGCTCGTAGTAGTAACTACCCGTGCGGCAGTTCGGAGAGTACTCATAGGCACTGGGGAAAGTACCTGCACTGGAGGTACTGGTGGCATAGTTGACCCAACCAGTAGGCAGCGGGGGGGTGCCAGTGGGGTTCTCAAAACCCTCAACGTATGGAACCGACTGATAAGTCTGTGCCTGCAATGCCAATGGCAGCAAAAGCGCCATCAACATAAGCCATTTTTTGTGTTTTTTTTGCATAAACTTTAGCATTAGTTAATAAATAAAATTATCGCATACTATATAAGTATCTAAAATATAATAACATAGCGCACCCATGCGCAATATTTTGCACGGGCAAAGATACTACTTTTTTTTAATCCACTCTAAAAAAACGTCCAACCGCTCTTACGTGCAGTTCCTTTTCAGCCTCGTTGAGAAGGAGCGCCCGGTCAATAGCCCCATACCGGACAGGCCACATCGTCGGCCGGCATAACCACAAAGCCTCCCACCGGCGACACATACACGCGCAACGGGCTGGCGACCGGCCGGCCGCCGCCGTCAGCAGACCGCACCACGGCCTTGCCCACACGCTGCTGCCAAAAATCCTGCGCCCTGGAGGCTCGCAACTGGACGGCGACCGGTAAGGCAACGGCCCTGCCGGCCAAATCCAGCATGGCCGTCAGAAAGCGGCGGCCATAAAGAAAAAAATCCTCCCGCCCAGTTTGCTGCTGCCAAGAGGGTCTTCAAGGGCTGCAGTGCAGTTCCTATGAAAGATGGTTAGAGAGCCTGCAGTTCTTTGATGCCTGGAGCCAAAGAACGAAAGAGGATGTACAGAGGAAGTAACAAGGAGGAACTGGAGGAAGGCACAATACAGGACGCGAGAGGAAGAACGCGAAGGGAGGGACGATAGAAAAAGGAACGGGAGCCCGTCTTGCGACAGGCTCCCGCCCTACTCCGAATACAGCAGTCTGTTTTCGGAATGCTAATAGAGTTTATCTCACCACGAGCTTACGCACCATGTTGACTGCGTCGGCGGTGATGCGCACGAAGTAGGTGCCTTGGGCCAGGCCTTCCACTTCCATGGTCTTCTGGCAGTCGCCGCTGCACTCGAGGGTCTCGGTGCGGACGGTGCGGCCGCTCATGTCGACCACGCTGATGCGTACCTCGCCGCTCACTCCCTCAACGCTGATGGTGGTGGAGGAACTGGTGGGGTTCGGGTAGATGCTGCAGGCGGCGCCGCCGTTGATGTCGTCGATGCCTTCCAGCGGAGCAAAGATGGCCTGCAGGGTGATGTTGCTCACGACGGTGAAGCTGTAGGGGTTGGCCGTCTCGCCGTTGCTCCAGTTGACGAACTCGAAGCCGGCATTGGGCGTGGCGGTAACGGTGCAGGTCTCACCGGCACGGTAGGTGCCGCCGCCGCTGACAGTGCCCATCGACGGGTCGCTGGCGCTGACGGTGACGGTGTAGGTGGGATCCTGGGCTTCAAGCGTGGTGGCGCTCACGTGCGTCCAGCCCTCGCTGTTCCAGTCGGTGCCGCAGACGGCCTTGACGTAGAAGTCGTAGGCGGTCTCGTCGTCGAGGCCAGTGGCGATGTAGCTGTTGGTAGTGGTAGTGACGCTGATACCGGTGCCCTGGGCGAAGCCCTGGAAGCCGTACTCGATGAGCCAGCTCTGGGCCATCGGGTCAGCGGTCCAGTTGAGGGTGACGCTGTTCTCGGTGACGCCGGAGGTGCTCAGACCGGTGACGTCGGGGCAGGTGGCAGTGGTGAACTGGATGGTGTCGCCCCAGTCGCCCTCAAGGAGTTCGTCGCCGCAGACGGCACGGATGGTGGCGTTGTAGGTGACGCCGGCCGTGTAGCCACCCACGGTGACGGGGTTGGAAGCGACGCGGTAGACGGTGTCGAGACCGCCGGTGAACCAGACGTGGAGATCCCAGAGGCTCTCAAATCCAACAGCGTTCCAAGCGAAGGTACCCTGCGCGTTGGTGAGGCCGCTGACGGTGAGGCTGTCGGGCGGCAGGCAGGGGAGCTCGTCGGTGGTGAAGCCGCCGAATTCCCAATCGCTGAAGCCGAGGCTGTCGACGGAGCAGTCCTGACGGACGCGGAAGGTGTAGGAGGTGGAGGAGGTGAGGCCGGTGAAGGTGTAGGTGTTGCCGGTGACGGTGATGTCGGTGGCGGGCCAGTCAAGAGCCGCGGAGGGCTTGACATTGACTTGGTAGGTGTTGCCATCGCCCATCCAGCCGATGGTGGCACTGTTGTAGGTGGTAGTGGTGGAAGTGATGACGGGGATGTCGCAAACGGCCACCTCGCCGCAGGAGGTGAGGGTCATGACGGGACGCCACTGGTAGTAGGACTTGGAACCAGAGTAGGAAGTGCTGGTAGGATCGGCATCGTAGGTGTCGGAGTACCAGGTGATGGTCTTGTAGGAAGTGGAGGGTTCGGTCTTGAAGACGTAGGCACTGCCGTTGTAGTCGTTGGAGTTATCGTCGACGATGACCATTAGGTTGCCGTGGCCAGAGTAGGTGTAGTGGGTGGTGAAGGCAAAGTCGTTCCAACCCTGCGAGCAGTTGAGCGGACCGGTGTAAACCATGACGGCAACGGAAGTGTCGAGGAGGTCGATGTCGGACGAGCTGGTGAAGGCAGACTTGGTGGTGGGCTGCAGGTAGATGGTGCAGTTGACCTTGTCGGTGGAAGGAGTGGCGTAGTCGTAGTAGTAGCTGATGTAGCCGATGTCGGTCATGCCTACCAGTTCGGTACTATCGATGATGGTCTCGGAGAGGGTGTATCTGTAGTAGTTGTTGACCGGTGCATTGTAGGACGTGCCGGTGGAGTTCTCGCTGCCAATAGAGGCCACCACGGCATTGTCGCAGACCGAGGTGCGGAACCGGACATTGTCGCTGAAGAGGCTGGCATTGTCGGTGTCGCAGATGGCCTGTACCCAAGCATAGTAGTTGGTGAGTGGGCTGAGGCCGCGGAGAGTGACGGAATTGGTGGCGGAGGTGACATAGAGGTTGGTGGAAGCGGAGGCTCCGACCACACGGTAGGCCACACGATAGTTGACGCCGGGAGTGCCGTCCCATACGAGGCGGGCAGTGGTGGAAGTGATGTGGTTGGTGTCGGCTGCCAAGTTGACGGGACGAGCGCAGGAGCTGTAGTCAATATGGATGTTGTCGACCGCAGCGGGACCGCCTATGTAGGGATAGGAAGCACCGGTGCTCTGGTTGAACCAGAAGAAGGCCACACGGTGGATGCCACTGATGGTGTCGAAGGAGGCCTGATAGGTCTGCCAGGTGGTGTCGAGACGCACAGCCGCAATGGTGTAGAGGTCGTTAACATTGCCCCAAGGCGAGGTGATGTTGCCCGATTGCGGCAGGACGGCGACGGCCGGGTCGACTAGGAAGACCATCAGAGCGTCGTAGGTGTTGGAGATGGTGCCACCCGCCTTGGCGCGGAAGGAGATGGTGAAACTGGAGGTGGTGGTGCCAAAGTCGATGTCGCGGAAAGCAGAGGCATTGACCACAGAGGAGAAGTTCTCGTTGCCATAGGTGAGGCCTCCATCGGGCGAGATGTACATGGAGTAGTTGCCGGAGTCGGCAGTGGCAGTGCCGCGAGCCCAACCGATGTTGTTGTTGGTGCTGGTCTGCCAACCGGCCCAAGCGGTGGAGTCCTCAAAGTTGATATGGTAAGGTATCGTAGCAGGAGTCTGAGCGGTGGCAAAGCGACAGGAGTCGCGGCTGTAGTCGCTGGTGTCGCCGGCTTCGCAGATGCTGCGCACGAAGAACTGTCCATCGTAGGAAGTGGGCAGACCGGTGATGGTGACGGGGTTGGAGGAGGTGATAACGGTAGTACCTGTGCCGCGGGTGAAGCCCACAGGGCCATACTCAACAGCCCACTGGGTGGCAGTGCCACGCTCGCGCCACTGCAGGTCGACTGTAGAGGTGGTAGCGTTGAAGGCTGCAAGCGAGTCGGGCTTGATACAGCTGGGCACGGGCACAAGACGGATATCGTCGAGGTAAGGATAGCAGTAGTTGTTGCCAGGACCCGCAATCGCCTTGAAGGTAATGTACTGGCCATGGCCGGTGAAGTTGTTCAGCGGGAGTTCGAAGTCTTGCCACTGATAGAGCGGGGCGGTGACGAAGAAGGTGTCGACGGGCTGGAAACCGGTCATGCCGGCACCAGTGCAGACGCCAACCACAACGCCGTGGACGTAGGAAGTGGTAGACATGAGGAGGCTGAATTCGACCTGGACGGTGTTCATCGGCAGTGCCGTGGTGTCGATGGCGGGCAGCTGCAGCATGGTGTAGTTGCTGCCATTCTGGTAGTGGTACATGTACATTGCCGCACCCGAACCGCTACGGTTGTAGCTGGTGCTAGGATAGGGGTAGGAGGTACTGTAGGTGGAAGTTCCGGTCCAGCAGTAGGGTGCATGGACGGAGGTACCGGAGCCGATGTTGTTGAAGTCCTCGAAGAAAGGCAGCGTGTCGATGGCGGCACAATCGGTGTAGAAGGAGTGAGCGAAGGACCAGTTGCCAGTATCGTCGACGCAGACACCGCGGACATAGACGTCGTAATGGGTGCTGGGATAGAGGCCGGTGAGGAACACCGTGTCGTCGAGGATGTTGCTGACACGGGTGCCAGAACCGAGATTGAAGCCGGCAGGACCGTACTCAACTTCGTAGAACATGGCCGAGGTGCTGTCCCAAGAGATGTGAGCATGGTCGAGGCCAATGTTGGACGAGGCAACTCCGCGCACACGCGGGCAGGGGGAGATGTATTCGACGGTGAGCTCATCGAGATAAGGATAGCTGTATTCACCGTTGGGCGACATGATGGCTATGAACTGGCCATCGCCTTCATAGGTGTTCAGCGGAATCTCGAAGGGTTCCCAGACAGAAGTCGACGTAGGAATAGCTTCACCCACAACGGTGAAGGTGGAAACGTCGCTTGGATCGGTCATGACACCCACCTGAAGCTTATGGGCATAGCTGGTGTTGGTCCTATAGAGCCAGAAACTAACCTGCAGGGAGTCGACGGGAGCTGCGAAAGGAGGCAGAACCATGTAAGTGTAAGTGGAATTTGAGGAATACATGTACATGGAACGGCCGCCGGACATGCTGTAGGAGGTGGAGGCATAGGGGTAGTTGGAGGTGTAGTTGGTGTGTTTCTCCCAGCAGTTGGGCAGCGGGTCGGCCACGACGGTGGAGAAGGTGGCGAAGTTCTCGTGGAAGGGCAGTGAGTAGGGAGCACAGTAGGTGCGGGCAGTGACGATGGAGGACATGGTGGTGTCGGAGCAGATGGAGGTGACGCGGAACTCGTACTGGATATTGGGAGTAAGACCGGTGAAGGTATAGTGGTTGTCGGTTTGTGTGCCTACGCTGGTCCATGTGCTGGAGCTGGAAGCACGATAGTCGACATCCCAAGAGGTTTCGTCAAGACCGGGACCCCAGTAGATGGTGACTTCGTCGGTGCCAATGTTGGTGACCACCACGTTTGGCGGTACACAGGTGGCATCGGAGTCGCAAGGGGTGAGCAGCTCCATGTCGACACGGTAACTGGTAGTGGCCTTGCTGCCGGAGAATCCCGAGAGCGAAGTGGTGGAGGTTGGGTCGGGATTGTAGGAGTCGCTATAGAAGTGCATACCTAGCGTACCCGTACAGTTGTAGGCATTGTAGATGTAAGAGCTGCCAGGATAGCTGCCGGAGTTGTCGTCGACGGCTATCACGAGGTTGCTGGTGCCGTTGTAGTTGAACGGGGTGGTGAAGTTGAAGGTGTTCCAACCGTTGGTGACATTCATCGGCCCGGTGTAGACCATGGTGAGGGTGGAGGGGTCGACAAAGTTGGTAGTGGAGAGCGAACTGAGGGTGGTGTGACCCACATAGATGGTGCAGTTGCTCTTGTTGGACACAGCGGTGGAATAGTTATAGTTGAAACGAACGCCGTAGATGGGCGAAGGTCCGTTCATCTCGCTGGCGAGGATGATTTGCTGAGTGTAGCTATAGTTGTAGAAGTTGTTCAGAGGCAGGTAGTAGGTAGTGGTGGTGGTGCCGTTGCCAGTGATGTGGATGTCGCCGCCAGAGAGGCAGGGAGTGGTGAAATCGATGCTGTCCCACTCGCCGTAGCCGTCTCCATCGCAGTTGGCGCGTACCTTCACCACATAGTTGGTCAGGGCCGTAAGGCCGGTGACGAAGTTGAACATGTTGGTGTCGGTGGTGCTGACCACAGTGGTGTGGGTGAGGGCGTCGTAGACCTCAATTTCAAACTCGGTGGGAGTGTTGGAGCTGACACCAGGCTGCACACCCCAGGTGACAAAGGCGGAGGTGGAGCTGACGTTGGACACATCTAAATTGGAAACAGGAGGGCAGGAGGGCAGGAAGTCCACAACCACGTCGTCCATGTAGGTGTAGTATGTGCTGTTTTGCAGGAAGGCGATATGGCCGGTGCCGTGGTAGTTGCCCAGAGGCACGGTGAATTCCTCCCAAGTGCTATTGGCCTGAGCCTGGACGGTAGCGATGTAGTGGAAGGTGCTGATGTCGCTGGTATTTTCCATCACACCAACGGTAATGCCACCGTATGAAGCGCTGGTCTTGAGCAATTTGAAACGAACCAAGAGGCTGCTTAGGCTGTCCTCGAAGGTGGGCAGGGCCACATAGCTATAATAGGAACTGTTGTAGCCGTAGAAATAGAGGCTCTTGGAGCCGCTGGCGTGATAGGAGGAGCTCACATAGGGGTAGTAGTTGGATACACCCATATTGCCCTTGCGCCAGCAGGGGTCGATGGTGCCAGAGGTACTGGCGGTGTAGGCCTCGAAATCTTCCACATAGGGCATGTCCTCATGCGCTATGGGCAGGCAGTCGGTCTGGAAAGTGATGCTGTTGGTGCCACCCACACCCTCATCGCAACCGGTGGTGATGTAGATGTCGTAAACGGTGTTCTCGGTCAGACCGGTGAAGGAATAGGACTCTGTGTAGACGGTGATGGCACTGTCGGGCTCAGGAGTCATGCCATGCTGTACCAGCACCACGTCCCACTGGGTGGCTTCGCCCATCTCGGTCCAGCTGACGTCGACAGAGCTTTCGGTGATATTGCTGATCGTGATGTCTTCAACACGTGGGCAGTCGGGAGCTGGCTCAACCTTAATGTCGTCAACATAGGCGTACCAGTTACCAGAGGAGCGGAGGCCGCGGATGGCCAGGTGGCAGCCATTGCCACTGAAGTCTTCGAGCGAGGTCATGTACTCATCCCAAATGGTGCTGTTGCCAACGTGGAAAGAGTGCACCAACTGGAAGGTGTTGATGTCGGAGGGGTCAGACATTACGCCTACTTCTAATACAGGATTATAGCTGGTACTGGAAGATTTTGCCCAGAAACTAAGTTGCAGGGAATTGATGGCAATTTCATTAGTGTCGAAGCCAGGAAGTACGATGCACTCATAGTCGCCGTAGGTGCCTGTGGTTGTAGAGTTATACCAGTAGAGGCCGTAGGTGCCACCAGGGGTATGGTTGTAGGTAGAAGAAGAGGAAACATAGGGATAGCCGCCATAAGAGGAGCCGTTGTTCAGACGAGTCCAGCAGGGGATGAAGGGTGTACCAGTAGTGCTAGTACCAGTGGGGGAGCCCTCAAAGTCCTCGAAGAAGGGCAGTTCGGTCATGTACTCACAAGCCGTGCTGAAGATGAGGGAATTGATTCCGGCCACGCCTGCCGGGCAGTCGGGAACGACATACACCTCGTACTGGGTATTGGGCAGGAGACCGGAGATGTTCACAGAGTCGTCAGTAACAGACATCTGGGTGCCGGTGCCGAACAGGAAGCCCGCAGGACCATATTCAAGGGTCCAAGAGGTTGCATCTCCCTCTTCGGTCCAGACGACTGAGGCGCTGGTGGGAGTGATGGCCCTTGCCATCATGTTGCTGACGGCGGGGCAGTCGGGAATCACTTCAACCTTGATGTCGTCGACGTTGCAGTACCAATTACTGGTAGGCCGCACGGCCTTGATGGCCAAGTAGCGGCCCACGCCGGTGAAGTTCTCAAGGGATGTGATATACTCGTTCCAGGAGGTGTTGCCGCCGATGTTCAACGTATCCGACGGAGTGAAAGTGTTGGGGTCGGTGGGGTCGGTCATCACGCCAGTATACAGCACAACATTGTAGCTGGAGCCGGTCGACTTGGCCCAGAAGCTAAATTGTAGGCTGTTCATGCTGAAGATGGTGGTGTCAATCGGGGGCAGAACCACATATTGGTAGTCGCCATAAGTACCCGTAGTGGTAAGGTTGCCCCAATAGAGGCCCTTGGTGCCACCCAACGTGTGATTATAGCTGGAGGTAGAGCTAATATAGGGGTAGCCCATATAGCTGGTGCCGTTGTTCAGGTGGTGCCAGCAATCAATGAAGGCGGCACTAGTGGAAGTGCCCGTGGCGCGGGTTTCAAAGGTCTCACGGAAGGGCAGGACGCTGATGGAGCCGCAGGGGGTAGTGTAGGTATAGATCGTGACGGGGCTGGTGTCACCAGTGGAGCATACGGCACTCACGTAGAAGTCGTATACCATCATTGCGGCAAGTCCAGTCATGCGGATGCTGTCGTCGCTGGTGTTCACCACAGTGCCGTAGCCCTGGGGGAAACCGTGGGGACCATATTCAACTAAATATTCAGTAGCCTCGGTGTTGGCGCTCCAATAGATGGTGATATCGGACCCTTCAGGGTAGCGGGTGTTCACATCGGTCACACGCGGACAGGAGGGGATATAGTCCACCGTCAAGTCGTCCAAATAGGGATAGCTGTAAACGCCGTTGGGGCTCAAGATGGCTATGTACTGGCCGTTGCCCGTGTAGGTGTTCAGCGGAACAGCAAAGAACTCCCATTGGGAAGTTTGGCTGGGGGTGACGACTGCCACCTCTTGGAAGGTAGACAAGTCAGTGGGGTCGGTCATGATACCCACCTGAAGGGCGTGGGTATAGCTGCTGTTGGACTTGTAGAGCCAGAAACTCACCTCCAGCGAATCGATGGCAGGCTGCATCAGCGGCAGCACCATGTAGCTATAAGTCGAGTTGGTAGAATACATATACATCGACTTGCCAGCGCTGGCACTGCTGTGGTTGTAGGTAGTAGAGGCATAGGGGTAGTTACTACTATAGTTCGTGTGCTTCTCCCAGCAAACGGGCAGCGGGTCGGCTGCCGAAGAGGAGAATGACTCAAAGTTTTCAGTGAAAGGCACTGCCATGGGCAGGCAGGGCATCGTCAAGGTCAGCGAGGAGTACTCGTTGCCGTCGCTGCACTCGGATCCCACACGGAACTCGTAAGTGACCGAGGGGGTGAGACCAGTGAAAGTATAGGAAGTCGAAGAGTAGCCCGTCTCAACAGTGTTCCAACCGCCGGTACCGACACGGTACTGCACGGTCCAGGAAGTCTCGTCGTAGCCGGGAATCCAGTTTATCTCCACCTCGCCATCGCCAATATTGGCCAAACGCACCACGGGAGTGCCGCAGTCGGCATAATCTGTACAGGTGGCGCTACGTAGCGTGATGGAGGGGCGATAGCTGCTGGTGTTGCTGCCCGAAACACTGGCGGGGTTGGCACCGTCGTAGGCAGAGCCGTCGCGGTAGGCATACATAGTGCGAGTGCCCGTGCCGCTGGTGCTGTAGCCATAGAAGCCCGAGCTGCTTTGAGAGACGCCTGTCGGCTGATTCATCGTAGTGGTGATGACCAGGTTGCTAGTGCCGTCCCAGAAGAAGGGGGTAGTCAGGTGGTAGGTCACTGCACCGCTGGTATTCACGGGGTGGGAACCCGAGTAGACCTTGGCAGCGACGCCCGTAGGAACCCAGTTCGTTGAAGAAGTGCCCGGATAGGTCGTCTGCGTCGAATTGGTCATATAGATAGTGAACTCTTTAGCATAAGAAGCGTTATTCGTCCACGTGTAGGTAATGTCGGTAATATTCACACCCGTGCTGTCCAGGCCGGCTGCAATCAGCTCGCTGGCCAAGTAAATGCTCTGGCAGAGGGTATTGCCCCAACTGCTATTGACGGGCACACCCGTTGTCTGGGTAGTGCCGGTACCCATCACAGCATTCACCAGCGTGGAGGCATCAACCTGAACGCACTCCAGCGGACGTGTGGTGAACGACACGCTGTCCCACTCGCCATTGCTGCCGTCGTAGCAGGCGGTGCGCACACGCACCTTGTAGGTGGTGCCAGGCTCCAGGTCGGTCAGCGCATAGAAGTAGTCGGTAGTAGTCACCGTGTTGGGCGAATCGGTCGAACCTTCGACGCTATACTCCAGTTCGAACTCCGAAGCCTCAACCAAGCCGCCACGGGTGCTCCAAGTGACGAAGGCAGCGGAGTTGCTCACGTTTTCTTCGTTCACAGCCAGATTGTCCATCTCAGGGCAGGCGGGAACCATCTTCAGCGTGATGTCGTCCACATAGGCATACCATGTACTAGAGGGACGCACAGCCTTCAGGGCCACATAGGCTCCGTAGCCAGTGAAGTTCTCCAGCGAAGTAATATACTCATCCCAGGTGGTGTTGCCGCCAATGTTCACCGTACCCACCTGCTGGAAGGTATTAATGTCGTTCGGGTTGGTCATGACACCCACCTGGAAAGTAACGTTGTAGCTAGTACTGCTGGACTTGCTCCAGAAACGCACCTCTAGCGTATTAATAGGATAGAGCGAAGTATCCACGCCCGGCAGCACCAGGCACTGATAGTCGCCATAGGTGCCCGTAGTGGTGCTGTTGCCCCAATACAGACCCTTCGTACCGCCCGAAGTGTGGTTATAGCTAGAAGTAGACGACAAATAGGGATAGCCCATATAGGTGGTGCCGTTGTTCAAGCGGTGCCAGCAAGGAATGAACTCGGGACTGGTGCTGCTAGTTGTTGCGTAGGACTCGAAGGACTCGACAAAAGGCAGCGAGTCTAAGAGGCTGCACTCGGTGCGCACCGTCAGCGAAGTAACATCGCTTGTGTCATCGACACCGCAAACCGCACGCACATCAAAGGTATAGCTAGTGTTGGGCGTGAGACCGCTCACGGTGAACGTGGTGTCGTTAGCCGTCAGCACCGTCAGCGTGGAGTCTTCGTAATAGCTCACCGACCACTCAGTGGCGGGGCCGTTCTCGTGCCAACTCAGTGTCACCTGGTTCATGCCCACATTTTCTGCAACCACGTCACTCACACGGAAACAGGAAGGCAGAAGGTCAAGCGTGAAGTCGTCTATGGTTATATACCACGACGAAGAAGGACGCACGGCCTTAACAGCAACGTATGCACCCGCTCCAACGAAACCGTTCAGCGGAACATCATAGCGTTCGTAGGTGGTTCCCTCCACATTCACCGTGGCCACTTGCTGGAAAGAAGATATGTCCAAGGGGTCGGTCATAACGCCCACCTGCAGCACAGGGTGATACGTAGCTCCTGTGGCCCTTGCCCAGAACGTGAGCTGCAGCGTGTTGATGGGATAAACCGAAGTGTCGATACCCGGCAGCACTACGCACTGGTAGTCGCCATAAGTACCCGTGGTGGTGGTATTGTACCAATAGAGGCCTTTGGTGCCTCCCGGAGTGTGGTTATAAGAAGAAGAGGAAGAAAGGTAGGGGTAGCCGAAGTACTGCGACCCGTTGTTCAGGCGGGTCCAGCACGGAACGAAATCGTTGCTGGTGTTAGAGCCGGTAGCGTATGACTCAAAGTCCTCAAAGAGAGGCAGCGAATCCACAAGGTTGCACATCGTGCGCACCTCCAGCGTAACAGGCAAACTAACATCGCTCGTGTCGCAAATCGACATGACGCTCACCAGATATTGGGTATTGGCCGTCAGGCCGGTGAGAACAATTGAGGGAGTGGAAACCGTTGTGTCAATGCCCGCAGCGGTGCATGACACCCGCCAGCTGGTGGCGCTGCCCATCTCCGTCCATGCCAGCTGGAAAGAAGTTGCGGTGGGTTTCGATGCAACCAAGGCAGTAGGTTTGGGGCAAGTGATTATAGGGCGAGTGAAAGAGTAGCGCAGCCCATGAACAGGCAAAGCCGTATTGGGGCGCGTGGCGATAGAGGTGCTCGTAGTGGGGCTTGCCCAAGGGCCGCTCAGGCAGAGCAGCTCGCCCTCGGGACCGTCCCAGAGCCAAGTGCGCAGGGTTGGAGAGGCACCGTCAAGGTACACACTGTCATAGATCATCTCGATATTGCCGTTCTGGTAGAGCTTCACCTGATAGGAATATACACCATAGGGCGAACTGTAACGACCCAGCAGGTGGTACTCGATGGTGAGGCAGCTCACACCGCCCACAACATCGGTCTGATAGTAGACACCGGCGCCCGTGTAGCGTCCCATGTGGCCGTCCGATGCCAGGATGGCATTAATGGTCCGCTTCGTGGTACTGGTGTACGAACCAATGGTACCCGACGTGGTGGAGGCAAAATCGATAAATCCGTTGGCGCTCAGACTGATGGTTGTACTGGCGTTCAGCGTACTTTCGCCAAAAGGAAAGGCAAAAGGCAGACTGACCGTGCCATAACCGTCGTCCGTGGAAGAGAGCGAAACGGACGTACCTGTCGACACAATCGACGTAAACGTCGTCGTGTCCACCGTCAGCGTGTAGTCGCTGAGGCTCTGTGCATTCGTCACCCATGGCACGACCATCATCGCCGCCATAAGTAACAACCTTTGTACAAGTTTACACATAACAAATCGGTTTTTAGTTAATAATTAAGTTAGTTTTTTTATTTGTATTGTTTTTTTCCTAAACTATTTTATAAAACTATCAACAGCTTATCATTCAACTATTTAGACAAATAAAAACACCGCTATCAACTGCAAAAAATCAGGTTCAAAGTTACCAATATTTTTACAATGCACCAAAAAAAACTAAATATTTAACACTTCTGAGATACAACATGCTAATACAACACGTCATTGCAAATCGGCAAAAAAATGATTTTTGGCGCTTCTTTTTTTTTATCCTTTGCCCCCTCCCCCCCTTTCCCCACCCCGGCACCTTTCGGCTGCCCCTAGCCCCTTGTTAGTTCTTTGATGCCATCGAACAAAGAACAATCGACTGACTATCGAAGACCAAACAGAGATGCACTGGAGGCCGGCACAGGCTTTAGCGCTACTGCCGGGGCGCGACGGGAGGGCATGGGTAGAAAAAGGCGGGAGCCGGCCTAGCGACCGGCTCCCGCCCGGGGGACAATTCGGAATTCAAACTTGCGGGCGGCTCACGCCCACGCCGCATTCCGAACTGTCGATAAAGAATTCAACCTATCATCTCACCACGAGCTTACGCACCAGGTTGACTGCGTCGGCGGTGATGCGCACGAAGTAGGTGCCTTGGGCTAGGCCTTCCACTTCCATGGTCTTCTGGCAGTCGCCGCTGCACTCGAGGGTCTCGGTGCGGACGGTGCGGCCGCTCATGTCGACCACGCTGATGCGTACCTCGCCGCTCACTCCCTCAACGCTGATGGTGGTGGAGGAACTGGTGGGGTTCGGGTAGATGCTGCAGGCGGCGCCGCCGTTGATGTCGTCGATGCCTTCCAGCGGAGCAAAGATGGCCTGCAGGGTGATGTTGCTCACGACGGTGAAGCTGTAGGGGTTGGCCGTCTCGCCGTTGCTCCAGTTGACGAACTCGAAGCCGGCATTGGGCGTGGCGGTAACGGTGCAGGTCTCACCGGCACGGTAGGTGCCGCCGCCGCTGACAGTGCCCATCGACGGGTCGCTGGCGCTGACGGTGACGGTGTAGGTGGGATCCTGGGCTTCAAGCGTGGTGGCGCTCACGTGCGTCCAGCCCTCGCTGTTCCAGTCGGTGCCGCAGACGGCCTTGACGTAGAAGTCGTAGGCGGTCTCGTCGTCGAGGCCAGTGGCGATGTAGCTGTTGGTAGTGGTAGTGACGCTGATACCGGTGCCCTGGGCGAAGCCCTGGAAGCCGTACTCGATGAGCCAGCTCTGGGCCATCGGGTCAGCGGTCCAGTTGAGGGTGACGCTGCTCTCGGTGACGCCGGAGGTGCTCAGGCCGGTGACGTCGGGACAGGTGAGGGTGGTGAACTGGATGGTGTCGCCCCAGTCGCCCGGCAGGTCGTGGGCTTGGCCGCAGAGCGGACGCACGGCAGCATTGTAAGTGACTCCGGGTGAGAAGCCGCCCACGGTGGCAGGATGCGAAGCGACGGTGTAGATGCTGTCGATGCCGCCAGTGTTCCAGACGTGGATGTCCCACATGGTTTCGTAAGCCAGCACACGCCAGTCGAAGGTGGCACTGTTGTTGGAGATGTTGCTTACGGTGAGGCTGTCAGGCACGAGGCAGGGCAGACTGTCGGTGACAAAGTCGATGGTGGTCCACTCGCTGTAGCCGATTTCGTCGGCGCTGCAGTCCTGACGCACACGGATGGTGTAGCCGGTGAGGGCATTCAGACCGCTGAAGGTGTAGCTGTAGCCAGTCACGTGAATGTCGGTGGAGGGCCAGTCGAGGGCCGAGGTTTCTTTGATGTTCACCTCATAGTCGAGACCTTCGCCCGTCCATGAGACGGTGGCGGATTCAAAGTCGTAGGAAAGGTTGGACACCAAGGGTTGCTCGCAGCTAAGTCCGCAGGAGATAAGCTGGAGGTCGCCCACCGTGCTGGTGCGGGTGCCGCCCGAGACGGTGTTGACATTGTAGGCACTGTTATCGTTGTAGACGTAAATCGACTTGTTGCCGCTCATGGAGTGGCCTTCGAACTCGGCCGAGCAGTTGTAGGTGCCGTGGCTGCGGTTGAAGGATATGAGCAGGTTGCTGTGGCCGTCCCAGGTGAAGGAGGTGTCGAGCGCCATGGTCTGCCAGTTGTCGTCGGTGAAGTTGCAGTTGCCGTTGTGCAACACCTGGACAAAACGGTGCGTGGTGGTGTCGGGATGGATGAAATCGGAGGTGAAGACGCTCTCGCTCACATTGGCCATATACACATCCATGCCGGTGAAGTACGAGCCATATTCGGCGGCAGAGTTATAGGGTTTGAAGGCAAAGCCCGAAATATCGCCGTCGAGGGCGGCCAACTGGGCCGAGTCGATTATCATTTGGGTGTAGCTGTAGTTATAGCAGCTGTAGCCAATGGGGCCATAGCTGGTGGTGGAGGAGGAAGCCGAAGGCGACCAGCTGTTGGCTATGCTGGCACTGCCGCACATGGCGGTCTTGAAGACGCGGTGCGACCAAGAACCGGTGTCGCCGACCGAGCAGATGCTGCGCACGTACACCTCGTAATTGGTCAGCGGGCTCAGACCTGTCAGCACCACATGGTTGCTGGTCACGGTAAGGGTAGTGCCGGTGCCCAAAGCAAAGCCGGGAGCGCCATACTCTACCTCGTAGAGGTTGGCTTCGTTGGAATCCCATGTGATAGCCAGACGCGAGTCGCTCTGTGCGTAGGTGGTGTCCAACCTCATATTGATGACGCGGCAGAAGGCCGACTCACACCCCACACGGAGTGCAAAGCCGTCGTAGGTGACCGAACCGTCGGTATGGAAGAACAGCGTTATCGGGCCCGACTCGGACACCAAGGTGCTGATGGTGCCGGAAGAGGTGCCGGAAGAGGTGTAGAGCAACTGTCCAGTCGTGCCGGCGCCATCGTAAATCTCGATGTAGTCGCAGCAGGATTCCATGTAGTACGAACCCTGGATGGTGGACAAGGAGTTAGGCGCATCGGGATAGATGATAAGCGTGGAGTTGTGAGAGTTAGAGTAGGAGCCTGTGGGACCGCCGTCGTCGTAAATCTGACCACCGCACATGTAGATGGTGTCGACTGCGTTGAGGCGCATGTTCCAGCTGTTGGGCGAACCCACGATGGGGCCTTCCCAATGAGAGGTGTCGCCGGGGCCGCAGATGGCACGTACCCAGATGTAGTAGTCGCTGCCGTCGACGAGGCCGGTGAAGGTGTAGGAGGTGGTGTCATAAATGGTGACGCCCGAAGTGGGAGTGACGTTGACGGTGTCGATGGCCACTTGGTACTCCGAGGCAGTGCCGCGCTCGGTCCAGCCGACAGTGATGGAGCCAGAGGGCGAAGCCGTGACGTGCAAATTGCCTACATGCAGGCAGGAAGGAATGGTGTCGAGAGAGAAGTCGTCGAGGTAGCCGTACCAATAGTTGCCGTTATAGATGGAGCGGACGGCAATGCGGTTGCCGCGCCCATGATAGTTGGCAAGAGGCACCTCGAAGAGTTCCCATGTGCTAGAGTTGGCGGCATAGACAGTGTCAACCGGTACGAAGCTTTGGTCGTCAAGGTCGCTCAGGACACCCACTTCCATATAAGGCTGGTTGGTGCTGGCGTAGACCCAGAAGGCAAGCTGCAACTGACTAATGCTGAATACGGTGGTGTCAACAGGGGGCAGCACGATAATTTGGTCGGAGCCATAGCTCGAACCGGTGTAGCCATACCAGTAGAGGCCGGTATTGCCACCAGGAGTGTGGTTGTAGGTGGTGCTGGCGAAGACATAAGGATAGAAATAGGTGGCACCCGGGGTGAGACGGTCCCAGCAGGGTACGCCAAAGATGTTGGAGTTGGAGCTATAGGAACCGCAGCCCTCGAAATTCTGAGTGTAGGGAAGGGTGTTGATGGTGATGCACTCGGTGCGTATGGTGGCATAGGTGAAATCACTGCTTTCGTCCATTCCGCAGAGGGCTTTTACTCCTACGGTGTAGAGCTCGCTGGGAGACAGGCCGGACACGGTAAGGGTGGTGTCGTTAACGATGGTGTCGAGGCCGCTGAAACCAGGGCCGGTGACGGTGACTTGCCACTGACTTTCGGAACCAGAGGTAACCCACGAAAGGTTGATTTGGTCGACGCCAACGCTGTCAAAGACTATTTCGAGAGGCATAGGACAGGAAGGCATGGTGTCGAGGGTGAAATCGTCGAGGTAGGCATACCACAAGCCACTCTCCCTCAGAGAACGGACTGCGAGGAAGGAGCCCGGACCGCTGTAGTGACCCAGAGGCACGACAATGTGCTGCCAGGTGGTGCTATTTTCGAGATTGATGGTACGCAGATGGTGGAAGGCGGTGTCTTCGTTGCTCTCCATTACGCCCACTTCGATCACGGGATAGTAGGAGGTGCTGGAACTCTTGGCCCAGAAGGAGAGTTGCAGCGAGTTGATGGGGAAGGCGTTGGTGTCAACCTCGGGGAGAATGATATAGGCATAGCTTCCGTAGCTGCCACCGGTGTTGGTATTGTACCAATAGAAGCCCTTGCTGCCGCCGGGGGTGTGGTTGTATGAGCTGCTACTGCTGATGTAGGGGTAGCCGCCATAACTGGTGCCGTTGTTGAGACGGGTCCAGCAGCGGACAAAGGTGGAGTTGGTGTTGGAATTACTGGTGGGTTCGGTTTCAAAACCATTGAAGTAGGGGAGTGTGTCGATAAGGCCGCACCCGGTGAAGAACCTGGTGCCCATCGACCACTGGCTGGTGTCAGGATAGCAGAAGCCACGCACGTAGGCGGTGTAACTGGTGCTATGGTGCAAGCCGAAAATGGTGACGGTGTCCTCGGCGAAAATGTGGATGATGTTGCCAGAGTCGGGGTCGGTGCCAGAAGGAACGCATACTACGTCGAACTCCATTCCCTCGCCCATGGGCCAGGAGACCAATGCCGAGGTGGTGGTGATGTCGGTCACCTCCACATTTTGGATGCGGCGGCATTCGGGAATATAGTCAATGGTGAGTTCGTCGAGATAAGGATAGCTGTTTACACCGCTGGGCGACAAGAAAGCAATGTAACGACCGTCGCCTTGGTATTGGTCGAAGTAGACCTCGTAGTGGCCCCAAGTGTACAAATCATCCGGCGGGATGATAGTGGCCACTTCGGTGAAGGTGGCAATGTCGTAAGGATCGGTCATGACGCCCACTTTGATTTCTTGTGTGTTGGAGGTAGTAGTACGCAGGAGCCAGAAGTCGGCGCTGAGGCTGTCGATCGAGGCAGCGAAGGGAGGCAAGGAGAAGTAGCTGTAGGAAGTGCTGGAGGAATACATGTAAACGGAGTAGGAGCCATTGTGGGCATAGCTTGTGGAGCCATAGGGGTAGCCAGAGGAGGTACTGTAGTTATTGTTTCTTACCCAGCAGGGAGGCATGGGAGCGGAGGCTGAGCTGTTGGGGAAGGTCTCGAAACTGGTGAAGAAGGGCAGCGTATCGCCGGCACAGGGGGTGCGGGCTGTGATGATGCTGGAGAAGTTGGAGTCGGTGCAGAGCGAGGTGATGCGGATTTCGTAGAGGCGGTTGGCGTTGAGGCCGGTAAAGGTGTACTGGTTGACATTGACGGTGCCTTGGTCGTGCCAAGTAGTGCTGTCGGCATCGCGGTATTCAACATTCCAAGCGGTCTCGTCGTTGCCGGGAATCCAACTGACGGAAATAAAGTCGGCATCGGAGGAGTCGAACATGATAGTGGGAGCCGCACAGGTGGCCAGCTGATCGCAAGCCAGGGCCTCTATCTTAATGTTATTACGCACACTGAGCAGTGTACCGCCCGTCTGGGTGAAGGGATCGTAGGAAGAGGCGTCCTGATAGACATAGCAGCTGGCGTTCTCAGAGGTGCTGTGTACATACCAGGCGTTGCCTGAGACCCATGAACCCGTCATGTCGCGGAAACAGACCAGTAGGTTGTCGCTGCCGTTGTAGGGGAACGGAGTGTCGAGATTGAAGGTAATCCAAGTGTTGGCAGTGAGTGTGACGGGATCGCCATCGTAGACACGTATCATGTCGCTCGGATGGATGAAACCGGACAGGGAACTGCTGGAGGTATGGGCCATGTAGATTTCGTAGGTACGCTGCTGGCTGATTGCAGAGGGCATGACAGAAATACTGGTGATGTTGCCGCCGCCGCCAATCTCAGAGGATTTGTAAATCTGCTGGCTGAGGCCATAGTTGTAGGTGCTATAGCTGGGGATATAGGAATTGGTGCTGGTTCCGGTGCCAATAGTGGCAGTGAAGGAGTTGGCCGTGTCAACCACAAGACAGGGCATTCCTGAGGTGGTGAAAGTGAGCGAGTCGCTCCATGCGCCGTAGTCGTCACTGGCGCAGATGCCACGAACCAGAACGGTGTAGGTATGCGTCGGCTGCAGACCGGTGATCACGTAGGACATGCTGGAGGCAATGGCGTTGGAGACGCTTTCAGCGGTGTCGGACGGAATGATCTGGATCTCGTACTGAGAGGGATAGTTGGCATAGCCGGGACGGTCCTGCCAGGTAATCTGCGCACCGGTGGTGCCGATATACGGTGCGTCGAGGCGCATCACCTGCGGGCAAGAGGGAGCCAATTCGAGGGTAATATCGTCGACGTAGGCATACCAAGATGAGCTACGAAGCGAGCGGAGAGCCACGTATCGTCCTGTGCCGTTATAGCTGCCAAGGACAGTGGTGAACTCTTCCCACTGGGTGCTGTTGCCCACATCGACTGTTCCTACCTGACGGAAGGTGTTGGGGTTGTTGGGGTCGGTCATCACACCCACCTGGAACTGAGGATAGTAGCTGGAGCTGGAAGCCTTTGCCCAGAATTTGAACTGCAAGGAGTTAACTGCAATAGTTGGGTCAACCGGAGGAAGAACCACAATGGCATAGTCGCCGTATGTAACAGTGGTGGTAGTGTTGTACCAGTAGAGGCCACGGCTGCCGCCGGGGGTGTGGTTATAATTAGAACTGCTAGAAACATAGGGGTAGCCAAAATACATGGTGCCGTTATTCAAGCGGTGCCAGCAATTGACGAAAGTAAAGCTCGAAGAGCCGCCAGTGCTGGTAACACCGTCGGAGGTTTCAAAGCCCATGGTGAAGGGAACGGTGACGGTGAGGTCGCACTCAGTAGTGAAACGGTAGATGGTAAAGCCTGTGGAACCCGTGCAGTTAGGCGAGATGTAAACGTCGTACTGCGTATTGGCGGAAAGGCCGGTAAGGGTGTGGGGCAGGCTGGTGACCGTCTCGGTAGAGCCGGTGCCGCGGGTGAAGCCGTAGGGGCCGTATTCTATTATGTAGGAGCCCGTGTTGGCGCGGTCGGTCCAACGGAGAGTAGCCGTGTTGTCGGTGATATTGTAGGCAGCAACATTCGTCACCTCGGGGCAGTCGGGCTGCAATTCGAGGGTGATGTCGTCAACGTAGGCATACCACGAGGAAGAGGGGCGTATAGCTCGAAGGGCTACATATTTTCCGTTGCCATTGTAGTTGGCCAGGGATACATTATATATATACCAATCGGGCAAATTCGTAACCCGGACGGTACCGCAGCTGCGGAAAGTGCTGTTGTCAAGCGGATTGGTCATAACACCCACTTGGAACTCGGGATAGTAGGAAGCGCTGGAAGACTTGGCCCAGAAGGTGAGTCGGAGGGTGTTGACAGGATAGAGTGTGGTGTCGAAGGGGGGCAGAACGAGGGTCTGATAGTCGCCATACGTATCAGTGGTAGTAGTGGCAAACCAGTAAAGACCGCGACTGCCGCCAGGAGTGTGATTGTAAGTGCTGCTACTGGCAACGTATGGGTAGCCAAAGTAAGTGCTACCGTTATTCAGTCGGCGCCAGCAGTTCACAAAAGTATTATTGGTAGAGGAACCTGTCTGGGTGACACCGTCGGCATTCTCGAAGCCCATGGTGTAGGGCAGGCTGTCTAGGTCGGCACAGTCGGTTACGACGGTAATCATATTGTGGTCACCAACGCCGTCGCATGTGGGGGTGACGTAGACGTCGTAGGTGGTGCCTGCGTCAAGTCCGGAAATGGTATGGGGCAGGCTGGTGGCAGTCTCTATCGTGCCTTCGCCAAGGGTGAAGCCATGTTCGCCGTATTCCACATCCCAGGTGGTAGCATCGCCACGTTCGGTCCACGTAAGTTCGACTTCGCTGTCGGAGAGGGAAGTGGAGACAAGGTTGGTAACTGCCGGGCAGTCGGGTGCCAGGTCAACCGTGATATCGTCAACGTAGGCATACCATGACGAAGTCGGCCGAACGGCACGGATGGCAATGTAGCTACCCGTGGAAGTGTAGTCTTGGAAATCGACTTCAAAACGACGCCAGGTCGTATTGCTGCCCACATTGATATTGGAAACCAAATGGAAAGTGCTCTCGTCGGTCGGGTCGTCCATCACGCCAACACTGAAGGAAGGATAATAGCTAGTGCTGGAAGATTTGGCCCAAAAAGAGACGCGTAGGGTATTGATTGCCAGGTTGTCAGTATCCACAGCGGGCAGGATGACAAACTGGTAGTCGCCATAAGTGCCCGTAGTGGTGGTATTGTACCAGTAAAGGCCTTTGGAACCGCCAGGAGTGTGGTTGTAAGTAGTGCTGTTAGCAACGTAAGGATACCCATAATAGGTGGTTCCGTTATTCAGACGATGCCAGCAATTGATGAAAGAATTCGAGGTGTAGGAGCCTGTGGGAGCGGATTCGAAATCCTCTACGAAAGGAACCACCGAGAAGGGACCGCAGTCGGTGCGGACGCTCACGCCGGTGAACATGCCTGTGTCAGAGCCGCTACACACCGGGGCAACCATAATATTGTAATCCGTGTTGGGCTGCAGACCGGTGATGGTGTAGCTGGTGGTAGTAGTGGGATAGATATACGATCCGTCGGAAACAATCCACGAGGTCTCAGTTCCTCCGGCAGTCCAGTTGACCGTGACGGAAGATGAGGTGACATTAGTGGCCGTCAGGTTATTCACCTGGGGACAGGTGTTCACCATGAGCATCACGTTGTCGATAGCCGCCGGGGGCTGGGTTCCGGCACTAGGGTCGTTGCGCCACATAATAACCCACATGTAGGAACCCGGGGTGCTCAGGTGGAACGTGCCCGAGCGGGTCTGCCACGTGCTTACAAGGTTCAGGCGCTGTGCCCCATCCAGTGCTATGCCACCGGTGGGAACTGCCGAACTATTGTTGAAGCCGTTGTATTGGCCAGCCGTGATAGTAGTAGAGGCTGGCACCAGAGCTGCGCGGATAAAGTCGTAACTGCTTTCGCCTTGGCACTTCCAGTCGAAACTATAGGCATAGTAGCCCGTGTCGTTGAGGTTGATGGTGCGCGTGGCGAATACGTATGAAGTAGAAGTGATATTATAACCGTTAGTAGAGCCGTCGTTGGTAATGTACAAACTCTGGCTGCCACCGTTGGACACGGCACTGCCCACCATCCAATAGTTGGCCTGGGTGCCGTTCACAAGGTCCCACCCGTTGTTGCCCGATTCCTCAAAGGTGCAGATGAAGGGCACCGTGGCAGGCATGCTGGTGGGGGTGGTGAAGGTCAAATAGACATAGCTGCTACTGTCGCTGCCACAGATGGCGCGCACGTAGACCTCGTATGTGGTCCCCAGCTGAAGGTCAGTCAGGGTGTAGAAGGTGTCGGTGGCAATAACAGTATAGGGAGCGTCGCCCGAACCAGGAGTAAAAGTAGTATCGCCATACTCTATCAGCCATGAAGTGCCATCGCCCATGTCGGACCAACTGAGGTCGGCCGAAGTAAGGCCGATATTGAAAGCCATGAGATGAGAGATGCGTGGACAGGGAGGAATGTAAGGAGTGAGTTCATAGTAACGGTAAAGACCTGGCCAAGAGTCGAAAGAGGTCGAGGTGCCAGCAATTGTAGTCGCGTGTGTGGTGGGGTCAATCATCAGGTAGTCATCGGCCGCAGCGGCTATGCCAATCTGAAAATCATTGAAGTTAGTCTCGTCTGTAGAACCATAGACAAGACGCACTATGTTGCTGCCTTCCAGCAGCTGAATCTGGTAGGTGCAGAAATCTTCTGCCTCGTAGTCGTAAACGGTGGGAGTTATATACTCAACCACCAGAATACGGTTGGGTGCAGTGCCCACAAGCTCATATCTCACCTGCGTGCCATAGGGCTCAAGGGTATTGTCCATACCGAGAGCCGTAATGAACGGCAGGTCGTTGAAGGTCGTGTCGGTCATTGTGGTGAACGGTAGTTGCCAATAATAGGAACATGCCGTTGAACCCAGACGGAATCGGCCATTCGTGTTGCACGAGAACTGGGTATAGCTTTCGCCCGCAAAGTTGAAAGTGAACCCAATTTGTATGCAACCCGACGTTTCGTCGTCTTGACCTTCAAGGTCGTCGATGCTCAAGGCGGAGGTACTGAGGGCTATCCACTTGGTGGAGTCAACACCTGTGGATAACGTGTAGTCCTGCGCATGCTGAGCATGACCATACCATGGGACGAGTAACATCGCCATGATACAGACTAGTCGTAACAAATGTTTTTGCATAATTAGGACATTTTGGTTAATAAATTGGATTAAACGTGTTTTTTTATTTTGAAAAAAATTTTAGTTTTATATACAAATATCTGATTATAATATATTTACAATCGAAAAAACAATAATTTTCGCTTGGTTAACAAGGTGTAAAAATACAGAACTATTTCTATATTAAAAAAAAAGTAGTCTATTTTAACTTTTTTCGAATGAATATTTTTTTCAATAATATAGCGATGTATCTCACCCATGTCCCACACCACACATTGCGTTTGATTGGAACGCCCAGAGATGAGGGACGGACACAGAGGGTATTGAAGACAACTAACTGATGATCCTATAGAACAACTATTCATGTTCGTAACTTTTGCGAACAGATTATATGTATTTAAAAAAAAATATGTATTTTTGCAAATGATACTTTGATGCAAAAAAGTCGTTATATTATGGCAATACAACTAACTTATTTATTTTTATAGCCTAACTCTGTTTATTGTGCTGTTCGTTCATCCACTCATTTTTGAACTATTCTGGATAATCAAATACACTTTAAACACCTCCCTCCGTTAGAATAATACTAGATACGTTTACACATGAATCTAACACGAAGAACAATAATAATCACCGTCATTATTATATCTCTAATGGCGATGGGCTTGATTGTTGGAAGTATTTTGTCAAGGTCTAGCCGACCACAACCGCTCAGATTTGTATTCGAAAATGACTCTTCTCATTATGAGTTTGAGGCATACCTGTCGCCTAAGGATAGTACTTATTACCTTTTTCTACCCTCTTGTGCAAACAATGGCCACCTTATATTTCAATCCAATTGGTGCCAGTTGATTATAAATGGAACCACTTACCGAAGTGGAGACCAACTTCCTGATTTTCATTTAGGTATAATCTATGACTTTTTTTTCTCACGAGGGGCAAAAATAGATAGTGCCAAATTGTGTATCGTCAAATCCGAAAACATACCATTCATCAACGTCCACATAAATGAGAATACACTTGAAAGGATTTTTCTAGACAAAGATTATTCTGGTCTTGCTACTTTTGATTTATTCTCTCCCGAAGGAAAACCAATGAACAATGGGCGCAACAACCAAATCTATCTGAAAGGACGAGGGAACAGCACCTGGTGGAATCCAAAAAAACCCCTTCTTCTCACACTTGCACAGCCTGATTCACTGTTAGGAATGCCCCCGGGGCAAAAATGGGTTCTACTGGCAAATGCCTTCGACCTTTCTAATCTTCGAAACAAAATAGCTCTGGATTTTGTTTCTGGACTTGATATGCAATGGAACCCTGACTGCCGTTTTGTCGAATTGTACTTCAATGGACGGTATCATGGACTGTATCTTCTCACAGAAAAAATAGAGCTTTCCAACCATCGACTAAGTCTGCCTCAAATGCCCCAATATCTTTTTCTAAATGACATAGAAGAGGTGACCAGATCATCAGGTATATTCAGTGTTCCATTTACTGGGGACCAATGGGCTTCACTGATAGATTGTAAGACAGATCGCCCAGTTCAACTCGACTCTTTGGAATACTATTTAAAACGGCTAAAAGCTTGTTTATCTGGAGATGAGGATAGACCAGACGAGTCTTTAGAAAACCTAATTGATATTAACTCCTGGGCAAGCAAATACATTACCGATGAGCTCTTTCTTAATGGTGATGTATGGCGTCGCAGCAATTACTTTTACTGCATGGGGTCATCACCTTATGTTTTCTATAGTGGACCTGTTTGGGATTACGACCTCTCAATGGGATTGGGTGTTGACGAAATCTTTGCTCTTGTTGACACCAATGAGGACTATCCAATCCGTACAATGTTCGACTGCCCTTCTTTTAGGCGTCAAGCCATCGAACTCTACTGTCAAAAAGCTCGTCCTTATTGTTCTTGGTTGCTGGAACACGGTCTTGACTCTTTAGCCCTACTCATCAAAGACGCCTCTCGTTCGAATCTAATTAGGTGGCAAGAAATTGAGCAAGACTCAATACCGCCTGATTATTATGACCAAATGGTCTTTGAATCAGTACAACAATTGCGCACTTTTTTTGAAAGGCGTTTGACAATTCTTGATGACTTCTATCTTTCCACGAAGCCTATTCAATCTTTTTCTTATGAAACATCTGACCCTGGCCTCAAAGGATTCTTCTCTCACGTACTGTATCGCCCTGAATATACATTGGGCGACTATTTTCACAATCCATCTGATACAAGTCTTAGATCCGCTGTTTGGGTAGACTCATCGACCGGTATCTATTACGGCATCGATTCAATACCACCACCTGGCTCGCGCCTCAACTTTATTTTTCCGTCAGATACTGCCCTGTCACCAAATGACACAACCAGCAATGTCCCTATCAAATGGTCGAAATGGCTCTCTCCTATTCTTTTCACTCTACTTTTTATCATACTATTCCTTTGCATTGGATTTATAGAATTCAAAAAATGCAGTAATAACAAAAACGATGAATCATTATGAAGTCCGCTCAAAGTACATATCGCCATGAGTATAAATACTTAATTACGGAACCCACTATGGCAATCCTGCAAGAACGCATTCGTAATTTAATTCCACGGGATCCGCATTCTGACATACATGGCAAATACACCATTCGCAGCCTTTATTTCGATGACATGTACAACACCTGCTATTACGACAACGAAGACGGAATAGAACCTCGAGAGAAATACCGAATCCGTATATATAACGCCTCAGACAAACGGATCTCCCTTGAGTGCAAGAGGAAGTACCATGGTATGACTCACAAGACCTCGGCTCGAATTGATAGGTTCCAGGCTCAACAACTTATCTCGCACATTCCACTGTCTCTTACACAAGTGCAGGACGAAACCCTGGTAAAATTCCTACTCCTCTCATCACAGAAGGAGATGACACCCAGTATCATTGTCGAATATCAACGTTCTGCATATATTTATCCGACAGGAAATGTCCGAGTCACCTTTGATACTAATATAGTTTCTTCTCGCGACTTCAACAACTTCTTCAAACCTTCTATTTCCTGCCGCCCGATACTTACTCCAGGCTACCATCTAATGGAAGTCAAATATGACCATTTCCTTCCGGACTTCATATTTCAAAGCCTACAACTTGACTGCCTACAACAAACAACATTCTCTAAATTCTATCTTTGCCGAAAATATTCTATATAATATAGCCCTATGAAAATTTTATCCTTATCTTTTACTGACATTTTCAAGAAATCGTTCCTCGACAGTTGGAACAACCAGCAAATTACAACGAATGACGTCATAGTCTGCTTACTCATCACAGCATTTATTGCCCTGTATATTTTTTTAGTATACAGACTAATAACCCGAAAGACGTTCTATTCGCGTAATTTCAACATCTCTTTAGCTGGCATTGCGCTTATTACGTCTGCCATTATTTTAACAATCCAATCCAACATCGTAATTTCGCTGGGTATGGTCGGTGCCCTCTCAATTGTCCGATTCCGTACAGCTGTTAAGAATCCCATGGACCTGATGTTTTTGTTTTGGTCTCTCGGAGTTGGTATCATCTGCGGGTCGGGCCATGCTGTTTTTGCCATTTGCCTCTCTGTGATACTTACGGCAGTAATACTTATTTTGGATTGGGTTCCCATTGCTAAGTCTCCTATGATTCTTGTCGTTAACTCTTCTGACATCCATGCCGAATCAGAAATAATGGCTATTGTAAAAAAACACAGCAAGTATGCCCAAGTAAAAGCACGGAACACAACCTCAACATCACTGGCACTCACAATAGAGTTGCGTTTGGCTGACGGACAGATTGTAACCGAAGTACAGTCCCTACCCCATATCTCAAATGTATCATTAATCTCGCATAATGGCGAAACGACATTTTAAGACGTAAGGATGGGAGAAATGTAAGCAACTTCTCTTTTCACATACGCCTTTTATCCAATCCCTTATAATAAGATATCGGAAGTCGGCTTACCTCTATTGAAGATACAGCGGGAGGAGGTTGCAACACCTCCTCCCGCTGTATTTATGTGACGGTGTTTCTATTCTAGATTAAGCGTTCTCTGGCCGCTCTACCATCAATGCCAGTTCGGGGGCGGTGGGGAGGCGCTGCGATTTTTGTGGTAGTACTATTGGTGGAGTTGGGTTCGAGGGGAGTTCTTTGATGCTAGGGGGCAAAGAACGATAGAGGATGTAGAGAGGATGTGGCAAAGATGCACTGGAGGTTGGCGCTTTCCTGGGCGAGACTGAGCGGGCGCTACGGGAGGGCATGGGTAGAAAAAGGCGGGAGCCGGTCTTGCGACCGGCTCCCGCCCTGGGGAAATTCTGAAGCCTTTATTCCGAATTCAGTCTTGCGATTGGAACATGCCTTTCTCAGAATTCAGAACTCGGCATTCGGAATTCAAAGAGTGTTTATCTCACCACGAGCTTACGCACCAGGTTGACTGCGTCGGCGGTGATGCGCACGAAGTAGGTGCCTTGGGCCAGGCCTTCCACTTCCATGGTCTTCTGGCAGTCGCCGCTGCACTCGAGGGTCTCGG
>CAMUZR010000015.1 GCA_947165255.1 uncultured Bacteroidales bacterium
TTGGTACTCTTTTTTTCTACTTAGTGTTGCACTTGTAACTGGAATTTAGGTCCCCACAAACAGAGCCGCAAACTACTTCTCCCCCCAACAAAAACGGGCGCCGGCAAAATAAGCCGAGACTGTGTGTCCATATAAAACTCGCCGGAAGTCCTATATATCAACTCCCCATCGCTGGTATTTCGATGTTGTATAATAGACGAAATATAGACGATATAAAGAGGAAATAACAAGGATATGGCGAAGGAAGAGCGTGGCTGGGGAAGAGGAACCATCCGGTCATGGCTATGGGCGTGGCAGCCCCGCCCTGCGGGGGAAACAAAAGCCGGGGCGGGAAACCGCCCCGACCGGGAAGGGATTCTATTCATCAAAATTAAATCATTCATTCCGGAGCAGTTGGGATGGGTTGGTCTTGGAGAAGCGGTGGCTGCAAAGGAGCACCACTGCGCAGACAATGAGTAGCACCGCTGCGGCAGCCACTATGAAGTGCAGGGGGGTGAGCGTGATTTGTTCGGCAAATTGTTCCAGCATTTTGGAAGCCACAAAGTAGGAGGCTACGCAGCCCGCCACGGCCATCAGCAGTGAGAACTTGAGCACGTCCCTCAATAGCAGTCGGCGCACGTCGGACGAGGTGGCGCCGCTTATCTTGCGTATGGCAATCTCTTTGCTGCGGCGGTTCGACTCGTCGCGGACGAAGCCGAAGAGACCCAGCACGGCTATGAGCATGGCAAAGAGGGAACCGACGAGGAGCGTGTTGCGGATTTTGCGGCCGTCTTCGTAGGCCGAGCGGATTTCCTCTTCCCATGAGACTATCGGCAGCTGTCGCCCGTCCAATGTGGCCGCGAGGGCATGGGAGATTCGCATGGAGAGTGAGTCGTCCATCTCTTGCTGTGTCTTAAAGATGAGGTAGGGCATATAGGATTTGCCGTCGAGGGGGGCACCATAAAAATAGACACTGGGTCGTTCCTGCAAATCGTTATAGATGCCCATACGGACATCTCGGTAGATGCCCGAGATAGTGAAGGGGGGAAACTTTATTTCTCCATCCGGATGGCCGGTGATGAGGAAAGTCTTGCCCACCGCGCCGTCGCTCCAGTCGGCAAAGTCGGCCATCCGCTTGACGAAAGATGCTGAGACTGCCACCTCGGAGGAGTCGCGTGGCGGCCGGCCGGCCACGAAGTCGAAGCCGAGCATTCGGAAGAAGCTTTCGGTGGCCTCGTAGCCGTCGGCCACGTTGAACAGCTCGCGGTCGTCGCCCGGCAGGCAGACGTTGTCGCCGCTGGGAGGCACGAAGGGGGGATTGTAGGCGGCGCCGACCGCCGTCACCTCCGGGAAGGAGGCGAGGGTTTCCAGTACGCGCTGCTGTGCTTCCTGGCCGCCACCAAAGAGGGCGACGGAATAGACGTTTCGGTAGTCGTAGCCGTGGTCGGCCTGCACCATCTTCCGGTATTGCAGCGAAAGGATAATTACCATCGACACGATGAACACGTTGATGAGCACCTGAATGCCCAAAAAGGCTATCTTCCAGCGACGTGTGTTCGCACTATAGTTGCGGAAAGCCACCGAGACGGGGATGCGAAGATAGAGCCTTGCCGGGACGACGGAGGAGACAAACAATACCAGAATCAGTACCAGCCCGATGGCCACCAGGCTTTGAGGGATAAGCAGCGTCCGGAACGCCACCCCCAAGAGGTTCTGTATCACCTCGCGGGAAGCGAAGATGATGACGGTCGCCAAGGCGAGGGAGAGGAACAGATGGACCACCGCCTCGCGGCCCAAAAGGGCATAGATGTCGGCGGTGCCAGCCCCATAGCATTTGCGCACTCCTATCTCCTTGGCGCGGTGCACCATGGAGGAAATTACTATCAGGATGTAGTTGAGGAGGCTGATGGTTATGAGCAGCGCTGCCACTATTGAGAGCAGTATCACCAAGAAACGGACATCGGGCGATTGGATGTGGGACCCAAGCAGAGGCGTGAGGGTATACCAGAGCTTTGTGCCGTTTTTCTCTAACTCAGCCAATGGCTGGTGGGCTTCCTGCATCTTGTGGATGGCAAGGTCGAGCGTGGTTGGGTCGACGTTTGGCTGCAGTTTCACGAAGCCTATGTAGCGGTCGTTGCCCACCCAGTTTTCGGTGCTGCTTTTCGCGTAGCTCTCCAAGGCCATGATGAGGTCGTAGTCGATGGTGCCGTTCTTGGGGAAGTCTTCGAAGACTCCTTGGACGGTCATCTTCAGTTCGGGTTGGTCTTGGTTGAAGATGGTCTTGCCGATGCACTGCTCCACGCCTCCCATCTTCTCGGCAAAGGAGCGCGACACCATGAGGCCCAGGGGCTTTGCCAGTATCTCGGTGGGGTTGCCAGAGAGGATGGGGCGGTCGAAAACTTTAAAGAAGCAGGTGTCGGCCAGAGCGAAGCTTTCAGCGGTTATGACATTCTGTTCCTCGTCGACGAAGTTGGGGTTTTCGAAATAGAAAGTGGTGCGGGTGGCCTCTTCGACTCCGGGCACGTCGGTTTTGAAACCGGGTGCCACCGCCCCGCTCACTTGTGGGAATTCATGCTTCTCGCCCTGTTGGTCGACTCCGGACATGATTAGGTAGATGCGGTCTGCGTCGCGGTAGAAATTGTCGTAGGAGAGTTCGAAGCAGACTTTGGCAACGAGCACTATGCCTACGGCCAGGCCTATGCCAAGGGAGAGAACCTTGAGGACTAAATCGCTTTTTCGGTGCATATCGTTTTGTTGTTTAGGCGGCCTGAGAGTTGAATGGAGGGTTGGATTTCAGCCGCCAGAGTATTCGGCATTGTTCACAGTTCGTTTTTGAGGTCTTGGACTATTTGACCGTCCAGGAGGTCGATGGTGCGCTGGGCGATGGCGGCATCTTTGGGTGAGTGGGTGACCATGACGATGGTGGTGCCTTCGGCGTTGAGTTCGCTGAGGAGGCTCATCACCTCGCGGCCGTTCTTGCTGTCGAGGTTGCCGGTGGGCTCGTCGGCCAGGATGAGCTTGGGATGGCACACACAGGCACGGGCGATGGCCACACGCTGCTGCTGGCCGCCGCTGAGCTGCTGCGGGAAGTGGTGGGCGCGGTGGCTGATGTTCATGCGTTTGAGCATGGCGGTGACGCGCTCTTTGCGGTCGTGGGCGCCCATGTTGAGGTATTTGAGCGGCAGCTCGACGTTCTCGTAGACGTTGAGTTCGTCAATAAGGTTGAAGCTTTGGAAGATGAATCCGATATTGCCCTTGCGGAAACGGGTGCGGTCGCGCTCTTTGAGGCCGCCCACCTCGGTGTCGCCGAACCAGTAGTGGCCGGCGGTGGGGTTGTCGAGGAGGCCCAGGATGTTGAGCAGGGTGGACTTGCCGCAACCCGAGGGGCCCATAATGGCGACAAACTCGCCGTCTTTGATTTCAAAACTGACGCCGCCCAGGGCGATGGTTTCAATCTCTTCCGTGCGGAAGATTTTCTGAAGGTTTTCTACTTTGAGCATATTTTTGATTTTTAATTATACGGTGTTATTTTTCGGCGCCCAGGATGGTGGCGGGGTTGGCGCCTACGGTACGGCGGGCTTGGAAGGTGACCGACACGAAGGCCACAAGAAGAATGATGATGCCGGCCACAGCGAAGACCCACCAGTAGAGGGGAATGCGGTAGCTGAAGGTTTCGAGGTAGAAATGATTCACCACCCAGTAGGCAATGGGCGTGGCGATGACGAAGGCCGCCAGCACCAGTTTCATGAAGGAGCCTGTCAATTGTCGCTGCAGCTGTTTCCTTTCGGCTCCGAACACGCGGCGCACGGCCACGGAGTGGCGCTCCTGCTGCATGTAGTAGGTGCTCATGGCCACGAGGCCGAGGGCGCTGACCAGCAGTATGAGCAGGGTGAAGAGGGCCATGAGACGGCTGAGGCGCGTTTGGGGGGCGAAGAATTCGGCTATTTCGTCGTCGAGGTAGACGGCGTCGAAGATGTCGTTGGGGAAGAACTCGGCGACGATGGCTTTGACCCTTTCGTAGGCCTGGCGGTCGTTGCCGGTGTTCTCTACGAGGATGGTCCAGGGAAAGCTTTGCGCGGTGAATACGCCGTGATTATAGATGAGGGCCTCCTTGTTGGGGGAGAGAATGTCGTAGAATTTGAAGTCTTTGTAGTAGCCGCCGATGGGCATGGACTCTTGTTCAAATTGCAGGACTTCGGAATCGAAGGTGAGGCCGAACTTTTTCATGGCGAATTCGTTCAGCCACCAGTGCCCCGGATTGTGGTTGTCGTGCAGGGGTTGGAGACCGAGCATGTTGAAATAGTTGCTGTCGCCTTGGATAATCTGGAACGAGGCCACCTGCCCGTCGGCGGTGTTCATGGTGTTGTTGTTGGTGCCGCGGAAGGGGGTGCCATTGCCGAACGCCACGTTCTTGATGCAGGGCTCCTGCAGCAGACGGTCGCAGAGGGGTTGGAGGGCTTCGGCGTTGCCGTAGTAGTTGTCGAAACGGAGGATGTGGTGGGTGTTGTAGCCGAGGGGGGCATTGACGATATGGTGCACCTGGAGGAGCATGGTAAGGGCGGTGACCAGCATGACGACGGCCACGATGTTTTGCAGGATGATGAAGATTTTGCTGTAGACCTGCTTGGTCTTGGTGCGGAGGGTGCCGCGAACCACCTCGATGGGCTGTGCCCGCTGGATGATGAGGGCGGGGACAATGCCAGCCACGAGGCCGGTGAGTAGCACGAAGGCAGCGGCCAGCAAGATGCGCGGCAGGGTGATGCTCTGGAAGATGGAGAACGGATAGTCGAGCATGCGGCTGGCGGCAGGCGAGAGGGCTTCGGCCAGCAGGACAGCCAGCAGCATGGCCACGGCGCACATAAGGGTGCTTTCGGCTATCATCTGCAACGACACACGCCAGCGTCCGGCTCCCAACAGGCGACGGGTGGCCATCTCTTTGGCACGGCGGCCGCAGAGGGCGGTGGTGAGGTTGACATAATTAAGCAACGCGAAGGCCAGCAGCACCAGACACATGGCGGTGGCCAACGCCACAAAGCTGCGGCTGCCGGCATTGATGCCCACGGTGAAGGTGCTATTGTAATTGTCGAGGAAATAGATGTCGAGCAGAGGGATGAGGTTGACTTCCTGGCGTTCACCGTTTTTGTACGTCCAGTTGATTTCTTTCATGAAGCTGAGCAGGTCGTCCTGCTTGGGGGCGAGGTCGGCCCCGGAGCGGGTCATGACAAAGGTGAGGCAGAAGCCGCTATTGCGCATCTGCTCGTCGTTATAGGGATTGTAGTGGACGCAGTTTTCGCCGCGGACGATGACGTCGGGCTGCTTGAGGGTGCTGTTGCCGAAGTCGTCGAAGACGGCGGCAATGGTCAGCTCGGTGAGGTCACCGGGGGTGCCATAGCGGAGGGTTTTGCCTATGGGGCTTTCGCCGGAGAAATGGGTGTTGGCAAACTGGCGGCTGATGGCGCAGCGGTGGTCGGAGGCTTTCCATTCGGCCACGCTGCCCTCGACCAAGGGGAAAGAGAAGATGTCGAAAAAGTCGATGTCGGCGTATGCCATATTGGTGTTGATGGCCTGCTCGCTCATGCCGATATAGAAGGGACTCTTTTCGGAGTAGGCCCAGCTGGTGGCAGCCTCGATTTCGGGGTAGCGGTTTTTGAGGTGATTGTGGAGCCAGTAGCCCGAGACAAGGTTCTCGTCGTTGCCCACGAGGTAGATGCGGTCGGCGTTCTGCTGGAAGCGGTCGGTCGTGCGCTGCCGCTGCACGTAGACGGCCAGCAGCAGCACGAAGGCCATAGAGAGGGTGAGGCCGACCAGGTTGATGGCAGCATAAAGTTTGTTGCGCGAGAGGAATTTAAGATAACTGCTCATATTGTTGATGTGTTATTCGTTTTCGTTAGGGTTAGTCTATTATCAGTACGTCGTTGTCGCCGTAGTGGTCGTAGCTGCCGGTGAGGACTTTCTCGCCGGGGCGGAGGCCTTCGAGGACTTCGTAATACTGCGGGTTCTGGCGGCCGATGGCAATGGTGCGTTTCTCGGCACGGTGGGGGTCGGTGAGGACGTATATCCACTTGCCGCCGGTGTGCTGGTAGAAGCTGCCGCGGGGGATGAGGAGGGCCTCTTCGCTCTGGCCCAGCTGCAGGTTGAGGTAGTAGGTCTGTCCGGCGCGGATGTTGTCGGGGATGGTGTCGCCGAAGAGGAAGTCGGCCTTGAACTTGCCGTCGCGTACGTCGGGATAGACCTTGCGAAGGCGGGCGCTGTAGTGCTGTTCCTGCCGGTCGAAGGTGGCGCGGAGACCTGCGGTGACGCGGTCGATGTAGTGCTCGTCGATTTGGGCTTGAATTTTATAGCTGTCGAGGTTGTTGATCTGTCCGATGGCGGCGCCGGGGACGATGTTCTGGCCGAGCACGGCGTCGAGGAGTCCTATCTGTCCGTCGATGGGGGCTTTGACGCTGAGGTTTTCCTTGCGGCGGCGTATCATGGCCATGTTGAGGCGCATATTGCTGAGGTTGTCGCGCAGCTGCTGCAGTTCCTCGCTGCGGTAGAGGCTGTCCTGCCTCTCGCGTTCGCTGACCACCTCCAGCTTGTCGCAGGCCAGCTGATAGTCCTCCTTGGCCTTGAGGTATTCCTCGCGGGCGATGAGGTGCTCGTCCCAGAGCTGCTGGCTGCTCTCGTAGGCCCGTTTGGCGCGGCGCACTTCCACCTGCAGTGACAGGCGTTCTTGGCGCACGGAGAGTTTCTGCTGCTGCATACTGATGAGGGTGTTGCGTAGGATGTTCTCTTTCTCGGCCAGCTCGGCTTCGGCGTTGAGGATTTGCAGGTCGAGGTTTTCGTTGCTCAGTATCAGGATAACGTCGCCAGCCCTTACTTTAGTGCCTTCCTCGGCCACAATCTGCCGCACTATACCGCCTTCGGTGGGGCTTAGCTGCACGGAGGTCATGGGGAGGACGGTGCCGCTGACGCGGATATAGTCGTCGAAGTCGGCGCGGACGACGGTGCTGACGGTGAGTGTGTCGCCGCTGACCCGTTGGGTGCTGGTGTGGGGTCGAAGAAAGAGATAGAGGACGAAGAGTGCCACGATGGCGGCCGCCCAGTAGGGGATGGCGCGGCGGGTGAAGGCACGGTGGAGGCCTTTTTTGGGTTGGATGGGATGGTCCATTTTTTTAGATTTTATAGATATAATAGAGGTGATAGTTTTTATAGATTCTTTATAGATTACCGGTTTGGCGGTAGTGGAGCAGATGGCGTTTGAGCCGCAGTTGCAGCTGGGCGTTGAGGCTTTCGGCTTGGGCTTTGAGAAAGGCTTGGGAGGCAGTCTGGTATTCGATTGCACTGATAAGCCCCAACTCGAACTGTCGGCGGCTGAGGGCAAAGGCCTGCTGTTTCACATCGGCCATGCGCTGTGCCTTGAGGGCGGAGGCCTCGGCGGCTTCGACATCGAGGGCGGCGCGGCGGAGAGCATTGGAGTCTTCGCGCAGGACTTGCTCCAGCCGCGTTTGGGCACGGTGGCGTTGGTTCTGGCTCTTGCGGAGGGCAAGAGTGCGGATGCCACGGCTGTAGAGAGGAATGTCTAAGGTCAGTTGAATATACTGGCCACCGTTGGCGCGCCATTGTTGGGCAAAGGGGAGGGGGGTGTAGCCGGGGAGGTTGGGGTAGGTGTAGTAGGTGGTGGACCATCCGGCGCCGAGCGAGAGGGTGGGCGACCAGGCGGCGCGGGCCTGACGGAGGCCGATTTCGGCCTCGCGCAGTTCGGCACGGGCGATCAGTACGGCAGGGAGTTCGATGGGGGAGGTAGGTTCGGCGAGGGGCTTCAGCTCTTCGGGTTCGTCGGCGATGACGAGGGTTCGGTCGGAGGGCCAGCAGAGGGTTTCCTGCAGCTGAAGTAGCGCTTGGTCGCGCCGTCCTTCGGCATCGGCCAGCTGGTATTGCCGATCGGCCAGTTCCGACTCCAACTGCACCACGTCGGCATGGCCTTTGCGCCCCAGTTCCTCCTCGCGGCGGACTTTGGTGAGGGCGCTGTCGGCGGCGGCGCAGGAGTGGTGTAGCACTTGGGCAAGCTGGCGGTAGTAGAGCAGTTGGTAATAGGCCTCCATAACGGCGATGCGCACCCCGTCGGCACATTGCTGCTCGTGGCTGAGGCCTTTCTGCCGTTGGAGGTAGGCGAGGCGAATCTTGCCCAAGGCTTGGAAACCTTCGAAGAGGGTGATGCTGCCCGAAAGGGAATAGCCGTTGTGGAAAGTGGTGAAGTCGGTGTAGGTGTTGGTCTCAGGGTCGAGGTTGCGGCCGTACTGGTTGTAGGCGTAGCTTTGGGCGCCGATGCCGGGTGTGAAGGCAGCGAGGAACGACTGGCGGAGGGCAGCCTGCTCGTCGCTGCGGTCGGCGGTGCTGAGGCGCATCTCGGCCGAGTGGGCTACGGCATAGTCCATGCACTGCCGCAGGTTCATGGGCTGGGCCATGAGGCTGCGTCCGCAGAGGATGGCGCAGAGGAGGATGATGGATTTCGATAGGCGGTGGGTCATATCTTTACATTTTTATTTCCATAAGAATTCCATTCAAGAAGTGTGCCAAAAAAGCTAAACGGCTGACCTGCAGGGGACAGCCGTTTTATGGTGTGGATGGAAATGTAAAGATTGTTTACAGAAGTGTAAAGGGGGGAAGCGTGTTACTCGGAGAGGGAGTAGGGTTTGTCTTTGGCGGATTGGAAGAGGCGTTTGTTGGGTTTGGGACCCATGTCGAACTCGAGGATGCCGCCCTGCATAAGCTGCTGGTGGGTGAGATAGGCTTGGGTGAGGGTTTTGCCATTGAGGCGGACAGCCTGCACGTAGCGGTTGGCATCGCTCACCTTGGGGGCCTTGATTTCGAGGGTTTGGCCGTTGGCGAGGGTGACCTTGAGGTAGGGGAGGTAGGGGGCGCCGAGGACGTACTGGCCGCTGGCGGGGCAGACGGGATAGAAGCCCATGGCGGAAAAGATGTACCAGGCGGACATCTGGCCGCAGTCGTCGTTTCCGCAGAGGCCGTCGATGTGGTTGCGGTACATGCGGTTCATGATTTCGCGCACCCAGTACTGGGTTTTCCAGGGTTGGGAGGTCCACATATAGAGGTAGGGGATGTGGTGGGAGGGCTCGTTGCCGTGGACGTAGCCGCCCAGCATGCCCTCGCGGGTGACGTCTTCGGTTTGGGCAAAGAACTGGTCGGGTACATGCATGGTGAAGAGGGTGTCCAACTTGGCAAGGAAGGCTTTGTCGCCGCCCATGAGGCGCATGAGGCCTTTGACGTCGTGGGGTACATAGAAGCTGTAGTTCCAGGCGTTGCCTTCGATGAGGCCTTCGCCGCTGGTGGAGAGGAGACTGTAGGGGGTTTTCCAGCTGCCGTCGGCCAGACGGGCGCGGACGAAGCCGAGCTGGGGATGGAAGACATTCTGGTAGCTGAGGGCGCGGCGGCGGTAGGCTTCGATGTCGGCGGCGGGTGCTTGCTGTTGCCGGAGGGTGTTGTAGATGCACCAATCTTCGTAGGCGTTTTCGAGAGTGACGGAGGTGGCGGAGGGGTTGAGTTCGAAGGGGACGTAGCCGAGGCGTATGTAAGTGTCGGTGTTGCTGTAGTAGGGGCAGTTGGCGGAGTGCTTCATGGCCTCAAGGAGGCGGGAGGGCGAGATGCCGCCGGTGAAGCCCTTGCTGAGAGCGTCGGCGAGGACAGAGACCCCGTGGTAGCCTATCATGCACCAGTTCTCGCTGCCGGCATGGCTCCAGACGGGGAGCATACGATGGGGGCTCTGCTCGAAGTGGCGGTAGAAGCTGGCGACGATGTTGTTGGTGAGGGTGCCGTCGAGGAGGGTGAGGAGGGGATGGAAGGCGCGGTAGGTGTCCCACACGGAGAAGACGGAGTAGTTGGTGCTGCGGCCGGAGGTGGTGTGCACCTCTTGGTCGATACCTCGGTAGTGGCCGTCGGCATCCATGTAGAGGGAGGGGTTGATGAGGGTGTGGTAGAGAGAGGTGAAGAAGACGGCCTTGGCGTCGTCGGTGCCTTGGACGCTGAAACGGTTGAGATGTTGGTTCCAGGCCTGTTCGTTGTACTGACGGAGGCAGTCGAAATAGTGGCCTTCGGCGCAGTCCTGGGCATGGAGGCCTATGTCGTGCATGAGGTTGTCGGCGGCGGCTTGGGCGCTGGTGGCAGAGAGGGCTACGAGGACTTCGAGCTGCGGGTCGCCCTGGTCGTCGAATTCGAACCAGGTGACCAGCTTGCGGCCACCCATTTCGGGAAAGTCGTGCTCGGTGTCGAAACGGCCCCAGAAGCCGTTGTAGGGGCGGGGACCGAAGTCGTGGCAGCCATAGTGGCGGATGGGTTTGTTGACATAGATGGCGAAGTAGGTGTAGTTGGTGCGGCTCCAGCCGTTGGTGATGCGGTAGCCGGAGATGATCTGGCGGGGGGTGCGGTTGGGGTCGATGACGACGTTGCATTGTGCCCAGAGCACTTTGCCGTCGTAGTTGTAGAGGCCGTGGCTGAGGTCAAGGAGTAGTTTCTGCTCAGCCCCACGGGGGAAGGTGTAGCGGTGGACGCCGCAGTGTTCGGTGGCGGTGAGTTCGCATTCAATCTTGCTGTCGTCGAGGGTGACGGAATAGTAGCCGGGGCGGGCAAATTCGGTGGCATGACTGAACCGCTGGCGGTAGCCGCCGTCGGGGTTCTGGCGGGTGCCGGGGCGGAGCTGGGTGGCGCCGCTATAGGGCATTAGAAGCAAGTCACCGAGGTCGCTGTGACCGGTGCCGGAGAAATGGGTGTGGCTGAAGCCTACGATGGTGTTATCGGCGTACTGGTATCCGGCGCAGTAGTCGTAAGCACGTGGCTGATAGACACCGCGCACGTTGTGGGGGATGGTGTCGGTGTCGGGGCTGAGCTGCACCGAGCCGTAGGGGAAGCAGGCACCGGGGAAGGTGTGGCCCATGCCATTGGTGCCGATGAAGACGTTGACGTAGGTGGCGTTGGTCTTAGGCGAAACAACGTGCGACCTGTTTTGCCCTTGTACCATAGTGGTGAGGGCCGAGAGAAGGACGAGGAGAAGGGTTGTTCTTTTCATAGGGTATGGGGGGTAAAGGTTGTTCGAAAAAAGGGGATTAGTGATAGGGAGGTTTGGATGCTGGGGATTGTTAGTTGACAGGGTAGACTCCTAAGAATGTGTTGCTGGCGGGGGCGTAGTGGACGAGGCAGTGGGTTTGGTTTTGGAGGCTGCGGTAGGTGGCTTGGTCTATGAGGTAGACGAGGTTGCCGGCTTTCACACCGTAGCCAGCATGGTAGTTAGACATGCGGTGGAAGTCAGGGGCAATGAGGCGGGCGGTGTCAGACACTTGGGGGTTGAGCATCAGTTCTTGGATTTCTTTTTGATAGATGTGTTTCCGCCCCCTGGCGAGGTCGATGTTGTACTTGAGGTTGATGAGTCGGCTGGTGACCACTCCAACAACAAAGAGGACGGCGGAAATGTAGACAATGGATCTAAAGTAGGTGATAAAAATCAAGAGGATGAGAGAAAGACCGGTGAAGATATAGAGGAAAGTGTTGCCAAGGCGTTTCTCCTGCTTGATGTGCTGACGGTCGGTAGGGGTGAGGGGGCTTGTCTGATAATCCATAATATTCTTTGTCTTAGTGTTTTATATGCAATATATGTGGTTGATACGGGGTTTGTTTATCCTTTGCAAATATAGAAAAAAATATGGGATTGGAAAAAGTTTTGTATTTTTGCGGATTGAAAAACAATTTCGAGATCTGGAGTTCTAAGAATGATGAGAAAATGTATACTCATATTAGCCATGCTTTTGCCGACATGGGTGGGTGCGCAGGAGCAGCCTTGGGTGCGTTGGTGGTGGAACGGCGACAAGGTGGACACCGCAGAGTTGAAACGCGAGCTGCAGGTGCTGAAGGAGGCAGGCATCGGCGGCGTGGAAATCAACCCTATCGAGTTCCCGGCCAAGCGGTGCGACTCGTTAGGTATACGCTCGCTCACCTGGATCAGCGACGAGTGGCTGGATGCGTTGGCCGCTACCCTGCGCGAGGCCAAGCGGCTGGGCATGGGCTGCGACCTGCTGGTGGGCAGCGGATGGCCCTTCGGCATGGAAAGCCTCCCGATGAACGAGCGGGCACAGGTGATGCTCACTTACGCCACCCCGGTGGACTGGTCCGCCAACGGCGCCAACGAGCCTTTCGTCATCACACAGCAGCAGATTTTCGATGCCGTCGACCCCAAGGTGACGGTGCCCAACGAGGAGCGCCAGTTCGAACTGGTAGATCTCTTTCTTGTGCCCGACTCGGTATACAGTATCTATCAGCGCAACGAGCTCTATCTCCAAGGCGATACTATCAAAATCTATCCCATTAGCCAGATTGCCACCGGTTGGCATTCCTCGCCCACAGGCAGATATATGCTTTATGCCTTGGTGCGGTGCACTTCGTTTGCCAGCGTCATCAACGGCGCCCCGGGGGCTTCGGGTCCTATTCTCGACCACATGAACAAGGCTGCCGTGCGGCATTTCCTCGACTACATGCGTCAGCAGTTGGAAGGGCGTTTGGGTCCCATGAGCCGATGGCTGCACGCTTACTTCGTCGACAGCATGGAGCTGGAGGGGAGTAACTGGACCGGTGACTTTGCCGAGGAGTTCCGTCGTCGAAACGGCTACGACATCATGCCGTGGCTGCCTTTCGTCATGTTCAAGACGGGGCGGCTGGGCGAAGTGGTCAGCTATGAATATGGTGCCAAGCAGTCGCCGGACTTCAAACGTCGGGTACAGACTGTGCGCCTCCACTTCGAGCGTACCAAGGCTCAGCTCCTCTTCGAGCGATTTACCACCGTCTTTGCCGACTGGTGCAAAGCGCAAGGGGTGCTCTCGCGCGGACAGGCCTACGGGCGCGGATTCTTCCCGCTGCTGAGTTCCACGGCCTACGACATTCCCGAGGGCGAGAGCTGGACCACAAATTACCTGCGCCACCGCATCGGCGAGGAGATGCCCGATGGCGACTACCGCCGCGGTCGCGCCTATACCATGATCAACAAGTATGTCTCATCCGCTGCCCACCACAGCGGCCGCCGTGTTGTCAGCGCCGAGGAGATGACCAACACCTACCGCATGTTCGAGACCACGCTTGAACTCCTCAAGCTGGGTAGCGACATGAGCGCCATCAGCGGTACCACCCACTCTGTGTGGCACGGATTCAACTACTCGCCCCCGCAGGCGGGATTGCCCGGATGGGTGCAATACGGCAGCTATCTGAGTGAACGGAACACGTGGTGGCCCTACTTCCACCTCCTCAACGAGTACCGCAGCCGCATGAGCACCATATTGCAAAACGCCGACATGCAGACACCCATTGCCATCCTTGCACCCACAGAACAGATGTGGGGTGAAATAGGAGTGCAAACCGAGCCTTTCCCAAACTACCCCAAAGGCAGCGGCTACGACATCACTCCCTTGCTCTGGGAGGCGATACACAAGAACGGCTCCGGCGCCGACATCGTCAGGTTCGACTGGCTGATGGACACAACGGCCAGTGGCGAGTTGCGCTACAAGGCCGTCTTCCTGCCCCGTATGGAATACCTCGAAGGCGAAGATATCCGTTGGCTGCTCTCCTATGCCGATCGTGGAGGACGTGTCTTCTGCATCGGCACACAACTTGCCCGCGACGACCGTTTCATCCTTCTGCCAGAACCCGACAGCAACCACTATCTTGAATGGTACGCCGACGTGCAGCGGCGCCATAACCTCCCCCACGCTGTAACGATTGAGGAACCCAACCGCTACCTGCTGCAGAACCACTACTGCAACGACCAAGGCGACGACATCTTCCTCTTCGTCAATGCCTGCCTCCATTGCGCAGCCAGCTCTACCATCGTATTCCCCCCAGAGGTTTACCAGCACCGCACGGCCTGGGTTTACAATGCCGTTACCAACCAGAAACAGCTGCTCTCACTCGAAAATGGCTCCGCTTGGCTTTACCTCCCGCCAGCCGAAAGCCTTTTCATCATGTTTGAAAAACCCGATGCCCAAGCGGCCGCCCAGGCCTCTTTATGGGCTCCCGCCTACCACGAGGGGCAGCACTATCGCCCCATTTGTACCCACTGGCAAGTCTCGCTGCATCATGCCATAGAGGGCTGGACGCGCGACACGGTCATGACCCAACTCTGCGACCTCCGCCAAACCCAGTTCAAGGACTTTGCAGGCACTGTCACCTACACCACCCATCTGTCCCTCGACAGCCTCGGCTCCGACCCCATCTTCGACCTGGGCGGGGTGTACGACATCTGCGAGCTGATAGTCAACGGCGAGAGTTGTGGTGTGAAATGGTATGGCGAACGGATATATGAAAATGTCGCCCCCCATCTGCGCCCCGGCGACAACACCATAGCGGTAAAAGTCACTACCACCCTCAACAACTATATCCACACCCTCACTGGCAACGGCGTGGTGCAGCACTTCGTTCTTAAACGCAATGTCCCCACGACTCCGGCCGGCCTCGTAGGGCCGGTCTCGATCTTTTGACGGCCACCCCAAATTGGATGGGAATAGCTCGTCACTTTTTACACAAAAACAAGCTGTGAACAAGCACAAAAGCATGGGCATTGAGGCGATGATGAGCACATCACCCGGTGTGAGCGGAGGCAATTTACGAATGGAGGGTTTGTGGTTCGAAAAAAATGTGTATTTTTGCCTATTGATTTTCAGTTGGTTTTGAATGCGTAATTCAATTATTATGGTTATGGAATTGATTGGAAAGAAGAGAATTACATTGGTTGTAATGCTGCTTATGGCGGTGAGGGGTGCCTGTGGGCAGGGTCTGTTTGTGACCGACTTTGGAGCCAAAGGTGACGGGGTGACGCTCTGCACCCGCAGCCTGCAGGCGGCCATCGACAGCGCTCATGCGGCCTACGAAAGGAGCGGGCAGGGACAGACGGTGATTTTTCCACCGGGCAGGTTTGTGAGCGGAAGCCTCTACTTGAAGAGCGGCGTAACCCTGCAGCTGAGCGAAGGAGCCACCCTGCTGGGGTCGCTCAATCCCTTCGACTATGTGAAGGACCCCTATTGCCGATGGACGGCTCTGCTGTTTGCAGTGCGCCAGCACGACATTGCCGTCAGAGGCAGGGGCACCATTGACGGCCGTGGCTGGGAGGTGGCCAACCAGCTGGTGGAGTATGTTCACGCCGGCCTGGTGAGTGACCCGCTGAAGTATGACCGCCCCAACGAGGGCAACCGCCCGGAGAATATCCATTTCCGCGAGTGCGAGAACGTCACCGTCAGCGGCATCACCCTGCGCAATCCCGCCAGCTGGAACCAGCAATACGACCAATGCCGCAATCTGCTGATAGAGGACCAGACGGTGGACAGCAAGAACTATTGGAACAACGACGGGGTGGACATAGTGGATTGCAGCGACGTGGTGATACGCAACTGCAACATGGATGCGGCCGACGATGTCTTCTGCTTTAAGAGCCACAGCGTTGACGGTGTGTGTCAGAACGTGGTGGTGGAGAACTGCGTGGGCCGTTCGTCGGCCAACGGCATTAAGTTCGGCACCATGACGCGCGGCCGGTTCCGCCACTTCCGCTTTTCCAATATCGTCATCCGCGACACCTATCGCAGCGCCATCACCATTGCCAGCGTGGACGGAGCCACGGTGGAGGACGTGGTGGTGGACGGTCTGCGGGCGCTGCACACGGGCAACCCTATCTTTCTGCGGCTGGGTGAGCGGCGCACTGGTAAGGGCGAACCCTGTCTGAAGGACATCACCTTGCGCAATATTTTTGTGGAGGTGCCGTCGGAGAAACCCGACGCGGGTTACAGCTACGAAGGACCTGTGGAGGACTTGCCCCGTAATATTTCGCCCTCCAGCATCGTAGGCACACCGAATCGCCGTATACAGAACGTGCTTCTGGAAAATGTGGAATTGGTATACCCCGGCCATGCCGACAGCACCTATGCCTATCGCAGCACTGCGCCTGAGGTGTTGGCTGCCATCCCCGAATGGGAACGACGGTATCCGGAATTCTCCATGTGGAAGGAGCTGCCCGCTTGGGGATTCTATTTGCGCCATGCCGACAATATCACCCTGCGCAATGTCACGCTCAGGGTGGGAGAGGAGGACTACCGCCCGGCCATCGTGGCCGACGATGTGGAGAACCTTGTCCTGGACAACGCCGTGGTTGTGGGTTCCATCAGTCCCGAAGTGGTGGCCAACAACTGCCGACGCCTGAAGTGGGACAAGAAGGCCATACAGGTGCGGCAGCAAAGGTCGAAAACGAAGGTAGAATCAGATCCCGCGCAGACCTCTTCGGATATTATATTGGCACATGACAACGCCTCGCCTTGCACCGATGGTAAGACGCTATACAAGGCTTCACTTTTCGGCTGCAAAAGCAATGGTATCATCCTCAACACCAATTCGATACAGAAGGCTGTCGACTATATTGCCGCCCATGGTGGGGGAACGCTGGTCTTTGAGGTGGGACGTTACCTTACGGGCAGCATCCGCCTGCGCGACGGGGTGAACATCCAGCTCAACGAGGGAGCCTTGCTGGTAGGGTCGGCCAACCGCTACGATTATGACGACCCGTCGGCTCCCGCCCTGCTAATTGCCCCCAAAGAGGGCAGCATGGGCTTGTGTGGCTTGGGGAGGCTGGTGCTCGGCGAGGGAGTAAGCCCTTGGGATACCGCTGAGGGCATTGATTGCTGCTTGGCACAATAAATAGCACATATTGTCGTTATAGAGTCAATAATCACTACAAAAAAACTCTGATATGACCAAACACTCAACTATCTTTATCGGCGCAAGGGTTTCGGCCCTTTTGTTGCTGGCCATGTTACTCATTCCGGGCAGCATGACGGCCCAAGGCTACAAATACTATAGAGGGTTTTTCGACGCGGGCTTGGGATGGGTGCCCACAGGAGCCGGCTACGGCAGTTCCCATTTCAGCACCGGAACACTCACTACTACCCACGGCTATTATGTGGGCGACCACACTTTTGTAGGCATCGGAGCCGGAATCAGCTTCGACGAGGAGGTGTTGACGTTGCCCCTCTATCTGGACGTGCGCTACAATCTAAGTTTCACTTCTGAGCTGACTCCCACTTTTGAGTTGCGGGCAGGACCTTACTTTGACCTGTACCAAGGCGAACGTGCTTCGTTTTATGGCGATGCGGCGGCAGGTGTGCGCTGGGCATTGGGCGGCCGCACGGCGTTAAACCTTATGCTGAACCTTTCCTATTACCAAGGTTTCCAGATATTGGGCTTTTTCTATTCCCCTTATACCGATTTCTATTTGCTCGATGTACCGCTTACGCTGGGTGTGCGGCTGGGCGTGGAATGGTAGGAGGCAGCGCTGACGGCATCTGCTTTTTCTCTCCCTTGCCTGTCCCATAAGCCTCTGCGGAGCAGGCAAATCGGTTGCGCGGCATTACTTAAGAATAACTATAAATAGTTGAATTGTAGTTATTTATATATAAATACCTGAACGGTTGGTAAAATATTTTTGTACGTATTCAAAAAATATCGTAATTTTGCACCGCTTTTTGTAGCATAAACTGACGTTGCTATGTTTGATTATGAGACCACTGTTGCAGAGATCGAACTGAAGGTTCGCAAACTGATTGAGGAGAACGACCGTCTGCGCGCTTCGGAGGAGAGTCTGGCACGGCAATGCGCAGAGCTACAAGGGCAGATAGATAACAATAATTTAGTAATTAACAATTTAAAAGAACAAAACAATATACTTAAACTCGGGAACACGCTAACACGCAAGGGCGATTCTGCAGAGATAAAACTTAGGATTAACCAACTGATACGAAGCATAGATAAAAGTTTGTCATTAATCAACAAATCGGAATAACTAAGCACATAGAATTATAGACAGAACAGATGAACGAGCTACCGGCAACAGTATATATACTGGACAGACCCTACAAACTGAAGGTCAGGCCTGACGACGAGCACTTCCTGCGCAAAGCCGCCGAGACCATAGACTCTCAGGCACGGAGCTACGGCAAGATGTATGCCTATAACGACCGCCAAGATTTGTTGGCAATGGTGGCGCTGACGCAGATTACCCAGCTGCTGGAACTGCAGGATCGCCTGCAGTATAAGGACACCAAGCTGGCCTCGCGTCTCACCGACATAAACGAACTGCTTGACACTAAAGTTGTACTGTAACGAGGTTCCAGACGGGCGGCAGATGCCAAAGCCCCCGACGGCGACCAGATATACGCGATAAGGAATATCCTGCATTTGACCCAAAACAGTTTGTAAACTCAACACCATTTACAAACCGAGTAAGCTCAGGGGTGGGTAGGTTGTATGGCTGAGACACCCGGCACTCAAATCCTAAAAGTTCAGAGTTTACCATAACTCCCGGAGGGTGAAGTGCAGGATTATTTTTAAAGAGCGCTCTGTTGACAGAAAACCCCATTGCGTAGCAGCTGTACCCACAAAAACACATCTACCACACATGAACATAATAATAGGAATTATTATCGGAATCGTCGTAGGCGCAGTTGCGGGCTTTGTCACAGCCTCCAAGATAGAGAACAACAAGCTGCTGGCCAAGGGCGAAAAAATGATTGAACGAGGCAACGAGGTACTGAAAGACGCCGAAGAGAAAGGCGAGATAATAAAGAAGGATAAGATCCTACAGGCCAAGGAAAAGTTCATCCAAATGAAGAGCGAGCACGAGAAGCAGGTGAACGAACGCAACGCCGCCCTTCGCGAGCAGGAGAGCAAACTGAAACAGCGCGAGAACACCCTCAACCAGAAGGTGGGCGACCTGCAGAAGAAGAGCGAGGAACTGAAACAGGTAAGCGAGAACCTTAACAATCAGATAGAGGTGCTGCGCAAACGTCAGGCCGAAGTGGAAAAGGTTTACAATGAAAGCATTGAGAAACTTGAACACATTGCCGGAATGACTGCCGAAGAGGCCAAACAGCATTTGATAGAGATGATGACCGAAGAGGCCAAATCCGATGCCGCAGCAGGCATTATGGACATTGTTGAGGAGGCCAAGATTACTGCCAATGAGCAGGCCAAAAAGATAGTTATCCAGTCCATCCAACGCACCGCCACTGAGACTGCTGTGGAAAACACTGTCAGCGTCTTTAACCTCGAAAACGAGGAGGTGAAGGGCCGCATCATTGGCCGTGAAGGCCGCAACATCCGTGCCTTAGAGTCTCTCACCGGCGTGGAAGTCATTATCGACGATTCTCCCGACGCCATTATCCTCAGTGGCTTCGACCCTGTACGCCGCGAGATTGCCCGCCTGTCGCTGCATAAACTGGTGACCGACGGCCGAATCCACCCCGCCCGTATCGAAGAAGTGGTTGCCAAGACCCGCAAACAGATTGAACAAGAAATTGCCGAAGTGGGTAAGCGAACCTGCATCGACTTGGGCATCAATAATATGAACCATGAATTGATGCGCATGGTGGGTCGCATGAAGTACCGTTCTTCTTACGGCCAGAACCTGCTGCAGCACAGCCGCGAGGTGGCAAACCTGGCTGCCACGATGGCTTCGGAACTAGGCCTCAACCCCAAGCTGGCCAAACGCGCCGGCCTGTTGCACGATATCGGCAAAGTGCCTGAGACCGACCCCGAACTGCCACATGCAATTTTCGGCATGAAACTGGCTGAGAAGTACAAGGAACATCCCGACGTGTGCAATGCCATCGGTGCTCACCACGATGAGATTGAAATGACCTCACTCATCGCTCCCATCATTCAGGTGTGCGATGCCATCAGCGGTGCCCGTCCCGGTGCCCGCCGCGAGGTGGTCGAGGCCTACATCAACCGTTTGAAGAAGTTGGAAGACATGGCCATGACTTATCCCGGAGTAGTAAAGACCTACGCCATCCAGGCCGGTCGCGAGCTGCGCGTGATTGTCGGAGCCGAGAAGGTAAGCGACGTCGAGGCCACCAAGTTGAGTTTCGACCTCTCGCGCCAGATTCAAAACGAGATGACCTATCCCGGACAGATTAAGGTCACCGTCATCCGCGAGACACGTGCGGTGAATTACGCCAAGTAATTTTTTTAACAATAGGGCTGATGAGGCTCCTGCGGCTAAGTGTCGCCAGGGTCCTCATCAGTTCGATAAATATAAACTGTTATGCTTCTGAATTACGTAAATTGGAATGTCGACCCAGTGATGTTTCACCTAGGCAATTTCGGGCTGCGGTACTATTCGATGGGATTCCTTCTTGCCTTCTTATTCGGTTATTTCATCCTCAGCTGGATGTTCAAGCGTGAGAAAGTAGAAATGAAGTACCTCGACTCGCTGGTGGTATGGATGTTCATTGCCGTGCTGGTGGGTGCCCGACTGGGTCACTGCCTTTTTTATGAGCCTGACTATTTCTGCACTTCGGAGCACTGGCTGGAGATTTTTCTTCCCTTCAATATGAAAACGGGTCAGTTCACAGGCTATCAGGGCTTGGCAAGCCATGGGGCTGCCATCGCGGTCATCGTGATGATATGGCTTTTCTGCCGCAAGTACAAACTCAACGCCTGGTGGCTTTTCGACCGCCTGGTGATAGTGGTGGCCTTGGGTGGCGCCTTTATCCGCTTGGGCAACCTTTTCAATAGCGAAATCTACGGTGTGCAGACCTCGTTGCCATGGGGGTTCATCTTCGAGCGAAACGGCGAGACCGTCCCCAAGCACCCAACCCAGCTCTACGAGGCCTTGGCCTATTTCCTCATCTTTGCAGCCTGCATGGCGGCCTACATTCTCAAGAAAGGCAAGTTACATAACGGCCGTCTTTTTGGCTGTTGGCTCATAGCACTCTTTGGTGTGCGCATCCTCATTGAGTTCATTAAGGAGGAACAGGTCGATTTCGAAAAAGGCATGGCTCTGGACATGGGGCAGTGGCTGAGCATACCGCTGGTGTTCATGGGCGTGGTACTGGTGGTTCTTTCCTGTCAGGGAGCACTGAAGGAGGGCATCTATACCGAAAAGAAAGTTACAGATAATAATAAGAATACAAAATAAAGAATATGAAGAAATTAATTTTAGTTCGCCACGGCGAAAGCGAATGGAATAAGATGAATCTTTTTACCGGTTGGACCGATGTTGACCTCACCCCCTTCGGCCAGTGCGAGGCCTATATGGCCGGCCGCTTGCTGAAAGAGGAAGGCTACCACCCCACCATGTGCTACACCTCCTATCTGAAACGTGCCGTCAAGACCCTCAACCAGATTCTTGATGCCATGGACATGGACTATCTGCCTGTGGAGAAAAGCTGGCGTCTGAATGAGAAGAGCTATGGAGCCCTGCAGGGTGCTAACAAAGCCGAGACTCTGAAAAAGTATGGCGAGGAGAAACTGATGCAGTGGCGTCGCAGCTACGACGTGCAGCCTCCCGCATTGGAAGTCTCCGACAAGCGCAGCCCCCTCAACGACCCCCGCTATGCCGGCATCGACCCCAAGGAGCTGCCCGCCACCGAGGCCCTTTGCGATACTATTGCCCGCCTCATGCCCTATTATGAGGGCGTTATCCTCAAAGCCTTCGAGTCCAATGATGAGGTGCTCGTGGTGGCCCACGGCAACAGCCTGCGCGGTATCGTCAAGACTTTGAAGAAGATGGGCGACAATGAGATTGTGGGCTTCAATATTCCCACCGCCGTACCCTATATTTTTGAATTTGACGACCAGATGAACCTTCAAAAAGACTTCTATCTTGGCAATCAAGAGGAAATTCAGCGCAAAATAGACGGTGTTAAAAATCAGGCAAATAGAAAGTAATTAAAGGCTGTTAGGAGCAAAAAACGAAAAAAGTTTTGTCCAATTCAAAAAAAGTTCGTACTTTTGCACCCGATTTCGCTAGAGGGAAACAGCGTTTTTTTCCGATGAAATCGAACAGCTACGGAGAGGTGGGTGAGTGGCTGAAACCAACAGTTTGCTAAACTGTCGTACTCGATTAGGGTACCGGGGGTTCGAATCCCCCCTTCTCCGCCAAAGAAGAGAAAGACGTCCGTGAGGCGTCTTTTTTCTTACGAAGAGAGAATTCTCCGACGGGATATAGCGTAGTCCGGTTATCGCGCCTGCTTTGGGAGCAGGAGATCCCCAGTTCGAATCTGGGTGTCCCGACAAGTGAACGTGTAATGTGTGAATACGTTAATTTTTCAGTCAGATTTACGCATTAACACATTTACGAATTAACGAGTTCAAGAAGCGGTTCCGTAGCTCAGCTGGATAGAGCAACTGCCTTCTAAGCAGTAGGTCCTGCGTTCGAATCGCAGCGGAATCACACTCAAGCCCACCATCTTTTTGGCGGGCTTTTTTTTGATTGACATGTAGTTTTTTCGGCTTAGGGTTGTCTAATAGGCAAAAGAGCTTCTCAAAAAGTTATACCAATGAACAAAAAAGAACAGAGTGAAATCGATTTTGAGCAACTGGTGGAGCGCCAACGCCAGACCATCTATTCGGTCTGCTATCTCTTTGCCGACGGGCGGCAGACAGCCGACGACCTTTTTCAAGAGTCGCTCATCCGCCTCTGGCAGGGGTTTGGCACTTTCGAAGGCCGCAGCGACGAGCGCACATGGGTCTACCGCGTGACGTTGAACACCTGCGTCAACTTCGACCGCAAGCACAAACGTCGCCTGGACACCTCACCTCTGGAGTTGGACATGGATTTCTTTGCCGACGAGCAGGCCAATGAGCCTGCCGCCCGTCTCCACAGGCGCATCGGCAAGCTGCACCCCTTCGACCGTGCCCTTATACTGCTGTGGTTGGAGGACCTCCCCTACGACGAAATTGCCGCCATCCTGGGCATCACGCCCAAGAACGTTAGCGTGCGCCTGGTGCGCATCCGCGAGAAACTGAAAACAATAACCGATTAAAAACTACCCAACATGGAACAGAATCAAGATTTAAAGCAAGAATTGCAGCAAGAGCTCCGCGACATGCAGCAGCAGGTGGAACAGCACAGCAAGTTCAATAACGAAGTTTGGCGACGCACCGTCAAACGCCATACTGGCTGGCTCTACTACACCAACCTCATAAGTTCAATCATCCTGTTACTCTTAATCATTGTCGTAACCACTTTGTCCTGGGCTCTTGACCTCTGGCCCTGGTGGCTAATACTGCTGGTAGACCTGCTGATGATATACAATGTCGTTTATTGGTTCATCACTTCCCGTGGCATGTATCGCCCCGATGTCCATTCCAAGGCTGGTTTGTTGTCGCTGCGCGAAAGTGTAAAGAAAAGTTCAGCCAACACCTCCCCTCATGTTTGGATTATTCGTGTGCTGGCCGGAGTGATTATCGTTCTTTTACTGGCGTATGCATATAAGCACGGATCCGACTTTTTTTCGACTAAACTCATTGGCGGTGCCGCCGGACTGTTTGTAGGACTGCTCGTCGCCAAACTCCTGAAAGGTCATTACAAGAACCTTAGCGAGGAGATAGACGAACTGCTGAAGGAAGAGTGAGGCCTTCAGCCACCGTCATGCCCCATGCCCGCCGTTTGCGCGGGCTTTTTTGTTTAGTAAAGACTTATCTAATGTTGTGCCCTGCCTGGGCGCATACGTTCCCTTTCAATAGCCGCCTTACTAATGCTTTCTTAGGCCGTTGCGAATCCCAATTCCCACTGCTTAGCCTTCGCCCTACCACACCATTTTGGCGCTATTTCAACGTTTTGAAAGCGTATGAGTACCATTGATTTATCGTGATGATTATAATTATAAAGGAGGGCTATCTTTCGGCATGGTGCGAAAAGAAACAATTGTATCGAAAAAAAAGGTCTGTAGGCTCCATAATAGCTATCGGTTCCCGCCGTAGTTGATGCCTTGCCAGGTGCCCCGGCGGGAGAGTTCCGAGCGGATGAGGCGTGGCAGTTCGCTGCCTTTGACTGCAGTGCCGTCGGCGTGGCGCCAGCCGCGTGAGGGGTCAACCTGCATGGTTGGAGGCACGCTGGCCGCAAACCGCTCTACCACTATGTCGGGTCGCAGCCTTTCCAGAAAGTCGCACACCAAGCCTACGTACTCGCTCAGCTCGAATGGCGGGGGCAGACACCCAGAGCGGCTTAGGTAATCGCGTTCCATCTGCGACCCCTTGAGCACCTGCAACTGGTGCAGCTTGAGGGTGGTCAGTGGCAGCCGTGAGAGCAGTCCCGCTTCGGCCACCATCTCCTCTCTGCTCTCGCCCGGCAGGCCCAGGATGAGGTGTCCGCCACAGGCAATGCCCCGCCCGGCGGTGGCCTCGATGGCAGTGGCGGTACAGGTGTAGTCGTGTCCCCGACGGATGGCCGCAAGGGTGAGGTCGTAGCAGCTCTCTATGCCGTATTCCACCATTACGTAGTGCCGCTTTGCCAGTGCGGCCAGATAGTCCAGTTTCTCTGCGTCCACGCAGTCGGGGCGGGTGCCGATGACCACTCCCGACACCTTGGGGTGGGCCAGCGCTTCCTCGTAATACTTCCGAAGGACTGGCAGTGGGGCGTAGGTGTTGCTGTAGCTCTGAAAATAGGTCAGGAATCCCACCTCCTTTCGGTGGCGGTGGGCATGAAAGCGGATGCCCTCGTCCAGTTGCTGAGTGATGCTTTTCTCTGGGTGGCAGTAGGAGGGGCTGAAGGCCTCGTTGTTGCAGAAGGCGCACCCCTCTGTGCCCACGGTGCCGTCGCGGTTGGGGCAGCTGAAGCCGGCGTCGATGGTCAGTTTCTGCATCGGGCGGCCAAACAGGCGGCGGCAGTAGTCGGCATACGTGCTCATTTTTTTTGTAGCAATAGTGCAAATAATAACTGCTGTTTCGTTTTTTTATTGTATCTTTGCATCTTTAAAATAATAGGCAATATGAATATCTATCTTATCGCAATAGCCATACTTCCAGTGCTGGTTCTCGCCGTTGCGGTCTACCGGCAGGACAAGTTCAACAAGGAACCCATCGGGTTGCTAGTCAAGTGTTTCCTCTTTGGCGCCCTGTCCATCCTTCCGGCGGCTCTGTTGGAGTCGTTGTTGAGCCAGTACGACCCCGGCATTCCCGTTGTCAGCGGGGTCTATACGGGCTTTGTGGTGGCCGGCTGCTGCGAGGAGCTGTGCAAACTGCTCATGCTCACTTGGGCTGTCTGGCGTAGCCGCGAGTTCGACGAGTATTTCGACGGTATTGTCTACTCCAGTTTCGTAGCCCTGGGCTTTGCCTGCTTTGAGAATTTCACTTACATCTTCGCCCAGGATAGCTTCTTTGGGGCCATGTACACCGGCTCGGTCCGTGCTATCCTCTCCGTCCCGGGCCATTTCCTCTTTGGCGTCATGATGGGCTACTACTTTGCTTTGGCCAAGTTCGACCCCCAGCACAGGGGCAAATACCGCCTGCTGGCCTTCTTGGTGCCCATGCTCATGCACGGCACCTTCGATGCCCTGCTCATGGTGCCCGAAAGCATGGGGGCCGACGGCACGATTGTTTCCAGCGTTCTCTTCATTATCCTCATCTATTTCGACATCAAGATGTGGAAATGGGGAGTCCGCCGCATCCACCACTTACAGGACCTCTCGCAGCAGCAGAATTTCGACCGCAATAAACCTTTCGAGGGCTTCACATGGAATTTCTGACTGGCTCTTTTCCCTTTATTAACCTTGTTCTGCTATGAAACATAATAGAAAACGCAAATCATTCCGCATTACGCCCACCCGTTATCGGGTCACGGTTGGAACGCTCCAATTCGTCGTCCGCGATGTCCTTTTTGGCCCCAAGAAGCGGGCCGAAATGGAGTCCGAACGTCTCTTTTACGATGCCTATTGGCGCGACGACCCCGCCGAGCAGGTGCGTCTCTACACCGAGGCCCTCCGCCTCACCCCGCGCGACGCCCAGGCCTATCTCAACCGTGGCGTGGCCTACGATGCTCAGGGCGACAGAGAGAAGGCCCTGGCCGACTTCGAGCAGGCCATCCGGCTCAAACCCAATTTTGCCGAGGGCTACAACAACCGCGGCTATCTCCGCTATAATCAAGGCGACTACGCCCAGGCCATCCCCGACTTCGACCGCGCCATCCAGCTCAATCCCGACTACGCCCAGGCCTATTGCAGCCGCGCCAGTGCCTACGGCATGTTGGGCCAGCACGAACAGGCCTTGGCCGACATTGAGCGTGCCATCGAGGCCGACCCCGACTTCCTGCTTGCCTACGTCAACCGCGCTGCCTACAACCTCAACATGAACCACATCACTGAGGCAGAAAAAGAGCTGCGATGGGTGCTGGAGCAGTGCCCCGATGACTCCACCCTTCAGCTGGCAGAGAAATACTTAGCCCTCTGCCACCAGTCCGAAAAGTAAAAAAATACTCCCTCTTATTAATCAATTAAAATACTCACATACAGAATAATAAAGCTTTTTCCTTTAATTAATGCGTTTGCAACCCCCTTTTTTAGGATTTTTCAATTAAAAAAAAGTACTTTTGAAGGCATTTTCAGGCAGATAATAAAAAATATTGCATTGATATTCAATAAAAAGAAAAAAAAATTTGGTCAGTTCGAAAAAAGGTTGTACCTTTGCACCCGATTTCAACAAGAGATGGGGTATTAGCTCAGGTGGCTAGAGCGTTTGACTGGCAGTCAAAAGGTCATCGGTTCGACTCCGATATACTCCACAAAAGAAGAGGTTCCAATGGACCTCTTTTTCTTTTTATGAGAGAATTGAATGAGTGGCGGAAGTTCATCAAATTCCAATACCCAAAATAATCTTATTGTTTATCGCACCGAGGAATCACGGAACTTCTATTGTGCAACCAATAAGGCGGAAGAAGGTTATTCCCCCCAGAACGTTATACTCTTGTTTTTACGGATTTCAACACGCTCAAAGCGGCAGCAGCGTATGTGAGGAATCTGACTGGAAAGGAAGTTTAGACGGAAGAAGATATTGAAGCAGCCCTAAACGAACAGGAAGATAAAAAACTGGAGGATGATCACGATGCTTTCTACAACTTCAACAATTTCAAAGTCTTGGAGGATGATGAACCATGATTCTTAACAACAACCAACGCTTCTTTCTCTATACACTCTGGGTAGTGTCGAAAGCGAAAGTCAAGTACATCATTAGCCGTTTATGACACACCAAGGAGACCCATTGTGGTCTCCTTTTTTGCTTCTTCTTTCGGTGATCCTTTGGTGAAGGCTAGACGATTTCCCGTCTTCCTCCCGTCTTCGATCATTCGTCCTGGGTTCTTCTGTTCCTCGGTTTCTGCTTAGACAAAAACAAGAATAATGCAACTAAAAATCACTCACTTGCATAATCGAACAAAGATTTTCTCCGTCTCGTAAGGCGTTGTTTCTCTTATACCTATAAAGAACTTTATCCCATCAAAGGCTCAGTATCAAAAATGATGCGTATATTTGCACACGAATTAGACGCGAGTATGTCTAATTGGTGCAAAAAGCATTTGTAAAAGGTCACTCTTGAAATTTGCCCAATTTCAGCTTGATTGAAAACCGTGATACTGATGCCTTTGCTTATTTGGTATGTTAACGCCCTTGTGCGTCAACATATTCACAGCATGGGATAAAGTTCAAAGGTTTCATTCAATCAGGCCGGGCAAAGCCTCAAGAGTTGAAACTGGCAACGTTGTCTCCATGCTTTTTTATGAAGTGCAACCGCCAATCCTGGAGACAGAACGGCGAAAAAAGGAATAGTGGATGGACTATATCTCGGAGGCTGAACGACTGAAGCTCTACTACAAAGGGCTGAACGAGGCTGGCAGCAAGGAACATCTTGCCTGTGCCTACCCTGATATTGTGTCCGACATCGAAGACCCTAACAGCGATACGACAATAAAAGAGTATTATGGGTATCTCCTCAACACGATGCTTCCACTTTACCACAAGCTCGCCTACGTCAACAACAACCGTTTCATACACGAAGACATCTTCCTCTTCGACCCCCAGCCACAGAGAGTATACACCGCTGACGAGATATATACCGCACTACAGACTCTTGCACCTTTTGCCGTCGGAGAGATTATCCGTACCATTGGCTGTTCTTCAGCTACGCTGACACTGTTGCAAAAAGCGTTCGACTCACAGGACAAGGCTGCGTTCACAAATATCATCGACACCAACGAATGCGACCTGAGACTGACGAGTTCCGTTTGTGAATATCTCTGGCCTTTGAAAATCCACCAAGCAGACCCATCAGATGAGGATATTGTTTCCAGCCTCGATGCTGTAGCCGGTATGCTCCGTGACGAACAGCATCCCATCAGCCACTCTTCCCAAAAACTGAGCGAGGCGGTGGAACCCTATCTCGATGGTGGCGACGAGGAATCTTATTTGCAAAAACTTGAACAATATAACCATGATGCTTTCGACAGCCTGTGTTCCTTCTATCGCGACAACCACGACCGCTTCAAGCCAAAGGAACGCAAACAGATTGAGCCGATTATCTTGAATGGTGGCGGCAGCATCGACGGTGAGTTCAACCTGCTCGATGACTATTTCTCGATTCGTAACGAATCAGACCACTTCGAAGAGTTTTTTGGGCTGCATCCCGACGTAGTAAAGGCTGGTTCCGGACAGTTCGAATTACTTGTAAACACATTATCGCAGTTGGGCTATATTGACTCTACCCCTGCCGTCAAACGTCTTTTCGCCTACCGTTTCTCTGGCCGTATGCGTCCTGCGAAGGTTGCGCCTATCGAATGGCACGGCAAAAACGGCAACTCATACGAGCTTATCTATCTGGTACGCAATATGACGGAGAGAGCCAACTACCGTAAGATGCGGAATTTCTTTTTTGGACCAAAGTGGGTTGCCGACCGGGATAGTAGTTATGCCCGTGGTGCCGACTACCGCCTGAAAGAACTTCTCCATAAACTGTACCCTACACTACCCGACCAACTGTAATTTTATCTATAATTGTCTATAACTGAAAAACAGAACCGAATATCAAGTAATTTTGCAAAAATATAAACCTTTAAATCTTAACGATATGGTATACAGAGTAACCGTCAAGAGCAGCAAGCTCACAAGTGGCATCCGCGTCGAGCGTGGCATGAGCGTGGATGTGGTAACGAACAACATCACCAACCCCGTCACCACCAACGGAGGCCAGGCCGTCGCCGATGCCTTCATGCGTATCTACGGCATCGACATCCGCAAGGCTGGAGCATTGAGTATGGCATATTTAGACGTTCAAAGAATTGGATGATTAACGACAATGAGGATAGAATGCAGTTTGCTCAAAAAAGTTTTCTTTTTCAAAAGAACGGCAGCACTTCGTAAGTGCTTTGGAATTGAGGGAAAAGAACCAATTGTTTTTTGTTGGATTCCATTACTTATCAATCAGTCCACCATCTGCATATGTAAAAATATTACCAAAGAAATGGTGCAGAAAGGCATTGTTGCAACAAAGAATGCAATCTATTTCCCTCAGGATTCAACAATATGTATGGGAAAAGATACTGTTATTTATCTATCAGAAATAAAAGAAATTGTCTTCGATTCCCATTATCTCGTAATATCAAAAAACGGATTTAAACAATACAAAATACCAAAAAACTATTTTCAAATCGAAAATAAATATTTCGACAGCGAAAATGAATTAATGGCCTTTATTACAGGTGTCTTAAATATGTTATTATTTGGTAATCTATGAGTTTTTTCAAAAACATAATCGATATTTTATTAGATGACAAGGACTATGAATGGATTACATGGACTTGTCCTAAATGCGGAAAAGAAACAGCAGCAATATCAATTGTATCAAGTAAAGGATATTCTCTCCGCTGTAATAACTGTGGATTACAATATGATTCATGGACATTACCCGAGTTGTTAAGTGAATTAATAAGTAAGAATCAAACAGATAAGGCTATTGAGTTGCTAACTTGCTATAATAAGGTGATTAAAGAAACAGAATTCAATCGTGTATTCTTGCTAAACTTTGTCGTAGGTGATGGAATTTTAGAAAAGAAATCGGACTATAGGAATGCTAGGAAATATATCGAAAGAGCAATACTTGCCTCAAAGGATGCACCTCATTCTTATATTAAGTGGAAATGCATGTATGACATGTATCTAATTCATAAGCATGCAGGCGAAATAACCGATGCACGAAAATGTTTATTGAATGCAATAGAAACGGTTTCTATTGATGAGACAATGCAAATTAAAGGGAAAAATGTTGACGCTATAGAATATCTTGAGAATCAGTTTAAATCCATTGATGATGAATATATGGATTCATTTCTCCAAATACCCTACAAGGACAGAAGAGCCATATTCATAATGAAAGATATTCAGAGTCTCAACCAAGAGCACTTTAGTGTTTTAAGATTTGGAGAGAAACTGGCTCAATTGTCGTTCCCGATGGGGCATCCTAAAGTAAATGAAATGTATATCGCTCACCCATTACAGACAAATAGGTATTTCCCCATAGAGAACTATCAGTTGGAACTCATTGAGGAAAAGGTGAGGGAGTTTTGTTGGCTTGCACAGAGTTTGGGGGCTACAGAAATCAAAATTAATTGTTTGAACAGTAATTTGACAGACTCTACCAAATCCGGGAACTATAACATATCAGGTGGACTATCCTACGATGGAAACAATGTAAATGCAAGCAATCGTTCTGAATACAGTAAACGCTTGTTGGAAGAAATTAGTCGTTCGGTTAGTTTACACCAGACTTATAACCCACATAAACCAGCAGCATTGCCATCGGATCTAATATGGTTCAGACAAGAGTCTTCTTGGCAACAACTATACAAACAACGAATGGAAGGTGGTTTGCTAACCCATGAAGAGCGTATTGAGACAAAGAAAACACAGGTGGTTGACAGTAGGGAACTAAACGAGATTAAAGGCGAACTAAAAACCTTGTACGCAGGGATAGATCTTGCTTTTGAGAAGACGGAAGAATCCAAGTTTGAGCAACAGGAGAACGCTGTGCTTGCCATCAGTGTGAAGTTCGCCCCACTATCACAACTAACCAGAGAAGCACCAACGACATCACAAGAGTCCTTACTCACATCCAATGAACAGAAGTATATCGACGAAGTGAAAGAGTGTCTGGAAGATGGTGAGATAACAAAGACTGGACGTCGCTTGCTTAATATGCAACGTGAGCGACTTGGCATAAGCGAAACTCGTGCCGCTGAATTGGAGGCATCCTTATCGACACCTCAATTGACCGATGAAGAAAAAGAGTACCTCGAAGCCTATCGTGATGCCACCGAAGACGGTCAGATTTCCGAGAAAGAACGCCGGATGCTCAACCGCCTCCGTGACATGCTGGGAATAACAGAAGAACGAGCTAATGAAATCAAGAAACTTTAATATTATGAATTATGGCAGAAAATTTTGCAGAACAACTCAATTCCAGATTAAATGAATTCCAAAATCTTCAGGATTCATATCGTCAAAAATGCGAAAGACTAAATGACGAATCAAACAAAGCAAATGGGGAATGCACCAAAGAACTCGACGACTTGAATGACCAACTTAAAACAGAGTACGAGAAACTTGTGAATGTCGCAAAGCAAATACTGAAATCTGTAATGGATGAGTTGGATAAGCGTAAACAGATGAGCAATGAACCTGACGTAATATCGGAAAACAACAATAAAAAAAGGCGGGTTCAAGAAATTTTCAATAGAACCAATAGCACAGAAGAATGGCGTAAAGTATTACACGAAATAGGAGTCCTATAATCATGGCAAAAAAAATTATCAACAAGTGCCCCAATTGTGGCACATGGAGTGAGGCCGAAGAGAAAAATCTTTTTGGAAGATTCATTAGTAGCGCACAAGAAACAGCTGAGAGTGCCTCAAAGATTGGGAATAAATTATTTAGTAAAGTTGGTTTGGGTAAGGTTGGAGAAGAAGTTGTTGGGGATGTGGGGGCTATTGTCGGCATAGGTAGAGGCATGAAAGATTTTGTAGATGGAGATAATTACAGATTTGTGTGCCCCAGGTGTGGTAACAAGTGGAGTGTATATGATGATGAAATAAAAGACGTTTGTCAGTACGAAATATATGTTGAGACAAAGGGAATGGCAGAGCAATTCGGAGAGGTGTGCCAGAAAGGACCAAAAGAACTTGAATCTTTTGCTCGTCAAGTCCAGTTGAAGCTGAACGATGAACGCAACTTCGAACTTTCAAAGTTGTACCTCTACAACCTTTTGGCAGCCACCTATCACGAATTGAACAACCGGGACAAGGCATTGTCGTTCGCAAAGGAGGCATTGTCTATCGTTCCCGACAAGTCAATTTCACAGGCAATAAAGGGTTATGTCATGGGTGTTGGTAGGAATAGCTCCGATGCCCTCGCCGCATTGACTTCACTAATAAAATATAAGGATTTCTCGACAGACGACCAGATAGGCTTATACACAGAGGAACAGTACCATGACAGATTCTTGGAAATACAGAATCGTTACATTACCGATTTCCTTTCCATGCCGGTTGATCAGAGGCGCTTTGTTTACTTGCTAGATGGGAATATCGACGGTAAATTAAAATTCATTCCTGAGACAATAAGATTGCTCCCCAAATCCGATTTGCCCACAGATATTAAAATCATCGGTGTACCGCAAGAAAATGTGTTGTATATCTGCCATCCGTACAAGCCCGATTGCTATATTCCTGCAAATGAATACCAGTTAGAACTGCTTCGCGACGAGCTTCATGAATTTTGCCACATAATGGATTATCTCGGTGCAAAGCGAATCTCTTTGAGCGATTCCCATACTAACCAACAAGGAGAATCGCGTGAAGATTCAATTGACGTGAAAGGTGGTGGTAGCCATAATGGGTATTCAGGAAGTGCCCATGTCGGGAATCAGTCTAGCAGTTCTTTGGACACAATGATCCATCGTGAGTTCTCCGAACAACGCGATTTTCAATGCTCAAAGGATATGCCTCCGTGTATTCCAGCTGATATTGTATGGTATCATCATCGTCAAGAATGGCAACTAAAAGTCATTAGCCGATTAGAGGGAAGGCTCATTAAAGACAAGTTCACCATTGCAACTTCTCAATCAGAAACCGTATATGGTTCGAAAAAACTGACTGTAGAGGCTGAGGTGAATGCTGTTGCAACTTCGCTTAACGCCACATTTGATAAATCTTCTAATTTTACAATCAAACAGTCAGAATCATACTATCAAGAAGTTGAGGTTGAGTTTTGGCCGCTTGGAGATTATTCAATCACTCCCAAGCAGATTACGCCCTCCACGACACCATTAATCGACCAACCCCAGCCCAAGCCCCGGAGTAAACGCGGAACGATTCTAATATTGGCCGCAGTGATAGTTGTTGTAATTATCCTTGGTGTTGTACTGCTCTAGTTGAAATGAGTAAATCCAACACCATCGACTTTCCGCAGAACGCTCGCCGTACCTATACAGCCGTCAAACGTGCCTTTGAAAGGTGCGGCGAGTTTCATCATGTCCGTTGCGACGAGAGAACCTTTGTCATCACCGCTCGTCATGGAGTATCGCTATTGGCATTAGGTGAGAAGATAGAGGTGCATGTGGTGGCAACGGGTACTCAATCCTGCCAAGTGAGGCTAATTTCTGGCAATCAGATTCCGCTAAACATATTCAACATTGGCAGCAACAAACGCAACGTCACCAACCTCTCGGACTGGATCTCCAACCAAGTCTACCGTCTATGCAGCGACGCAGAACTTTTTCTATAATTGTCTACATTATCAGAACGACAGCGAAATAGGGTGTATCTTTGCAAACAAAATAAGCAGACATGATATATCTCAAATCATTCAATTTGCCAAAAGATACATGGGTTGATGCGTATTTTTCACCCTCACCATATGCCCCCAAAGACCTTCCCGATGTATATGATAAGCTAAGGGCTGAGTTTGACAACAGAACCATTCATCGCAGCTGGTATCCGTGGAAGACGTTCTATAACAGGGGTTTCTGTCATATCGAGTTCTCGGACATCACCATCTTCTATGGGAACAACGCATCGGGCAAGACCACGTTACTCAATGTAATTGCTCAAAAGTTGGAATTGCAGCGGTTGTCGTTGTTTAACACCAGTCCCTTTTTCGATGCTTACTGCAAGGGGAATGGAGGGTTTGAGTTGACCGACCAGTATATTGCACCATCAGCCATACGCAGGGGTAAGATAATTGTCAGCGATGATGTTTTCAATAACATACTTGCCACTAGGCAGCGCAATCTTGAAAAGGACATAGAGATAAATGGTGTATCACAGCAGTATTTCGCAATGGAACACGTACCTAAGTCGCTTACTATGTCAAAATTCATCAAACGCACTATGGATTATCGCAAACATGCGGAAATGAGCAATGGCGAGTCTGGCTTCAAGTACTTTGTTGAACAGATTGAGGAGAATTCGCTTGTGCTGCTGGACGAGCCGGAGAACAGTCTATCGGCAGAAACCCAACAAGTGCTGGCTCACGAGCTATACAATCTTGCCCATAGAGGACGTTGCCAGCTTGTCATTGCCACCCACTCACCTTTCTTGCTCTCATTGCCTGACGCATTGATATACAACCTTGATGCCACACCAGTACAAACGGCAAAATGGTATGAACTTGAAAACATGAGGTCGTACTACAACCTGTTCAAAATGCACAGTTCATCATTTGAAACAGACAAATAATATTGAATCGCAATGGAAAACATAGTAGATTGGAATAAATACAAACAAGCCTCTGAAGACGAAAAGGTCAAACTGCTAAAAGCCTGGGCGGAGCAAGGAGATGTCAAAGCTCAATTCATATTGGGCGTAATATATTCTGACGAAGACAACGACTGTCGAAACGTCGAAGAAGCAATACATTGGTTTCGGAGAGCGGCGGAGCAGGGACATTGGAAAGCTCAAACAAATCTTGGCATTTGCCTGCTGTATGAGCAAAAAGAATGTACCCTGGAAGAATGTGAAGAAGCATTGAGATGGCTTGGATTAAGTGCGGAGAATGGCGATTCCAAAGCACAACTGGTTCTTGGCGTGGAGTACCATAAAGGAGAAATGGTACCAATAGATTACGACAAATCAGCGCATTGGCTAAAACTTGCGGCAGAACATGGCATTTCAGTGGCACAGAATGCTCTTGGATATATGTTTAAGAACGGAGAAGGGGTGCCAGTAGACTATAACCAAGCCCTGTCATTGTTTCACAAAGCCGCAGAAAAAGGAGACAAAACCGCCCAATACAATATTGGCCTGATGTACGAAGAGGGCAAAGGGGTCGAGAAGAATTATGAATTGGCCCGAGGATGGTACCAGAAAGCCGCAGAAAATGGCGATAAAGATGCCCAATCGGCCTTGGAAAGACTAGAACAAAGTGCTGGTGATCAATAAAAATAACAAAACAACAATACATTATGGCAACAAAGAAGAAAGTCCTTTCAGACCAAGACTATGAAGAGTTCAACAAGATGATGGCTGAGTATGAGGCCAGTCATACTCCCGCAAAAATTAGGTTCGCTCATGATGACGGCTCAATCTGGTATGAGGGTATGCGTGGAGGTTTTGGAGACAGACCTTTTCTTAAACACGGGCTGCGTTATCCGGCATGGCCTTATTCCATCACGCTGGAATGTGACGCCATAGACAGATGTGGAAAGGTCGCAGATGACGAAAACAGCACATTGGAGGATGTTGTCGACGCTGTGAATGCAGAATTTGAACAAGTGGACGGCACCGCCATAGAAGCAGCATTGTACTTCTTCATGGGGAGTCAGTTTACCCTTTACGAAGACTGCGAGGAAGACGCTCTCAATTGTTGCGAGAAAGCACTTGAGTTGTTTCGTGAGCTGTCGAAGGAAACTCCTGTGGTCTATCTTCAATATGTAGTGGGTACACTTGATGTGATGGGTGTTGTTGAACTTGGCCTACATAAGTATGACGATGCAGAGAAGCGATTTAAGGAAGGATTGGATATTTGCCGCCGGTCTATGGTTGAATACAGCGCAATAGACTGGTCGTATCAAACATTTTTAGCATATCAGCACCTGGCAATGGCGTATGAAGGAAAAGAGTTGCCCCAAAAGGCCAAATCATTCATTGAGGAGGGCTGGAGAACCTTCTTGTCTAATGAGGATGTACCTATTCCAACTGCCTTTTACAATACATTAGTGAATAACGTCGTGCGCATCTATCAGGCTTGTGGGGAGAAAGACAAAGCTGTGGCATTCTGGAATGAATATGCTGAACCCGACCAAACATTTCCTTCGTAACGTCAAAATAACATCTTGATATTACGCCGTCCGAGAAAAACACAACTAATTGCAATCAAATAGAAAGACGGTACCAATTATCTGATACTGCCTTCGTTTTTTACCAAAATGAGCAATTGTTGTTAATGTACATCTTAGCCCTCGGATTGAAGTAAAGCATCGACGTACTACTTAACGAAAACCCCACATTGTCATCCCCTGTAAGTTGCTTGAAATATGCGTCAATCTTATTGTTTAAATCATCGTAGGGAGGTTTGCGGTTATTCATTCTCCACAGATAATGATTGAAGTACATTGAGTTTTTTATTAACTCACTGAATTTTCCCATGTCAGGATTAGGGCTAACATCAAGGTCTGGGAACATTTCAATAAGGCATTCCCTAAATCCAGTCCTTGTGTAGTGGTTGTTGCTACCGTCAAGAGACAGGACTTTGAGGCCGGAACCGTTGACACTATAGTAATAATAAATCCCGTCAGATACATAGTGTTGGCCATTACACCCAATAACATTCGCCATTTCCATAATGTCAACATTTCTTGCAATCGCTTCTCGGAAATAGGGGAGCAGAGAGTTTAGCCACTGAGGGATAAAAGTCTCAACTGCATTTCTGAATACTGGTGTCAGATTAGCAATATTTTCTGTATAATTTGGCATATTCAATCCTTTCTTTCATTAAGTTTTGTTCTGCGTGAGTATATCTTCAACTCAACGCCATAATCATTGTGCAATTTCTTGATGAGGCCACTGAACGCATCCAGCCGTATTCTCTTTCGACCTAGCAATCTCGCCGCCTCATTCAGTTCAATAGTAATAACCTTCCCGGCCTCTAACTCACCAAAATTTGCGGCGAGAATAATCAGGTCGGGGTCATTATAACGTGTCTTCTTCGGTTCCACAGGCTGTATAATTATTTCGACACCCTGCTTACCCGGTTTCATTTCTTCTGTTTTGCGGCCTAATTCATTTCCAAAAAGCCGCGTCAAAATCGTCGTTAACATTTTCTTCATTTCTTTTTGTTTAAGTGTTTCAGGAACTGCTTCGCCTCTCTGCTACCATCCTTCGCAGCTTTCTCGATCCAGTCCAGTCCGTCCTTTACCCCCAACCCCAAGCACACAAATCCATAAACAAATTCGTGGCAGGCTAGTTCTTTCGGCGTGTTCTGTTTGGGGTCTAAAAACTCATCTATCATCACAACAGCCAACGGACATTCATGGCTTTCGAGATACACCATAAGCTCACACTGGCCATAGTAAGCATCGACATTCTGGAGTTCGATAGCGAGGTGCATGGGGCACTCTCACAATATTGGCACTCTTCATGGCGACATAGCTTTTCGACGGACCACTTCTCGCCATCTACTTCTATGCCTATCACATCGCCGTCCTTCTTCAAATTCTCTATAATCACCTCCCCGGCAGTTTTCGGACGGCACTCTTTACTGTCGGCGGGTTTTGTGTAAGTACGCTGCATAATCAGATTTGGTTATTGGCTTATTATTTTAGCTTTTGCAGTAATTTCTTTGCATTTGTGTTTCCGTTTTTGACAGCTTCGCGCAGCCATCCCTTCACGGCATCAAGGGGCGCACCAAATCCGAGGACTATGAGGGCATAGGCAAACTGGTGCGCTCCGAGTTCTTTGCCTGAGTAAGTGTCCTCGTCTAGAAAATCACTAATCATTGCATCCGCAGTAGGACACTTGGTTTTTCCTGTAGAGTACCATTGCAGTAGTTCCATTTCACCCCACAAGGCACCCATATTATCGAGCTCTATCACCTTATCGATAGGACACCCCCCATCGCCTCTAAACGGACAGTCAGCCTTGCACAGCTGATCGACAGGTATAGCTCCATTGTCGGTATCTATCTCCTCTATACCTAAACTTTTGCAATTCTCAATAGTCCTCGCGATGGTTGACTTCGGCTTCGCTTCATTCTTCTCCCCAGAGTACTCTCCGAGTAGGTCGCTAATGTTCTTTGTGTTCATATTTTCTTATTTTTTCTTGTTCTTGACACGATACACTCATATAATCGATATATATATAGCACATTATTCTGTGATCCATTTCAATAGTGAGGTTTTGACAGCGTCTTGACAGCGTTTTGACAGCGTTTCGTTGATTTGGACGGTGTTTGCCGAGATAAAAATTTTGTTATATTCAAGAAAATATGTATTTTTGCATTTTCTTTTGAATAGAATATAATGGATTATTTGCAGTTTAGAGAACAATGGTTAGATGTAGGCTGTTTCAGTATCTACCAGCTCCGAGCGTGGAAGAACAACTTTGATCCTGGAGCCCTTTCAAGATGGGTGAAAAAGGGTTATATAACCAAATTACGCCAAGACTGGTATGCTTTCAGCGAGTTGCAACGAGAACCGGATATGGCACGGTTTATTGCGGGCAAAATTTATTCGCCCTCGTACATAAGTCTTCACACGGCATTGTCTATCTACGGTATCATCCCTGAAGCGGTGACGCAAATCACTTGCGTAACCTCCAATCGTACTACTTCTTACAGCAACTCCTTTGGCCAGTTCCATTACCAGACTGTTAAGCCTGAATTGTTCTTTGGCTACAAGCAGGAACCCGTCAGAAGGGGTGGCAGCTATCTTGTCGCTGAACCGGAGAAAGCCATCATTGATTTGTTTTACCTGTACCCTCAATATAACACTGCTGACGCAATGCTCGATTTGAGAGTTGACACATGGTGGATAAAGGAGGAACTTGACAAAGAAAAAATCATAGCTTATGCAAAGCAGACAGCAAAGAAAACACTTATAAACCGAGTTGAATTACTACTAAAAACCTACGACAATGATTGACATCAAACAGCTACTGCCTTATTACCCTAAGCCAATTGCCGAGAACGCCTCTTTCCACAAGCATATTCTGAAAGAATATGTTGAGTTACTTACCCTGGAACATCTGTCGCAAACTCACTATGCACCCAAGCTAGTATTCATCGGTGGCACATGTTTGAGACTGGTCCACGGTATCGACCGATTCTCCGAAGACTTGGATTTCGATTGCAAGAATCTTTCGTATGACGAGTTCATACAGATGACTGATGATTTGATTGACTTCCTGCGTGGCAATGGATTGACAACGGAGGTGCGAGACAAAGAGAACGCACGGCTCACCGCCTATCGCAGAAATATATATTTTCCTGGATTGCTGTTTGAAATGAACCTAACAGGACATCGGGAGGAGCGTTTTCTGATGAAGATTGAGGCCCAGGACCAAGGGGTGTCCTACGTGCCGGAAACAGCCATAGTCAATCGCAACGGTTTCTTGTTTACAGTCAGTGTGCCCTCCAAAAGTGTGATGCTTTCGATGAAACTCTCTGCACTGTTAGCACGTGCCAAGGGGCGAGACTTCTACGACACCATTTTCTTGTGGCAACAGGCAGAACCAGACTACGATTTTCTTGAAAAGAGGTGCGGCATCAGCACACCAAAAGAATTAAAGGCATCCCTTGATGAGAAGATGGCTGAAACCAATCTCCACAACAAGCAAAAAGACTTCCAGCACTTGCTTTTTTTAGGTAATGCAGGAAATAGGATAATTCTTTTCAAAGATTTTTTTGAAAGTAAGTTGAACACGATGTTAAGTAAGTAGTCAAAATTAATGTGCATATTTATAAACACGAATTACCATTAATTATCCATTAAATATCATTAATGGTCAATTAGATGGAAATTATATGTAAAATATATTTGAGCAATTACTTATCAAAAAGAATGCGTATATAATTTTATTCCGATATACTCCACAAAAGAAGAGGTTCCAATGAACCTCTTTTTTTGTTTTACCCAAACCGGTCATTGGGCATGCCTACAATGGAATTTCTGCCCGCTCCAATGGCTCTTGTCAGAGGGTGGGTAGGGGAGTGACGTAATTATCTATGGCGGTACAATAAATAGAAAACCAGCGGTTTGTGCATGCTGTAATGATTATTAAAGTATGCAAATTCGTATTAATTCAAAATAAAAGCGTATTTTTGCAGCGCAATTTAGTGAGAAGGACAGATATACGGGTGCCGTAATTGCCAACAGGGGTAGTAGCTCATCTGGTAGAGCATTTGGTTCGCAATCAAAAGGTAGTGGGTTCGAGTCCCATCTACTCCACAAAAAAAGAAAGAGCTCAGGCTCTTTCTTTTTTCTTTGTAGCAGATGGTCCAAATGTGCGGGTTGTCGGCCGAGCCGACGGCACACCCCGAGTCCCATCTACTCCACAACAAAAGAAAGAGCTCAGGCTCTTTCTTTTTTCTTTGTAGCAGATGGTCCAAATGTGCGGGTTGTCGGCCGAGCCGACGGCGCACCCCGAGTCCCATCTACTCCACAAAGTAGCTACCTTATCCCTAGCTGCTCCTCTTTCTCGCTGTGTCCTCGCTAGATCCTTGTTACATCCTCTCTAGATCCTCATTAGATCCTCGCTTCAGCATCAAGTTTCTGGCAAGTACTTTCCGAGGCAGTGCAGCGCCTGAGCCCCCCCTGCAGCACAGCTGGTCGAGCGGTCGGTGCCGCTGGGCCAGCGTAAGCTTGGTTGTTGGGTCACTTGGATTTCTTCAAACGCCCGACACGATTGGCCACCACTGCGTCAGGAGCAGAATAGTGCGTTTCGCCAGCCCAGAAGTGCCTTGTTCCTATGGCGAACCTTTCTGGAAGAGCGACACGGTGTATGCCCCCTGCGGCAGTCACAACGAATTCTCCCGTGCCATCAACCATGGGGCGAACACCGTCTTTGCCGACTGGTGCGACGAGTCCATCGCCCCTAACGAGACACACTCATGGCTCAATCCCTATCCCAACCCCTGCCGCGGCACCCTCACCCTTGGCGGCCTCACCGACAGCCAGGCCACTGCCATCGTCCGAGACCTGACAGGCCGCGAAGTGCTGCGCCGACAGGTCTCTGCCGCGCAGCCTACCCTAGACCTGCGCCTCCTCCCCTCCGGCCACTACTTCGTCACCGTGGCCACCCCCCAAGCCACCTCCACCCAGAATCTGGTGATAAAATAAGTCCAATTTTCGCTCAGTTATAATCCCCCAATCGGTCATAGGGTTTGAAAATGCCTCTTCTATAGGTCTTTTCATGCCATATCAGCATTTCTTTATGTTTCATGACGTTACCAAGGCTCGGCAGAGAAAGCTTGATTTCTCTGCCGAGCTTTACGCAACGTTCACCAGCGATGCGGCCAATCTTCTCGAAACAAATACTAATCTGCCATAAACCCTAATGACCGATTTGGGATAATTGAAAAAAAAGTTGTATCTTTGCAAATTCATTTTATGAGAATTGTGATATGAAAATAGCTCTATTAGGTTATGGCAAAATGGGCAAGGCCATAGAGGCCATTGCCGAGGACCGCGGACACGAGATAGGCGTTGCTATCGACGACGAGGATGACTGGATGAATAAGCTGGAGGCGTTGCGCGAGTGCGACATGGCGGTCGACTTTTCCACCCCCGCCACGGTGGTGGGCAACATTATGCGCTGTTTCGACCTGGACATGCCGGTGGTGGTAGGCACGACGGGCTGGTACGACCAGCTGGAGAGCGTGGTGCACGACTGCCAGCAGCGGGGCCAGGCCCTCTTTGTGGCGTCCAATTTCAGCATAGGCATGAACATGATGTTCGATCTGAACCGGCGGCTGGCGCAGCTGATGAACCGCTACGAGGACTATCAGGTGGAGATAACCGAGACCCACCACGTGCACAAGTTGGATGCTCCCAGCGGCACGGCCATTACGCTGGCCAACGACATAATAGAGGAGTTGGATCGAAAGGAGGAGTGGCAGCTGAAGGACGGCGAGGGTCGCCACCGCCGCCTGAAGAAGGATGTGGTGCCCATCACCTCTGTCCGCGAGGGAGAGGTGGCCGGCATACACGAGGTGGTGTATGAGAGCGATGTTGACACCCTCACGCTGCGCCACTCGGCCAAGAGCCGCCGGGGGCTGGCCCTGGGGGCTGTGCTGGCCTGCGAGTTTATGAAGGGGCGCAAGGGGTACTATACGATGAAGGATATGCTGGAATAGAGCGGAGTCAGTATGCGGCGAGAAAGGCTGATAAGGCATGTGGGGCCGTGGTACGCGGTGCTGACGGTGGTGCTGTTGGCGGTGATGCTCTTCAGTGCCAGGGTGGGGGCGGTGCGTTTCACGTGGGAGGAGATGTGGCAGTCGCCTATCTTCTGGAATCTGCGTCTGCCCCGCATCATCCTGTCGGTGCTGGTGGGTGCGGCTCTGTCGGTTTGCGGCGCGGCCTACCAGTCTATTTTTCGCAATCCGCTGACCGACCCATACGTGCTGGGCATTTCGTCGGGCGCTTCGCTGGGTGCGGCTGTGGCCATACTGCTGGGGTTGCAGACCTTTCTGCTGGGCGTGGGCGCCTGTGCCTTGGCCACCGGCATACTGACCATACTGATTATCTACCGTATTGCCTCCATTGGCAACCGCATGCATGCCACCACGCTGCTGCTGACAGGGGTGTGCCTGACGTTTCTGATTTCGGCGGTCATTTCGTTTTTGATGGTGCTGCACCAGGACAAGATGGACAGTATCATTTTCTGGACCATGGGCAGTTTTGCCTCGGCGTCGTGGGTGGATGTGGCCTTTGTGGCGCCGGTGGTGGTGGCGGGGACGGCCGTGGTGGTGTACTACGGCCGCGACCTGAACCTGCTGCTGGCCGGCAGCGAGACGGCAAAGAGCCTGGGGGTGGAGGTGGAGAAGGTGAAGAAACGGCTGCTGCTGGTGACGACGCTGATGGTGGCCTTTTGCGTGTCGACGTGCGGAGTGATAGGTTTTGTGGGGTTGGTGGTGCCGCACTGCATACGCCTGGTGGCGGGACCGGACAACCGGCGGGTGGTGCCGCTGGCGGTGCTGGTGGGCGGGACGTTCTTGCTGCTGTGCGACACGCTGGCGCGCACCCTGATGATACCGGCCGAGCTGCCGGTAGGATGTCTGACGGCCTTGGTGGGCGCGCCGCTGTTTATCTATCTGCTGTATAAGAATAAGAAGACTTACTGACGGGGGGAGGGCTATGATAGAAGTGAAAAATCTTACCTACCGCTATGGCACCCGGCCGGTGCTGGAGGGTCTGAACTTTACGATTGAGGAGGGCGGGTTCTACGCCGTGATGGGGGCCAACGGAAGCGGCAAGACCACGCTGCTGCGGCTGGTGTCGGGCATGCTCACGCCTCAGGAGGGCGAGGTGGTGGTGGATGGCACGAATGTGCAGCACTACAAGGCGCGCGAGCTGGCACAGCGCATGTCGTTCGTGCGGCAGCATCCGCAGACCGACTTTGAGTTCTCGGCGTTTGAGACGGTGCTGATGGGGCGCAACCCCTACCAGCGCCACCTGCAGAACGAGTCGGAGCGCGACTGGAAGATAGTGGAGCAGTGCATGCGGCAGACCAATACATGGCACCTGCGTTTTGCGCGGCCCAGCGAGATGAGTGGTGGCGAGCTGCAGCGGGTGATGCTGGCGCGGGCACTGGCACAGCAGACTCCCATCATGCTGTTGGACGAGCCGATTTCGAATTTGGACATCTCGCACCAGTTTGACATACTGGACCTGCTGCGCACGATTAACCGCGAGGAGCACAAGACAGTGCTGATAGTGCTGCACGACTTGAACATGGCACTGCAGTACTGCCAGAAGCTGCTGCTGCTGCACCAGGGGCAGGTGCTCTATAAGGGCGACATGCGCGAAGGGCTGACGGCCGAGCGGATAGCCACCGTCTTTGGCGTGAAGGCCGAGGTGGGCGAAGAGGGTTCCATCCGGCTCTCGCGGCTGTAGAGGGGGGCTGGCTGTTTCGGGTTGAGAAGAGGCGGGCGGTTGCTGCGCCCCTCGGCAAAGTACCTCAAAGCGCATAGATTCACACACACGCTTATTCTGAAGAACACTGAGGGTGTCTGCCACAGGGCAGGCTTCCACGGCGGCTTTTTGCCCGAAGGCGGCGGGAAGGGAGGCCGAGAAGGACTGATAGGGCCTGCCCCTTTTTTAGAAAAAGAGGGGGGCGGCGGGCGAAAAATGCGTTATGTCATTTATTTTTTATATATTTGTAATTTAATTTGCGCGAACAATGCAGTTTAAAGATATTGAGGGTCAGCGCGTTTTGATAAATCACCTGACCGAAATAATTGATTCGGGCCGTGTAAGTCATGCCCAAATGTTCCTCGGACCCAACGCCAGCGGCAGTTTGGCGCTGGCCTTAGCCTATGCCCAATACCTAAACTGCACCAACCGCCGCCACTACGCCGAGGGTGCGGAGCTGCGGGCCGACTCGTGCGGGGAGTGCCCCAACTGCCGCAAGTATCGCGAGCTGGTGCACCCCGACCTGCACTTGGTGTTTCCTAGCGTGACTACCCCGACGGCAAGCAGCACGGGGGTGAGCGCGGAGTTGTTTCAGGAGGAGTTCAGAGGTTTTCTGGGGCAGTACAGGCAGTGCGGCACGGAGGACCAGTGGTATGAATGGCTGAACGCGGCCAATAAGCAGGGCATGATTCGCGAGCGCGACGCGGCCAATATAGTCAAGACCCTGTCGCTGAAGTCATACGAGGGGGGCTATAAGGTGCTGGTGATATGGATGGCGGAGCGCATGAACCTTTCGGCTGCCAACGAGTTGCTGAAGACATTGGAGGAACCCACCGAGAAGACCTTGATACTGCTAGTGGCCGAGAGCCGCGACAGGATGCTCTCGACGATACTGTCGCGAGTGCAGACGGTGGTGGTGCCCGACATAGCCAGCGGCTTTGGGGCCGAGAAGAGGGCGGCCTTTGCGACGATGTTTGTGTCGTGGATGCGGCTGCTCTTTAAGCTGAATATGCAGAGCCTCTCGAACTGGGTGGACCAGACCCACGCCCTGGGGCGCGAGCAGCAGAAGCAGTTTCTGCAATATGCACAGGAGGCGGTGCGGGCCTGTTTTCTGAAGACGGCGGCCGGCATTACGCTGCCGGGCGAGCTGGACTTTGGCGACGAGAAGTTCGACAGTTCGTTCCCCGCAATGGTGACGACCCGCAATGTGGAGAAGATGAACCAGGCACTGACCGACGCCATTTACGCCATTGAGCGCAACGCCTACGCCAAGATAACCTTTATGCAGCTCTCGTTTACGATGAGCAAACTGATTAAAAATAGATAGTTCAACCTAATATTAACCGGCCTAGGCCGACAACGATACTACGAATAATAATTATATGAAAGAGCAGAAAGACACAGAGAAAGAATTGGAGAATCTCCAGCCCGAGACGGCCCAGGAGCCACAGGATGCACCGGAACCGACATCCGCTGCCGACAGCGGCGACGGCGACGAGGACGTGGCGACGGCGGAGGAGATGGAGGCCTTTATACGCGACCGCCGCGAGAAGGAACGTGAGAAGAAGGAGAAGCAGAACGACGACAAGACGGATGTCTTTGGCGAATTTGTGGCGCCAGAGAACTCGATAGACCCCTACCTGGACCCCGACCCGACACTGCCGTGGGTGAAATATGACGAGAGCCTCTTTTTGAGCCGCGGCTGCCGCAACTGCCCCCGGTCGTATGAGCCGGTGAGCAATATAGAGACCCACAGCTGCAGCAAGGTGACCTCGACAAACTGGATGAGCGGCATACGCCAGCCCGGAGGCACCCCGTTTGACTGCGTGGAGGTGCGTTTTAAGAATAACCGCAAGGACTTCTACCGCCTGCCCGACGGGCTGGAGGTGACGGAAGGCGACATAGTGGCGGTGGAAGGGATGCCGGGACACGACATAGGCATAGTGAGCCTGACGGGCGAGGTGTGCCGCATACAGATGAAAAAGCACCGGGTGGATCCGAACTCGGAGAGTCTGAAGAAACTGTTTCGCCGCGCCAAGACCCCCGATATAGAGCGTTGGGTCGAGAGCCTGAAGAACGAACACAACGCCCTGCTGAAGACCCGCCAGATAGCCCAGCGGTTGAATTTGGAGATGAAGGTGAACGACGTGGAGTACCAGGGCGACAACTCGAAGGCTATATTCTACTACACGGCGGACGACCGCGTGGATTTCCGCCAGCTGATTAAGGTGCTGGCCGAGGAGTTCCATGTGCGTATAGAGATGAAGCAGATAGGGGTGAGGCAGGAAGCCGGCAAGGTGGGCGGCCTTGGCACCTGCGGCCGCGAGTTGTGCTGCAGCACCTGGCTGACGAATTTTAAGTCGGTGACGACCAGTGCGGCCAAGATACAGCAGATACTGCCCAACCCGCAGAAACTTGCCGGGCAGTGCGGAAAGCTGAAATGCTGCCTAAACTTTGAGTGCGAGGTGTATGCCGATGCTCTGAAGAAATTTCCGCCGGCCAACACGCCCATTCGGTTCCAGAAGGGGCTGGCCCTGTACAAAAAGACCGATGTCTTCCGCGGCATTATGTGGTATGCCTATGAGGGCGAGAGCGAGCTTTACGCCATACCGGCAGAGAGCGTGAAGAAGATAATTGAGATGAACCATAATCAGGAGTACCCGGAGAAGTTGGAAGACTTCCAGGTGGAGCTGATGTCGACGGCGGCCTTGGCACAGGAGACCAATGCGGCCGAGTTTGAGCGCGAGCTGCGCCGGATGTCGGACGATTCGGGCGACAACGGGGTTGCGAAAGAGGAGGAGTCGCCAAAGACAGACCGCCACGACCGCAAGGGCGGAGCCCGCAAAGGCGGCGACCGTCCGCGGGGCAACGAGAAGAACGACCGCCCACGGAACGACCAGAAGCCGCGCCGCGCCGACCACACACGCGAGGAACAGCGGCAGCGCCTGAACGACCAGCCGCAGCGGGTGAACAATAACCGCCACAGCGGCGCCCGCAACAATCCCCGCCGCAGTGGAAATAAGGACAAACGCGAATAGGGAATGGCTTGAATGCGGCAGAGACGGCAATTCGTTAAAAAGATTGACACGTTTGACACATATAGACATTAATACAAGAATATGATGGACACATTGAAACGTTCACGCGTCCGCACACTCCTGGTGGTTATCCTGGGACTGACGCTGCTGCAGGGCTGCGACAAGTCGGTCTTTTATGCAGTGGAGCGCGATGTGGACGAGACGGGCTGGAACTTGAACGACTATTTGAAATATGACGTTGAGGTGGTCGACACCCTTCAGGTGTATGATTTTTACATCGACGTGCGCAACAGTGTGCAGTATCCGAAGGCCAATACGTTTTTCTTTATCAACACCACTTTTCCTGACGGGAGCGTGGCCTACGACACGCTGGAGTGTCCGCTGGCAGACGTGACGGGGCACTGGTACGGCAGGCGCACGGGGCGCTATGTGGACAGCCGTTTCGTGTTCCGCCGCCATGTGATTTTTCCGCGCACGGGCAACTACCACTTTGAGATAGGTCACGGCATGCGCGACACTAATGTGGTGGGGTTGAAGAGCGTTGGCATTCGCATTGAGCGAGTAGGAAAGTAATTTTTAGAGACACCTAATACCAATTCGATATGGCTAAGAAACAGAAAAAACAGAGCGACGATAGAATACGCAAGGCCTGGAAAATATTTGCGGGCATTTGGATTTTTATCTTCCTCTTTTTCGCCCTGCTGTCGTTGGGATGGTTGGGTTTTATGCCTTCTTTTGAAGAGCTGGAAAATCCGCAGAGCAACCAGGCTACCGAGGTGATTTCGGCCGATGGGGAGATACTGGGCTTTATAGGGGTGGAGAACCGCTCTAACGTGAGCTACAGGGAGTTGTCGCCCAATTTGGTGAATGCGCTAATAGCAACGGAGGATGTACGATTTTACAAGCATTCGGGTATTGACCCACGGAGTCTTTTCCGCGTGTTTTTTAAGACCCTGTTGGGACGCCACAGCAGTAGTGGCGGCGGCAGCACCATTACGCAGCAGCTGGCGAAGAATCTGTTTCCGCGCGAGCACAAGGGCAAGATAGGCACTGTGTTCTCGAAGTTTAAAGAGTGGGTGGTGGCAGTGAAACTGGAGCACAACTATTCGAAGCAGGAAATCATTGCCATGTATTTTAACACGGTGGACTTCGGAAGCAACTCTTTCGGCATTAAGACGGCGGCCAAGACTTTCTTTGATAAGACCCCGAGCGATTTGTCGGTGACGGAGTCGGCCATGTTGGTGGGTTTGCTGAAGGCTCCTACGGCCTATAGTCCCATACTGCACCCCGAGAACGCGCTGGCGCGCCGCAACACGGTGCTGTCGCAGATGCATAAGTATGACTACTTGAACGACGAGGAGTATGAGAAATATCTTGAGGAGCCCTTGGATGTTTCGAACTATTCGCCTCAGAGCCACAATGACGGATTGGCGACGTATTTGCGCGAGTATATACGAAACTATATGAAGGATTGGTGCAAGCACCACCGCAACACCGACGGCGAGCACTACGACGTGCACAAGGACGGCCTGCGGATATATACTACTATTGACTCGCGCATGCAGCGCTATGCCGAAGCGGCGGTGAGGGAGCACATGAGCAAGGAGGTGCAGCCCCAGTTTAACCGCGAGTTGCGCAGCCGGGGCGGCAACCCCTTCTGCGACATTGACGCCGCACAGCAGGAGAAGATACTGGTGCAGGCCATGAAGGGGTCGGACCGCTACTATCAGCTGCACCATAACCAGGGCAAGAGCGAGAAGGAAATACGCGCCATCTTTAAGGAGAAGGTGAAGATGAAGGTGTTCTCTTGGAAGGGAAATATCGACACGTTGATGTCGCCGTGGGATTCGCTGCTGTACTATAAGAAATTTCTCAATGTGGGATTGATGTCGGTGGAGCCGGGCACGGGCTATGTGAAGGCCTACGTGGGCGGCATAAACTACAGATACTTTAAATATGACAATGTGATGAGCCACCGGCAGGTGGGGTCTACGTTCAAGCCCTTTGTTTACACCATGGCGCTGCAGGATTTGGGCATGTACCCCTGCACGGAGGTGCCCAATGCGCAGGTGTGTTTCGAACAGTGGGGGCAGCCTGACTGGTGCCCGAAGAATTCTACGAACGAGCGTGAGAACCAGATGGTGACCCTGAAATGGGCACTGGCCCACTCGGTGAACTGGGTGTCGGCGTACCTGATGAAGCAGGGGTCGCCTGAGCAGGTGATAAGCATTGCCCGCAAGATGGGGGTGACGAGCGACATAGACGCGGTGCCGGCCATTTGCGTGGGCACACCGGAAATCACAGTCTATGAGATGGCGGGAGCGATGGCCACTTTTGCAAACAAGGGCGAGTATGTGGAGCCGATATTCATTACCCGCATTGAGGACAGCAAGGGGACGGTGCTGGACCGCTTTACTCCGGAACGGCACGAGGCCATAAGTGAGCGCACGGCCTATATGATGATAGAGTTGATGAAGGGCGTGGTGCAGAGTGGTTCGGGTGTGCGACTGAACTATAAGTACCACCTAAACGATTTCAGCAGCGCCATTGCAGGCAAGACGGGAACGACTCAGAATAACTCGGACTGCTGGTTTGTGGGGCTTACGCCGAAGCTGGCCACTGCCATTTGGACGGGAGGCGAGGTGCGCAGTATTCATTTCCGCAATATGACTTTTGGACAGGGCGCTGCCCAGGCGCTGCCAATCTTTGGGCACTATATGCGCAGCATATACAGCGACAAGGCCTTGAAGTTCCCACGCGGCGATTTCGACCGGCCGAATGTGCCGTTGGATGTGGAGCTGGACTGCGCTAAATTCCAGCAGGAGATTCAGGAGGAGGAGCCTTACTACGATTTCTAATTCTGAATAGTTATGCTGACCAATCTTTTTGGAATGTCGCTGGCCGAGCTGCAGCAGCTGTGCGCAAACGAGGGGATGCCCAGGTTTGCGGCAAAGCAGATGAGCGACTGGCTGTATGCGAAGCATGTTGACGAGATTGACGCTATGACCAATCTCTCGCTGAGGGCACGGGCACGGCTGAAGGAGATTGCCTTTATCGGCCGCCATGCGCCAGTGGACTGCCAGGTGTCGAAGGACGGCACTAAGAAGTACCTTTTTGCCTGCCCTGCCACTTCAAGCGGGCAGCAGCAGTATGTGGAGGCAGTTTTTATTCCCGACGGGGAGCGCGGTACGTTGTGTGTTTCGTGCCAGATGGGGTGTAAGATGGGGTGCCGATTCTGCGTCACGGGGCAGCAGGGCTTTCATGGTAATTTGGACGCTGGGGAGATTCTGAACCAGATTTTTTCCATTCCTGAGTTCGACCGCCTGACGAATATAGTGTATATGGGGATGGGCGAGCCGATGGACAATCTGGACAATGTGCTGCGTAGTACCGAGGTGATGACGGCCGACTGGGGACTGGGCTGGAGCCCGCACCGCATAACGGTGTCCAGCGTAGGCATCATTCCAGGTCTGCGTCGTTTCCTCGACGAGAGCCAGTGCCATGTGGCAGTCAGCCTGCACAATCCGTTTGCCGTTGAGCGGCAGGAGATTATGCCTATGCAGAAAGCCTATCCCATTGCCGAGGTTGTCGGACTGCTTCGGCAGTATGACTGGAGCGGCCAGCGGCGCATTTCGTTTGAATATACGATGTTCGGCGGCCTGAACGACGACACACGCCATGCAGCCGAACTGGTGCGATTGCTGAAAGGGCTTTATTGTCGGGTGAACCTGATTCGGTTCCACTCGTCGCCAGACACTCCCTTCAAAACTTCGTCGGCACAGGCGATGGAACGATTTAAGGACTACCTGAACGGCCACGGCATCACCTGCACCATACGCGCCTCGCGCGGCGAGGATATTATGGCCGCCTGCGGATTGCTAGCCGGGCAGAAAAGAAAGTAGGGGAAGAATTATGAACAATATTTTTTTGCAATTTTTTTTGACTTTGACATACTAAAAATACAAAAAATACGTAGAAAAGTTTTCTGAATGGAAAAAAATATGTATTTTTGCAAATTGAAATTGAGTAGAAACTAAAACGTCCGATATCGAAACATAATTATCAGTTCAACCCCCAAAAGCGAAACAAAATGATAGATAATTCATTGAGCACGCTCAGCGATAACGAGCTGATATTAGGTTATATGAACGGCAAGAGTGCCTGTTTCGACGTACTCCTTTCCCGTTATCAGGCCAAGGTCTACGGATATATATTTTCTGTCGTTAAGGATAAGGACGTGGCCGACGATATCTTTCAGGATACTTTTTTTAAGGTTATTTCCACTATTAATTCGGGTGTCTACAAGGACGAGAATAAATTTATCCATTGGGTGATGCGCATTGCCCACAATCTGATAGTCGATTATTTCCGTCGCAATAACAAGATGCCGCTGGTGCCCAACCGCCCCGACTGCGACGTGGTGGATACGCTGAAACTGCACGACGAGAATGTGGAGCAGAGCATTATGCGCCAGCAGACGAGCCGCAATATTCGTAAATTGGTTCACATGCTTCCGCCGGAGCAGCGCCGCGTAGTCATCCTGCGCCACTATGGCAAGTGCGATTTTAAGGACATTGCCGCCCGCACAGGGGTGAGCATTAACACTGCCTTGGGTCGCATGCGCTATGCTATTATCAATCTCCGCCGCCTGGCCGAGGAGCACAATATGTACATAGAGCTCTAGCATTGTGTACAGTGACTGATGCCACTACTCTGTTGTGTATTGTTCTCGACGCAAGGGGGGCTATCCCAATAAATGTTAATTAACATTTTGCACACAATAAACAGGCCAGAATTGAGTTTATAGGGTGTAATTTCCTTTGAGGGAATTGAGAGATTAACCCTATGTTCAACTTAAACCTGGCGTGTATGATGCAGGACTATAAATTTAACGACAGCTCAAGTACATCCTCTGGAACTGCAAGCACGGTAGTACAGCCTTCGCCTCAAGTTGTACAAAACATCCTCCAGTATGCCAGATGTTTTCAGATCATTCGCATCGGAGACGTAAACATTAAAGTTTATCTCAACTAGTTAAAAAAAAGCCCGGCAGATGTCGGGCTTTTTAATTCTAAATTCTGAATACTTTGTTTCAATAGCAATGCTTAGTATTTAGTTGGTGTTGAGTCGTTTGAAGTAGCGCCACCAGATGGCAGGAAGCTCGCCTTCCATGGCCAACTGGTAGTCGGCATAGGTGCAGGGGAGCATAAGTTGGTCGGAGTAGATTTCGCGGAGGTCATCTTTCTCGCAGGGTACTTTTATCCACCAGCGGTCGCTGAGTTTGCTTTTATAGAAGTGTATGTCCATGCCTTCTTTGGCTTGGACGAGGTAGTGTTTGCTACTTCGGGGATTGAGCATGGGATTGTCGTGCTTGCGGTTGTAGAAGCCTTCGATGAAATACCAAATGCCTTGTGCCAACATGTTGGCGGTTTGGGCGTTTCGGTCGAACGACGGGTTGTACTCGAAGATGCCAAGGCAGCTTGCCTTGTCGCTCATGCCAGAAAAGCGCATCATTTGGCAGTACTCCTCGCCGTAGAAACCATGGGGGGAGGGGAAGCCGTTGCCAGGGGCGTCGCTCTGTCGGATGGCACTGACGTCGAGCGAGATGAGGTCGGCATTGCGCAGTAGGGATTCGGTGCGCTGCATGTCGTGACGGACTTCGCCCAAGCGGTAGGCGTCGAATTTGAGTTCGTCCATTAGTTTTACGTATGGTTGCCCTACAAAGTATGACTGATAGCCTACGTTGGTGAGGAAGAAGAGGTAGTTGGGACTTTGCATGATGATGTTACGCAGCCACGACCGCGATGAGGTTTCATCGGTGTTTTCTAGGTCGAATCGTGGGTCGATGGTGGCGATGTTCATAATGCGTTTGAGGTTCTCGTAGCCCTTATATGCGGCAAAGGTTAGGTCTTGGCTGCCGCCCAGCAGGATGAGAGTATTGCCTTTGTTGAGCACGGCGGACACCACTTCGGCCACGGCATAATATGTGTCTTCGGGTATTTGACCGATGATGATATTGCCGAGGTCTACAATATTAGTGTCTTCGGTTGGAAGGGCCAGTTGGTAGAGGCAGCGCCGAATTTCGTTAGGAGCCTCGGCGCAGCCTGCATTGCTAATGGCCCCGCGGTCTTCCTCCACGCCCAACAGCACCAAACCTCTCTTGGGAATGGGAGGGAGGTTTGAGCCTGGGGTATAAACCTTGGTTTTGCTACCGAGAGTGACAGCATATTCGCTGGGGTAGAAACCGAGGTCGTCTGGGTTGATGGGAGAGAGATATTTCTTAATGCTGCTCATGGCCATTATCTCTCACGGATGATGTCGCCGTGGTCGTTGACAATCATCTTGTAGAACCATTTGGGGTATTCGGGCTGTGCAGGGAAGGCGGCGTTGCCGGTCTCGGTGCGCTCAAAGCGGCCGTCTTTCTCTTTCTTGATGTTGCCATCGATGTATTTGACCAGTAGGTAGCGGTCGAGCTGGTTCCATTCCTTCATCATGCGGTCGGCCATGCGGTTGGAAAAGTCGTTGAGCTGATGGGTAAGGGCTTCGTCATTGTCGGCGGATTTCTTGGCTTTTTCGTCAAGGCGGGCCACTTCCATAATGTAGTTTCTCTCTAAACGGTTCTGTACGCGTTGGAGGTCGACAATCATGTCGCAATAGCGGCTGTAGACAAAGTTAGTCACCCGGTTAAAGAGCCAGAATGCAGAGGTTTCACTATAGGTGAGCATGTCGCCGTTGCCTTCGCGGAAGCATTCGGGAATCTTGGTGATGCCGCAATACATTGGGCAGTAGACGGTGCTGTAGGTGTCGTCGACTCCAAACCAGAGGATGCCGCCAATTTTATTGGGCAGCCAGCTGCGGCACTGGGCTACGAAACTGAAGCCGGTTTGCTGGGTTGAGGTGGCACGCTCGTGGACATATTTCTGTCCGTTTACCTCAAAGCCCATAGGACGCCAGCGGTAGGGGCAGGCGAAAGGACCGGCGCCCATATCTTTGGACATGTCCATGGCGGTGCCCTCGTAGTGGTCGCGCATGAGGTTCATAACTTCGTGTAGTTCCAGCTTGTGGTCGGGGAGAATCCACAGGGGCAAGCGCTCGGCTTTGGCATCGCCCATGGCGTATTTCTCATACTTGCGCATGCTGCGGTTGACACGGTTGAACATGGCGTAGACGCGGGCATCGCAGCCGCGGATGCCGCTGAAGGTAAGAGGGGCGTAGGTGTCGCAGAAACTGAAGTCGGCGTCCTTGCCGTCGAACCAGCCGCAGGCACGGGCGTAGGTGACTACGTCGGCCGCATAGACGCATTCCACCTCGGGTTCATAGAGGTAGTCAATATGGTTGCTGCTGATAGTGGTATGGAGGCCTTTACCCTTGGCTTTCTTGAATTTGCCTACTTCCTGTGGGAACTGGGTAATGCGGGCCTGATTGGCATGGCCGCTCACGTAGCCGTCGGGGATGCGGCGGGCGACCCACACGGCACCGTCGGTGTATTTATATTTGAGTTTCTTTGCCACGTCGGCCTTGACGGGTGCGCCACGCTTGCCGATGAGTTCGAGAATCCACACCTCGTTTGGGTCGCAGATGGAGAAGCTCTCGCCCTCGCTGCAGTAGCCGTAGTCGGCCACCATCTTGGTCATCCAGTAGATGGCCTCGCGGGCATTCTTGGCGCGCTGGAGGGTGACATAGATGAGCGAGCCGTAATCGATGCCCTTCACCTCGTCCTTCCAGCACTCCTCGCGGCCACCGTAGGTGGTCTCGCCAATGGCCAGCTGGTGCTCGTTCATGTTGCCCACCACGCTGTAGGTGTGGGCCACCTGGGGAATTTCAAACAGTTTGCGGCCGCTGTCCCAGTCCACCAGCATAAACATGGTGCCTTCGGGATAGTCGGCAGCCTTGCGGTAGTAGAGCTCGCCGTAGAGGGTGTGGCTGTCGGCAGCATAGGTAATCATGGTACTCCCGTCGCGGGTAGCGCCTTTGGTGAAAAGAAAGTTGGTGCAGGCCGTGGCCTCATAACCCACAGCTAACAGCACCGCCATTAGTGTTAATGATAGTGTCTTTTTCATGATGTAATTATTTGTGTTTATTATTATTCTCATTCTCAAACCTGTGCTCACAACTTGCCGCTGTGCGTGGCGGGTTTTAGAATTGCAAATTTACATAATAATTTTGGATTAAAACATAGCTGGGTAAAAAATATTTTACTACGCAGTCAAAGTCAGGCCTAAAGAAAGCCGTACTATCGGGTTTTATATGCAAATGGGCTTGGTGTCCCAGCGATTTATTATCTAATTTTTAATGCAGTACGCCATGAAGACATACGGCATTGTCTTGAACGGTAATAGCTTGACATTCTTTTGCGCAGAAAAAATGTCAAGCTATTACCATTCAGGATTTTTCAATATGGGGGACGCGACCATAGTGGCTCATCCTTAGAACTACCCCTTATAAAGAACGCTCCTCCTTCGGCCATCGAAGGGGGAGCGTGGTAAATGGGTTTGAATTGACAATTCCGAGTCTTACGGCTGCAACACGACGGCAGGTAGGTCATCTCCTCCGGTTGGTTGCTGCCAGCCTGGGGAGGCTGCCACTGCCATGTCAGTAGATGGCTAATCGTCAATTACAGCAGTTTCTTCTTGAGGTTGTCAATCATGTCGACGGTCATCTTCTCCAAGTCGTACTGAGGATTCCAGCCCCATTCGTTGCGGGCGCAGCTGTCGTCCATCTTGTCGGGCCAGCTGTCGGCAATGGCCTGCTTAATGGGTTCGGGCTCGTAGACCATCTCGAAATTGGGGTAGTGTTTCTTAATTTCGTTGTAGATGATTTCGGGGTCGAAACTCATGGAGGTGACGTTGAAGCTGTTGCGGTGAACCAGTTTGCTGGGGTCGGCTTCCATAATGTCAATCATGGCTTTCTGGGCATCGGGCATGTACATCATGTCCATGTAGGTGCCTTTCTTTAGCGGGCAGACGAATTTCTCGCCCTTGACGGCTGCGTAATAAATCTCCACAGCGTAGTCGGTGGTGCCGCCGCCGGGGAGGGTCAGGTGGCTGATAAGGCCTGGGAAGCGAACCGAGCGGGTGTCCACACCGAAACGGGTGAAGTAATAATCGCTCAGCAGTTCGCCGGTCACCTTGGTGACGCCATAGATGGTGTTGGGGCGCTGGATGGTGTCCTGGGGGGTGTTCACGTGGGGAGTGCTGGGACCGAAGGCACCAATGCTGCTGGGGGTGAAGACGGCGCAGCCAAACAGGCGGGCCACTTCAAGGCAGTTGACCAGCGAGCCAATGCCGACATTCCAACCCAGCATGGGGTTCAGCTCGGCGGTGGCGCTCAGGATGGCAGCTAGGTTATAGATGGTGTCGATGTTGTATTTCTTCACGGCAGCGGCAATCTGCATAACCTGTGTGGAATCAATGCGTTCGATAGGTCCGCGCTCGTAGTCGCCGCCTTTCAGGGGTCGAAGGTCGCTGCACACTACATTATTGTCACCATAAATGTCTCTCAGATTGCGCGTCAGCTCTGAACCTATCTGTCCGCCGGCACCAACTATTAGAATTCTTTTCATTGCTAATTATATTTTATAAACTATTAATAAAACTCCTTTTTTAGATAATAAACAAAAGTTCAGATTATTGTGCATATTCTGCCTCATAATTTGAACAAGCAAATATACAAAAATATTCTGAAATGGCGTAACCATAGAGCGACAAAAATGCAAATCACATTTTTTTTCGTAATTTTGCCATCCTTAATTCAGAAAGAGAATAATGCACAACGATTGTAATACCAATATATTAGAATTCCACCCCCTGACACTTGCCGATCGCGATTTGGTTCGCGACGTCACCCTTGCCGCCGGTCGCCGAAACTGCAACTATACCTTTGCTAACCTCATCGGGTGGCAGTTCTGGTTCCATACCGAGGTCTGCATTTGCCAGCAGTCGGTCGTTTTCCGCTTCAATATCGAAGGGCGACGGGCTTATATGCTCTGCTCCGCCTCCCTGCCCACGCTCCCCCTTTTGGAGCTACTATGTGCCGATGCAGCTGCCGTCGGGGCCGACATCCTCATCACGGGGCTGGAGGACGAGGCGGCCGCCCACCTCAAGACTCTCCTGCCCGCTTATGCCACCGTGGAACCTCGGCGGGAGCAGTACGATTACATCTACCTGCGGCAGGAACTCGCCGAGATGAAGGGCAAAAACCTCAAAGCTAAGCGCAACCATGTCAACAAGTTTCTCCTCGAGCACCCTGAGTTTGAGTACCGCGAGCTTTCGCCTGTCCTTTTTGACGAGTGCCGTCAACTATCCATGCTTTGGCGTAACGAAGTCCACCAGGACATACCTTTTTACAACGAAACTGTGCGGGCCGAGCAGAAGAGCATGGAGCGTGTGCTGGCCCACTGGGAGGAGCTGGACATGCGGGGAGGGTGCATCTATGACGGGGGCCGGATGATTGCCTTCACCTATGGGTCTGCGGTCACTCACGACACCTTCGACGTTATGGTGGAGAAGGCCGACCGCACCGTCGACGGTGCTTTCAACATCATCAACCAGCAGTTTGCCGCCCATCTGCCCGAGCAATATGTCTATCTCAACCGCGAGGAGGATATGGGACTGGAGGGGCTGCGCAAGTCCAAACTCTCTTATCATCCCCATATATTGCTCAGCTACAACAACGTACTTATACAGTGCCGATGAACTACCGTTTGCAACGAATGACCTCTGCCGACGCGCCTCTCACGGTGCAATGGATGGTCCGTCAATATGGTTTCTCCCCCGCTGAGGTGGAGGACTGGGTGGCGAACCTGCATTTCAACTGGCCCATGAGTGTCAAGGCCGTCGATGCCGAGGGCGAGCCCATCGGGCTCCTCAATATGAGCGACTACCGCATAGAGGAGGAAACGCAACTGATTGTGTCCGAGCAGCCTCAGCTATTGGCTCGTCTCAATGCCCTCAGGTACATAGCCGTCTTCTCCTTCATCGTGGCCGATCCCTATCGCGGCACCCGCCTCAACTACGATATGCTAATAAACCTCAAGCCCGACCTTCAAGCTTACGATTTTGTCTTCATCCCCGTCATGCACCACCTCAAGACCCACACCTATTGGCAACGCTGGGGTGCCGTCGAGTTCTACCGCGACCCCATGTCAGTCTACTACCTGCTCCCCCTCAGCCCAGTTGGCAAACAGGTAGCGCAGACACTCTGAGGCATGGTTTACTGTATGTATGCGTGAGTTTGGGATAATTTGTCAGACTCCTTTCCATAGGCGAGCCTTACCAATACACCTTACTTTTGAGAGAGGCTGCGCATTTCTGCAATTATAATATCCCGCACTCACGCATTTTTATTCTGTCCGGAGAAGGCGGGAGAGAAAAAGCGAAGCCCTCGGCTGGGGTCGGAGGGCTTCGGTAGGTTTGTAGGGGAGGGTGGCTACTGGTTGATGTTGTCGATGGGGCGGGCGGTGGCGCTTTCTTTAAGGTCGCGTAGGCGGTTTTCGATGCGCTTGAGGCCGAAGAAGGCGACGATGCGGACGATGCCGTTTGCCAGAATGCCCAAGCCCAGCAGTATGCCGAGGAAGGCTCCGGTGGTTTCGGGTTTGCGCAGAGCCAGGAAGCCCAGTAGTATGCTGCACACGCCCAGCAGGGTCATGAGCCACCAGCGGTTATAGCCGCCCTTCTTATAATCGATGGAAAGGACTGCCAGTGAAATGCCTTCGAACATCACCCACATAGCAAAGACGGCTATCAGTGCCACTTCGGAGGCCAGAATGTTGGTGCCCAGCATCAGGCCGACGATGATTTGGAAGACAGCCAGCAGGGTGGTGGAACCCGCATTGGGCAGGAATGCCTGTGCGCGGAGGCCGAAGATAAGCGACGACACTCCCGACAAGAGGATGAGCAGCCCCATCAGCCAGGCGGCAGAGGCAAAGCCGGCCCCGGGGTTGAAAATGCAGACCACGCCGAGCACGATGAGCAGCACGGCGGTGATGATAAGGTAAACGTTAATTCTCTTCATGGCGATGTTATGCTTTACATTTTTCCGCCATTGCCCGAACCTATAAAACCATCTTTTCGAGATGTGGCTGGCTCCCGTCTACCCATGCAGACTGCGATTCTTTGGGTTGTCGTGCCTGGGGCCATCGGGACCACACCTTTCCGTGGCTAGTCGGGCTCAAGCGAAAGTCATTTTCAATTTCTTAAAAAAGAAGGGTGTGGGCCGAAGCCCTGCACCCTTCGCGAAAAAACATTGCGATTTGCCTTTATTATTTGCCTTCGATTTCCTTACGGACTTTCTTAAAGGCCTCGATGCACTTGTCGAGGTGCTCGTGCTCGTGTGCGGCGCTGATCTGGACGCGGATGCGGGCCTGTCCCTTGGGCACCACGGGATAGTAGAATCCGGTGACGAAGATGCCTTCCTCCTGCATCTTGGCGGCGTACTGCTGGCTCTTGGCGGCGTCGTAAATCATCACGGCGCAGATGGCGCTCTCGCTGGGTTTGCAGTCGAAGCCCTCTTCCTTCATGCGGCGCAGGAAGTAGTCGGTGTTTGCGTGCAGTTTGTCCTGCAGTTCGTTGGTCTCGCTCATCATCTCGAACATGCGGATGCCGGCGGCCACCAGGCCGGGGGCCATGCTGTTAGAGAAGAGATAGGGACGGCTGCGCTGGCGGAGCATGTCGATAATCTCCTTGCGGCCAGTGGTGAAACCACCCATAGCGCCACCGAAGGCCTTGCCGAGGGTGCCGGTGAGGATTTCAATCTTGCCGCGCAGGTTGTAGCGCTCGGTCACGCCGCGGCCGGTCTTGCCAACCACGCCGGCGCTGTGGCTCTCGTCCACCATCACCATGGCGTCGTATTTCTGTGCCAGTTCGTAAATCTTGTCCAGCGGGCAAACATTGCCGTCCATAGAGAAGACGCCGTCGGTCACGATGATGCGGAAACGGTTCTTCTGGGCAGCCTTCAGCTGCTCCTCAAGGTCGGCCATGTCGGCGTTGGCGTAGCGATAGCGCTGGGCCTTGCACAGGCGCACACCGTCAATAATAGAGGCGTGGTTGAGGGCGTCGCTGATAATGGCGTCCTGGTCGGTCAGCAGGGGTTCGAAAACACCGCCGTTGGCATCGAAGCAGGCAGCGTAGAGGATGGTGTCCTCGGTGCCGAAGAATTCGGAAATCTTCTGCTCCAGTTTCTTGTGCAGGTCCTGGCAGCCGCAGATGAAGCGGACCGAAGCCATGCCGTAGCCGCGGGCGTCCATGCCCTCTTTGGCGGCCTTGATAAGTTCGGGATTGTCGGCCAGGCCGAGGTAGTTGTTAGCGCAGAAGTTCAGGCACTTCTTGCCCTTCACCATGATTTCGGCTCCCTGGGGGCTCTCGATGATACGTTCGTGTTTATACAGGCCGGCAGCTTCTATGTCAGCCAGTTCTTTCTGTAGGTGTTCTTGAAACTTAGTGTACATAATTACGATGTTTTATGTGTTTATTGTTGATTCTGTGGCAAGACCATCTTTGCGATGGTGTTGATTAATTCTCTCGCTGGTTCGGGTTCTTTTTTGAACTCGTCGGGAGATGTGTTATAGAAGCAATTATAGTCGCTTTCTTCCCTCATTAGTTCTAATCGGCGATAGAGTTTCCCAAGATTTGGCGAAATTCTATCGGTTTGGATATAGTGTTGGTTAAGCATTATGCCGGCCCCTTTGTGTGATTTAATTCTGATTCCGTCAGGTATAAGTAAAGCACTTACGGCGTGGAATACAGCGTAGTAAAGGCGGTTGGCTGCGGCATTCCAAAATCCTTTTTCAATTAGAAAATCAACCTCCTCTTGGGTTGAGAAAGCCTTTGCAATTTCCAAACGGACAACGGTGTCTCTTTTTTCCTCCTCCAAACTCATTGTAATATTAATTTCTCTTCCTCAACGTTGTCATGGAATGGAACAAAGCTCCACGTATCCCAGTCTTTTCTTGGGTATATATGGGGGTTGATTTCCGCACCGATGCTCCAGCCCATTCTGCAAAGCGGGAATGCGACGGTGTCCCAGTCATTGGACGTAATTTTGTTTTTATCCAGCAAGATAAGCAGGTCATAGTCGCTGCCGGGGTGTGCGTCGCCGCGGGCACGCGAACCATAGAGCCACAGCGAACTGCCTTCGGGCAGGATTTCTGCGGCCACCTCTTTTATTCGTTTTATGACTTCGGATTGTTCCATAAATCACATTGCAAAAATACGAATAATAATTGACATGGAAAAAAAAAGTTTTAACAGCCCTCGGCAAGGCGTTGCGACACGAGGCGGACAATGTCGTAGTGGCGCAGGGGTGTGCCCTCGTGGCGGTGCCAGCTGCGCGTGGGGTCGGCCAAGTAGCGCGGAGGCACTTCGGCCGACAGTCGCTCTATGGCTATGTCGGGCCGCAGGCGGCGCAGGAAGGTGGCCACGAGGTCTACGTATTCCTCTATGGCAAAGGGGGTGGCAGCGGGGTCTTTCTGCCACAGCCGTTCCATTTCGGAACCACGCAGCCGTTGCGGAAGGTGCAACCCGTGGTGCCGTGGGTGCCGTCGCGGTTGGGGCAGGTGAAACCACAGTCCACGGCAACCTTCTGCACGGTAATACCGAACAGGCAGCGGCAATAGTCTGAGTAGGAGAGGTACGTCATGTTGGCTCATGCAATCTTTGGGTCACCTTACATGTCATCAGGGCTCGAGCCGACGACGGGCTTTGCCCAGGGCTTGGCGGCACTCGTCGAAGTCGGGGTCGAGGGCAAGCGACTGTTGAAGGTATTCCACCGCTTCGGTGTAGCGTTTCTGTTTGCCGCACAATATGCCCAACCCATAGAGGCAGAGGGCTCTAAAGTCATCGTCAGTGTGCAGCTCCAAGGCCTTTTTCCATGCCGATTCAGCTTTCTCGTAGTGCTTCAGGTGTTCCTCGCAGGAGGCTATGTTCAGCCAGCTGGCGTTGTTTCCGGGGTCGTTGGGGAAGGTCTCTATGTCTAAGGTGTAGTAGTCGATGGCTTCATGGTACATGTGCATGCTTTTGTATGCCATGGCCAGCCTATAGGCCACATGCAGGTCGTCAGTTTTGGCGTATGGCAGGATGGCAAGGAGGTGGGGCACCATCTCTTTGTATCGCTGGGTGAGGTACATACACCACGTGGCATCGAAAAGGTCGCATCGGCGTCCGGTTGGGTCGAGGTGATAGGCTTTCAGGTATAGCTGCTCGGCCTGGGCATACTCTTTGCGGCGTTGGTACACATCGGCCATATTGCTGGTCGCAAACACATAATCGGGACAGAGGTCGAGAGCCTTGCGGTAGCATTCCAAGGCCTCCTCGTCGCGTCCCAGTCGATAAAGCACCACCCCTCGGCTGTTCCACCAACCATAGTCATCCGGCACATTGGCCAAGGCGGTTTCAAAGCAGGGAAGAGCCTCCTCGTAACGCTCAAGATTCAGCAGGCACAGTCCCTTGCTGGCCCAAACGCTCCAGTAGGTGGGGCACAGCCCCAAGGCCTTGTCGTAGGCCTGAAGTGCTTCGTCATATTTCTCTTTTTTTAACAATGCGTTGCCGAGCAGCTCGTAGCCGTCCTCGTTGTCGGGGCATAGCTGGATAACTTGGCGTGCAGCAGTGATGACCTGGTCAAACAATTCCAGTTTTTCGCAGCACCAGGCTCTGTTGTACCACGCCTGCCAGCGGTCGGGGAAACGCGAGGTAAGGGCCTCACTCACCTCCAAGGCCTCGTCGTAGTGTTCAAGATTTACAAGGGCGTCGCCCTGATTCCAGAGGGCGTCCTCGTTATGGGGGTTGATGCGCAGCGCCTGCTCAAAACAGGCCAAGGCCTCCTCCCAGCGGTACTGGTTATAGTAGAAAATGCCCCATTCCACGTAAACGTCATCGTTCTCCGGGTCCAGATTGCTGGCCGTGCGGTAGGCCTCCTCGGCCTCCTCCGTCCGATTCATCTCGTCTAGGCAGTTCCCCATGTTCATCCATGTCTCGGCCGACTCGGGTTCCGCCGCCAGCGAGAGGCGGTAGAAGCGCAGTGCCTCCTCCTGATTCTCCAAGCGGTGATAGGTCAGCCCCAGGTAAAACAGCACCTCGTCGTTGTCGGGCTGCAGGTCGTAGGCCGCCTGAAAAAACTTCAGCGCCGCCGTTGGGTTCTCCTGGTCCAGTTGCTCAATTCCCAAGTCGATATATTCGTCTGTCATAGTTCTGATACTGGGTTTTTAATTCAAATGTCTCATGCAGCTGCCTACCCCTCCTCAGACCGTTCTATATGGTTCCTGATATACTCGGCCACAAGTGGCACCAGCGGCTCCGTCTGGTAGGCTTCGGCCAGCGCATCGTCCTGCAGCTCGAAAAGGCCCAGTCCCAGTAGCAGCTGGTAGCCGTCCCCTGTCACGCTCTTCACGCACCGATCCACCTCCTCTTTGTGCTGCTGATAAATCTCCCCTGCCTCCTTCACCAGGGCGGCGTGGCGTGTGGCCCCTACGGCCAGCAGGCTCTCGTGCAGCTGACGGCCGTCGTCGGGTCGTCCATTGTAATTGCCCTCGTAAAAGTAGAACCACTCCATGTATCTCGGCCCCTCCTTATGGTTCAGAAAGGTGGCGTAGTATAGGGTCCGCTCAAAATCATTGACGAAGTCCTCCGGTTCGCAAATATCGAACCAATCCAGCAGGTCTATGTCGCTCCATGCGGCTGCCACTTCGGGGGTGAGGTGAGGCTCGGGAGCCTCCTCCCGCGACTGGTTGAACCGTTCTATCGCGTCCGAAGTCCGCTTGGCCGTTACGGCGTAGGCGGCAATGGCAGCAAGGGGAATCAGCGCCGCCCATTCTTTCCGCTCCCCATTCTGTATCAGGGCTGCCGCGCCAAGGGCCAGCAGCAACATCGCCGACAGCACCGCCACCGTGCCCATCGGTCCCCATCCCTCGGCCCACAACCAGGTATAGGCTGCCCTCACCTCCTGGCCGCAGTGCCTGCAGTGCAGGGTGGGAAAATCGCCCAGCGCCTGCCGCAGCTCCTCCGCCGTGGCATAGCGTCCCCGCAGGGTTATCTTCTTGCCGCAGTGGGGGCAGAGGTCGTAGTATCTCATAATAGCCTATAGTGTAATAATGCCGACAGGCCTTGTGGAAGAGTCCTCCGCAAGGCCTGTCGGCGAAGGGTAAGGCGCTTACTTCACAATCAGTTTCTGCATCGGACCGCGCTGCTTGCCGTTGACGATGCCATAGGCATACACGCCGGCGGGCAGGTTGCTCACCCGTGCGGTGCCGTTGCCGCTGACGGCCATCTGGCGCACCTGACGGCCCTGGGCGTCATAAATGGCCAGCACCGAGGGCTGCTCCACGCTGTAGCCGATGCCAAACTGCCCCTGGGCGGGGTTGGGGAAGGCCTTCACGCGGCTGTTGGCCAGCACGTCGTCGATGCCCACGGTCCTCGCCTCGAAGCGTACCAACACAGCGCAAGTGATAGTGCCGTTGGACACCTCCAGGGTGTACACTGCGTAGGGGTCCTCCACGTTCGGGTCGATGGTGATGTCGATGACGAAACCGGTGAATTCCTCATTGGGGGTCATCATGAACGGAGTGCTGGTGAGGGTGGCCACGCACTGGGTGGTGCAGAGCCCCCAGGCCTCAAAGCCGTGGCGCGCCACCTCGTTCATGGTCACCACCAGGTCGCGCAGCACCGACGAGGTCTGGTTGCGGAAACTAATGGCGTCGATGTGGCTGGCATCCTTCTCGCAGGTCACCAATATCGAATCGCCGTTCTGGTACACGGTGCCGTCGTAGACGAAACCAATCTGGTTCTGTGCGTTCAGCACAACTACGCTGCAAAGCAGCAGTGCAAATGATACAATTTTTTTCATGTCGTTGATATTTTTTTTGTTACAAATTTTCGTTTCTTCGCCATCGTCGCGTTGCTTCGCGGCGCTGCCGTCTCTCAGGCTCGCTTTCCCCCATGGGGCGTTCCTTGTGCGGGGCTGTCGCAATTCAACCTCTCCCAGGTTGGCCCAGGGGGCTTCTCCTTCCCCTGCTGGGTGCCGACCGCTACTGCTCCAGGGCCAGCAACTGGTCCACCACCTTCTTCACGCCCGTGCCGGCCTTCTCCTGCACGATGGTGACGGGGCGCGAGATGGGCACCGCCTTGGGGTCCACCACATAGCAGGGCACTCCCCGTGGCACATAGTGTATCAGCCCCGCCGCGGGGTACACCGCCATCGAGGTGCCAATCACAATAAAGTAGTCGGCCTGCTCGCACAGCTCGGCGGCAGGCTCTATGTTGGGCACCGCCTCGCCAAACCACACGATGTGGGGTCGCAGCTGTGCCCCGTCGGGTGCCTTGTCGCCCAGGTGGATCTCGCGGTCGCCAATCTCCACAATCAGGTTCTCGTCGCGGTCGCTGCGCCCCTTGGTCAGCTCGCCGTGCAGGTGCAGCACCTGGGACGACCCCGCCCGCTCGTGCAGGTTGTCAATATTCTGCGTGACGATGTGCACGTCGTACTTCTCCTCCAGGCGCACCAACTGGCGGTGGGCCTCGTTGGGTTCGGCCTTGAACAGCTCGCGCCGGCGTTGGTTATAAAAGTCAAGCACCAGCTGCGGATTGCGCTGGTAGGCGTCGTAGGTGGCCACGTCCTCCACGCGGTAGTGCTCCCACAGCCCGTCGCTGTCGCGGAAAGTGCTTATGCCGCTCTCGGCGCTCACCCCGGCACCGGTCAAAACTACTACTTTCTTTTTCATGGTCATAAGGTTTTTGTCATTTTTCCAAGATGGTGAACACCGTGCGGCGGTTCTGCCGGCGGCCTTCGGGCGTGTCGTTGTCCGCCACCGGCTGGCTTTGGCCGTAGCCCTTGTAGCTCAGCCGCCCGGCGGCCACTCCCTTCTTCACCAGGTAGTCATACACCGCCTTGGCCCGCTGCTCCGAGAGGGTCTGGTTGGCCTCGGCGCGTCCCACGTTGTCGGTGTGGCCGCCCAGCTCGATGCGCATGGAGGGATGCCGCTGCATCATCTCCACCACCTTGTCCAGCTCCACAATCGACACCTCCAGCAGGGTGTACTTGCCCGTCTGGAAGAACACATTCTTCAGCGTGATGCTCTCGCCCACCTCCAGTTCGGGGGCCACCTCGGTTATCTCCTCGCGGTATTCCACCGGCTTGGCGCGGGCCTCCACGGGCAGGGCAAAGCTGTAGAGGTCCAGGCCGCCCTGGCCGCCGAACTTGTCGCTCGAGAAGATGGCCGTGCTGCCGTCGGGGCTCACTATCAGCGAACTCTCGTCGCCCCGCGTGTTGATGGGGTAGCCCAGGTTCTGCGGCTCGCTCCAGGTGCTGTCGCCCGTCCGGCGGCACATGAAGAGGTCCATCCCGCCCATGCCCACACGGCCGTTGCTTGAGAAATAGAGCGTCTGGTCGTCAAACGACACGAAGGGGCTCTTCTCGTCCCCTGCCGTGTTGATGCCCGGACCCATGTTCACCGGCTGGCTCCAGCGCCCTTCCACCAGGGTGCTGCGCCAAATGTCCATGCCTCCCAGTCCGTCCTTGCGGTCGCTGACAAAGTAGAGGGTCTGCCCGTCAATCGAAAGGCAGGGCTGCGACTCCCATCCGCCGGTGTTCACGGCGGGACCCAGGTTCTGCGGGCGGCTCCAGCCCCCCTCCTTGCGGTAGGAGAGGTACAGGTCGCACCTCCCTGCCCCGTCGGGGCGGCCGCAGGCGGTGAAGTACAGTATGCGTCCGTCCTGCGATATGCAGCCGGCTCCCTCGTTCTCGTTGCTGTTCAGGGGCTCGGCCATACGCACTGCCCGGCCCCAGCCTTCCGCCTGCCGCCGGCTGCTGAAAAAGTCCTCGGCCATGGCCGGGCGGTTGTAGCGGGTGAATATCAGCGTCTGCCCGTCGGCCGTCAGGGTGGGCAGGTACTCGTCGTCCGGGCTGTTCACCCCGCTGCCCAGGTTCTCGGGCGTGAAAGGCACGGGGTGGGCCATGGCCTCGCGGCGGAAGGCGATGCACTCCAGGTCATACTGCGCCGTGGCGCCCCAGCGCTTGTGCTTCCCCTTGTCGCGCTGCAGGAAGGCCTGCAGCTGCTCCTCGGCCTGGTCCAGGCTGTCGTGGTCCATAAACCACGCCGCCATCGTCAGCCGCACCTCGGCAAAATTGGGCTCGGCCTTCAGCGCCTTGCGAAAATGGTCCATGGCACGGGCCGCATTGCCGTCCAGCTGTTGCTGCCCCTTCTCAAACTCGGCCACCGCCTTCTTATTGTCCACCGTATATTGGGCCTGAGCGCCCGTGCCCATCAGGCACAGCGCTGCCCACAGCAGTATGGTTTTTCTCTTTTTCATCTTTTTCATAACGTCCGGTGTCCATTTTTATTGTGTCTTTTTTCCAATTCTCCATCTCTGTCCGCCTCCCCTTTCCTCCCCACCCTGGCCGTCACGGGCTCTCGCGGTAGTCTGTAGTTCTTCGGTGGCGCAATGAAGAACGGTGGAGCATCTATAGAAGAACAAACAAGGAAGCGGCGGACCTTCAACCCGCGGAGGGAGCCGGCGCACTGCCCCGGCACAAATGGCAGGCCGGCGGCAGCCCACGAAGAGTGAAGCGTCCTCGGCCTGTAGGCCTGGTGGCTCAGCGCTGTGCCCGGTTCGGCACGGGGGCAACCGGGCGGCACACTTTCGGCAGGGGTGGATTGCCTGTGTGGCGGTCTGTCTTGCTTTTGGGAACAATAGGCCCGCCAACCTTTCCGAGATTGGCGGGCCAAATGAGCGGAGATGTGCCTAAGGCAGAATGGCGGCGCTGCGCGCCGCCGCCCTTCTGGGTGGCTGTGCGCGGGTCTCCGAGGGCGGCCTCAGTCTATCACCAGTTTCTGGGTGGAGGTGGAGCGTGGGGTGGCCACGGTGACGAAGTAGTGGCCGGAGGGGAGGGCGCGGGTGCTCAGGCGGGTGCGGCGCGCGGTGGCATGGCGCTGCAGCACCGCGTGGCCCGCGGCGTCGTAGACCGTTATCTCGGCCGGCAGGCCGGCCCTGTCGAGGGTGACGGTGACGCTCTCGCGCGCCGGGTTGGGCGTGAGGGTGAAGAGGGCGGCCGTGCCATCGGGCGCCCCGACGCCCTGGAAGGTGCCGAAGACGGCGGTGAAGGCGGTGTCCTGCGTCACCACGATGGTGCGCGGGTTGTCCGTCACGCTGTCGTTCCAGCGCCAGAAGTGGTAGTCAGTATTGGGCACGGCCTCGATCCGAATCTCGGTACCCTCTTCGAAGGTGCCGCCGCCCGCCACTCGGCCGTAGGCTTCGTTGTTGCTGAACACATCGACGGTGTAGTAGGGTATGGCTTCGATAAGGGCGGTGAAGGCGGTGTCCTGCGTCACCACGATGGTGCGCGGGTTGTCCGTCACGCTGTCGTTCCAACACACAAAGCGGTAGCCGCTACTGGGCCGGGCCTCAATTCGGGCAGTCTCGCCCCCGTAGTATGAGCCGCCGCCCCTCACTTCGCCATGCTCGCTGTCGTTGCTCGCCACCTCCACGCTATAAAGCGGTAGCGGGTCGAAGTAGGCGGTGAATGATGTGTCGCTGACCACATAGACGGTGCGCGGGTTGGACGTGTCGCCGTCGTTCCAGTGGCTGAAGACGTAGCCACGGTTGGGCACTCCTGTTATGGTCTGGTAGGTCGAGTCGGGATAGAAAGCCGTGTAGAGTCCGAGCCCCTGCAAGGTGTCGGCACTGGATACTTCCAAATAGCGCTGCCCGTCGGTGATGACTCCGAAGGGCCCGAAGCGGCACGCCCCGTCGCGGATATAGAACGGCCCGTCTTTAGTAAGCGCATAGGCAACTACGGCGTTGGTGTCGAACCACCTGTCAAAACAGTCGCCAAAGGTGAGATAAAAGGTCGGGAAGTGCAGCCACCCGTGTGGCGCTGGATCCCCGTATTCCCTGCACAAATTGCTGTGTTGGGACCCTCCCAGCCAGAACTCCCCCTGGACGGTGTACACCGTGTCGAACAGCGCCTCGTAGACATGGCAGTAGTAGTTCCAACCGGCAAAAACGGTGTCGAGGGTGCTCTGAAGGCACATCATCTTGGGTTGCGCCGTGTCCCAGCGCACGGTGGCTATGCGCAGCAGGTCGAAAGGACCAGTCCTGTCGGTGTCGCCTGGTTTGGGCAGATATAGGTAGTAGTCCTCCGGCAGCCGTGTGCTGTCCAA
>CAMUZR010000016.1 GCA_947165255.1 uncultured Bacteroidales bacterium
AATTTTGGTACTCTTTTTTTCTACTTAGTGTTGCACTTGTAACTGGAATTTAGGTATAGACTCAATGTCGATATATTCTCCGTGGCACATTGTCACTATCGAAAGTCCACAGACCTTTCTTCATTTCGAGATGCCGAGATGCAGGGGTTTGGTCGCCCCCACACTGCGTTACTAGTATGGGGTTTTACGAGCCGTTGCCTAGTCTCGGCAAAGGAAACAAACTTCCTTTGCCGAGACTAGGCAATGTTTTTGAGATTCAACCTCTTCGAGTTTGTGTAAAACTGGTCATATATGAAACTATAGCCAAATGAAAAGAAGGTAGATATTGATTATTAACTACTTCATAAGTTAATAGGTCCTTTGATTCTTGATGAAGAGATATTATCTCATAATATCTGAATGGCAATGGCAGCGCACGCCTCGGCATCGGCCAAGGCGTGGTGGTGAGCTTTGAGGTCATAGCCGCAGTAGTCCGCTATCACGTCCAGGGTGTGGCGGCCGCCTTTCCAAATTTTGCGCGACTTCTGCAGGGTGCAGAAAAACTGGTAGTTAGGGTGGTCTATCTGGTAGCAGCGAAGGCAGGCTTTGAGCACCCGCTCGTCGAACATCTTGTTGTGGGCCACCAGTGGCAGGCGGCTCATGCCCAAAAGGGCAGCGTCTGTGTCGTTCAGCTCTAGCAGGGACGTTGCCTGCTGCCATACTTGGGGGAAGAGCGGGGCTCCATCGGTGTCCTGCCTCCGAAGGCCGTTGACCTTGGTGTTGAACCATTCGTAGTAGTTGGGTTCGGGCTGGATGAGCGAGTAAAAACGCTTGGTAATCTCGCCGTCCCGCACGACGACCAGCCCCACGGCGCAGGCACTGGTGAGCTCGTGGTTGGCTGTTTCAAAGTCTATTGCAGCAAAATCTTTCATAATTGAGTTTGCAAAGGTACGAAAAATAATCTGCTCAGGTGTTTTTTTTGATGCCGTCAGCGTAAATAATCCGTGGCTGCAACTTAGAAGGCTTTTCTGTATTGGAGTGTAATAATGGTGGACTTCCTTCTCGAGTGTCCACGCCTTGCGACAAAATGTGCCCGCACATCGCCTCCAAATCGGGTCTGAAAGTGCCGTATTTTGTCACGACGGCATCTTTTCCGTCGTAAATCGCACAAAAAATCATATCTTTGTGTACGTCTAAACCACAGGTTTTATACGTGTAACATTTTGGTTTGTAATTACAAATATGCGAAATTCTGTGGTTTTTTGCATGACATTTTTTATCCGTCTGTGTATAAATCAAAAAAATTTTATGTAAATTTGCAATTTGAAAGGAAAGAATAGATGGGCACTACTTATATTAAGAATGCAGAGCATTACGCCCAGGTGCTGGCGCGGGTGGAACGGGTGCGGCGGAGCCTGTGGATAGGCACGGCGGACATTAAGGACCTTTATGTGGAGGCTAATGGGGCGAAGATGCCGTTTCTAGGAGTCATTGCGCGGTTGCTGGAGAGGGGTGTTGAGGTGCGGCTGGTTCATGCGAAAGAGCCCGGTCCGATGTTCCGAGAGGATTTTGACCGTTATCCTATCCTGTTTTCGGAGTTGGAACGGTCGCTCTGCCCGCGGGTGCATTTCAAGATAATGGTGTTCGACTGCCAAGCGGTGTACATAGGCAGTGCCAACATGACTGGTGCGGGCATAGGTATGAAAAGTGAGGGAACCCGCAATTTTGAGGCTGGCATCCTTACCGATGAGCCGCCGCTGGTGGAGGCTGCCATGGAGCAGTTTGACGAAGTGTGGTGCGGCAAGATGTGCAAAAGGTGCAGGCGGCGCGACTTCTGTGGCGACACTATTGCCTGACGGAGTATTGAAATAAATGAATGAAATATATGAGGATTATCATTATTAACGGGCCCAACCTGAATTTGTTGGGAGTGCGGCAACCAGAGGTTTACGGCCACCGCACCTTTGAGGACTATTTGGCCGAGTTGCGCGAGGTTTTTGCCGACACGGTTATAGACTACTACCAGAGCAATGTGGAGGGTGAGATTATCAACAAGATGCACGAGGTGGGTTTTACCTACGACGGCATAGTGCTGAACGCCGGGGGGTACAGCCATACCAGTGTGGCCATACATGATGCTATCAGCAGCATAAGCACACCCGTTGTGGAGGTGCATATTAGCAATATCTATGCCCGTGAGGAATATCGCCGACACTCCCTGCTCAGCGATGCCTGCCGAGGGGTGATATGCGGGCTGGGGCTGACGGGCTACAGGCTGGCTATTGAAGGGTTGCTTAGCGGAAGCGAACCATGTCGATGAGGCGGACTCCGTCGAGCCATACGGCTATGCAGCCTACGACGCCTTTGGCATCCTCCCACTGAGCGATGGGCTGGAGAGTGGTGTCGTCGACAATTTCGAAGTATTCTGGCTCGAATTTCAGGTTCTCGGCCAGGCCGTTGATTTCCTGGAAGCTGCTGAGGGTGTCGATGACAAAGTCGTGGACGGTCTCAATGTCTTCCACTTCGGACATTTCCACAGCCTGCTGGAGGGTGGCGTAGATGGTTGGAGCCACGGCGCGGGCTTCGGGGCTGAGGCGCATATTGCGGCTGCTGAGGGCTAGGCCGTCGTCGGCACGGACGATGGGGCAGGGTACCAGTTCGATGGGGTATTTGATTTGTTCCAATAGGTTGCGGATGATGGCAATCTGCTGGTAGTCTTTCTCGCCGAAGTAGGCGCGGTTGGGCTGAGTGAGGTCGAAGAGTTTGCGCACTACCACGGCCACACCGGAGAAATGCCCTGGACGGCGGGGACCTTCCATGACTTGCTCGATGGGACCGAAATGGTATACAGTGTTGACGGGTTCGGGGTACATCTCTTCGACCGATGGGACGAAGGCGATGTCGGCACCCGCAGCGGCCAGTTTCTCGCAGTCGGCTTCGACGGTACGGGGGTACTTGGCGAGGTCCTCTTGGTTGTTGAACTGGATGGGGTTGACGAAAACGCTGACGACCACCAGGTCGTTTTGTTGGCGCGCTTTGTGTATGAGGGAGAGGTGCCCTTCGTGGAGGGCTCCCATGGTGGGCACCAGGCCGATGGTCTTGCCCGATTTCTTGGCTTCTTCAATGGCTGCGGTGAGGGCAGCAACGGTTGTGAGAGTCTGCATTGTATGTGATTAGATATTATTGTTTTCGTTGGGATTGTCCTCCTGATGGAGGGTGGACTCAAGCTCTTCGTAGGAGGTAAAGCCGTCGGCATCGGTGTCGACGTGCTCATCGGGTTTGGCTTGGTCGGAGGGCTGGTATTTGGGTCGGCGCATGAGCCGATTGGGTATTTCGAGTAGGTAGTTGAAAGCGGTGAGGAGGAGGCTGAAAAGGAGGGCGCTCCAGAAGTTGTCCACATGGAAGCTGTCGACCAAAGAGGCCGCCATGAGAATGATGAGGGCATTGATGATGAGTAGGAAGAGACCCATGCTGAAGACGGTGAAGGGGAGTGTGATGACGATGAGTATGGGACGGATGAAGCTGTTGAGCAGGGCAATAACTGCAGCGGTGAGGATGGCGGCGGTGACCGAGTCGATATGGACACCGGGTAGGATAAACGCCGCCAGAATGGCTGCCAGGGTCATTACTACCAGTTGGGCGAGAAAGCCCAGGGGTCCAGAGTAGAAGCGGTTGCTATTATTGATTTCGATTTTCATGTTTTTTTAGAGTTCGATAGGACCTTTGCCGTAGCGTATCACGGTTATTTCGCCCCCCGAGCAGTCTACCACGGTGGAAGGCTCGTCCTGTCCCATGCCCCCGTCGATTACCAGGTCGACACGGTTGCCGAAGGTTTCGTGGATGAGTTCGGGGTCGGTGAGGTATTCCGTTTCCTGTTCTTTGTCGATGCGGCGAACGGAAGTGCCGATGAGGGGGCATCCGAGGGTTTCCACGACGGATTGTAGGATGCTGTTGTTGGGTACACGGACTCCGATGGTTTTGTTGGGGTTCATGAAGTTACGCGGCACGTTGCCGTTGGCGTCCATGATAAAGGTGTAGGGGCCGGGGAGGCATTCCTTGAGCAAGGCGAAGGTGTCCTTGTCCATGGGACGCACATATTCGGAGGCCATGCTCAGCGAGGAGCAGAGCATGGAGTAGTGTGCTTTCTTGAGAGTGAAGCCTTTGAGCTGCGCGATGGTTTCGACGGAACGTTTGAACTCCATGCTGCAGGCAAAAGCGTAGAGGGTGTCGGTAGGGATAATGATGATTCCCCCCTGCTGGAGCAGGTCGACCACGCGGCGGATGTCGCGGGTGTTTGGGTTTTCTGTATAAATTTTTGTTATCATTACGGCCTGCAAAAGTACAAACTTTTTATGATATACGATACTTTTTTTTATAAATTGTCGTTTATTAGTACTATATGAAAAGAAAAGTAGTCATTTCTTTATTGCTCTGCGGCATGTTGATGGCAAGCAGTGCCGAGGCTCAGAAAATCAAGTTCGGACGATATTTCGAGGATGCCACCCTTCGCATAAAATATCAGCGTGTTGGCTCGAAAAAAAGCGACACAATCCGTATGGTTCAACAGGACAGAATTGGTCAGTGGTCGGGCTCGTTGACACAGTTGATAGACCCTTTTAACAATGGTTTCTTCCGCATAGTGGTCCAGGATGCGCAGACGGGTCGTCGTCTCTACAGCCGTGGCTACAACAGTCTCTTTGCGGAGTATCGCGACACCCCCACAGGAGCCGACAGCGTGGCGGCATTTGAAGAGGTGGTGCGGGTGCCATGGCCTAAGGTGCCGGTCAATATCAGCTGGGAGGAATTGGGTTCCGACCACCGATATCACACCCAGTACACTCTCTATTGCGACCCTTTGCAGCTGATGGAACAGCTACTCAAAAGGAGCGCCATAAGCGTCTCTTTGGATCCTATTAGGTTGCATTACAAGGGCGACGTGCACAGGAAGATAGACGTGGTTATCGTGCCCGAGGGCTATGGTCCAGCCGATACGGCCAAGATGAGGACCGATATGGAGCGGTTCTGCACCTATCTGTTGCAACAGGAGCCTTTTGCCTCGCGCCGCAACGACTTTAATGTTTGGGGCGTGGCACTTACGGGTGAAGAATCAGGCATTACTAACCCTGGTAAGGGGTTGTATGTGAAGAGTCTGGTTGGTGCCAGTTTCAATACCTTCGGAGCCGACCGGTATATGATGACGATGAAGCTCTTCCAGTTGCATGATGCCATCGGTTCCACCCCCTGCGACCACATCATCATCATGGCCAATAGCGACACCTACGGCGGCGGTGGTATATATAATTTCTACGCTATGAGTTCGCTGAATAAGATGGCATATATGGTGTTGCCGCACGAGCTTGGTCATAGTATAGGAGGCCTGGCCGATGAATATGTGGATGAGGACCTCAGTTATGGTGAGACCCACAGCAAGTCTTTTGAACCGATGGAGCCCAACATTACCTCGCTGGTAGAGTTTGGCATGAAATGGGAGTCGATGCTGCCCCCTGGCACACCGGTGCCCACTCCGGAGAACGCGTCGGTGCCGCGGACAGAGAATGGCCCATTGGGCGTATATGAGGGGGCTGGATACCAGTCCAAAGGCCTGTTTCGTCCAGCCCAGCACTGCATGATGCGCGACTATGCTCCGTTTTGTCCCGTTTGTGCCAAGCGGCTTAATGCTGTCTTCGACCTCTACACAAAATGATTTCTACGCACCGTAACTATTTCCTGCCGCCTCGTCGCCATACCTACTTTTGCCCTTGGCGCACAGCGCCCCATACTTCGGCATCACCCAGTAGCGCCTAGGCGTCATACGTCGCCAAGTAGAATTATAGACTGCACAGTCATTTCTCATCGACACACCGAAACGACAAAAGCCGAGTCCTCCTAGACTCGGCTTTTGCATTTAGGGTGTTACTATCCTCGTTTTTGCAGTTGTTTTTTCATAAGCCGCGGCAGGTCTCTGTAGCGTATACCGACCATCATGGTAAGACTTTTCTGCATAATGACAAAGGCAGCGAAGAATATTACGACTCCCAAGACGTAGTCATACCAATTGGCAAGGTGGTTGGATGCGAGATATGCCAAAAGGGCAATGCCTAAAGCGGCCTCTATCCATGCTGTTGCCATGCCGGGAGTGTATTTCCGTTTCAATCGGAAAAGTCTAATGCCCATTGTGTGGACCAATCCTTCAAAGATTCCGAATGTGGCAATCGACACGGCAAGCATCGGGGTTTTGTCGAAGATGAAAGGCGCAAGCGTGATTGAAGCCAACAAAATACCCGTTGGTATGCGGCTTGCGCGACGCAGGTCGTCAGTCAGCTCTTTCTCAAGAAGACTTGCAATCAAGTCGACGAAACCACCTGGATATGCGCCCTCCTCCCACTCATGTAGAATAAAGAGGAAATTGAATACCACGACATACCGTTGCACGACAGACAGCCCATCCATCATTGCGGCGTAGACCAAAAAGAACATGGCCAGCACTGTATAAATCTCCAGTGCATAATACTTAACGAATTTAGTCATAATTGTATTGTATATCGTTTTCACCGAAAAGTCCGCGGTTGCAAGCTGCGGGGAAACCGCCCGGAAACACATACTCTTCAAACTGGTGGAAAAGCAGTGCCATAAAAAGCAGCATCATCAGCCGCTCAGTTGGTGCAACAGTATCGGGCATCAGGCCAACAAAGAATGCCAAAAACACGAAAAGCACACCACCGATGACCGCCCAGTACCTGCAATAGAATCTGAATATTTTCATAATCTCGTTATTGTAAAAAATGATTTGTTTTTCGGTTGCAAAATTACTGTCATTCCGAAGATTAAAATAATACTATTCAAGACAAAAATGTCCATATCCTCAACTCTCTATGCAATAAACAAAGAAACAATACGTTATAATAAATAAAAAGCATACCAAAATGCCTATACGACCGCTTGCCATACAAAATATTGCCAATGAACTTTCTCATCACGGCTTCCATAAGGTTGGAGAATACGGATTTAACTTCAAGTTACCGCTGCCGTCCGACATTCCTTTTCTCCTCACTGGCCAGCCTTACCGCCTTGCCGAAGGTAGGCTGCTTGTGGTTCATCGCGGGGCGATTGATATGGAGATGGACTTGGTGGAACACCACCTGGAGGCGGGCGAAATCGCTATGGCAATGCCCGACTCACTGGCGATGGTGAACAGGATAGGTGACGACTGTGTTATCAGTATTGTGACGTTCAGTCGATTCCCCAACGCCAATGGATGTCAGGAATGCTTCGTGGTGCGGTGCGACGAGGAGGCCTGGTTGCGAATCGAGCAATTCATTAATATGATAACCATGCAGATGAAACGCAAGGGCGAATATGGGGAAATACTGTCCCGACTGTTTGATGCGTTGATTCTCGACGTACAAAGCCTCTGTTCCGAAATACCTTCAGCACAAAACGACGCATTCATGCATCGATTTCTTCAACTTCTTTCAAAAGAAGGCAGGGTAAAACATCCAATTGAGTTCTACGCCGACCGACTATGCATCACGCCAGGTTATTTAAGCACCTTGGTGAAGCGACATAGCGCAATGACTACCTTACAATGGATTGACCGTGCTTTGGTGCGCGAAGCCAAGGTGCTCCTGCACCATACTCAGATGCCCATTGCCGAAATAGCGGATGCCCTTGGCTTCGCAACCCCATCCTTCTTTGTCCGTTTTTTCCGCCAGCAGACAGGCTCAACACCGTTGCAGTTTCGCAAAAAACAATAAGGATACGGGGCCATTCACGTATATATGGGCAGCAACTTGGTCAGCCGCGTTGGCTGCGTCGATGCTTCGCCCGTTCGTCTATTGATCTTCTTTAGTTCGTCTATAGATGGCCTATCCAGGATAGAGGAACGATGGGGTAGGGCAGGTGTTTCCAAAGGGCAAAACGAGAAGGAAGAGCTTGGTGACTGGGGCGGGCATGCAGCACAGCGGTGTGGGTAGCGACATGTGACCCGTGAAAAGCTATCTGCTTGGCAGAAAGAGTGATGCAAAGTATGGTGGAGCATCCGTGGCCGGCATAAAAGCCGCCATTATTCTTCCTATTGTTTGGACTACTCTGATGGCTTTAGCTTCAATTTTGGTGATAGTGTAAACAATAGTTACTCCACTGATGAATAGGTTGTTATGTAGGTGGTTGACGCTGTGTTCCTGTCCACTGCAGGCAACAGTACTTCTGATATTGCCAATGACAACAGCGGAAACGTTGGGTTCTACTGGTCTACTGCAGATTGCAACGTCGCATGGGCTTGCGGTACTATGTTTGGTGGTGTGGCTGGCGGTGCTGCTTACTCTTCAATGCTCAATTCAAGGGCAACCTTCATAAAGTCCGTTCTGTCCGTTCGGTTTTCGCAGCAGACGATGAGTAAGATTCTACTGCACAGCAGTATGGCTGCTTGAGAATAATGCAACGGCATCCGGAATAATATCCGGTGCCGTTGTTTTTTTGTGCTTGGCACAAAAAAAGCAGTCCCCGCCAGCGAGGGCTGACGGGGACTGGCGTTGTATAGGCAGTAGGGCAGCTATTAGCTGGCCATGGTTTCTTCGATTTCCTTAACGGTCTTGGGGATGGGTTTGCCGAGGACACGGCAGCCGTCGTCGGTGATGAGGACATCGTCTTCGATACGGATGCCGCCGAAGTCTTTCCACTTCTCCAACTCGTCGAAATTGATGAAGTCCTTGTTGGTGCCTTCGGCATGCCACTTGTCGATGAGTGCGGGGATGAAGTAGCAGCCGGGTTCGTCGGTGACGACAAAGCCTTTTTGCAGCTTGCGGCCGCAGCGGAGGCTGGCCAGGCCAAACTGGTTGCTGGGGCGGGTTTCGTCGTCGTAGCCTACGTAAATTTGGCCATAGTTTTCCATGTCGTGTACGTCGAGGCCCATCATGTGGCCGAGGCCGTGGGGCATGAGCAGGCTGTGGGCGCCGTTGGCCACGATGTCGTCGACATTGCCGCGGAGGATGCCGAGGTCTTTGTAGCCCTGTGCCAGCACTTTGCTGATGGCGGTGTGCACCTCCTTGTAGGTGATGCCTGGACGGGAGAGGCGGAGGGTTTCCAACTGCGAGGCTAGGACAATTTCGTAGATGGCGCGCTGGCGGTCGTTGAACTTGCCGCCTACGGGCACGGTGCGGGTGATGTCGGAACAGTAGTTCATGGCGGTCTCGCAGCCGGCGTCCATCACCAGCATGCGGCCTACTTCGAGTTTGTGGTTGTGGCCGTGGTTATGGAGGGTTTCGCCGTGGACGGTCATGATGATGGGGAAGCTGACAGGGCCGTTGCCTTTCCAGGCCTCGCCTTCCATGATGCCGGCCAGCTCGTACTCGTAGCGGCCGGGCATGGCCATTTTCATGGCGCAGGTGTGCATGTTGTAGGCTGTGGCAATGGCCTTTTCGATTTCGGCTATTTCCTCGTCGCTCTTGATGCTGCGCTGCTTGATGCAGGCCATGATGAGGTCCATGCTGGCATAGCGGCTGACGGCGTCGAACTTGATGCCGAGGAGCTGGCTCATCTGGCGGGTGTTGTCGGCGCGATAGGGGGGGAGGTAGTGAATCTTGCGGGCCTCGCCGATGGTTTTGGTGCAGAGGGTCTGGAGGGCGCAGAGGTCACCGCTGTTGGCCACGCCCACGCTGTTGGCCAGTTCCTTCACGCTGGGCAGGGGACCGCTCCAGATGACGTCGTCGATGTCGTAGTCGTTGGCGAAAAGATAGTCCGTGCCGCTGTCGCAGTCGAGGACGCCCACTAGGTCTTCGCGCTGCAGGCCGAAGAAATAGAGGAAGGTACTGTCCTGGCGGAACCAATAGGTATTGTCGGGGTAGTTGCAGGAGGCTTCGTGGTTGCCTTGGATGATGATGAGTCCGTGGCCTACGTCTTTGCGCAGTTGCTCACGTCTTGCGATATAAGTCTCTTTTTTGAACATAGCTGTATTATTTATTTTTGAGTTTGCAAAGATACGAAAAAAAATTGTATTAGTATAAAAATTATTCGTATCTTTGCAGCCCAATTTAAAATAGAGATTTATACATATGAAACAGGAAGAGCTTAAACTTAACCCCAACCGTTTGGTGCAGTTCCTTCAAAAACCCATGAAGGAGTTTACCAAAGCAGATATCCTCAAGGTCATCGAGGAGTTCCAAATCGAGATGATCAACTTCCGTTACATGGCCAACGACGGAAAGCTGAAAACGCTGAACTTTGTCATCAACAGCCTGGAGCATGCCGACGAGATTCTCACCTCGGGCGAGCGTGTTGACGGCAGCAGCCTGTTCCCCTACATCGAGGCCGGCAATAGCGACCTGTACGTCATCCCCCGCTTCCGCACGGCTTTCCTCGATCCCTTTGCCGAAATTCCCACCCTCGACATCCTGTGCAACTTCTACACTAAGGATGGCAAACCCTTCGAGATGGCTCCGGAGTACACCCTGCACAAGGCTGGCAATGCCTTTCGCGAGGTGACAGGCGGCATGGAGTTTGAGACCATGGGCGAGTTGGAATACTATGTCATTGCTCCCCGCGAGGACGACTACCAGGCCGAGGACCAGCACGGCTACCACAATTCCACCCCGTTCTGCAAGTTTGAAAACTTCCGCACCGAGGCCATGAAACTCATTGCCGAATGCGGCGGCCTGATTAAGTACGGCCACAGCGAAGTGGGCAATTTCTATCTGGGCGACAACATGTACGAGCAGAACGAGATTGAGTTCCTCCCCACTACCCTTGAGGACTCGGCCGACCAGCTGGTGATTGCCAAATGGATCATGCGCACATTGGGCAACCAATACGGCATCACCGTCACCTTTGCTCCCAAGATTACCGTGGGCAAGGCCGGCAGCGGCATGCATATACACACCCGTATCAGTAAGGACGGGGAGAACATGTACGTGGGCGAGAACGGCCTTTCCGAGGTGGCTCTGAAGGCTATTGCCGGCATACTGAACTGCGCCGGTTCGCTCACCGCCTTCGGCGACACCAATCCTACCAGCTATTTCCGCCTGGTGCCCCATCAGGAAGCCCCCACCAATATCTGCTGGGGCGACCGCAACCGCAGCGCCATGGTGCGTGTGCCACTGGGCTGGACCAAAGGCTCGGGCAACATGATGGCCGACTGCAACCCACTGGAAAAGAACGACGCGGTAGACTTCAGCCATAAGCAGACCATCGAGCTCCGTACCCCGGACGGAAGCGCCAACGTGTACCTGCTGCTGGCAGGCATGGCCGTCGCCGCCCGCCACGGTTTTGAGATGGAGAATGCCGTGCAGTATGCCCGTGACCGCTACGTGAGTGTCAATATTTTCGAGCACGAAGAGGTGCTGAAACGCCTCGACGTGCTGCCCGACAGCTGCGCCGCCAGCGCCGACCTGCTGGAGCGCGACCGCGCCATTTACGAGGAGCGCGGCATCTTCGCCCCCGGCCTTATCGACGGCATCATTAAGGAGTTGCGCTCGTATGACGACCGCACCCTCCGTGCCGACATTGGCAACGACTCTGAGAAGATTCTGTCTCTGGTGGAAACCTACATGCATTGCGGCTGATTTCTTAGCACACACTTTAAAGAATTAAATCATTTATTTGTTAACCATTTTAAATTCAAGCAAAAATGAAAAAAACATTGTTTGTGGCTTTATTAGCCTGTTTCACCCTGATGTTTGCCTCGTGCAACAAAGAAAAAGAACTGGCCGGTACCAACTGGAAGACCCACACCACCACCTCACAGTCCATTGCGATGGCAACCGTCAACATGACCATCGATGGCACCATGAAGTTCACCGATGCCACCAAAGGTACCATAACCCTCACCACCAACGGCACAATGGAAGCCATGGGCATGAGCGAGAATCTTGACGAAGAGACTATGACATCCGACTTCACCTACACCTTCGATGGCGAAAAAGGTGTCGTGACCATCACCGAAGATGGCGAAACCGAGGCCATGCCTTTCACCTACAACAAGAAAGACAACACCATCGCCTTTACTTTCAGCATTTCCGACGACGAGACTGGTCTCAACTTCTCCTTCGACATGGTGTTCAACGAAGATAAGTAATGCCGACCCTATTTCTACTCATTGGTGGAAACCAAGGCGACCGCGAAACACTGCTTCGCCAAGCAACAGACCTGATACAGCACCGTATCGGGTCTGTTGCTGGTTTATCTGAAATATACCAAACCGCCCCCTGGGGCACTTTCGACGCGGACGAGGAGCCGCAAGATTTCCTCAACCAGGCACTTAAAATCTCAACGCGGCTATCCCCATCCGAGTGCCTTTCCGAAGCCCTCGCCATCGAAAAAGAGCTGGGACGCAGACGGAAGGTGCAGGACTCACCGCTCTATACTTCCCGTCCCATCGACATTGACCTTATCTTCTACGACTCCCTCATTATCCACTCCCCCAATCTCACCCTTCCCCATCCCCGTATGCATCTGCGCCGTTTTGTCCTCACCCCGCTGTGCGACATAGCGCCTGACTATATCCATCCCATTTTCAACAAGAACCTTTCGCAACTTTTATCCGAATGTCCCGACACCTCTTCTTGCTTTCCCTACTGCTGATTCCTTTGGCCTTGATGGGCCAGCACACCGTCAGCGGCACCGTCACCGACCACTCCAATGGCGAGACCCTCATCGGCGCCACGGTGATTGACACCCGCAGCGGCAAGGGCACCACCACTAATGCCAACGGCCGTTTCAGCCTCACCCTCAAGGGCGACAGCGCCTTGCTGCGCATTACCTACGTGGGTTATGAACCCCTCTACGACACCCTAGCGCTCAAGGCCAACATTACCCGTAAATACATCCTCAAGCCCAGTGTGCAACTACAGGAAGTCACCATCACCGCCCAGCGGATTAACTCGCGCGAGTCGGCGCAAATGAGTGCACTAGAGATGCCTGTTGAGCAGCTCAAGGCTGTGCCAGTACTGTTTGGCGAGGCCGACATTCTCAAGGCCATACAACTGCTTCCCGGCGTACAGTCGGGCAACGAGGGCACCGGCGGCATGTATGTGCGCGGTGGCGGCCCCGACGAAAACCTTTTCCTGCTTGACGGAATACCGCTCTACAACGTCAACCATCTGGGCGGTTTCTTCTCTGCCTTCAACGCCGACGCGGTGAAGAACGTCACGCTCTACAAGGGCAGTTTTCCCGCCCGATTCGGTGGCCGCCTTTCCAGTGTGCTGGACGTGACCACAAACAACGGCAACGATAAGGAAATTCACGGCAATGCCTCGATTGGTCTCATATCTGCCAAACTGGCCGTGGAAGGCCCTATCGTGTCGGAAAGGACCACATTTTCTCTATCGGCCCGCCGCACCTACGCCGACCTCCTGCTCAAGCCTTTGGTGGCCAAATTGGCTCTGGATGCCGACGGCAAGACCAAACTCAAGGCAGGCTATCATTTCTATGACATCAACGGCAAAGTAGTTCACACCTTCTCTGACAAGAGCCGCCTCTACGCCACTTTCTACGCAGGAGATGATGATGCTAACATACGTGTGCGTACCCAAAGCAGCCTGCAGGAAGACCAGTATCTTTCATTTGTGAACAACTGGGGCAATATGGTGGGCGGACTCCGTTGGAACTATGTTCTCGGGCCGCGCCTTTTCATGAACCTCACCGGTTCCTACACGCAGTATACCAACGCAATGGACTTTGGACTAGAGACCATCGCCACTCTGGCCGACGGCACCGAGCAGGTCTCCACCATCGACGGAAACTACCTTTCCTCCATTCGTGATCTCACCGGCCGCGTCGACTTTGCCTTCACTCCTAACACCAACCACGACATTCAGTTTGGAACCTTCCTCACCCACCACTGGGTGCGTCCCAGTGTGGCCAGCGCCAGTATTAACTACTACGACCAGATACAGATGAACGAGGCCTGGCAGATGGATACTAACATTCAGGATGCACTAGTAGTGGCCAACGACTGGGTGGTATTTGCCGAGGACGACTGGAACATAAACGACCTCCTCAAGGTGAACTACGGCCTCCACTTCAGCGGTTTCCAAGTCGAGAATTCCTTCTATCCCTCACTCCAACCCCGTCTGTCGGCTCGACTTCTGCTTGGCGAAAACATCTCTTTCAAAGCTGGATATGCCTATATGTCACAGTATATGCACCTGCTTTCCACCACCAGTGTATCGATGCCCACCGACCTCTGGGTGCCTTCCACCGACCGTATCAGACCCATGAATGCCCATCAGGTGGCCGCCAGCTTCTGTTACGACATCCCATTGGTGGCCGAAATCTCGGTAGAGGGGTATTATAAGTTCATGTCCAACCTAATAGAGTATAAAGACGGCACTACTGCCTTCGGCACCTCACAAGGGTGGGAAGACCTCGTATGTATGGGTGACGGCTGGACCTACGGCGTGGAATATCTGGCCCAACGCAATTTTGGCAATCTCACCGGCTGGATAGCCTACACCTGGAGTCGCACAAATCACCTCTTCAACCGTCCTGGACAGGAGCTCAACCATGGCAACCCCTTCCCGGCTAAGTATGACCGCCGTCATGACCTTTCCATTGTCCTAAATTATAAGTTCAGTAAGCGCTTCGACGTTTCTGCCACCTGGGTTTTCTGCACCGGAAACACTGCCACCCTGGCCATGCAACGCTATCCCCGAGCCTCTGACGAGGCGGATGACTACGACATTGGCCGCGGCGGTCTCTCGCACGTCAGCAGTCGCAATAACTACCGTATGCCCACCTACCACCGCGCCGACATCAGCGCCAACTTCCACCGTACCTTCAAGACCCGGCTGACACTGGCCAACGGCGAGCCCCGCAAAATTCGCCGCACTATCAACGTCAGCGTATATAACCTATATAACCACGCCAACCCCTACCTCACCTACACCAGCAGCCAGTACTCCTACCTCGGCTATAGCCGCGCACTGGTCCAGCTATCCATTTTCCCCATCCTGCCATCGGTATCCTACACACTTTATTTCTAATGCAACCCCATAATATTTGTAACATGAAAACTAGCCGCTTTCTCCTCATAACCATTCTGGCACTAACTTTCTCTGCCTGCGAGAAAGTCATACAAGTCGACCCGATGGACTCCCCCTCGGAGCTGGTGCTTAACGGCGTTCCTTCGGCCGAAAGAGATTGTTTTGTTTATTTTGCCAACAGCCACTTCTTTCTCGACACCTCGAACGACCACCCTGTCGACGGTGTGGAGATGGCCCTCACTGTCAATGGCAACGAATACCGTCCCACCCGTGTCGACCGCTGCCGCTACTACTTCGACTATACTGCCCAAGCCGACGACAGCCTCTCTATTCGGGTACAGGCTGGCAACAGGCTGGTCACCTCCAGCACTTACGTACCACGCATGCCCCAAATCAGCGACCCTGTAGCCTTTATCAACAGCGACTCCACTTTCAACCTGCTAGTGGTCAACTTTACCCTCACCGACCCAGCCGATTATCCTAATTACTATCGTTTCCTTATTACCGAACGTGACAGTGGGGCCATTTATATTCCTTATTTCGACTATTCCGACACCATCGACACTACCTTCAACAGTATATTTTTCTGTCTTGACAAAGCCCTTACTAATCCCAATGCTGCTGCTACCGAAGCCCTAGGCGGTTACCTATACACACAGTTGCTCACCACCGATGCCAACATTGACGGCACCAGCCACAATGCCTCCATCCTAGTCATCCTGCTGCGCGACACCAACGAGATACAGCCCTACATTCATCAGTACGGTCTCTCCGTTGAGTGCGTCACTCCCGCCCGCTATCGCTACCTACAGAATATCGACGCCATCAACAGCATGATGTCGATTATTGCCGAGCCGCCGGAGGTATACAGCAATGTCAATGGTGCCTTGGGTATCTTTGCAGGCAATGCCAAACGCACTTTTCCCCTCCTCTCCATCTCTGATGGACAAGTGGTCAGCACACATGGCGGCATACCCCTGATTGAAGACCCCACGCTCATAACGCGCTACCGTTCCCATATTCCCTCGTGGGTAATTGACCAGCTGCGTGAACGGCGGCACAAATCCTCCCTCCGGCACAAATAAAAAGCGCATGAAACTGTACCTCCTCGGCTATATGTACAGCGGAAAAACCACCGTGGGACGTTCGCTTGCCCAGCAGCTTGGTTTCGGTTTTGTCGATCTCGACCAACTCTTCGAGGAACGTTACCATACCTCTATTCCGCTCTTTTTCAACCGCTATGGTGAGGATGCATTCCGTAAGTTGGAGCAATTGATGCTTCACAGCACAGAAATGATGGACAACGCCGTTATCAGCACTGGTGGCGGAACTCCATGCTATTTCGACAACATGGAGTGGATTAACGCCCACGGCGTTTCGGTCTATTTAAACGTAAGTGTGGCCAAAATCGTACAGCGCGCCCACGCCTCTAAAAAAATACGCCCCGTTCTGGCCAACAAAAGTCCCGAAGAGCTTCAGGCATTCATTGAGTGCCAACTAGCCCAACGCATGCCCTTTTATCGCATGGCTCAAATTCGCTTCCCTGCTGACGAACCTGACATATCATCTTTGCTCCGAATTATTAAGACTGAGGAGTCGACCTAATTCTGGGCACTGAACTTCGGATTGCGGAGAGGCTCCAGTGGCGATAGTAAAACCTTAATGGCAAATCCGCTTCAAACTACACGAGACTAGTTTTCCCTCGTCGTCGTATAGGTGCATCCCGTTTCCCTCGCAGTAGCGCCACGACTTGCAATGGGCGCACTGGTCTTTCTTAGCCCAACGGCGGTCGCGAAAAGGTTGGAAACGGTTCTCCCACACCTCCCACAGATTGTCCTGATAGATATTGCCCTGGTGGAAATTGCTCCTGATGCTGGTGCAGCCTGAGATGCTTCCGTCGCATAGCACCGACGCCACCTCCACTCCGGCTCGGCAGTTGAAATAGTAGTCTCGCACCTCGCGCTCGTATGGGCCTAAGTAGCCCTCGCAGGCATAATTGCATATAATACGTCCCTCGGCACGAGTTTTCTTTACAAACTCCAGCACCCCGGTGAAAAGCTTGTCGTTCAACTGCAGCTCTGGGTCGTTGGCTGCGCGGCCCATGGGAAAGATGGCAAAGACACGCCAGCGCTTGCAGTTCAGCCTTATTAGGTGCTCCTTAATTGCCTCCAACTGGTGATAGTTACGAGGATTCACACAGGTGACCACATCCCAAAGCAGGTCGGGGGTCTGTCCTAGCAGCCTTATGGCCTCCGACGCCCGTTCAAAGCCGTGGGGCGTCTGCCGCATCCAGTCGTGCTCCTCCTGCAGACCGTCCAAACTGACAGTAATCGAGTGCATGCCGCTCCGTAGCAGACCGTCTAGCCTACGCTCGTTCAGCAGGAAACCGTTGGTCACCATTCCCCAAGGGAAGCCGCGGCGATAGAGTTCCAGCCCGCAGGCCTCAATGTCGGGACGCAGCAAAGCCTCGCCCCCGGTGAATACCACAAACACCTTGTGGGGATCCACATGAGGCGTAATGTCGTCCACCGCCTTGAAGAAATCGGCCGCCGGCATATCGGGCGTAGTGGTGCTCACCTTGCAGTCGCTACCGCAGTGGCGGCAACGCATATTACACCGCAGCGTACACTCCCAAAAGAGTGTCCGCAGCGGATGCAGCTGGGCTTGGTTGTGCCTATACTGCCTCCAAACTTCCTGCCTCAGATCCATCTGTTTGGGGTTACTTCTTCTCCATAGTGATGTTCACCTCTTTCGACCTCTTGCCCTGATACCATTTCGAGCCCTGCTCAGTTTGGTCTTCCGAAGTGAACTTCACCTCAATCATCTGGTTCTCATAGTGGCCGTTCTTGTCGCCGTCAATGTCGCGCACCAACACACGCTGCGTCTCTACTGGCACGTCGCGCGTCTGCGTCTCAAAGCGTCCCTCGGCATCGGTAGTGTCCGAATAGTTGCGGATATAGTCTTGCACGTAGGGGTTATCCTCCTGGAAATACTCGGGTGAAATGTCGACCGTCTGGTTCACCAAAATCACCTGCATGCCTTTGATCGGTTTACCCTGTTCGTCAGTCACTCTGCCCTTCACTTCAAAGTCCATCTGGGGCACACCGTACATGACAGCCATCTTGCCGGGGTCAAAGGTCTCGACCGGGTCTTTTTCGGGCTTGGCCGGCTGCTGTGGCTCCTGGGCCACTTCTTTGCCGCAGTGGCACGAGGTCAGTCCAAGCAATCCCATAGCCGTCATCAGCAGCCAGTCTTTCATTTTCAAAAAACGGATTTTCATAATACTATAGTGTTATCAAGTTATTCACTCTTCTCTACGTCTTTTTCAGCTCTGCTTAACCGTTCCTGCTGCACCCTTACACTCTCAGCATGGATTTTTTCAAAAATCCCCTTCACAAATTCTGGCTCCAAATGCAACTCTTCTGCTGTAGACAGCCGCTGCTGCAACAGCGACTCCCATCGTTTGGGCTGGAAAACAGCCAAATTGCTTTGAGCCTTCACACGGGCTATCTCACCCGACACCTCCAACCTTGAGGCCAGCAGCCGCAGCAGTTGGTCATCGATACGGTCTATCTGACCGCGCATCAGGCGCAACTCCTTATCTGCCATGCCCCCATCTGTCTGACGCAGAACCAGCTTGCCTAGCAATTCCTTCAAACCTTCAGGGGTAATCTGCTGGCGTCCATCGGTCAAAGCTTCATCGGGATGAGGGTGAACCTCCAACATTAGCCCATCGAAACCCAAGTCCATGGCCCATTGAGCCACCTCTTGCAATAGTTCGCGACGGCCTGCAATATGGCTGGGGTCAGTTACGATGGAAATATCGGGCATAACGCGGCGCAGTTCAATAGGCACCTCCCAGAGGGGGTGATTGCGATAGCCGCCATTTTTCAGTACGTCAAAGCCCCGGTGCACGGCAATTACCTCAGACAGACCCACCTGTCTGCAACGTTCGATTGCACCCATCCATAGGCGCACGTCGGGACTGGGTGCATTTTTCACCAGCACCGTCAGACCCGTACCCCGTATGGCTTCGGTCAATTCCTGCACCATGAAAGGATTGGCAGTGGTTCGGGCGCCAATCCACACGGCCGAAAGTCCGTATCGCATCACCAACTCCACGTGTTGGGGCGTAGCCACCTCGCAAGCAAAAGGCAGCGGGCGAAGCCCCTCAGCCCGCAGTTTTTGAGTAAGGTCGGAAATCCAACGTAAAGCCTTCTCTCCCAACCCTTCAAAACCGCCTGGGCGGGTGCGGGGTTTCCACACACCGCAGCGCACCATCGACACTTGCGGCATCTGCGCCAGTGCCGACACCACGGCGTTGAGCTGCTCTCGCGACTCCACACTACACGGTCCTGCTATTATAAATGGCTTCTGTGCATCCATCAATCTCATAACGCAGAAAACCCCATTCTATTGCCTCCGCCGCAAAAATATCCCTCTCGGTACAAAGGCTGTTTCTATTGGGTAGAAACAAGCGGGGAGCCCCCACAATGGAGGCTCCCTGCTCATAGGATGTCAAATGGACGGTTATTTACGCCTCTTTATACCAGCACTTTTGTTGCCTTCATGAGGACAGGCTTCTCCGTAATAAATGCCTGTTTTTGGGTCAAAATGGACGTAAATATCATCACCATTCTTTAGATGTTTAAGATACCAATTGTTGAATTCAACAGAGTCTGTAGTCTTAATGATATCCACTTCTTTGGCTCCATTCTCGTAAGCCGATAGTCTTGAGTAAAAAGTCTCGATAACATTCGGGTCAGTTACCATGCTGATATTCACATATCCTTCCTGGTCGCTCATGTTCATCATGAAGATATGACCTTCGTACAAATGTGAGTAGACGTCAAGATAGTACATTACACTGTCGGTTTTGCAAATCGGGGCAATCATTGTTTCTGGACGGTTTCTACATCTGAGCACAAATTGATGCAAATCCTCCATACCGTTAGTGTCGGGAGCCTGTTCGGTCTTAGAACAAGAGGCGATGAATGCCATTCCTAATACAATGGCGATGCCAAACAAAAACTTTTTCATTGTTCGTTTTTTTTGTGTTTTAAACAATTCCTATTTTTTTCGTACTTTTGCAAATGCACTACCGGGAATTGCGACTATGCATTTTGCTGGTTGTGTGCTGTGCCTTCTGCGGTTTATTATGGGGACCGAGCAGAGGGCACTTTTTGATTTGGTCATTGCCTCACCATATTGCACCGAGAGTACATAACTCGTTTCCAATGGCAGGACTGAATAGATTACTTAGGCATTTTTATTTTTGTTTATTTTTTCTACTTCTAAGCATAAATCGGTGCAGTTTGACTTGCTCCTCTGTCAGATATGACGAAAGTATTTTGGACTGATCCGCCTGGCTGAAAGGGAAAAAGATAGCAATGGTACGTTCGCTGCATCGACAGAATACAAGGCAATCGCCATCTCCCATTTCTTCCGATGTTGTCTCGATAAGCGTATTTCTATCGGCAAACCAGAACAATACATTTCCAGAATAATTGCTGCCACATAGTTGTTCCGAGGTTTTCCCCATTGTAGACAGCAGCGAGTCCCATTCCGCATTACTATATGCTTGGACGAGAATCGCATTGATGGTGAGGCTGGAGTCGACTTGCAAGTCTCTCACAAAAGCCACATTCCAGTTTTTGTGTGTGCCCAGACGTTCGGCCAATGCCTCCTCTTGTCCTATGGACACAAATGAGGACATAATCAGGAGTATGAATAGGATTGTGCGTACAGATTTCATGTCATTATAGTTTTTTTTTTATTTATAAGAAAGCCAGAAGCATACTCGTTACCGTCTCCTCGTCGCAACGGTCTGAAATGCTACCCCCACTATAGCATACCATGCCTCCATTTTTGTGTTCCGCCTGATCTAAAGTCGGTTTTTGTACTGTTTGCCATTCATGTTTCATCTCAACCAGTGCATACTGATGATCGCAGTTCTGCATGGTTTCCCTCTCCAATTCCAACTCATGCTGTCCCGCCGATGCCGGCAGCGTACTCTCGTTTTCTTGACTGGGAAGAGGTTCAGCTTGGGCAGTCGTTAGTTCTGTCTTAGGTACTTCTGCGGTTCGCATTAGTGCGACTATTCCTGCGGCCATCAGCAGGGCCACACAGGCAGCCGCCACCCATCTCAGTCTGTGACCATGCCCCAATGTAGAGGGGTCTTGACTAGACGATACCTGCATCTGAAGATAAGTCGGGTTGGTTTGTCGAGGCTGGGAAATTACATTATTCACTAACTCTTTAGTTATCAGTTTAATTTCAATAGGTTGCCGGCCTGTTTGTTTCCACAGTTGCCTTATTCTAGGCAGCGTTATTGTCTTCCTTCTTCTTCTCATAACATGGGCATTAATATAGTTCCTTTGATATTTTCTTAATTCGCAGTTTGACTTCTCTAATACGGTATTGCAGTTTTCTTAGGCTTATGCCAAGTCTTTGCGCCATTTGCGCATGAGGAATGTCTGCTGTGTAGAGTTCCACTATACGGTAGTCATCGGCATCCAGTTTGCGCAGTACCTCTGCTATGCGCTCAAGCTCTTCTGCTGTTTCGTCATCTGGATTTGGCAAGGTATTTTTCAAGCTATCGTCGAACGGCACCATCCTGAGGCCGTTTTTATACTCGTGAGACTTTAAATAATTGCAGCCAACCTGCCGTGCAGCGTTGGGACACCATCGCTCCCATTGTCGTTCATCCTCGTCGGCATGTTCCTGCATATAGTCCCACAGGCGTAGCAAGATGTATTGAATCAGTTCCTTCTGGTGGTACTCGTCCCATGGGAAGAACTGTCGGCACACCGCTTCCAGCCCCTCTCGCTGGCGCTCCACCAGATTGGTAAACCTGAGTTTCAAGTCGTCTAATTCTGCCTTTTCTCTTGCCATATTGTGTGTCTGCTATACTTTGTATTGTTAATTGCAAAAGAGCTTCTTTTCATCCTTCGCAATAATATATACAATGTTGCATTCTCGAAAGTGCAAAAAAAACGTATTAACCATCCACGCCAGCAAGAACAATGCCATCAATTTGTGGATTCGTCTCCACGAATTAGGCAACTTTTGTGGATTTCAATGTTGAATATATACGCTCCTTCACCGAGGTGAGGTTATCACTATCTAAAGGAAACTTCTATTAATCACCCCATCGGGGTGAGATATGAATAACACCGTACGTAGTGCGGTGATTATCTGAGGCAAACAGATGCGTCCCGATAAGGACGCGACACGAAAACAAATAAATAGAACCCACCTAAAGCCCAGTCAAAAGACAGACCAAAGTCTGAAAGACTGACAGAATACAGGAGGGGTTTGCCACCCTCCCACTTCATTCATACGGCAAAACAAAAGTCATGAAGGAGTACACATTTTGCCCAATGGCAACGCCTAGGGCAAATCAATGAGACTCAAATAACGCCCTGTGAGGGAAAGGACCCTTATTCATTTTTATAGTTCACCTATCTATTTCAACCTACAAGAAATAGGGCTGATGGGGGCTGGGTAGCGCACTGCCGTGCGCGCCCCCGCCAGCCCTCTTTCCCCCTGCCCGTATGGGGCAAGGGTTAGTTCTGACGCACAGCACGGACAGTAAACCCGACGTAGCGGTAGTCGCAGTTCACGTACTGGTCGTCCGAAAGGAAGAAGTGCCACGCGCCGTACGGGTAGCTCGTGCTGAGCGAACTCGACCAGTAGTAGCCGTAGCTGCCAGCGTAGTAGAGAGAACTGCCCAAACGGACGCCGGCGGCGGGAAGGAAGAGACTGTTACCATTGGAGCCGGTGAAGCGGCGACCGTTCACGCCGTTCTGCGTTGTCCACTGGCTGGTGGTGTGGTCCATCAGCTCCTCCCACTCTTCCTTTGTCGGGGTACGACCGCCATAGTTGGCGGTGGCGGCATCGTCGCCAAGCTGTAGGGTGGTCAGGTTGTCGGTGAAGCCATTGTAGCCATAACTCGAATCGCTGCAGTATTTGGTGAGCTGGTTATAGTCCCCGTTGCAGTAACGGTAGGTACTCCAGTCGTAAACGCTCTTGGGGCTGGTCTCGCCCCAGGCAAAGTAGTCGCCATAGTCCTCCGGCGAGGATGCTCCCACGTTGCGCGTGGCCCACAGCAAGCCAGAAGGCAAACCTAAATCCACCCAGTCGCCGTTTGGCTCTTTTTCACATCCAGTAACAAGAAAAGTAATGGCAACTAGCAATACAGTGGCAACACACTTCCCAACGATACTGAACCATGATTTTACAATATCCATGAAAACCTCCCTAAATCCGTGTCGGGCGCAACTTTCTGTGGCGGTGATTCCCTGAGCGCCATAGTAGCGTATTGTTTTGCTAAGAGGGTATATAAAAAAGAAGCGCGGGAATCTGTCACTTTGCTTATCCCGTGTATCTGGCCTTCGCATTGCCTTTGGAACAGAATAAGCAATGCCGAAGCCCACGCGTGTGGATATAGTAAGACTACTATACGCCAACCATGGACATTGAACATTGCGTTATTGTGGTTCCAAAACGAAGTTGCGAAGTTCGATACGCCGCAGATAAAACGCCGTTACAACGTCTTTCTTATATGTCCTGTCACCCACCCTTGACCCTTGCGGGCTTCGGGGTGTTTGACGATGCAAAAATACGTAAATTATTTGGAATGGCAATGAAAAAAGTGCATCATTCAGTTCTAAGGCCTAGCCAACAGGGGCTTGCGGGCGGCTCAACTATCATAGGCACAGTAACAATACGAAAAATCCCCGCCACAAGGACGGGGATTCTATTACATACAAATCTATAAAACTCGTTATGCTTTATTCAGCTGCATCGGGGATGACGCTGACATAAGAGCGGTCTTCGCGGCCTCTCTTGAACTGAACGGTACCGTCGACCAGGGCATAGAGGGTGTGGTCCTTACCCATACCGACGTTCTGACCGGGATTGTGGACGGTGCCACGCTGACGGATGATGATGTTACCGGCGACGCAATGCTGACCGCCGAAGATTTTGACGCCTAAGCGTTTGCTTTCGGATTCACGACCGTTACTAGAACTACCGACACCTTTTTTGTGAGCCATAATATAATGTTTTTAAAAGGTTTTACACTACTTGAATTAATTGATGCTATCGATTTTGATCTGGGTCAGATAGTCGCGATGACCGTTCATCTTCTGGAAGCCTTTGCGACGGATTTTCTTGAACACCAGCACCTTGTCGCCCTTAAGGTGGCGGAGGACAGTGGCCTTTACGTTTGCACCAGCGATGTAGGGTTTGCCAACCTCTACATTGCCGTCATTGTCTTTAAGCATCACGGTGTCAAAAGTGACCTCGCTGCCCTCTTCGTTGTGAAGGCGGTTGACGAAGACCTTCTGATCTTGAGCGACCTTGAATTGCTTGCCTGCGATTTCTACAATTGCGTACATTTTCTTAATATGTTTAATTTTAGTGTTTTATTCTATTTTTTGGAGCCTTTTATGCCCACAAAACGGATTGCAAAGATACGACTTTTTTTTGGATTGGCAAACTTTTTTCAACTCCTGACCGTTAATTCTTTCAAAAAAGCGCGCTTCTGACCTCTCTCTTTTTAACCAAAAGCCTTCTTCGCTCTCTTCCCAAAAATGTCCTGCACGTTTCCGGCTTCATCGTTTCCTGGTCGGCATTTCGTTGATATAGGATAGAGGAACTATAGAGCAAATATAGAATATGTAAAGAGCAACAGGCAAAGGGAGAGCGAGGGTAAAAAGGGCGCCGGGGTAGGCGACTGGATGCCGGGCTGGGGGGTAGGGTGGACGGCGATGGGGCTATTTCGACTCTATCCAGAAGACGACCAGCAGGGCCAAGAAGAGCATTATATTAATGAGGAAGCCCCATGTTTGGATGAAATAATGGAGTTTGGCCCGCCTGCGGTCGGCGCTCGAAAGCCGGGGGTCGGCCTTTAGGCTTTTCAGCGCCCTGACGACAAACAGCGAGCCGTGGGCAGAGGAAGACCGGCCATGCTGTTGCAGAAGCCTCCGCGAGAGATAGTCGGAGACACCGCTGGCGACAAACACGACGACAAAGTAGCAGATATTAACTACGAACAGTATCTTGGTTGCCATAAGGCCGGCTGGAGGAAGCCCGTGAAGGGGTTAGCGTTTGAGGCGGTAGACCACTTCGCGGGAGTTCTGGCAGGCGTCGGTGAGGAAAATTCGGAGTTCGAGATTGGTGACGCTGGCAGGCACCTGGGCGAGGTTGATGCTGAGGGTGGCACTCTTGCCGTCGAACTCGGCCAGCACCCACTCGCCGTTGACGAAACAGCGGTACTCGACCACGCCGGAGAGGTTGTCGCCCATTTTCATGTTCAGCACACGTCCCACTTTCTTGCCTTCCTTGAAGTTGAGAGGCTTGACGTAGGGGGCTGCGGTGTCGCTCATGACCACGAAATTGCCAAAGGCGCGCACGTCGGCCTCGAGCCAGCGGCCGGGTTTGCCCTCGATGCGGCGCTCGACCAGGCGGGTGGGGAGGGCCGAAGGTTTGTCGCCCTTGAGCTGGCAGAGAACGAGCTGCTCGGGCTCGAAGCCGATGACGACAGGGACGCGGAGGGTCCAGGTGCGGTGAGGGGGATAGGGGCTGCGGAAGGGCTTGACGGTGTAGATGGGCGAGATGTAGCGGCGGTCGTTCTGTAGGCCGTGGGTGAGGATGTCGTCGTAGTAAACCATGCCGGCGGGCATTTCAATCTGATAGTCGCCACGGTAGATTTGGAGGGGCCAGCGGACGGCGAGGCTGTCGGAGCGGAGGTGGTAGGATGGGTGTTCCGGCACCTCGTGCATGGGGACGAGGGTTTCGAAATGGTTTCGTACATAGAGACGGCGGACGGCCTGGTTGCCGTTGTAGTCGGTGACAGCGATGGTGATGCGGTGGAGGGTGGTGTCGCTGTCGATGAAGCCGATGCTGCCGTCGCCAAGGGTGCGGGCATACTTGGTCGGGTCACCCACAAGGCGGCGGGTGAGAATGTAGGGCTGACGGGTGGCGGTGAAGTGGTTCCAGTCGAGCTGGGCATTGATGGCGCGGGTGTCGCCGTAGGTAATCTTGTCGACCCGATATTGAAAGAAGGGCGCGCCGTCGACCCAAATGTCGATGCGGTCGTAGCCGTTGTTCATGGTGGAGCCTTCGGAGCGGTCGGAGGCGTAGACGCCCACATAGAAACGCCCAAGGACGGGCAGCGGATTGTCGGCCGAGCCGAGAGCGCCGCGCTTGCCGCTGAGGTCGACCTGGTAGGGGGTCTTGGCTCGGTTGAGACGGGTGTTTTTGTCGACAGGCAGGAGTCGGATGCCCTTGATGGTGGGCGGGATGGTGTCGTCGAGGGTGACGCCGTAGGCCAGGGGGTTGAGTGATTGCTGGGTGCGGGTGTTGCGCACTTCGTAGTGGAGGTGGGGGCCGCCGCTCATGCCGCTGTTGCCGGCGTAGGCGATGAGTTGTCCGCGCTTGACGGGCAGAGCCCCTTCGGGGACGACGGTGTCGAAGGCATAGCACTGGTGGGCGCGCTGAAAGGCAAGGACGTAGTCGGCAATGGCGCCATGGTAGCCGTCGAGATGTAGATATACGGTGGTGATGTTTCCCTTATGGTTGATGTATAGCATTTTGCCGCCGTCGTAGGCGGAGATGCGCAGGCGGCTGACATAGCCGTCGGCCGGAGCATAGACGGGAGTGCCCACTCCTTCGTCGCCTCCCACTCGCAGGTCGATGCCGCTATGGAAATGATTGGTGCGTATTTCGGCAAAGGTGCCTGACGGGGCGGCCGGAAGCCGCAAGGGGAGGTCGAGCTTGGGGGGCTCGAACGATTGTGCCTGCAAGAGGTTGCATAGAAGGATGACTAAGAGTAGGAACGAGGTCATGTGTCTTTTCATAATATGGATAAAGGGAAACGGATGGGTGTCTTTTTGATTTACTTAGGAGGGGGGAGGAAAGGTCAGCCCATAAGCTCGCGGGCGGTTTGGAGTGCTGCCGGGGTGGGCGGGTTGGAGGAGAGCATGACGGCGATTTCGGTGACGCGCTGGTCGGGGTCGAGCTGTCGGATACGTGAAATGGTGCGGTCGTCTTCGAGTGCCTTGGCCACTTTGAGGTGCTGGCGGGCCTTGGCGGCAATCTGCGGGAGATGGGAGATGGCAATGACCTGCATGTGCTGTGCCATGCGGCGCATGATGTTGCCTACGGCAACGGAAATGTCGCCCGAAACGCCGCTGTCGATCTCGTCGAAGATGATGGTGGGGAGGAGGCTGCGCTGGGTGACGACGGATTTGACGGCCAGCATGAGTCGCGAGAGTTCGCCACCCGAGGCCACTTCGGCCAAGGGACGGAGGACGCCTCCCTGGTTGGCGTTGAAAAGCAGGCGCACATTGTCGTGGCCTAGGGAGTTGAAGTCGGCGGCAGGCGTGATTTCCACTACCACTTTGGCCGAGCCCATGCCCACCTGTGCCAGGACGGGCAGGAGCTGCTGTTCCAGTTGGCGGGCAGCCTTGGCACGGGCAGCGGTGACCCGGTCGGCGGCTTGCTGCATCTGTGCAAAGACGGCATCGACCTGTTCCATGACCTCGCGGATGCGGTCGTCGAGGCCTTCGGCGGCCTGCAGCTGCTGGTCGAGGCGCTGCTGGATGTCGAGGAGGGCGGGGATGGAGTCAACCCCATGTTTTTTCTGCAGACGGTAGATGAGGTCGAGGCGTTCGCTGACCTGTTCTTGCCGCTGGGGTGAGAACTGGAGTCGGTCGTCGAGGGAGGCGACGTCGGATAGGATGTCCTGCAACTCGATGAGGGTGGAGTCGAGGCGCTGGTGGAGGGTCAGTATGTCGGGATGGAAGGAGGTGACATGGGCCAAGGCGGCACGGGCAGCAACAAGGCGGGCGACGGCGCTGTCGTCGCTCTCGCCGCCACCGTCGCAGAGGGCGGCCACCGTGCCAAGGGCCTCTTTGATGGCACCGGTATGCTCTAGTAGATGAGCCTCCTCCTCTAGGGCCTGTTGCTCGTCGGGCTGGAGGTTGGCTGAGTGAAGCTCTTCGAAAAGGAACCGATTGTAGTCGAGCACTTTGTTGTTTTCGGCATCTTGCGCGGTGAGCTGTTCGAGCTGGCGCTTGAGGGTGCCATACTGACGGTAGAGAGCCTGATAATTGGACAGGAGGGAGCCGTCGGAAAAGGAGTCGAGAAGTTGGGTTTGGAAAAGGCTTTCGGTGAGGGTGAGGGTCTGATACTGCGAATGGATGTCGAGAATATGCGGCCCCAGCTCTTTAAGAAATTGGAGGTTGGCGGGAGAGTCGTTGACGAAGGCACGGCTTTTGGCCGAAGGGAGTATTTCGCGGCGGAGGATGAGCTGGTCGTCGTAGTCGGCATCGTATTGCTCGAAAAGGGGCTGCAACCCAAGGCCGGAGATGTCGAAGGAAGCCTCCACGACACACTTGCGTTCCTTGTCGGAGAGCACCTGCGTGTCGGCCCGCTGGCCCAGTAGGAGCCCCAGGGCACCTAAGAGAATGGACTTGCCAGCACCTGTCTCGCCTGTAATGACCACCAGCCCCCCATCAAACGAGATGTCGGTCTGCTGGATGAGGGCGTAGTTTTCGATATGGAGGGTTTTGAGCATGGAGGTGTTTTTTTAGGTTAGTCGAGCAGTGGGATTATGCGGAGTAGGGCGGAATGGAGCGCGTCGATGTCGGCGGTGGTGGTGTAGCAGGCGAAGGAGGCACGGACGGTGCCGGGGATGCCGTAGCGGTCCATGATGGGCTGGGTGCAGTGGTGTCCGGTGCGGACGGCGACGCCCAGTTTGTCGAGAAGGGTGCCCACATCGTAGGGGTGGGCGTTGCCTATCAGGAAGGATATGACACCCACTTTGCCTGGAGCGGTGCCGAAGAAACGGATGTTGGGGACGGTGGCCAGGCGGTCCATGGCGTATGCCATGAGTTGCTCTTCGTGGCGGACGATGGAGTCCATGCCCTGGCTTTGGATAAAGTCGATGGCGGCTCCGAGCCCCAGCACGTCGCCCACAGAGGGGGTGCCGGCTTCGAACTTATAGGGCAGTTCGTTGTAGGTGGTCTTTTCGAAGGTGACATCTTTTATCATCTCTCCCCCTCCTTGGTATGGGGGCAGCTGGTTGAGGAGTTCCTCGCGGCCGTACATGACGCCGACCCCCATGGGGGCGTACATTTTGTGACCAGAGAAGCAGTAGAAGTCGCATCCGAGGTCTTGGACGTCGACCGGCATGTGGGCGACGGCCTGGGCACCGTCGACGAGGACTGGAACCTGATGGCTGTGGGCAATACGGACCATCTCCTTAATGGGATTGACGGTGCCGAGGGTGTTGGACACGTGGTTGACCGCCACGAGCCGCGTGTGGGAGGAGAAAAGTGAGCCGTAGGCCTCAAGGTCAAGAATGCCCTCGTCGGAGAAAGGGATGACCCGAAGACGGGCACCGACCTGCTCACAAGCCAACTGCCAGGGGACTATATTGGAGTGGTGTTCCATGCCGGAAACGATGACTTCGTCACCCGACTGGAGGAACTGGCGGCCGAAGGTGGCCGCCACAAGATTGATGCTTTCGGTGGTGCCACGGGTGAAGACAATCTCCTTGTTGGAGGCTGCATGAATGAACTGCTGCACTTGTAGGCGGACTGCCTCGTAGCGTTCGGTGGCACGGGTGGCCAGGTAGTGGGTGCCGCGATGTATGTTGCTGTTGAGCGTGAGGTAGTAATTGGTGAGGGCGTCGACCACCTGTTGGGGTTTCTGGGTGGTGGCGGCGTTGTCGAGATAGACCAGCGGGTGTCCGTAGACCTGGGTATCGAGAATGGGGAAATCCATAGCACTAAATCTGTTTATACTTGATATACATGACTGCCAGAAAGACAAGGATGAGGGCAAGGAAGATATAGAAAGCCCAGCTGCAGCCGGGTTTGGGCAGGGGACGGTCCTTGCGAGTGAAGAGCCGGGCCCATTTGATTTTGGCGTCTATCTCTTCGGGCGTTTTTTCGGGGCGGTCGAAATCGTACATACTTTCAATTGTTTCGGAGGAAGACAGCACTAAACCTTAGCGTTGGGGGTGGATTTTCTACGCTTGCGGATAAGGGCTCGCACGATGAAAAAGGCGACTGCGGCGCAGAAGATGACGATGATGATGACGGAGAGTTCATGGCTGTAGCGCTCGATGACGGAGGGGTCGGCAGCACGGTAGGCCAGATAGCCTAAAAGGGCAAGGATGCAGTTCCAGACGGCGGCGCCAAGAAAGGTGAAGAGGGAGAAGGCTGCAATGTTCATTTTGGAGAGACCGGCAGGGATGGATATGAGCTGTCGGATGACGGGAATGAGCCGTCCCACCAAGGTGGACACATTGCCGTGCTGGTTGAAATAGTCTTCGGCACGTTGGACATTTTCCTTTGAGAGCCGCAGAAGGTGGCCCACTTTGCTGTCGGCAAAGGCGTAGATGATAGGCCGCCCAAGCCAACGGGAAAGGAAATAGTTGATGTAGGCACCCAACATGGCTCCGAGGGTGCCGATAAGTACGATGAGCCATATTTTCATACCGCCCTTGGTGTCGGGGTTGCTGGCCACATAGACAGCCGGCGGGATGACCACCTCGGAGGGGAAGGGGATGAAGGAGCTTTCGAGGGTCATGAGCAGGCCGACGGCAGAGTAGTTCATGTGGGCGTCGTACCAAGTGAGTAGGTCGGCGACAAAGCCAGAAGAGTTGCTGTCGGTGCCACGAACCTGTTCGGCAATGTTTTGCCCCTCGTTGGCGGCATTGGTTTGGGCAAAGGCAAACTGGCAGGCAAAAAGGGCCAGCAGCAGGATGTAGACTTTTTTATTCATAGGCGGTTTGTATCATATTAGGTGTTAATAAAATTGACTATTTCTATGTCATGCGAGAATTCGGGGTAGTAGGCTAAAAGCGTGGGATAGAGCGACCCGAATTCGCGGAAATCCTCTTGCAAAAGGGAGAAAAGACGGTTGCGCAGGCCCGACTTATAGTAGCAGTAGAGCAGACGGGAGTCGAATGCAAAACGGTCGGTGGCATCGGCTCGCGAACTTTCGAGCAGGGCACAGGCCTCGGCAAAACGTTCATTATTAATATATAGGTCGGCAAGGCAGAGCCAGTGGGAGTCGGAATCGGGATTGAGGTCGATGGCACGGCGGTAATAGCCGGCTGCTTCATCGGGATAGCCCAAACACTCACTGCAGCGTCCGAGTTCGTTCCAGGCATCGCTGTAGGTGGGATCTTCTTTAAGGGCATCGTGATAATAGGTTGAAGCGGTGTGGTAGTTGCCTTCGTCTAGATAGGTGTGCCCGATAAGGTAGAGGATATGAGGCCGGTCGGAGGTATAGTCGAGGGCATCGCGTAGGGCTTGGACAGAACGCGTTATATCGCCTAGCCGACGATAGGATTCGGAAAGACCCAGATAGGCCTGAACGAAGGTTTTGTCGATGGCGATGGCGTACTCATAGGCATCGGCAGATTTCTCGAAGAGCGAGAGCCAGCCGTAGACAATACCCAGGCAATACCATCCATTCTTGGAGAAGGGATGGTCGGACAGCAGCTGAGTCAGGAAAGACTGGGTCTGTGTGTCCTGTCCTTGGGAATCCCAAAGGCAGGCCAGGTTGTAGAGGGAGCGGCCTTCGTCGGGGTTGACGTCGATGGACTTGCGATAGTAGTTAACGGCCTGGTCAATGTTGCCAAGTTGGCAGTACTCGTCGGCTATGTTGCCATATACCAGGTCCAGCTGATAGCCGTCGGCGGCAGTTTTTAGGTAGTAGTCGATAGCCTTTGGCGGCTGGCCAGTGAGGCTATAGAAAGTGGCCATGGCATAGCACACGTCGGTGTTGTCGGGTTCGGAACGTTCGAGGCTTTTGAGTATGTCCAGGGCCTCGGAATATTGCCCACGGATGCCTAAAAGGTGGGCTCGCCTGAGACGTATTGAATTGCTGTTGGGGAAGAGTTGCTCGCCCAAAGTCACTGCCGACTCAAGACCCTCCACATCATAAACTTCGAGATAGTAGTCGGCTATGATTTCTAACTGATCTACATCGAAATAAGAGGCATGGCCATCTCGCTGCTTCTCGAAGGCGAGAACCAGTTCGCGGACATCCTGTTCGAAATTCTTAAATCGGTCTAAATTCATTAAAAGCTAAATCTTACAGTTATGCCACCTTTGGTGGTGGAGTTGGGATAGGAATTGGAGATATAGGGGGTGTTGATGTTGGTTTGGAAGAAAGCACGGAGCGTTAGGGAGGTGGAGAGTGCATACTCGGCAGAGACCTCGGCCATCCACACTTCACTTCCGGAGGAAACTTGACTGATATTCTGATTGATTTTGCGGATATTGGTTTTGTTGCTGTTGTAGGTAAGGTTGAGCTGGAGGACGATATCGCTCTTCAGGTGGTGGGTTTCTTCGGCCACCTTAATATCGATGGCCACATCCTTGAATCGGTAGCCGCCGCCAAAGGTAATGCCTTTACGGGTGGTTTCGGTGAGTTGGTTGTTGGAGAAGCTGAGGTTGAGAGTACGATTTTTCTGAATAGAGAAATTGAGTTGGATGCTGTTGGTCATGCTCATGGCAAAACGGATAAGGGGGTTGAATTGCTCGGTAATCTGAACCCCCTCCATGCTGACGGGCGCGATAAAGTCGCCATTGGTGTTGAAGACAGTCTCTTGGCCGTAATCGTAATTGTCTAATCCGGAGATGGCCGCATCGGTATAGTAGTTGCCAATGGAATAGGTGGAAGAATATTTGTGAGAGATGGAGATGTTGGTGAACCATTTCTTGAGAGCCTGTATTTTGTTGAGTCCATTGTAATTGATTGACCAGTTGGGCAACGGGAGGGCCAGGAATGGCGAGAAGCCATAGGTGGAGGCGTCCTTGCCAAGATAGGTGGCGAGGAAACTGGTGAGCAGCACCGACTGCTGGTTAGGTCCGTAGCCATAACGGTAGTACTGGCCGCTCATGGAGTCGATCACTTGCTGATTGGTGAGGGGGTCGGGATTGAGGTCGGCAAGACGGTCGGAGACGATATGACGGTTGTTGAGGAAGGTGGAGTAGAGTGTGCTGTCGTCGACAAAGGAGGTGGCCCAACTCCAAGTGGTGGTGGAATAGGTACCCGACATAATATAGGAAAGAGGCCCCTGTACACGGTCCCAGTCGAGTAGATATTTATAATAGTATTCCTCGCGAGACTGATAGCTTTGGGTGGCGTTTATATCTATTTTGAAATCGCGAATAGGTTCGATAGAGGCTTGCATGGTCAGCATACGATTCACCGTATTGTAATGAGCCGTATTCATTAGTGGGTCACGTGAGAGGAGGTCGTTCTGGAGGAGTCTCTCCACAAGGCCATCGTTGTAGCCTAGCACAAAAGAAGGCCCAGGCGCCCAGCCATTGGTTGGGTCCATTCCTAGGAAGCTGGCTGTGCCCATATAGCCGGGGAGGAATGAGCCGGTGGAATTGCTATATTGCATGCCGAACGATTTAAGCATGGTGGCAAAACGGATGCCGAAATTGGCAATATTGGTAAGGGTCTCTGCTAGTTGCGCACGGCGCACCGAGTCGGGATTGTTGGCTCGTGCGATGGAGTCCTGAACCATTTTATCGCGTTCCTTCTTAGACATGCGCTTGGGATCCTTAGGCGGGGTGGCAGATTTCTGTTTATATGCATTCTTTATGAACGGGAATCGGTTGTAGAGGGTCTGCATCTGTCCTGTGACAGAGGCCTGCAACTGACCGGACGCATTGAGGGTAGAGCCATGTGAAGCCAAGGCCTGCGTGGTGCCTAAGAAATTATATGTCGAGCGGTAGGTGATAGGCACTCGGAGGAAATCGAGGTAAGGCAACTTCGTGATGGGAACCTCCCAAGTGAGGCTGACAGTTTGCTGGAAGTTCTGCATGGTGCCACCCTTAGACAACCCGCTCCAAATGCTGTCGCGGCTTTCGCGAGTGTCAACGCGGCCCACAGGCTCGTCGATACGGGCGTTGGCCGAAGCGCTATATTGGAGATGGATACTGCGGCTGAGGTCGTACTGTATCCCATAGTCGCGTCGCCAAGTGAACTGTTTAAAATAGGTGGGTTTGATGATTACCAGTGCCGTGCCCTTATTGCGAAGAAGAGTCTCCTCGTAGTTTCGGAAAATCTCCGTACTGAAGGAAAGCGATTTGGGCTTATAATAGAGATTGAAGTCCTTTATGAATTTGCCGTTTTTGCCATTGATAAACTTGGAGCTAGACTTGGCAAAAGGTGCAAAGAGACCGGGGTCTTGAGGCGAATAGGCATAGGTAAAACCGCCTCTATGGAGGTCTTTATTATAGTACTCTATTTCATCGTCAGATGAACGTTCGCGCGAGTAGGCATAAGAGAAGGTAAAGTTCTCTATATCGAAAAAATGGGGCTTAAGGGCTCCCTTGCCGGTACGTTCCTTCCGGACGTTGGTGAGCGTGAGATTGGTCGTTGTCTTACGCTCCTGCGTCATCTTTCGCACACTGTCACGTTCGGACGCCGTGGGGTAAGTCTTGAGGTCTTCTTTCAGGCGCACGTCAGGGTCGAGGGGGTTGTATTCGGGAGAGCCGATTTGCTTGTTCCAATCGAGATAGAGAGGCATGCGGATGCCCCACTTTTCTGGGAGGAATTTGCCCAATTCCATGTCTAGGGTCGATTGGAGCTGTAATGTATTGACCAGTTCTAGAGAGGTAGGATTGTCCTCTAGATTTCCAAAACCGGCAGAAGTGTAGGAACCGTAGAGTGAAAGATTGCCGAGGTCGGCAAGGTTGGTTCTGGCCAATGCCATGGCAGCCACACCACCACGGTTGTTAAAGTCGGAGAGACGCAACTCGTTGACCCACACAATGCATGACTTTGGCAACATGTTGTTCCCGTCATCTAGGGTTTCCTTTTTGGGGTTGCGTACTCCTATCATTATGACTTTGACCTTACCCAGATTGGGAGTACCAAGAACTGTATATCTGCGTCCGTCGGAATATTCGCTGTAGAGCAACTGACTGCTGTAGTTAATGTCGCCGCTGCGGATAAGGCGGTTACGGTTCGTCTTGATATCTACCATTTTGGTAAGGTCTATTTCGACATTATTGCCGATTGGCCAGATGGCGTATGGATCATCCTTTCCCACGCCCCAGTTGGTAAACTGGAGAGGTACCTCATATTCATAATAGTTGTTGGTGTAGTCGCTTCCCAGTCGGACGAAAAGCACCAAGTCGCCATCGTTAATTGGGTCCGACTCGGCTTTCTTCTCGGCATGAACGAACATCTTGACTTTTCCGTAATTGCGTAGGTCGTAAGATGTGCTGCGATATACCGCACGTGCATCGCCTGAGGCCAAATCGGTTATATCAAGCGAGAGGGCCTGCTCGTTAAGCTGGGTAGAGGTAGAAGAGGTGCTGTACCACTGCTCACGTTCAATCCCAGGAGGCAGCACGTATGGAACAGGATAACGGCTCCCGTTCTCTTCGATATTGACAGTGCTGATGCTGAAAGAGGTATTGGCTCCCGTGCCTGTGGTGTAGTCGCCCGGCTGAAGGAGGTCCTCGGTATATTTACGCCAAGTGGCATAAACCAATTCCAATGAAGCAAAACGCAGAAAAACAGGCTCCTCAAAATCGTTTAGGAACATACGCATAAAACGAATGGACTGAAAGCCATTCAACTTTCCTATCAGCTGGTCATATTCGCGGACGGGAATGCGGAACTGATACCATTTGCAACTAGTGGTGGTTCCATTCGGCAAGGGTACGTTTTGGGCCTCTTGAATGTCAACAATATGGTTCTCGCCAATCACCATTTTGGTCGGGTCAAGTTCTATTACATACTGATAATAGTTCTCACCCTCGCTGAGCGTATTGTCCTTATTGATGTCCTCTACATTGGGATAAATCGAGGCAGCCGTAGTATAGCTCTCTGTATTGTCTGCATTGGCATGTGAGTTACCTTCAGGATTGTTGTAATACTTGTAGCGCTCTACAATCTTAAGATTCTGCTGGTCGTAGTCTGAACCCAAGTGGTAGTGGAAATCATCGCCCGAAGGGTCGGACATGGCCATCTGATAGGCTTGGGAAGAGGTGCCGAAAAGAAGTGCTATACTGTCGATGTACCAGGAAAAGAAGGACTGCTCATCGGTGCTTCCGAAAGTACTGCTGAGCCCGTCGTACCCAATGTCCTGATACTTACGGGACGACTCGTCGTTATCGAAAGCGTTGACAATAGGCTGCGTGTTGGGCACTCGTCCCCAAATGGTAGTGTCCACGCCTGAGAGGTCGTTCGGATTGGTCGGCAGGCCGTTCTCAAAGCTCTTACGCCCGTCTCGCAGTATATCCTCGCTTATGTCACCCAGATTAATATATAGTTTACCCCCGGTGTGGTTAGGATTTTCTATAAAGGGATCCATCAGCCAAAATTCGAGTGTTTCGATATTTTGTGTTTCAAAGTCGGTATAGTCCAATTCGCGCATGATGCCACCCCAGCGACTTTTCGGATTGGCCAGTTTGCCCTCCGGGGTCAGACCGGCGCTATAGGCAGTGGGCGAAAGGTCGTAATTATAAGGACCTCGCTCTTCGGGGTAATACGACAAATTCAACTCAAAAACATAACTATAGTCACCTTTCACCAATTCTTTATTTGGAAACACCTCCGTTTCCAAAATACGTCGGGCATAAGGCTGCGACCGGTCGTCGTCGTCAATGTTGCTGGGACTGTTCCTTGCATAGAAAGTCTGGTCAATACGGTACCACGACAATTTTGCCCTATTAAATCCATAGGCTAGGCCGGTTCCCAGGCGCGTTTCGGGGAACTGCGGAAGGGTTATCTGATAGTCCTGCGGGGTGCTGGCCAAATGCCAGTAGGTAATACCCTTTAGGTCAATGCTGCTCTCTGCCCCCTCAAAGTCATCAATATAAGTTACTATTCCGTCTCTGCTCCCGGTGGAGGCCAAACCCGGAATTAGCTGGGCAAATTCGCCCTTAAACGTTAGTGTCGAAGGCGCTTTCGTGTCAATACCAGGCAGCAGGTCGACAAATTTAGTAATGAACGGTGCGTCATGACGGTAGCTCACATCAAATCCCCAGATACTATTACTAGTAGGCTCCTCTCCAAAATTGTTTTTCTGCGTCAACGGCTTCTCCGAAAGGTTCATAAAGGTGGCTCCGACATTAAAGTCGGGCTGAATTTCGTAATTCAGATGAGTGCCCACCATAGTTTTTGTGGTCATGCTGAAAGAGTTATCCTCGCAGCTGACACTGATAGGAGTGCCGCTGGAAAGAATACTCTCATTGATGATGCGCACCGTCCCCATTGTGTAATCGACCGTATAGTCCACATTCTCAATGAGTGGCACCCCACCTGCAGTCACCGTTACCGACCCTTGCGACACACTGTATCCCAACGATATTTCGCCACTGACCGTACTTGAGTAATAGCCCTCAATATAGAACTTATTTTTATCGGCATATTGCTGTGCCAGTGTACGGGTCATCGTATAGAGGGAGTCAAAGCAATACTGTTTGGCAAATGCATCGTCGCCAAGTAGCTGTCGCAAATCTTTTCCGAAGGGCTCCACGTATGGGAAGAAAATGCGGCCGGTGCTCGCTTGGATGGTGCCACCTTTATAGGCTGCACTATCAAACCAATCGAAGACCCCGTCGGCGTAAAAATAATTCTGCGAAGCATCCATGCGGTCTAGTCCAAAGAGTTCAATCAGCGGTATGCCCTCCTTGGGTCCGTCGGTGAAATAGCCAATTCCTACGCCTCCTTCCTTACTTTCGTATAGCACGTTCAGGCGGAAATTGTCTCTCCCTATCTGTGTGCTCTTCAGAAAGTACACGTTCTTCATCATCAGCTTCCACAGCGGGCTGTGCACGTCAATGCTCGTTCCCTTTATCAGCTTTACCACCAGTGTGTTGGGGTCATTAATACCATCTGTTGTCAGCTCGCCAACCTGATACACGGTCTCGTCCCCAATCACCTGATACTGAAATGCTACAGCCAACATCTGGTCGGCGCTGAGGGCTTGGCTGAGCGTGATAAAACCTAACTCCTCGTTATAAGTATATTCACTACTGGTGAGCAGTCGTGCGCTTTCAATTTTTTCGTAATCGGTCCCTGAGGAAAACCCTAGCCCCTGCATATACGAGGTCACGTTATTAATACTGCGTATGCGGGCCGGATTCATATATTGCAGCAGGTTGTTGCTCCCATTGCTCGGCAATTCCGAGTAGCCTCCCACAAGGTGGGCACTGCTGGGCCTGTTTTCTCCCAGGTCGGTAAGGGCTAGAATGTTGCGGTTATTCGTAACCGCGGCTCCCACATTGGTTCGCCACACCTCCATTCTGATAATCTTAATATTCGTGTTCGGCGTGGGCAGCGTCGACATGGCTTCGTTGTAGTGCTCGTAAAAGTACTGGGAGATAAAATAGTGGCGGTTCTCCTCGTACTCGTCGGCCCTTATTTCAAACTCCTGAACCGATGCTCCGCCCTGCACCTGCATATTCTCCGTGCTGGTCTCTTTTTGCGAGAGGACGGCATCCACGGTCAGCTTGCCAAACTTCAGTTTCGTATGGAACCCCCATAGCTCCTGGCTTCCCTTAATAAGGGTTGTATTCAATGGGAACGAAATATCAGCTGCCTCAAATAGCTGAATGATATCATCTTCCTTTCCCTCATACTTTAGCTTGATTTTATTCTCAAAATCGAAAGTGGCCTGGGTGTTCCAGTTAATATCAAAATCAAAGAGGTCGCCTATCTTGGCATTCAGGCTTACCTGGATATTCTCATCAAAATCGAAATAAGGATTGCTTCGGGCGTTCACATCCAGCTGTGGGTCGTCGCGATAAGTGTGAACCATCTGAAAAGTTAGGTCTGCGCTGCCCGTCGGAGTAATACTGATTTCAGGTATGGCCAATAAACCATCCACTTTGCGACTGATTTCGCTAAAACCCGGTATGCGGCTCAGCAGTCCTGCATCGGCAGCCGTGTCGCCTGTGGCAGAGCGGTCATGCCAGTATTTCTTCATCAGTTGGTTCATCTGGTAGTCCTGGTACTCTTCAAAAGTAAGGTACTCTCGGTTGATTACCATGTCACCCAACATGGTGATACGCACGTAGCTATCGGTCTTGGCATCATACTCCACCGTCGTGGTGATGCCCTCGGTAGGCTCCTGCGCCTGTGCCTGATTAGGAAAGAACAGTATAATATGCAGCAAAAGTGCCGCCACTAATAATGGCAGCCTGCACAACATACTATGAACCAACCGACTGATGACTATTCTTTTTTTCTATCTAAACCATCAAACCAATCTTACCACTTCTACAACCGCTTCAACGCCTCCTTTATCAATCCTTCTACTGAGAGGCTGTTGTCCAAACCCTGCAACACCTTGTCTGCAGCCGCCTTCGGAAATCCCAACATCACCAAGGCACTGAGTGCTTCGTCCTTATGCTGGCTGAGCACTGGGGCCGTGGCTATGCCCGTACTGCTTCCCCCAACCTTATCTTGCAACTCCAGCACTATGCGTTGGGCAGTCTTGGCACCTATGCCTTTCACCCGCTGCACCAGTTTCACATCCTGGGTGGCAATAGCGTTAGCCACCTCTTCCACCGAAAGCGACGACAGCATCATGCGGGCCGTGGCCGCTCCCACTCCGTTAACCCCCAAGAGCAAACGGAACATTTCGCGCTCCTTTTGGCTAAAGAAGCCACAGAGAATATGGGCATCCTCGCGAATGATTTCATGCACCCACAGTTTCACCTCCGTTTTGTCCTGAATGGCGCTATAGGTGTTAAGCGTTATCTCCATCAAATAGCCCACTCCGCCACAGTCCACCACAGCGGTGGCAGCAGTTAACGAAGCCAGCTTTCCTGAAATGTATTCATACATAGTCTTTTCTTCGCTCCATTAGTTCTTAACCTTTCTCCAACCCCGGTCCCTTCGCCTCTCACCCCCTTCGGGATACTGGTATCCTATTCCCAAGGCTGGCGAGTCCTCGGCCAAGTGATAGTCGCCCACACTCGGGTCTATAAACTTTGGGTCCTCGTCCCACTCGCCACCGCGCACCAGGCAGTGGTCGAGTCTCACATCCACTGCAGCCGTACTATCCAGCTCCAGGTAGAGTTCGCCCGCCTCTCGGGTTCCGTAGATTATGCAATCGGCCAGTGCGGCCTGCATCGGCCATACGTAACGCATGTTGTCAACGTTGCGCCAGTTCGTAATAAAGACACAGGGGTTGTTACGCGACGAGTAGTGCCAGTAATCGGCAAAGGTGCAGCCATTGAAGCTATACTTGCCTCCGTACTGCATCACCACCGTCGCCGTGCCGCATTCGGTAACCAGCAGGTTGTCCCCCTCCACGTGTGCGGTCTGCATGTACAGCCCTACAAAGCTCTCATTGCGAATCTGAGTGTTGCTGATAGAAAGGGTGGGGTTTCTGTTGGCGCAACTGTCCACCTGTATGCCCATAAAGCCATTCTCAATGAGGGCATGGTCGATGGTATTGTCCCAGCTGCCTTGGCTCACCCATATATGCCCCCACTGGCCGGGCAGATAATCATACCATCCGTCGTGGCGCACCGAGGTAAAAAGCACAGGTCGGTCCGCGCTCCCCCGCACGTCCAATGTGGCGCTGTCATAAACCCACAGCACGGCATCGTCGCAGAAATAGAGCTCATCGCCCGCCTGCAGGCGCAGGGTGCTGCGCGAGTCCACAACGGCATAGCCCAAAATAACATGCGGCAGGTCATGCCGCCAGTGCTCACAATCTATGACGCTGTAGGCATACGGGTTGCCGTAAATGTCCATAAGATAGGTCCCGTCGGCGTAGCGAATAGTGTCGGTGGGGACATGGTAGACGGCGTTGCGCCCGTAGGCCGTCAGTGGCAGCCGCTGCTGTCGCCCTCCGCTCTTGAACAGCACCGCATCCTCAATCAGAAAGGGCTCGGTGGACTCGTTGGGGCGTATGTTGGCTCGGACATAGACGAACATGCTGTCGCCTGCGGCGATGGTCAGGTTTCGTGCCACCAAGTGGGTGTCGCCGTCCACATTCAGACGGAAACGCGAGGCGTAGCCTTGCTCGAGGGTCACCTGCTCCACCTGCACATCGTACTGCCCGTGGTTGTAGACCTTGAAATAACGCGTGGTGGTGCCCATCTGCGTGAAGACTGTGTCAAACGCCATCGTGTCGCACGAAAAGTCCAGTTCCAGTCCAGCCATAGGCTCGGCAGGCTCTTTCTCACAAGCGGCAAAGAGCATTGGCAAAACCAATGCCCCAAGCAGCAGGCCAAACATTATTCGTTTCAACATATCAATCGTTTGTCAACCTATTGACGGCTAACTTCGGGTGTGCCCCCAAGGGGCTGCAGCCTTCCCTGCGCGCCAATGGTTTTATTCCAGTAACGCAAAACAGAACATAATATTTTGTGCCCACCATTTTTTTTGCCGCCGAGCACCTGTTCTCACAGCGGGGCGTCCTCTCCGGCCGCTCCGCCTTTTGCCGCCTTCTTTCACCGGCTCCGTGGCTCTCCCCGCCCCGCCGCGCCGCTGACCCGCCCCAGCAGCCATGCTCTCCTTTCTCGTTTCGCCCTTTGGAAATACTTGCCCTACTCCATTGTTCCTCTATCCGGGATAGACCATCTATAGACGAACTATAGAAGAACAATAGGCGATCGGGCGAAGCATGGGCGCAGCCTACGCGGCCGTCCATGATGCTGCCCCTTACCCATCATTCTACCGATACAGCACTGCCTCTATGGGCACACTGCTGTCCATCAGTCCTATGCGGGTGTCGGTTGCATGGCGGTTCACGCCTGTGTAGGACAGCGACGCATCCTCGTAGCGACGGAATTTCAGGATGGCGTCGTTCATTTGGCCACGGTTGAACACGCCGACTCGCAGCAGCAGGTCGAAGTCGTAGATGGTCAGCCCGGTCACCCGCTCGAAGAGCGACGGCTCCAGTTTGCGGATAACATCCTCTAAGCTCTCTTCGCGATAGTCGGTCAGGTACATGAAGATGGGGATGCGGGTGGCGAATTTCATCAGCTTTTCCTGCACTTCGCGTCGCTTGCTGCGGTATTCCTTCTCCTCGGCGGTGAGTTCCTTTTTTCTTTTGGGGTTGTCGGCTGCGTCGCGTTTCAGTTTCTTTATCTTCTCGGCACGGTTGACGATGTTCTCTATGATGTCGCTTCCTAAGGCGCGGAAGCCCTCTATCTTCATGATGGTGGCCAGGGCTTCGGGATTGTCCAGTACCCGCTGCAGGGTGGCGTTGTCCACATTGACCAGCTGCGCACTGTTCCAGCGGCGGGCCAGTAGGGTGCCGCTGGTGCCGTTGTCCACAAAGTCCAGTATCTCGGTGGCGTTCACGCGCTTCATCGAGCTGCCGTCGAATTGGAGGATGGGGAGGAAGTTGATGAAGTCGTCCACCTTGTCGGTGATGCGTCTATTGCTTTCTACGTCTAATTGGTTGGCGTATGTTACCACCTCGCGGAGGGCGCGGTTAGGGGCAAAGTCGAACACATAGCAGGTGGGCTTCAGAATGGTGCGCTTCGTGGGGTCGTCCTTGTCGGTGGCCGTCCAAGGACTCTGCACACGGAAAGCCGTCTGGAAATAGGTCTCGGGGCTGGAGCAGTTCCTCAGCATCAGCAGCCCGCCTAAGGGCCGCAGGGTTACGCCGGTGGTCAACTTGCCGCAGGTGAGGGTGATGGTGCGCGTGGTCAGCGGGTTGTCGCCCATGGCCTTGCGTACCGGCTCAAGGGCATCTACGCCAATGCCTGCCTTTGTGCCGCTGCAGTTGATGATGGTGTAGTTCTGATAGAAGCCGTTGGCCGGGCGGCGCAATAGTGCCTCCATCGCATCGCACGAGGCCACGTTGGGCAGGAACCACATGGTGTGGGCGCAGAGGTCCAGCAGGCGCATGTCCTCGAAGGGTAGGGGTACTGGGCGGTTGAGCGGCGAGCTGTTGTCGCCGAAGATAGGGGCCTTGCCGCGGATGATGTCGAGCCACTTCTGCACGGCTCTCTCGTGGACGAAGGTGGCGGGTTCCTTGCCTTTGGCCGGCTCGGCACGGAAAAACTCGTTGAGGTCGAAGCCGTCCATGTCCCACTGCTCTATCATGGCTCCGAGGTCCTGGGGCATCTGGTAGGTCATCATCACCATGGTGGGCATCTCCTGATAGGGACCGCCAATGGTCTCTTTTCGTTTCTGCTCGTCCTGATAGGTCCAGTTGAAGATTTGGTTCTCCATAAACTCGCCCGTGGCAAGGGCGCGGAAGGGGGTGCCGCTGAGGTAGAGGAAGTGTTTCCCGGTGATGGGCACGTTGTCGTCGTCCCATGCGCGGCCGCTCTCCACGTCGATGCCGCTCTCGCGCATCACCTCGTCCTCTTCTGTCTGCCGCCGCTTGGCTTCGCTGTCGCCCAGGTCCAGCAGGCTCTTGGCGTTGTCGTTCCATGCCCCGAAGTGATATTCGTCCAGCACTATCAGGTCCCAGTCGATGCTGTGCACCCACTCGTTCTTGGATTTGATGTTGCCGTAGCGGTCGCGGCCCAAGTAGTCTTGGAAGGAGCCAAACACTACCAGCGGGAATGTGTTATTGAGGGAATGCGTTAATGCGTTAGTGGGTGCCGCCTCTTTACTGCTGTAGTACCGCCACCCTTCAAAGTCGCGGTGCCGCAGCAGGTCTTCGCGCCACGAGTCCTCCACGGCGGGCTTGAAGGTGAGCACCAGCACCCGCTTTGCCTTCATCCGCTTGGCCAGCTGGTAGGTGGCGAAGGTCTTGCCGAAACGCATCTTGGCGTTCCACAGGTAGTGGCTGGGGCGTTCGGGCTCCTCCTCGTCCATGCGGGCATAGTAGTCGGCTGTCTGGCAAACTGCCTGCTCCTGCTCCTCGCGCATCTTGTAGTCGAGATTGCGGGTGGGCTCTATGTGGGAGTCGCGATGTCGCACAGCCACGTATGCCGCCTGTGCCTCGCGCAGCGAGCAGCGGCACCACTCGCCGATGAGTTCCTTGCCCATGCGGCGCAGCACCAGGTGCAGGTCGTGGTCGGAAAAGCTCTCGCCGCTGCCGTCGGCATAGAAGGCACCCGCGTGCCACAACAGGTGGTAGGTCTTGTGCGGCTCGGTGATGGGGTGTTGCTCGTCGATGCGCTGCCGCACATCGCTGCGTGTCGTCTGCCCTATCTTAATCCAACCGGGGAACGACGTGTCGTCGTACATGTAAATCTGCGGCACCGCTCGCCGCATGGTAGGGAGTATCTGTTCGTTGGTCTGCATAATATGTCAGTTGTTCGTTATCCTTAATAGCGAACGCCCTTATGCAGAAATAAAAATGTGATGGATTAGAAGAGGTCGGCGTGTGTGCCCGTATCGAGCATTAGCAATACTAGTTCGTCGTCATACTGTCTCCAAACGAGAAGCCAATCAGGCTGGATGTGGCATTCCCAAACGTTGTTACCAACAAAGCCAGACAACTTGTGGGGATGATACTTTTGCGGAAGTGTACCCTCTTGTTTCAAGATGGATAGTACATCGTGAAGCTTCATCATGGGCAGTCCTCTGCGCTGGCACAGACGCATAGAACGCTCAAACTTCTTGGAGAACCTTATTGTGTACGCCATTCTTTGCCAAGAATCTGATCAAACATTTCGTCAATGCCACCTTTCCACTCAGTTACCCGTCCGGCAGCTTCGTCTTCAAGTGCTTGTTCAATACCGCTCTTGCGTTTACGTTTGGCTGGCACAATATCGATGCCATTGATACTTCGTATCAATTTGCGAAAACTCGGTAGAAGACTCTCATCGCTAACTCTTATTGTTATTTCGGTCATATCAACCCCCTTTTTTTATTTGTATAACGCCATATTGCTGTTTTTATTACATTACTATCACATTTTATTTCAAAGAGCGCTCGGTTTATGTTTTTTGCCGAGGCCATCCCTCGGCGTGAGTTCTTCAATCCTTCTTCGGTCTCTCGGCGGTGCCAGCCTATTCCATCGGGCGTATCATACTTTCGATAAAAGCAATCTCATCCTCCGTCAGGCCGTATTTCTTGTACAGCATCTCGTCCGTCCACGGGTGGGAGAAGTCTTGGAAGGGGACTAGTCCGAACACACTTCGTGTTACTTGCATGGTGCCTTTCCCATAATACAAAAGAACCTTAAAGAAGTTGGTTTCCATATATGATTTGCAGTTTAGTTGCTCCTCTTTTGTTTCAAATGGGCCGATTACTAGAAAGGTTTCTGTGCATACCTCGCCTTTGTCCCCTATAATGATATCGGGTGGCTGTATGGCATTTGTAGAATAGCTTGTTGTAAAAAACAATTTATACTTATCAATGCTATCTTTCCCTGCTGTTACTGTATTACGTGTTATGTAACCCACTTGCCTACGAGCTCCACCTTTTATACCTTTGACTCCATGAATCTTTACGCAATTATGGAAAGGCGTATCGGATAGATTTGCCTCTGGATACCTATCTGGTTCGTTGAACAGAAACTTGCGTATACCATAAGGTTTAGTCGCAGATACAATTTCAGAAAAACTACGTTTTGCAGCTATTTTGTTTATTATTGGAATAATACGCTGGTCTCGAATTACAAAATCAAAATAATCATTCTGCAGTCTACCTTTTGCTTTTGACACATAGCCATCATTAGATTTGAACGTATATTCCACATCCCCATTATACATGTTATCCCACAAAAAATAGCAAACACCTCCATCTATATGCATTCCAGCAAAGCATTCTCCAGCATCTTCATAATCGAATAACTTTTTAATATGTCTATCCGCAAGCATTTTACTTCGGAATGACTGTAAGCCTCGCCCACCAACCATCCATTTTGATGGGATAATCATTATTAGATAACTGGGATTCAGTTTTTGTGATTGCTCTACAAATTTATTATATATGGGCATAGCTGCATCTGTTGAAGCACCACTGCCATCACTCAATTGGTATGGTGGATTACCTATGATTACGTCGAATTGCATATCTTTCTTGAATATTTCTTTGATGGATTTATGGATAAAGGGGTAGGCGTAGGTCTCACGGCTGTCGGTGCGGGCGTACTCTCCTTTGCTGGCTCCGCAGTGTTCGCAACGGCCTTGCGCGTTCCATGTGTGTTGGCAGCGTTCGTACCGTAGGTTGCCTTGCTGGTCAAGGAAGGCGGTGCTGACGCTGTACTCGCCGTTGGCATGTTTTGAGCAATAGAGCGTCCGACGGCTCATCTCGGCGGTGAGGTCGGTACATGCAATGCCGAAGACCTGCTGGGTCATGATATGGTTTATGCGTTGCTGCAAGTCTGGGATTTGTTCAGCCAATCCATCTAACAGCCTCTTGGTGATTTCTCGCAGAAAGACCCCACTCTTGCTGCATGGGTCGAGGAAACGTGTCTTCAGACTACAGAATAACTCCTGCGGCAACAGGTCTAGCATCCTATTTGCCAGCTCTGGCGAGGTGAAGACCTCATCGCTACTGAGATTAGCCAAGCAATTCAGTATGTCGGGTGAATATTTTTGTGTCATAAGGTTGTATTATTATGGTTGAGGAAAACGTCCCGAGAGGGACGCGACCATGCATAACACGGTACAAGCCGAAGGTGTAGTGCCGTGTTGATGCAGCTATAGTAAACAGCGTCCCGAAAGGGACGCGACAGTCTTGTCATCAGGATTTCTTGCAGCAATCGGTATTTCAATGACCACAACTCACGACGGAGCAGCTTATATGGAGTGTGTATCTTATTCTTCATAGCGGTAGAGTTGTGTGTAATGCAATGGTGGATAGGAACGCACAGGTTCGTCGAAACTCTGTGCCTCTCCCTGTTCGTCGAAGAGAGAATATTGGTGTGTCTGGTTGACAAGAAAGTCGAACTGGAAGTCGCGCCGTGAGAACTGCATACTCCCCGCAATGGGTGTCCACTCGCAGAATGTGATAGGCTTGCCCTCAGCAGTCCTATACGTCAATGCATCTCCACAGACGATGTTCTTCTGAAGCATATAACGTAGGCTTTCCTCGTAGCCCTGAGTGCAGTTCTTTTTGCCTATCTGTTCTTTCACCTCGGCAAACAGTCGCTGTTGGCAAGCCTCGGCATTGTCCTCTAACAACTCAATGCCATAGCAGGAGCCGACAACTATAAGGCTTTTAAATTCCCATTCTGTCGGAGACTTTACAGAAGAAAGCAAAGAGAGTTTGCGCCGTAGAATCTCAATAAGGAAATTGCCGTCGCCACAGGCGGGCTCAAGGAAACGGCTATCGAGCCGGAACGACTCATCCCGCACCAAGTCGAGCATAGCGTTCACCTCGCGCGGATTGGTGAACACCTCGCCATGCTGAGCCACTCGCTGGCGGCTCTTAATCTGTTTTGTGTTTTCGTTTGTTGCTGGCATAAGAAAATCGTGGAACTTTGCTTATGTTTCCTAGGTGTTCCACGACCTGCCAGCAACTAAGTAAAGCCCACGATATTCTCGTGAGCGTTTACCGCTTTACTGTCACTGGCCAAAATTGTGGAACTTTCGGAAACAAGTGATAGCGAAAACGCTTTATAATATGTTATTTATCTTCTATTTTTCTGTTTCTATATGTTGTTTTTAAGTTGTTATTTCGTTTGCAAAGATTCGGAATATTATTGAATGGTAATTTATTTTCAATCTGGGGAAATCTCTTTATATACAACCCCAATTATATTCGTTCATATCGATAGCCAGCTTTTTTTACATATGCATCAAGGTATCTTCCATGAGAGTCGGCGGACATCAAGCCCTCATACACTGATTCTGGTACATCATAATATTGGTACACAGTACCATAATTAAACTCGACTTCTAAAATCATTTGCGAGGCATCGTATCCAATTGATGCAATGTTTGATGAATTAACAGAAATACGTTCCATAATTATTATTTATAATTAATCAATATCTACATCTAATCTTTGTGTTCTCCATGTTTTTGTAATATCATGGTAGTCGTTTTCACCTATTTGAAGCTCTTTATTCCATCCCTTTCTCTGTTCGGAATTTTGGGCTACACAAGGATCTTGGCTATCTGGACGTAATGATTCTTCTGGAAGTTGAATATTTACTCTCATTGGCATCCGAACAGCTTCGCCAACAATAATAGCTTCGCCCGTCTTCAAGATTGGGAGCATATTGACTAAACCAGATAAATTATCCGACACAGTATTGGCTACAATTCCCTTGTCATTCGAGTTGGTAAGCCTTAATGATATAGTTGTTCCGCACTGAGACAAAATGGTTGGGTCAATTTCAGAGGGACGCTGACTAACAATCATAGCACCAATGCCATATTTTCTCCCTTCTTTAACAATTCTTTGTACTATTGATGATGCTCTATTATTATTTGTTCCCAAATAATTGTGAGCTTCCTCCATTACTATCAAAAGTGGCCTTTCTCGCGCTCCTTGCCCAAGCTTTCGTCCCCAAAATAATGAGTCATACATCAACCTAAGCATAATGCCAACTATATCAATCAATATACTGCATGGAATTCCAGATACATCAAATACAGACAAGACTTTTTCTCCATACCAAGTTTTTAGTAATATGTCCAAGTCATTATTTAAGGTTCCTTTTTCTGATGGCACAAATCCTTCTGGATTAAACACAAAATCATAACGTGGGTCGGATAATCGAGCCTGTAATTGTAGCAATTGTCTTTTTATATTCAGAGATGCCTTGGCTAGATATATCTGCTTATCGACAATTGCTTTATACGTTGGCAGACAGAAAGGCTCTATGCTTCCCGAAAGTTTTTGCCCATCACTTTCGGAAAATTCTTCAGTGGTATTGTCTGGGTTAAATTCACTATCTATCTCACAAAATCTTTGACCGGTTTGAGGAGCATGATGTGTTGAGAATACTAAGCGGTAAAGATAAAGAAAAAGTCGCTTTATACTAAAAGGGATGGGTGTATCCGCTGTGATTTGCTCTTCCTTCAAGTACATATATTTGTCTGCATTTTCTCGAATGGTCAGTTGTTTCAATCGTAGCACATATTCTGCAATTTGAGCCCTATCACTATCATTAATGTCACCAAAAGAGAAATTGACAAACTCATCAAAACTCATAGCCCAATAAGGTACTACAAGTTTTTTTCCTTGTGCAGCTCTGGAACTAATTCGAAATATGTTTGCCTTGTTTCTAAAAGTGTTTCCATATTCTCCATGAATATCTATTAATATAATACGTGAAGATGGAAATCTATCTGTATCAATTAGTTTATTAATAACTCCTGCTACTGTAGTGGATTTTCCCGTACCAGTGGAGCCCACAATTGCACAATGACGACTCACAAGTTTGTTTACATCCACGAGTGCAGGTATATTTTCTGCTCCAGAGATTACTCCTATGGGTACAAACTCTGCTCCATGCTGACGCCCATAGATATTTACAAGATCATCTTCCGTGACAATATGGACTTCATCATCTATCATAGGGTACTGAGAAATACCTCGATCAAAGGGCTGTCCATTCGCACCTTCTCCGACTAGTTGGACAGTCATCCATCTTAATCCAACATTACGATCTCTTAGTGAGTCTGGCACTGCATCCGCCCCAATTTGTACTATCGATCCATATAGATTGATATAGCCTTGAGGAATCTTTACAAAACCACCAACTTGACCTACTTTGTAACCATTACCATAAATGTATGAAATAGTAGAATTAAGAGATGAAAACAATTGTACAGAGACATTGGAACCGGAAATGCTTCTAACTACCCCAATGACGGCAGGATTCTTACTTGTCTGCATCAGAATGATCTCCTATTAGTTCGAATAGAAATGTTGAAAATGCAGCGAAATCACCAAAAGTAACCCTATCGTCAATCTTTGTGAAGTTAAAATTGGCAAACTCGTTTTTAGCGTCCGAAAATTTCGACCACTCCCGAAGTTGTGCACCTATAACCGCTTCGTCATTATACCATACACTCAGGTTTGGTCTCTCCAAGGATCTTTTAACTGCTTCAGGCGAAGCAAAAGTTCCATCCGTTTTTTTAATCTTTCCATACATAAAGGCAACTACATTAGCAGTCTGATTCACCTTTAATGCATTAATGATAGTATCATTGATATGTTCATCACCAAAAGAGTAACCACAAACAAACATCACAGCGTGAGGCTTTAGAAGAAAGTCTGTAAGTTTATCGGACAAAGCTAAAAAAGGCATTTTTCGACTTTGGTCGTATTTTAGCTTTGATGGATATATTAGTTCAGGAGAACCAGAAATATCTTTAGAGACTCTGCACACTCCACCATTTATCACTTTCCAATTAACAGAACCGTGCAACTTCCACAGTCTAGCCCAATAAGCGGGCAACGTATTCTCCTCAACTGAATGTATATCGAAAAAAGGATATCTTGAACCAGAAAACCCGTCAAAAAATGGTACACATTGCTCTTCTAATGCTTGCTCCATTAACATATCATAATTAGTGGTAAAAATTTCAACTGGTACACTCCTATCAATGGAATTAATCCATCTTGCGAATCTTCTATATGAATTATCCTCACTTGGCAAATCCTTTGTTACAGAAGAGGCAATTGTTTGGCACATCTCTGTTTCCAGCGTTTTTAACTCATCCTCAGTGAAGCCTCGAACTGTACCTCCACCAGACGAAACTTCCTTCATAGAACGAATATACGTAAGAACGTCTTCAAGGTTATTGATATTTTTACCCGCTTTCTTTAGTTCTTCCATCAATTTCTTATATGGTGAATCTGGAGAATCGGCAATATGAGCATTATTGATTATTTGAGTTAGTCCACTCATGTCTGGCAATAATGGCTTCCCTGTAGCATTGGGAACAGATTGCGGACATCCTGCTGCCAACAAAAAACCTAAGGGCGCTTTATCCTGAGATAATAACAATCTCAAGCTACGCAAATGTCTAATTTGATCGTGGTCCATTATGTTTGTTCTTATATTTTTTTCAAATAGTTTTCACGCGGACAACTCGATAAAGATTAACCCTAAACTTATGCTAAGGTGTTTTAATTTAATGGTCAACGCCTTGCTCATCACGTTTCATATCGTCAACGGATTAATTAGTAGTCATCCCTTTTTACGCTGCAAAGATACAAATCTTTTTTTATTTGGCAAAATAAACTTTAATGGTTAGTCCTCCTGAAGATTTTCCCAGCGCTGGCGGGCGGCTTCAAGACTTTGTGGAGCTGGCGTTGCAGAAGTTCTTTTGAAGGGTGTTCGGGCATATATTGCGTCACTTTACTTGCTACTTTTCTTTCCCCTTTTCTTGTTCTTTTCGGTATTCTTTCCAGTCGGCTTCGGTGGCGCTCTCTAACAGATATTGCCGTATCTCTTCCTCGGAGGGGAGTTGGAGACGGTATTTGCTGACAAAGAGGTTCTGCGAGAGCCCTTCTGTTGCATACTGCACGGTGGTTTCACCGTAGTCGGTACAAAGCAACAGACCAATAGGCGGGTTGTCGTCTGCTTGCATCACCTCGTGTTTGTAGTAGTTCATATAGAGGTTGAGCTGGGAAGCATATTCGTGGCGGAAGCGGTCGATCTTGAGGTCGATGATGACGTGGCATTTCAGGATGCGGTGGTAAAAGATAAGGTCGGCCTTGAAATAGTCTTGGTCGATGAGTATACGTTTTTGCCGTGCCTCGAAACAGAAACCGCGCCCCATCTCCATCAGCACCATCTGAAGGTGGTTCAGTATGGTGTTTTCAAGCTTGCTCTCGGTAACAACATCGTGCGAAGGCAGGTCAAGAAATTCAAGTGTTACAGGGTTGTGGATAATGTCACGAGGGGCGAGCTGCTGAGCCTTATTTGCCGTCAGGCGTTGGAGGACTTTCTTGTCTTTCGACAACCCCATACGCTCGTAGTATTGCGAGGAGATTTGCCTGTCTAGTTCCGTAACCGTCCAGCATCCCCGAATGGTCTCCTGCTCGTAGAAAGCGCGTTTTAAAGGGTCTTTCAAATTGGAAAGAAGAACAAGATGGGTAGCAGAAAGTCTGTAGAAAAGTCTTTCAGCAGGTGTTTGCCATTCTTCGTCAGATTTGGCGGTCGGCAACCGCATTTTTTCTTCTTCCAGATTATCATTCAGTTGCAATTTTGCGGTCGGCAACCGCAAAATATCATCTTTGTTGTTATTAAGGTGTGTTCTATTTATTTGTTTCCATTGTCGCGTCCCGTCGGGACGCAGTTTACTGACGTCTGAGTATCACGGCACTGCGCCTTCGGCTTGTACCGTGTTATTAATAGTCTCACCCCTTCTGGGTGATTTATAGAAGTCCCCTTAACAATATAATTAGCGATAACTGGTCCAATCTGTGGATATACGATATATGTCAATCGGAACTCATATAACCGACGCTCTCCAAATCCGCGTCTGTTAAGCCGTTTGGCAAGAGTCTTGAGCAGCTTTTCTCCATACTTAGCACGGTCTTCTCCGTGCTGTTCAAACTCAACGATATAATATCCCACCAGCCAGTTTGTTTTGATATCCAGGCCTAGCCATTTCAGATGAGAAGCGGGCGCTTGCCGTCAGAGGGCGTTTCATGTGTGAGAAGCCATTGCTTACGGGCGAGGCCGTAAGCGTAGCCTGTCAGATGTCCGTTGGAGCCAATGACCCTGTGGCAGGGAATAATCAGAGCGATAGGGTTGCGCCCCACGGCACTACCCACAGCTTGTGCCGAGCGGCAGTGGAGCCGTTTGGCAATGGCTCCGTATGACAAGGTATGTCCGTAAGGTATGGTGAGCAACTCGCGCCAGACGGACAACTGAAAGGGCGTGCCAGAAAGGGCAAGTTGGGGGATGAAGTCAGGCTGGTGGTGGTTGAAATAAAGGTCGAGCCAGCGGCAAGTGTCAGCAAACAGCGGGTTGCCTTGAGCGGGGAATGCTGCGGAGAGGTCGGCAAAACGCAGTCCTGTTAACGCCGTGCCGTTGCTGGTCAGCACGATGTTGCCCAACGGTGATTGGTACACGTTCGTCAGTTGGGGTGTGGAACTGGTTGCCGTCAGAGCTTTTGACTTCATGCCTAGCGGGGTTTTTCGGTCAGCAATAAAGGTGGATAAACAGGTATGCCAATGGATAAGATAAAACGCGTATGTGCTATGGCTGTCTCCTAAATCATGGACTTGCTATCGGTAATATCAAAGCAGATGTTGACCCTGTGACTCTCCTGTTCTTTGGGGTAATGCTCCGCCGTCATGATGGGTAGGGCGATAGAGAAGGTTCGGCCTCCGGGAATGGAGAATGTTTGCTGCTCATCTGGGCCGTAGAAGCAGTTGTCGCGGATGGAATAGAGGGTATAGGTGTCGGTGCCATTGATGCGGACTTCCACCAGGTCGTTGCTGCCAACGGTTTGGACGTGCAGGATGTTGGGGCTTCCTCCGACATAGGAAAGTCCTTTTCGTTGCAGGGTGATGCTTTTGCCCATGGGGACGGAATCTTCGAGGACAAGGAAAGTGTTCTTTACTGGTCTGTCATTGGCATCCAACAGGTCTGCGGACGCTAGCTGAACGACCTTCACGGTGCCGTAATTGGATGTGGCAGTCACTTGCATGGTGCTGTCGTGGTCGGCAGTGAAGATTGCCGTGTAGTCAATCGCATATTCAATTCGATCGCTACTGTCCCAGTCGAAGGAGTTGGCTTGCTTTGGTGAACAACTGGCCAGTGCCATGAGTGCCACCAGCGTGGTAAGGAGTATACTGTTCTTCATTTTGTGTGAGTTGCTTGTGTTGTTGAGATGTTTTACCTCTCTAAACCCCATCGGGGGCTAAAGAATAGCGAAGGAACAGTAGCTGTGGTAAGGGCTGCTCCTTCGCTTTATTGGGGTGCCGACGGCTTTGGGTAGGCCGTCGGGTAGGGGAGTCTTATTTCATGCGCGAGAGGGCCACTTGGGCAGGCTCGTAGCCGGCAGTGGCGGCCTTCTTGTACCACTCACGGGCTTTCTTGGGGTTGGGGGTCACGCCCTCTTCACCCTCTTCGAGGATGGCGCCACAGTAGTACATGGCCATCACGTCGCCGTTTTCGGCAGCCTTGGTAAGCCAGTTGAGGGCTTCAGCCATGCTCTGCTCGACATAGATGCCGTTCATGTAGCAGCTGGCCACCATGCGGTAGCCTCGGTTGTACTCGTGGTCGGCGGCAAACTTGTACATTTCGTATGCTTTCTGTGAGTTGAGCACTACGCCCAGTCCTTCCTGGTAGCAGTAGCCCAGATTGCAGTAACCTTCCAGACTGCCCAGGGTGACGGCTTTCTCATAGTAGAGGACGGCATTCTTCAGCTCGCCCTGTTCGCGATAGATGTCGCCGAGGACATTGATGGCGCGGATATGCTCGTTGTCGGCAGCTTTCTCTAGGTAGCTGATAGCCATGGTGGTGTCGGTGCGGCAGCCGTAGCCGTTGAGATAACAGAGGCCGAGATAGAAGTTGCTGGGCTCGTGGCCACGGCTGACAGCGGTGTCGAGGTAGGCCTTGCCTAGGCTCTCGTCCTCGGGGCAGCCATTGCCCTGCAGGCAGGCCAGTCCCATGGCTCCGTAGGCACGGGGGTCGCCGGTTTGGCGGGCCACACGCTCAAAGAGACTATAGGCGGTTTTGGGGTCGGGGTCGACACCAATGCCGTTTTGCAGATAGGTGGCAAAGGAAAGGGCGGAGTTGAGGTCGCCGCGTTGGGTGCCGGTTGCAAAGAACTCGGCGGCCTTGTCGTAAGCCTCTTCATTGGCCAGAGCCTGACCGATGACAGAGCAGGCGGCACCGTTGCCGTTCTGGTAGGCGGAGAGGTAGTAAGCAATGGCAGAGTCACCGTCGGCGGTCACGCCGCCAAGGCCATGGTTATAGATTTCGGCCACGCGATAGGCGGCATTGCCCACCCCGTTGGCGGCAGCATCTTTGAGGTAGGCCATGGCCCTAAGGGTGTCGACTTCCACTCCGCAGCCTTCCAGATAGGAGCGCCCCACGTAGTAGGTGCCCTTAGTGAAACCAGCCTCGTGGGCTTCCTGATAGAGCGAGAAGGCCTTGGCTTTGTCTTCGGGGACAAAGTGGCCGCCGCGATAGTAGTCGCCCAAGTAGCACTTGGCGTCGGGGTGGCCTAGGTCGGCGGCTTTCTGTATAAGGCGCAGGGCTTCGACCGAGTCGGCGGGGATGCTGGGAGCGGAGAGCTCGGCAGCCTCATTGTAGAGACCCATCATGAAGTAGCCTTCGGCCTCGCCATTGTCGGCCAAGGTCTGAAAACACTGCACGGCTTTCTCCTGGTCGACGGTGTCGGTATACCAGCCGTAAGCATAGCAGTGGCCGAGGTCGTTTAGGGCGGGGGTAAAGCCGTCCGCGGCAGCGGACTTGAGCAGGTCAAGTCCCGTGGCGATGTCTTTCTCTTTGCCTTTGCCAATGTGCTGATTGAGGTAGAGCGAACTGAGGCGGTAGCGGGCAGCCGGAGTGTTGGCTTTGGTGTAGTACTGGGCGGCCTTCTTGTAGTCGACCTTATAGCCGTCGAGGCCATTCTCGTAGATGGCACCCAGGGAATAGGCGCAGAGGCTGCTGCCCTTCTTGTAGCCGGTGGCGAGCAGACTGTTGCAAGTCTTGTGGTCGCCGCTGCCTTCGTAAACCATGGCCTTGTGGTAGTAGCCGTTGGCAAGGCCTTTCTCAATCATTTTGTCGTAGCATTCTATGGCGGCATCGGCGTTGCCGCTGCGGGCATAGAGGTGGCCAAGGTATTCCATGGCCGAGGATTCGCCGAGTTGGTCGGCCATGCGGTAGTACTTCACTGCCTGGGGAAGGTCCTTATAGGGTTCCTCCTCGTAGAAAGAGGCCAGCACGGCGGCGCATTGGGCATTGTGCATCACCTCGGCACCGCGCCGGAGCCAACTTATCGTTTGGTCTGGGTCTGCTTCGCAGCCTTCGCCACCGTAATACATCATGCTCAAGTAATAGCATGCCTCGCCTTTACCGCCATGGTTGGGCTCTTTTTCGGCCACCGTTTTGAAATAACGGAAAGCTTTCTCGTACTGCCCGATGCTGTTATAGTAGCGGCCGAGATCCATCTGGCACAGAGAGGCAATCGAAGGGGAGAAATGGGAACCCTCTTCCCAGATGCGGATGGCCTTGGCGGTGTCGCGCAGGGCGACATCGTCGGGGTACATGTAGGCTTCGCCAGCAACTGCTTGAGTGAATCCGAGGTTGTGTCGTTTGGTAATGAGGGCGCTGAGGATTTGTTGGGCCTTGGCCTCGTCTTCTTCCTCGCCAACGCCGTTGAGATACATCAAGGCAATGAGGGTCTGGGAAGTGGCGTCGTTCCATTTAGCACCCTCCTGGGCCCACTTCTTGGCCTTTTTGTAGTCGCCTTTGTTATAGTAGTATCCAGCCAAATCGCCGCAGCTTGAGATGTCGCCGAGTTTGTAGGCTTTCTCCCAGTAGCTGACGGCCTTCTTCTCATCTTTGGCCAAGTCTCCGTAGCCGTAATCCAGATTAAGAGCCATGTTTTCATAGCCCCATGAGGCGCCAGCCTTGACGGCCTGCTGGTTGAGTTCGAGGGCTTTGGCCGAATCGACGGCCACCCCGAAGCCATACTCGTAGCAAGTGGCCAGGGCGGCCAGGCCGTTAGGCAGACCCTTGTCGGCCCACTCTTTGCGGATGGCAAAATAGCGAGCGGTGTCCTTAGGCAGGAGGGTGCTGTGCATATAGTAACGGGAGATACGCAGCCAGCCCTCACCGTCGCCTTGGTCGGCGGCACGTTGGAACCATTTCAGCGCCAAAGTGCTGTCAACGTCCACTCCGGCTCCGTTCTCATAGCATTCGCCAAGGAGCACCATGGCCTTGGTGTCGCCCTGTTGGGCTTTATTCATCAGTTTTTGGTCGGCCTGTGCAAAGGTCAGCACGGGCAGCAAAGCCAGCATAAAAAGAGAGAATAAGGTCTTCTTCATAGTATAAAAAGTTCTATTATTTTCGCGGTGCAAAGATACTAAAAAAAATCCGTTTACGTTATTAATAATCATTTTTATCTGAAAAAAACATGGATACAATAGAAGTCGTCATAGAAAACACTCACGAGCGCAGAACTGTTAAACCCGGCACCACCCTTGCCGCCCTCTCCCAAAAATACTATACCGATTTGAAGCAATGGCCTCTGCAACACCCCATTTTGGGCGCGTTGGTCAACAACGTGGTAGAGGACATGAATTACCGTATCTATATCCCCAAGACCATCCGCTTTTTCGACATTACCGACGCGCAGGGATGGCGCATGTACCAGTCGTCGCTTATCTTCATGCTCTACAAAGCCGTCCGCGAGACTTTCCCGCAGGCCCGTCTGGCAGTGAAGCACTCTATGCAGGGCGGTTTCTACTGCACTATCGAAAACGCCGACGAGGAGGACCGCTATCGCATCGCCACCACGGTGCGCGACCGTATGATTGAAATTCAGCACCAGGACCTCCCCTTCGAGTCGAAGGTAATGCTGCTCACCGATGCCATCGAAGTAGTGAAGGAGGCCGGCATACCCGAAACACAGAAACTCCTAGAGTCCCTCGGGCAGCTATACATCACCATGAACTATCTTGGCGACACCGTCCACAAGTTCCATACCAAGCTTGTCCCCAGCACAGGATGCCTGCGGTCGTGGGAGTTCTGCACCTATTCCGACTCTGGCTATCTGCTACAAATGCCCGACCCCAAACATTTCGAGAAGTTGGCCATGCTGCCCGATACGCCCAAACTGTTCAGCATTTTCAAGGAACACCACCACTGGGCCGACCTGCTTCAGGTACCCACCATTGCCGACCTCAACCGCATCGTGCGCGACAAGGGCGAAAACCACCTCATTCATGTGGCCGAGGCCCTGCATGAGAAAAAATATGCCGAGATTGCCGACATGATTTTCCAGCGCCGCGACCATGTGCGTATGGTGCTGCTGGCCGGACCCTCTTCTTCCGGCAAAACCACTTCCTGCCGCCGACTGAGTGTGCAGCTGAGTGTGCTGGGTTTCGACGTGAAGCAACTCTCGCTCGACGACTATTTCGTCTGCCGCGACCGGACGCCCAAACTGCCTAATGGCGAGTTCGACTTCGAATCGATCGACGCTCTCGACATCCCGCTGCTGAACGACCACCTCCAGCGGCTTTTCAACGGCGAAAAGGTGGAAATTCCCACCTTCGACTTCCTCAAAGGCAACCCCTATTTCGACGGCAAGAGCCTGCAGATGGGGCCCCACAGCATCCTGCTGGTAGAGGGCATTCATGCACTCAACCCCAAACTCACCGCCCAGATTGACGATGCGCTCAAATTCCGCATCTATGTCTCGGCTCTCACCCAGATTGCCATCGACGATGTCAACATTATCCACACCAACGAGAACCGCAAGCTCCGCCGCATCGTGCGCGACAACAACTTCCGCGGCTGGGATGCCTACAATACCCTCCACCGCTGGGCCGAAGTGCGCCGTGGCGAGGCCGTTAATATCTTCCCCTTCCAAGAGAATGCCGACGTGATGTTCAACTCCGCCCTGCTCTACGAGATCGGCGTACTGAAAATATATGCCGAGCCGCAGTTAAAACATGTGCCCGAGAATTGCGAAGAATTTGCCGAGGCCACGCACCTGCTCAAGTTCCTCAACTTCTTCGACCCCATCAGCCCCAAGCACATTCCCCCCACCAGCATCATGCGGGAATTCCTCGGCGGCAGCAGTTTCAGTTATTGAAAGAGAGTCTTCTCTCCGAATGTAATAGCCTCTCAAGTTCTGGAAGGCTTTTCCAAGCTGGTGTATAACCTTTGTCGCTGAGTATGTCGGCAGCCCAACTCTCCCCCTCAAAAGGTAGGGGTGGATTAGAGGTAGCTCCGATGTGAGTTCTGCCATTCTTCGTTATCTCCTCGTTTGTCGAACGAGGAAACGGCGAGAAGGAATAAAGAACAGAACGTGAAGATAACGAACGTGCGACGATAGGACATATTTCATTCCACCACAATCTCGTCGCAGAACATGTAGCTATCGGCGCCGGGGGCGGGATGCCAGGAGGGGAGGCCACCGGGGTTTTTGGCCACAATGCGCAGGTAGCGCGTGTTGAGTTTCAGGTCGCGGATGGCATCGGTACGGATGATGTTGCCGCGTTCGCGGAAGTCGGGGGAGAACCGCTCGGTGTGTTCCTTCTTCCAAGTAGTGCCGTCGGACGAGGTGTAAACCTCGATGGTTTCGGGTGCCAGAATCCAGTCGAGGGCGTTCTGCAGGAAGCGCATGGTGATATTCTTGACCGGCGTGACTGCCTTGAGGTCCAGCTCCACGTCGATGTCTTTGCCCCAATAGCCCTGCCAGTGCCCGTCGGCATAATTATTGTCGCTGCCCAAGATGCCGTCCACCAAGGCGTTGTCGCCGCCTCCGCTATAGACGGGGCGGTAGTCACTATAGGCGGTGTTGAGTTTGGTGAGGTTGCCGATGGCCTTATGGAAGAGGAGGTACTGCTCGCTGTAGACGGGGTCGTCCCACTTGTTGTAGCTGACGGCCTTGACGATGCAGCTGCGGCCGATGGTAAAGGGCCTTTTGTATAGGTTGGAGCCCTGTGTGGGTTTGCGGCCGTCGACGGTGAAGTAAATGGGGCGATCGTTGAAGATGGTCTGAAGGGCCACGTACATCTTCTTGTCCTTATAGCTGTTAGCGAAGAACACCCGCTGGCGGAAGTCCTGCACCTCGCGTCCCAGGCGGTCGTAGCGGTTGCAGATGGTATCGCGGCTATAGTCGGTGCACTCGTCGTCCCACAGGCGCAGGTATTCCAGTTTGAGGCTGTGCAGGCTGCGGAAATATTTTTTACTGTACTCCTGTATCTCTACCTTGCGGGCGCCGTTGTTTTGGAACGAATTATAGAGCATCACCCGCAGGCGGCTTTTCTGTGCCACGCACAGCAGGCGGTGGCAGTCGTAGGCAAAATGGGGCTCCATGTCGGCATCCACAAGGCTCAGTGCGCGGTTGACCACGGCCTCCACGCTGTCGCAGCGGGCAAGGATGCCGTTGTCGGTGACGGCCGGATAGAACTCGGTGAGGGGCTGCATGAGGGCCGCCGTGGTGTACCAGTCGCCCACGTAGGGGTTCTGGGCCAGTTCGCCCACGGCGTAAATCATCCGAGTCACCGAGGCGCTCTTGTCGGCCTTGTAGCGTTTGTTATAGTCGATATTGCGCAGGCGGTCGTAATTCTCGTTGAACTGGCGCTCGCGTTCGGCCAGTTCGGCCTTGGCCCGTTGGGGGTCGGTCTCGCTGAGTGGGTGCCAGGCCATCTCGGCGGCCCAAGCCATGGCATGCCAGCAGTCGCCGAAGAGGCTCTCGCCGCTGTCGTCCCAGGCGGTGTTCATCAGGCCGCGGGCGCCGGCCTTGTAGCCGTCGCGGGCCAGGTAGGCAATATTCTGAATGTAGTTGTGCACCAGCGGCAGCGAACTCCAATGGCTCACACCGGGAGCCACCCAGAACTGGGTGCCCTGCTCGCGGTGCAGCTGGGCGAAGGGTGCTATCATGTGGTCGTAGCTCTCCTGCGCGCCGTAGCTCCATACGATGTACTGCATCTCGCGCGGCAGCTTCTTAAGCATGGCGGGGTTCTTGCCCACAATGTCGCCCCACATGAGCACCTCCATCTTCTTGCCGTCGTGGGCCTCGCCGTAGGCCTCCTGAATCATGTCGTAGACGCGGTTGATGTGCTGGCAGTAGACCTCGTCGGCTCCCCGCTCGCTCACATACTGGCGGGCGCGACCGCTGCCCAGTGCCTCGGTCTCGTCGCAGTTGATATTGAAGAAACGGCTGCTATGGTAGGCGGCCACCGTGTTCTCAATCTGGTCGCGCAGGAAGCTGTAGGTCTCCTCCTTGGAGGGGTTGACGTTGGCCGGGCTGTCCATAAGGCTCTGGTAGTAGGGTATGCGCAGGGTCTTCTCAAAGTGGGCGAAGCACTGCAGGTTGGCCATCATGTAAGGGTCGTTGGCATACTCGTAATCGCCTATGCCGCTGTTGCCCGAAAGGTCGGGGTAGAGCTCATTATAAAGGGTGTGTTCGGTGTAGTAGTTGCCGAAGTTCATCTTGTACTGGTCGCAAAACTTACGGGTGCGGCGGCGGAAGTCCTTGTTAGGGATGGGACCGCGGCTGATGTCGTCCAGCCAACCGCGGTACTCGTAGGCGGGCCAGTCGGTGATGGTCATGCAGGGCACCTGGCCGTGATAGATTTTCTTCAGCTGGTCGAGGGTGCGCATGGCGTAGTCCCACCCCTCGTTGCTCACGGCCCATACCTGCACCCGCCCAGGGGTGATTTCGATGCGGTAGGCCTGGCGCTGGTTCTGCGCCCCCTCAATCTCGGCCACGAAGTTGCGCGGCGGATAGGTGGTCCCGAGGCTGCAGGTGCCCTCGCCCAGCTCCACCCGTTGGGGAGTGGGGATGACGCCGATATTCACTTGGTGGTTCTGCGCCGCGGCTTGCAGCCCCAGCGCCAGCAGCATGAATACTAATATTCTCTTCATAGGTAGTTGTGTTTGCTTGTGTATAGTAATAAATTGCAAAGATACGTTTTTTTTTCGTATTTTTGCATTTTCGAAACACAAAAAAGTATGCACAGGATTCTCTTTATCTGCCACGGCAATATCTGCCGCAGCGTGATGGCCGAATACGTCTTCAAACACCTGGCCGCCCAGGCCGGGATGGCCGACCGCTTTGAGGTAGACTCCGCCGCCACCAGCTCAGAGGAAATAGGCAATCCCATCTATCCCCAGGCGCTGCAATGCCTCCGCCACCACGGCATAGCCAATGCCCGCCACAGCGCACGGCAGGTGACGCAGGCCGACTATGACCATTTCAACCAACTCATACTCATGGAGGACTACAACCTCCGCAATCTCCGGCGAATCATACCCGGCGACCCCGAAGGCAAAATGTCGCTGCTGCTGGCCCACGTTGACCCCGCTCAGTTGGGAGGCCGCACACTCGACGTGGCCGACCCCTGGTACACCCGCGACTTCGAGGCTGCCTATAGCGACATAGACTTAGGTTGCCGCGCGCTGCTGGCCGAACTATCATAAACCTCATTTGTTGCCCCAATCATGATTTACCAACTCGACCCCGACTACCCTGGCTTTCCCAACCCCGAAGAGGCCGAACCCGACGGCCTCGTTGCCATCGGAGGCGACCTGGAGCCCCTCCGCCTAGTCAATGCCTACGCCAGCGGCATCTTCCCCTGGTACGGCGAGGGGGAACCCCTCCTGTGGTGGTCGCTGGACCCCCGCATGGTGCTCTTCCCCGATGAGTTCCGCTACAGCAAAAGCCTGCGCCGCGTGGTCCGGTCAGGCAAGTTCGAGGTGCGTCTCGACACCCGTTTCGAAGAGGTCATGCGCAGCTGCGCCCAAGTGGACCGCACCGCCCAGGGGCAGGACAGCACCTGGATTACCGAGGCAATGGTGGAGGCCTACGTGCGGCTGCATGAGTTGGGCTTTGCCCACTCGTTTGAGACCTATTGTGCCGACGAGCTTGTGGGCGGGCTGTACGGAGTCAGCCTGGGACCTTTCTTTTTCGGCGAGAGCATGTTCCACACCGTGACCGATGCCTCCAAGGTGGCCATGGCGCGCCTTGTGGAATTCTGCCGCGAACACCATTTCCGCCTTATCGACGCCCAGCAGCAGACCGCCCATTTGGCCTTCCTCGGTGCCCGTCCCATCCCCCGCAGCCAATACCTTGACCTGCTTTCGGCCATCACGCCCGAGAACACACTGCGCGGCAACTGGTCGCACTTGTAGCCACAGCCCGGCCGTCGCCTTTCTTTCCATAAAGCGTAAGTCCGCTTGCCTGCCTACGGCTGCGGTAAAAATAATCTCTCGTTCTTTGGTTCAGGAAACAAAGAACAAGAGAAGATGTATAGAGGTTGTAACAAAGATGTAGCGGAACTACAGCGGAGCCGCGGCGAGGGGATGCGGGCGCGAGTAAGGAGGGGTGAAGGGGGCTACCAGCGGCCGTGGTGGATGCGGGCAGGGTCCCATTTGTCCTTGGGCTGGTTGTCGCCGGCAGGATAGCCGATGGGCACTACGCAGTAGGGCAGCACGGTGGCGGGCAGGCCAAGAAGCCGCTTGACGGGTTCCATGCGGTCGGGGTAGGGGTAGCAGGCAGTCCAGCAGGCGCCAAGGCCGTGGGCTTCGGCGGCCAGCAGCAGGTTCTCGGTGACGGCACCCATGTCGTCGCGCCACAGGTGGTTGGGCTGTCGGAGGGGGTCGGCATTGCGGTTGTCGCGCGGGGGCATGAGGGCGGTGGTGTCGGCGCAGACGACCACTATGGCCGCGGAGGCCTTGAACATGGGCAGGTTGAAGTTGTTGGCGAAAATGCTGTCGTACTGGCTCTTGTCGGTCAGGACGACGAAGCTCCAGGGCTGCAGGTTGCGGCCCGAGGGGGCGGCCATGGCGGCGCGCAGCAGGTTTTCCATTACCTGGGCGGGAATGGTGTCGTCGGTGTAGGCGCGGACGCTCTTGCGCTGCAGTATGTTGGCCATGACGGTTTCGGCCGGGGTGGCCGCGGGCCCTTGTTTGCATTGGCATCCGGCGGCCAGCAGCGCGGCGACGGACAGGAGTAGGATTGTCTTTTTCATTTCTGTGTTGCTTTTTGAAGTCTTTGCCAGCAAGGGTGGCGACGATTAGAGGCCGAAGGCTTTTTTGATGGGGTCGACCATGTCCAGCAGTTCCCAGCCGAAGAACTGCACCTCCTGCTGGTACTCGTTGCCCTGTGGGTCGTAGAGGGTGACCACGTCGCGGAAGGGGTCGCGGCCGATGTGGCCGTAGGCGGCGGTGGGGCGGTAGATGGGGTTCTTAAGGCCGAAACGCTCGATGATGGCGTAGGGGCGCATGTCGAAGATGGTGCGGAGCTTTTGGGCAATCTCGCCGTCGTGCATTTCGACATGGCTGGTGCCGAAGGTGTTGACGTAGAAGCCGACGGGCTCGGCCATGCCGATGGCGTAGGCTACCTGCACCAGCGCCTCGTCGCAGAGGCCTGCGGCCACCATGTTCTTGGCTATGTGGCGGGTGGCGTAGGCTGCCGATCGGTCCACCTTGGAGGGGTCTTTGCCCGAGAAGGCACCGCCGCCGTGGGCTCCACGCCCGCCGTATGTGTCCACGATGATTTTGCGGCCGGTGAGGCCGGTGTCGCCGTGGGGGCCTCCGATGACAAATTTGCCGGTGGGGTTGACATAAAGCTTGAAGTCGCGTCCCGAGAAGAGGTCGCGGTTGGCCTCGCTCAGGCGGTTCATGACGCGGGGGATGAGGATGCGGCGGACGTCCTGCTTGATTTTGGCCAGCATTTTTTCCTCTTCGTCGAAGTCGTCGTGCTGGGTGGAAAGGACGATGGCGGCCACGCGCAGGGGTTTGCCCTCGTCGCTGTACTCGATGGTGATTTGGCTTTTGGCATCGGGACGGAGGTATTTCATCAGGCGCCCTTCTTTGCGTATCTTGGTCAGTTCTTGCAGAAAGATGTGGGCCAGGGTGATGGGCAGGGGCATGAACTCGGGGGTTTCGTTGACGGCATAGCCGAACATCATCCCTTGGTCGCCGGCGCCTTGCTCTTCGGCCTTGGCGCGGACCACGCCGCGGTTGATGTCGCAGCTTTGGCCGTGGATGGTGGAGAGAACGCCGCAGGAGTCGGCCTCGAATTTGTATTCGCCCTTTGTGTAGCCAATGTTGCGGATGACGTCGCGCACGGTGTCGGTTATTTCGACATAGCCGTTGCAGGTGACTTCGCCGCTGAGGACGACGAGGCCGGTGGTGACCATGGTCTCGCAAGCCACGTGGCTCTCGGGGTCGCGACGCAGGAACTCGTCGAGGAGGGCATCGGAGATTTGGTCGGCAATTTTGTCGGGATGGCCCTCAGAGACCGATTCCGAAGTGAAAAAATAGCTCATAGTACTTTTACTTTTTTGATGTTTGTTAATAAAATTGACAGGTTCAGTCCTGCCGAACATAAAAAAGCAAAGATGGGAAAGTGTGTGATTGAAGTTTTGAAAATCATGTATTTAGCATTATTTTTCAGTGGTTGCAATCATTACAAATCTGTCCACTTTGCGGCTGCAAAGATACAAAGATTTTTTGACATAATAAAATAAGAAAGGATGCCACACTGAGGTAGCATCCTTTCTGAAATTTTTTGATGGGGAGGACAGTTTAGTCCTGTTTGCGGTCGCGGCCAAAACCGGAGCCAATCCACTGGCGGTTGAGGCGGGCGATGTTCTGGCGCTTGATTTGCTTGGGGCACTCGGCCTCGCAGGCGTAGGTGTTGGTGCAGG
>CAMUZR010000017.1 GCA_947165255.1 uncultured Bacteroidales bacterium
CTAGCGTTCATCCTGAGCCAGGATCAAACTCTTCATTGTAAGAATTGCTTGTTTTTTTAAACCTTTGACTCGTCTGTGTCATCAACCTCCAACCCTGTTGAAGGCTTTTGAGACACACGCTATCTCATGTTCCAAGAATTTCAAAGTTCTCTTGCTTTTTTTATCAACCGTTGTTGTTGTCCCGAAAAGCGAGTGCAAAGATACGACCTTTTTTGAAACTGCCAAATTTTTTTTTCATTTTTTTCTTCTATCAAAGTTTAATCAACTAGATTTCAGCACTAAAATTTTTCAATTTTTTTTCGTCTATTGGAGAAAATCGGCTGCAAAATAGCCCCAAAAATGTAAAATCTTATCATTTTTTCGCCTAAGTCGATATATTCACATGTTGATAACGCTATAAATTACTATATATCTGAATGTTACTTGATTTTACACACTATATGAAACACAACTTATTCAATTGATTTACAGTAAAATACTATATTTCTAATCAAACCAAAAGTATGTTTTCAGAATCGATATAAACAGGGAAAAGTAACCTTTTTGAGACAAAAAATGGAAAAAAAAAGGTTCCATCCTGACCTAGATGGAACCTTTCAGATAATCTTTTCTTATTTCTGGAGGGAAATGCTCGATGGCATAGCGCAGGGTGGTGCGGGGCATTGAACGATAGCGCGGAGCCAAATAATCCACCAGGGCCTGGCTGTCGTGCTTGCCCACCTCGCGCAGCAGCCAGCCCACGGCCTTATGGATAAGGTCGTGCGGGTGGCCCATAAGCCGATCGGCAATGGCCAGGCAGTCGTCGAACTGCCCCTGTCGGACGAACGCCATGCAGCTCACCATGGCAATACGCTGCTCCCACAGGCTGTGCCCTTCGGCGGCCAGCTCGTAAAGCAGGTGTCGGTCGGTCTTGTCCAGCAGCCAAGCGCCCAAAATCTCATAGCAGGAAAGGTCGACCAAATCCCAATTATTAATATATAATGTATAAGAGAGATAAAAATCGACACACCGCTGCTGCATTGCGGGATCCTTCTTGGCGTGGCGGAACAACTGCACCAACACCAGCAGGGCCGCCAGCCGCACCTCGTGATACTCCGACCGGATGCACTCCTCCAAATCGACAAAGGTGCAGGTACGCCAAAGCCGTTTCACCACCTGACGTGTGACAGGCACCTTCAGTCCAAGAAAGACATCTCCTTCGCCATACTGGCCTGGGCCGGTCTTGAAAAAGCGAGCAAGGTTCACTGCCTGGGCCTCGTCGCGGAGGTCCACAATGGAGGTGTATAGCAGACTCTTGCCGTCTTGCCTATCCATAACCTTATTATATATTATTTGACAATCAGACTGCCCGTACGCAACTGACCATGCTGTACCACGCAGACCCGATAGCAGCCCGAGGCGAGTGAGGCCACGCTGAAGCTGTTGGAAGCACTGCTAACCGTGCCGGTCAGCACCACCCGTCCCATCAAGTCAATCACCTGCAGACGGGCCATCTCGGACGTGAGCCCGTCAACAGAAACTCGGCTCTCGGCCGGATTGGGGCAAAAAGTCAAATTGCCATACTGGGCCACCTCGCTTATGGCCAGCGTCCGGTTGCCATAAGAGTAGATATAGTCACAGAAATGCTGCAACCGATGTTCGGTATCCAGTCCGTACCAACGTTCAGTGGTGTAAACCCGTGTATTGGAGTAAGTCTTCGGACGCGACATCTCGGGCGACCACGGCATCAGCGTTTCGTCCAAGGTCATCTGCTCGTCAAAGAGATACTCGCTGCGTTCCGACTCCTGGCCAGAAACGTCATAGCGGTGGAACTCGGTACAGTTGCCCTGCGGGTCGTAGACATAGGTCTGCCTGCCGTTGAACTGCCAGCTGCCCGAGCCTCCATACAGGCTGTCCGCCACCTCCTGGGTTCTCCCCTCGGCATCGTAGCGGTATGTGAGCTTCTCGTCGGGGCTCAGGCCGCTGCCGTTATAGGCGAACCATAGCTCCTCAAACAGCCGTCCCCCCACATAGCTATACTCCACCTTTTGGTACTGGACGCCGCTCATGGTCAGCGTGGTCAGCACAATCTGGTTGTCGGCATTATAGCTGTACGCATACACGCCGCCCAACTGCCAAACGCCGTCGAAGTCGTTATAGTTGGTACGTGAAGCAATGTTGCCAGCCGCGTCGTAGGTGTAGTCTATATAGTAGACATTCTTCCAGTTGCCGTCCAGCAGCTGCCAGCCCGCCAGACGGACCATCTGGCCCTGCTCGTTGTAGAAAAGCGAGTCAATGACCGAAAAGCCGCCTTGCTCCACCTCCGACACTGCCACAAGCTGGTTGCGCTCATTATATAAGAAAGAACAGGAACTGAACCTGTCGTCCGAGTAAATTTCATTCAGCTGATACCTATACGAATTCTTAGCCGCCATCTGCTCGATGGCATTCAGGCGATGTTCCTTCTGTTTGTATCGGCTCAGTGGCTGTGCCATAGCCGTAAGGCTGCACAGCAACAATGTAAAAGCAATAAATATATTTCTCATAAGGTAATAAATTTAATGTAATTCAAACTTGAAATAATGGTTGCGGATGCGCCATTCATAGATGAGCCACAGCACGAAATAGCCATTGGTGAACACCTCGTAGAGCCACGTCCATGGGCTGGCCAAATGCAGGAACCGCTTGACCACCCACAGCACCACGTCCACCACAAACAGCGCATCCCACACCTGCTCGCGGTCGGAAAACTCCAGCCTCACCTTGCCGCGCTTCTGCACCAACGTCAGACGTGCCATCGGCCCTCGGCTATTTCACCACCGGCTTACCGGCCTTCTGCCAAGCGTCGATGCCGCCGTCCAGGTTGAGCACCTTATAGCCCATCTTGACCAGCACCTGGGTGGCCGCGAGGCTGCGGCGTCCGCGCTGGCAGTAAACGGCAATGGTCTTATCCTTGGGCAGTGCGGCGGCCTTCACGTTCTCCTCAAAAGCCTTGACCCACTCCACATTCCTGGCGCCCTTCAGGTGTCCGGCGGCAAACTCCTTGGCTGTCCGCACATCCACCAGCACCACATCGTTCTGCCTAATGGCCTTGGAAAAGGGGTCTACCGAAAGGGTGGTAAAGCCGTCATGCTGTTCTTTTTGGCAGCACTGGTCGTTGCTGTTCTTTGCGCCGCAACTGGCCGCGGGCTGCTGCGCAACCCCTATAAAGGAGAGCAACACCGATGCTAGAAATAAAAATAACTTCTTCATAACAAAATATTTACGTTATACAATCAAAAACGTTTCAGCCAAACAAATTTACACAAAAAAACCAAAACAACAACACTTCACCACCTAAATAGTTCGCGTCCCCCTGCCGAAACGCCCGTTGTTGAGGCCGCTCTTGATGCGGCGCCCCGCCTACCGAGGCGCTGTCGCTCTTCTGCAGATTTTGGATAGGTAATAGAACATCCATACACGAACTATAGAACATCCATCAAGGATATACTGGAGCCACGGCGGAGGAAGAAGCCGCGACGGCCCGCGCCACAGCGGAGCCTATGTGTCATGCCTGCGGCACGGGGCAGCCTGCGAGAAAAAAAAACGACGGCTACTGCCGCCGCGGCCGAAAGTGGTGTGGAATGCAAAAAGAATTTGTTAAGTTCGGAGAAAAAACGTATCTTTGTAAAATTGGAAAACGTATAGTCACTACATATAAAATCCTAAAATAAAACCCATTAACACAAAAACACTATGGCAGTACTTGGACTTGGTCTTGACGACATATTAGCCGTATTGGAATTCATTAATATAAAGAAGGTCTTTCGAGCCTGCAAACGCAAATGGGGAAAGCACCAGATTAGCGACGAGTTGCGCAACGATTTCTCTGGTTATTATCCCAACCCCCATTATATTCCCCTGTGCTTTTCCGTTATCAATGCCAACAAGACCGAGCATGACGACCCTCGGCCACTCCTGGACTATCTCCTGAGCCAGGTGCTGGAGAGCAAGGCACCGAGGCACTACCTCCTTTTGGGCGACGCCGGCACAGGGAAGACCGCCGCGCTGGTCCACCTGTACGCCAAGTACGTGCAGAAGCACCCTTTCACCGACCGTATAACCCTCCTTTCGCTTCGGGGCGGAACCGAAATTGAAGACATAAATCAGCTCCTGGCGAAGAAAGGCAAGAAAGAGCTTCTGCTGCTCGATGCCTTGGACGAAAACCAAAGGGCGCGAAAGCCCGACGAATTCGTTCAATTTAGCGACGAGCTGAGCAGTGTATGCAGCCAATTCGACCATGTGATTATCACCTGTAGGCCACAGCTTTTTGAGAGCGAATCGCAGGAAGCCGATGCCATACAGTCGCGCCTGGGCGAGAAGTGGAGCAAATACAACCGGCTGAGGCTGTCCGACCTCAGCGAAAGGCAATTCGAAACATTCTTGGGAAAAAAATACGCCTCCTACCCGAAGAGGCTCGCTGCGGCCAAGGGGATAGTTGATTCCCTCGATGAAAAAGCCAAGAGCGTATTCTTCCGCCCAATAATACTATCCCACCTCGACGACATTGTGGACGAGGCCGTCAGCCACAACCGCAAACCGCAGAATGTTCTTGAGATATATGACATAATCGTAGCGAAACAGATTGACCGAGAACTAAATAAGCAGCCCACTCCCCCAAGAGACATTGAAGGGCAACGGCAACACTGGTGGGACATCACATCCGAAGTGGCGGGCTATATGTACCAGAACGATAAATCCTCCTTGACCCGTGAAGAATTGGAGGCGATACCGACCTTACCAAAGGACACGAGCCCCAGGCAGCGCATCTGGTTCACCACCCGCAGGGGCGATAAGGGATATGAGTTCTTGCACAGGTCATTCTACGAGTATTTTATGGCCTACCGCTTCCTTCTTTATCCTGATGAGATAGGGTCGGTGTACAACATGGACTTTGCCCTGCAGCTTTACGGCGACCTGACGGAAGCCGTAATTAGCGAGAAGGATGTTCGTTTTGCCAACCTGGACAAGCTGCCCTCTGATGTATTTGCCCGCTCGCAATTCTATATAGGCTTCGAGTTTTGGAGTATCCATCGCTATGAAGAAGCGGAGAAAAGATACCGACAAGCGTTGGACACCTTCCGCCAGTTGGCAGAACACAGCCCAGAATACTACCTGCCCAACGTGGCAGAGGCACTAGATGGCTTGGCAGCCCTACACAGCGTCACTGACCGAACCGCCGAGGCCGAAAAGGAATACAACGAGGCTTTGGACATTTTAAAAACAATCCCAGATAAAAATCAAGATGTATACATGCGTCATAGGGCTCGGATACTGCACAACTTGTCCATCCTTCATTCAAAGACCGACCATTTGAGCGAAGCCATAATGGAATGCAATGTGGCCTTAGGCATATTCCAAAAGTTGGCAAAAAAACACTTCGAAATCTATGGGCCTTATGTAGCCATATCGCTAAACACATTGGCCAATCTCCACAGAATTGACAAACTGCCGGACAAGGCCGAGGCAGAATATACAGAGGCATTGGGAATCTATCGAGAGTTGGTTGAAGCGGGGCTTAAGGAATATCAGCCTGGCATGACCACGATTCTGATCAGCATGGCCGACTTCCACCGCAAAAACAAGCGGCTGGACAAGGCCGAGGAGGAATTCAAAGAAGCCTTAGCCATCTTCAGAAAGTTGGGCGACAAGATTCCTAATGCCTACTTGCCCTCTGAGGCAACGACACTTTACGGCCTGGCACTGCTCTATAAGGACAAGGGCGACCTTTCGGCAGCTGAGAGCGCAGCTGAGGAGAGTCTGGAGAAATACCGCAAGCTGGCAGAAAAAAGCCATGAGGCATTTGACAAAAATGTGGCAAAAGTTGAAAAACTCCTTGCCGAAATCCGCGCTAGGCGGTGAGGAAGGCCACACGGCGCAACGAGACGGAAAGGACTGCGGCGCACAGTGCTGTGGGTAGTTTTTGGCTGCGGCTGATCGAAAGTTTTTCTTTTTCTGGCCTGTTGCGGCATGGCTGGTCAGTCCAGGGCCTCGATGAGGAAGCTGACGGGGCGGAAGCCGTCGTTGCAGCTGAGGAGTGCGCTGTAGGGGTTCTTCATCCAGCCGTCGAAAAAGTTGCCTTCGCCGCGGGCGAGGGCTTCGACATATTCGCGCATAGTCTTCCAGGCTTCGGGGCAGAGGCCGTCGGGCTGGCGCCCGTCGACACTGGTCCAGGTCATGCCCTCGCACACGTCGCAGGTGTGTTCGATGGGGTTTTCGAGAAGTGCCTGGAGGTCTTTGTAGTCGGCCTTGCGCAGGGCGGTAATCTTCACTTTTTTCATGTTGCAAAAGTACAAAAATCCCACTAGATAGCGGAAAAAACATTCGGCCGGGGCGGTGGAAAATGTACTTTTTTTTCAATATTCCATTGATTTTTCGTATTTTTGCAACCGCATTTTTTATTATTCGGAACATGAAAAGAATACTCTTGACGTTACTCATACTGCTGCCATCGTTGTCATTTGCACAAACCCTTACGGCCTTTCGCGGCGAGGTGCCCAACGCCTATAATTTCTGGGTGAGCACGCCGAAGGATTACGACTCGCTGAGTTCGGACACGCCGGTCATACTCTTTCTGCACGGTGCAAGCCTTTGCGGCCACAACCTGGAGCGGGTGCGCCGCTACGGGCCGCTGGACGCGCTGAAGATGGGACGCCAGATTGACGCCCTCATTATCGCCCCCCAGAACCCTGGGGGTGCGTGGAACCCGGACCGCATCAACCGCATAGTGGACTGGGTGTTTGAGCGCTACGCCTGCGACACGAACCGTTTTTACGTGATTGGCATGAGCCTGGGGGGCTACGGCACCATCGACTACTCGGCTGCCTATTCGGGACGCATAGCCGCCGCCATGGCGCTGTGCGGCGGGGGAAACCCCAAGAGCTACTGCGGGCTGAACGACCTGCCGCTGTGGATACTGCACGGCACGGCGGACCGCGCGGTGACGGTGGCACAGTCGCAGAAGGTGATAAACGGCATGTCCAAATGTGGGGAGAGCCCACGGCTGCGTTTTACGAAGCTGGCCGGGGTGGACCACGGCGGCCTGGCGCGCGCCTTTTACATAAACGAGACGTATGACTGGCTTTTCCAGCACCGCCTGGACTCGCCCGACCGACCGGTGAACACCGACTACGAAATCACGCCCGAACGGCTGCGCAAGGCCTATAAGGACATTGACCGCCACGCCAATAACCTGATAGTGCGCAACGGCGGAAGCAAGAAGGGGGCCGAGGCGGCCGCGGACGACGCGGCCACGGGCAAGACGGGCGACAGCAAGTACCACACCATTCGCAAGGGCGACACCCTGGGGGCACTGGCCAAACGGTACGGCACCTCGGTGGGCAAGCTGTGCAAGCTGAACGGCATGAAAGAGACCACGGTGCTGCGGGTGGGCCGGAGGATAAGGGTGAGATAGTTTCTTGGGCTTTTTCCTTGTGAGCCAGGCCGGCACCGAAAGCCTGGGTTTGGCTCTATGCGGAGGCGACAGACTGGCCGCAGGGCCTGACTGGCATTGCCAATAGTTACGCACTAGCGGCCGAGAGGGCCGAAGCATGGTAAAAACGTGGGTAACTTCCTATGCTACTGCTATATAAATAGTACCCCAACCCTGAAAGGGCTGGGGGTACTCAACAACGAAAAAGAACTATTACTGTTAGCTAACAGTCTAAGAAAGGGAGAGACTTATTGATCCTTGGCCAAACGGACGGCAAAGCCCAGATGGCGGAAGGGAGTTCTGTATTCGTAGGGGTTCATGAAACCGAAGTAGAAAGAGCAGCCGAGCAGATTGGGGGTGCTGGTCCAGTAGCGGCCAAAGAGGCCACGGCCTTGGACACGGTTACCGTCGCGCACACCGGCGGCAGGCAGGAAGACAGCACCGGCGGCCTCGAATTTCTGCCAGTCGGTATTGTTGGGATCGTTGAGGACGAAGACGGTGTCGGTGTAGGAGTTGGAGAAAGCATGACGCACTTCGCCAAGCGACCAGGTGTCGGGGAGAAGGAGCATGCCGGAAACGCCGTTGACTTGTGCGGCACAACGCAGGCGGGCAGCATTGGGGCGCTCGTTGATGACGTAGTTCCACTCTTCGTATGAAAGGGAGCGCCAACCGCTGGTGGGCTTGCCGTCGGGGCCGATAATGGTGTTGTTGCCCCAGTCGGAGAAAGTGGCGTAGGCCGAGTCGGCGGGGTCATTGAGGTCGGGATTGTTGCCCGTGCCCCAACCAAAAAGGTCGAAGGGGTTGTTGATGCCGGTGTTGGCAGAACCGAGATAATCCCACTGGTTGGCGGCAAAATTATAAATGTATTCTTTTTGATTCGTCTGAGGGTTGATGGTGCATGTCACCTGCAAATTGCCCGGAGCGAATTTGACCTGCTTGGTCTTGCTGACAGTGAAGCAACCCGGAGAGGGGGTGATTTCCTTTTGGCATCCCACAAGTGCCAGAGAGGCCACGGCCAAGAATAAGAAAAGTTTATGTTTCATCATTATATTATTAATTACGCATTGTTTACAAGGTAAAGAAAAATGGCTAACCGAGTCATTCTCAGTACATTTTGCAATACCAGAAACTCTTTTTCCACTGCAAATATACAAAAAAAAACGCAATTAGAAAGTTTATTTTCACCTTATGCTCAACTGTAGGCGCAAAAAGCGCTTCCGTGTCCCTGCCGCACAACCGCGCGCCACGTCCGCCCCAACAAGCCCTCATCCGGCTCTGGGAGGAAGAATCTCGTGTAAACGGAAGTTGGCTATTCCAACGTGGGTGGGGGGTACAAACCGGGGCACAAGCGGTGAAAACAGAATAGAGAGGGGGGCAGCGGATTAGGCAAGGGGGTTGTGGGGACTATGGAGGCGACGGGAGTATTCGGCGTAGGCATACCGGAGGCCGGTCTCGGGGTCGGTTTGTGGGTCGGAGATATGCACCTGGCGGAAGAGGGATAGGTCGATGGGGGGAAAAAAGACATCGGCGTCAAAATCGCGGTAGACCCAGGTGAGGTAAAGGTTGCTGACCATGGGGAGGAAAGCACGATAGATGGCGGCGCCGCCGATGATGAAGGTTTCCTCTTCGCCCTCTACCATTTGGAGGACCTGCGGGATGCTGTGGGCCACCTGGAGGGAGCCGGTGGCTGTGGCGGGGACTTCGAAATGGAAGTCGGGGTCGTGGGTGAGGACGATATTGCGGCGTTTGGGCAGCGGTTTCTTGGGGAGGGAATCGAAGGTGCGGCGACCCATGACGACAGTATGGCCGCTGGTGAGGCTTTTGAAACGTTTGAGGTCGTCGCTGAGGTGCCAGAGGAGGTTGTTGTCCTTGCCGATGGCCATGTTTTGGGCGCAGGCCACGATGATGGAGAGGTTGGGGGTGGGATAAGGGTCTATCATGTTTTTTTCGTTTATAGGGAGGTGGTCATTACTCTGTAGGTGGGTTCTAATGATTTGAATTTAAGGTTTTGCCCTTAAAGGGTGCTATTTGTCATTCGCTGAGTCACCTAGGTCGTAGCCATTGGGCTAGATTTGTTTAAGCCCTTTCAGGGCTTTTGGGGGAGGTGTTCTGTGAATATCCGCATGGAGCGGTCGAAAATGCCGTTCATGTAGGCAATGGCCAGGCCGTAGTTGCTGACGGGGATGCCGGCCTCGATGGCGGGAGCCAGACGGGAGGCGAGTTGCTTGGCGGTCAGCACACAGCCGCCGCACTGTATGACCAGAGCATAGTCGGTAATGGGGCGGGCCAAAGCGGAGAGGCCGGCCACGGCTTCGCACTGGAGGGTTTTGCCGGTGTGTTTGGCCAGGAGCCTGGGCAACTTGACGCGGCCGATGTCCTCGCAGGTGACGTTATGGGTGCAGCTTTCGAGCATGAGCACACGGTCGCCGTCCTGCAGGCGGTCGATGGTGGGGGTACCCTTGACATAGTCGGCAAAAAGGCCTTTGGCGCGGGCCAGGACGACGCTGAAACTGGTGAGGTAGACATGGTCGGGAACCAGTTGGGAAACCATGGCGTAGACCTGGCTGTCGGTCACCACCAGCCGCGGGGGCTGACGGAGCTGCCCGAGGGTTTGCTCGAGTTCGGTTTCGCGGCAGACCACGGCGCGGGCATGTTGGTCGAGAATGTCGCGCAGCACCTGCACCTGGGGCAAAATCATGCGTCCCTCGGGGGCCGAGGAGTCGATGGGGGTGACCATGACGACGGTGTCGCCCTCGCCTATCACGTCGCCCAGGAGGGAGCGGTGGACATAGGCTGTCTCGGGCAGGGCTTGGCGGATGCGGCTGGTGAGAGGGTCGCGCAAGGCGGGGTCTTTCACCGAGAGGATGAATACTTGGGTCTCATAGTCGGCCTCGAGCTGGGAAATAAGCTGGGGGTCGGGCGAGAAGCGGTCGGCCTGGGAGAAAATGAGGAGGAAGGGGATGCCCCGTTTGCGGCAGCTTTCGACCAGCATAACCTCCTCGGCCTCGAAGCGGTTGTCGGTGAAAAGAATCAGGGCGAGATCGGCCTGCTGGAGCATTTCCAGACTTTTCTCGATGCGCATGCGTCCGACAGCACCTTCGTCGTCGATGCCGGCGGTGTCAATCCACACCACGGGACCCACGCCGCCGATTTCCATTGTTTTCTTGACGGGGTCGGTGGTGGTGCCGGCATGGTCGGAAACGATGGCAATCTGCTGGCCGGTGAGGTAGTTGACTAGCGAGCTCTTGCCATAGTTGCGGCGGCCGAAGATGCCGATATGGGGTTTCAGTTCGTTGCCCTTCATTTTTGAAAAGGAAAATTAATGGGTGCAGCCTTTTTCCTCGCCACGGGCGGCGGGCTGACAGCACTTGGGAAGGTCCTTGATGGCACGGGGATTGGCGGCATAATGCTCGGTGCGGACGCCGTTTTCGGAGAGGGCTTTTTCTATCTTGTCGGGGTTGGTTTTCTTGCTCCGATAGAGGACGGAGACGTTTTTGTGCTCAGGGTCGAGGGTCCAGCTGATGACACCGCGCTCGTAGGCAAGGGTGTTTTCGATAGTGGCATTCAGGCCTTTGCAGCAGTAGCCAGGGATGGAAATTTGGGCCGACTTGGCATCGGGGGGGAGCTCTTTCTGCTTGCCTTGGGCATTCACTCCGCCCAAAAAGGCAGCCAACAGCAGAATGAGAAACGCTAGTTTTTTCATTTTAAAATGTATTAATCTTTTCTTTAGTAACGGGAGGAGTGTTTTTATATTGTTGGGGAAGGGAAATTTACCTCATGTTGTAGCGAAGGCCGAGGTAGAAGAGGCGGCCCATGAGGGGGGCGTAGACAACGGAGGCGTCGAAGTGGGGGGTGAAGGGCTGGTCGTAGCCGGCGATGGGATGGTGCTGTGTGTAGTTGGTGATATTTTCAACGCCGAGGTAGACTTCGGTGTGCTTGAATTTGCGGGTGACCTGACCCAGCATATAGACATAGGGGGAGGAATAGCCGTTGTGCTGGCTGACGTTGAGTGGCAGCCGCTGAGGGCCGTTGAGCTGGGTGGTGAGGTCGAAACGCCACCGCTCGAAGGCAGTGTGGTAGGTGAGCACGAGCAGGGCGCGCCACTTGGAGGTGAAGGGTTTGTCCATCAGGACGCCATGGTAGGTAGACTTGACGTTGTTGAGTTTTCCGGCCAGGGTGATTTCAAAATTGCGCACCGGCTCCATGTTGAAATCTATCTGAACCACGTCGGAGAAGCTGCGTCCCTGCAGGTTGTAGAACCAGACCTGGTTGGGGTCCTGGTCGTAGTCGGCCACCAACTGGCTGACAAACTCGGTGTGGTAGTAGTCGGCGGTGATGCGCAGCTTGCGCTCGTCGCCGAGGGAGAAGGTCTTGTTGAAATTGATGCCACCGTTCCACGACTCTTCAATGTCGATGTCGCCTTGCACCTCAATGGTACGGCTGGAAGCGAGGATGCCGATATTGTCGGCCACAATATTGGCCGCGCGAAAACCCCGTCCGGCGGAGGCACGGATAATGAAAGTTTCGACAGGCTCCCAGCGGAGATGGAGCCGGGGGGTGAGGAGGTGGCGGCGGAAGGCGCTGTTGTAGTCGTAGCGCAACCCCACCGTGGTGGTGAAAAGTGTGCCAAGTTTGAATGTGTACTCGCCAAAGAGGCCGGGAATCACCTCGGTGAGGGTGCCCCAGGCGAGGGTATCGTTGCGGAAGGGCTGCGCACCCAGATAGGGCAGCGAGAAGAGGTCTTCGGCAATGTCGGAGTAGCGCATGGAGGCTCCGCCGGTGACATTAGAGAAGATGCCCACCTCGGCATCTAGCAACACGTTGGCATAGAGGTCGGTCTCGTGCGAGGCGTACTCGTTGAGGCCGTAGAAGGACTCCTGGCGGGTATAGGAGGCGGCGAGCTGTGTGCCCAGGCTCATCTTTTCGCTGAGTGGCAGGCCGTTTTTGGTGAAAAAATGCAGGCGGCCGGTATTGCCGCCAAAGCCGTAGAGGCTGTCGTTGCCACGCATCTGCTTGGTAAACTCCATGTTGCCGCCCAGCCGGTCTTCGTGAATATAGTTGATAAGCGAGATGGAGCGGAAGCCGTTGTCGCCCTCATAGTACCAACGGTTGACCAAATTGAGTTGTGTCTGCAAGGGAAAATCCATATAGCCGTCGTGGCCACCGTGGCTCTCGTGGGGCAAGTGGTCGGCACGGAGAAAGTTATGGGTGCCGAAAAGATAAAAGCCTGTGGAGAGTTTGTCGGTAAGCTGAAAGTTCGTTTTGGCCGTCAGTTCGCCCTTGCCGTCGCTGTTACCGTAGAGATTCAACGTCAGTCGGTTGCCACGGTGGGGCTTTTCATATTCGAGATTAATCGTGCCCGTAATGCTCTCATAGCCGTTTTTTACCGTGCCCGCCCCTTTGCTCACCGAGATGCTCTCTAGCCACTGGCCAGGCACGTAGCCCAGCCCGTAGGGAGCCGAAATGCCCCGCAGGAAAGGGATATTCTCTAGCATCATTTGGGAATAAATGCCCGTAAGGCCGAGCAGCTGAATCTGTTTGCTGCCCGAGACGGCATCGCTGTAGCCCACATCCACGCTGGCGGAGTTCTCGAAGCTTTCGCCCAAGTTGCAGCATGCCAATCCTTTCAACCCGTCGGCTGTGATTACCTCGTTTTGCTCCACCGAACTGAGTTTCTGAAAACTGCGCTCGTGATGACTGCGGACACGGACTTGAGGCAGCATTCGGACCTTGCCCAATCCGGTGGTATCGTTCTGCGCTCCGGCAGTGAGGGGTAAGAGAAGAAGAAACACAGCAACCCCCATGGAGAGAAAAGAGGGGGTGCGGAGGTTTTGTACTATCGTATTTTTCATGTGTTGCAGCTAAAAAAACGACCGCCAAGGCAGTCAGAAATTGTTTTTTATAACGAATCTTTTTCACAAATATTGTTTACTCCGTTCTTCTTTTTAACATTTTCGACGTCAGAGAAAACGTTTTTTTCGAGAAAAAAAATACTTTCAGTGTAAGATTTCCGTTTGGGAAACGAATACTCAGTGTAAGGAAGTTCGAAACAGAAGAAAAAAATCGATGACCTCAGAAGAGTTCAAAAATATGATAGTGACACATCAGCCCGCAATGCAACGGATGGCCGAATCTGTCCTGCACGACCCTTCCCTGGCCGAAGATGCCGTGCAGGAAGCCATGATTCACCTCTGGCAGCAGCGGAATCAATTGGACTCTGAACGGAACCTGGGAGCCTTGTGCGTCACCTTGGCAAAAAGAAGGAGCATCGACCTGCTGCGCAAGCAGCGACCCTTCCTGCCCATTGACGAAGCGGCGTTAGAAATACCTGAGCCCACCGCCAACAATCTCGAAGAGAGATACCAGAAAGCAATGAAAAAAATAAAGCGGCTGCCCACACTTCAGCAAAAGGCACTGCTGATGAAATACGAGGAAGAAAAATCCACCGCGGAAATCACCCGCGAGTTGAACATCAGCCCGGCAAACCTCTACACCACCCTCTCGCGCGCCTACGCCGCCCTTAGAGAAATGCTGACAAACGAAAAGTAACGATTAATACCAAAAAAGATGAAAGACAACCCGATAGACCCTGAATTGCAAGACCTCCTGGCCACCCTGACCGAACATGGCCGCAACAAGCGCCGTCAGCAAAAACTCCTGGCCCAAATCGACCAATTGGCCGCAGAGGAAACGCGCCCCCATAAAAAACACCGTCCCCTCTGGTGGGCTGCCGCAACGGGCATTGCCGCCAGCATGCTGCTTGTGCTAACCATCCAGCCGAAGCAACAGCCACTCGTAGCCATTCATACTGACACAAGCCCATTAGAGAGAATACAGCAATCTGATTCCATGGCAATTAAAGCCATTAACCCTTCTCCCCTACCCTTGTCTTCACCCACTATTTCTACTCAGGCAAAAGCCAATTTGGCTCAACCACACTCCACAACCGTTCCGCAACCGGAGCCGGAAAGCAACGCTGAAATAGAGCCAGAACCAACTGATAACATGACCGTTACCATCCCTCTCACTGACGAACTGCTCGCCGACAACCTAGCCGAAGCACCCTTAGAAACGACCTCCCCTGCCTCCGACCGCCCCGTGATAAAAACCGTCAGGGCAATATTAGGCACTGAAAACCAGAACACTGAACCGTTAAGAATAAAAAATGAGACCTTTGCTTTCAACCTCGCATTGGGCCCGAAAGAGGAGGAAGAAATGTCTCAGAATTCAAAATTCAAACCCTTAATAGTAAATAACTTATAGAACATGAAAAAGACAAGAACCATACTCGTCGGATTGAGCCTTTTGGCCACCCTTTGCAGCACAGCGCAAGCGCAGATAAAGCTGGAGCAGGCGATGGAATCCACGCAGCCCATCACCCACCTGACCGTCGAACCCGGCTACGACGTGCGCATCCTGCCTTCGAGCAACGACAGCAACTATGTCAACATCATCCTAAACTGCGCCGAATTGACTCAAGAACAGAGCCCTCTGCACATTTTCGAACGCAACAACAACTGGCTGGAAATCAAGCGAAACACCCACCTCAATAAGTCAACAGTAGTAGAGGTACGCCTTGCCCATCCCGGAAAACTCCACACCATTCATGTGAACGACTCGGCACGGCTGACCATCGAACACATCGAATTTGCCGCCAACTGCGAAATCTACGTCAACCAGGACGCCCTGGTGAAGGGCGGCACCTGGCGGCAAAGCCAACTCGACAAAAATGGTGACGGGCTTTACATCGACCTCATGCCCTACGCCCGTTTGGAAGTAGACTCACTGATTGCCAAAAAATTAGAGGTCAGAATGTTCGACCACAGCCACTTCGGCAACCACTATCTTGAGAGCCAAGATGCCCTCTTCCGCCGCCATGCCAAGGCCGAAGGCGGCCCGCTCGCCAGCGACGAAAGCCGCCACATCAGAGTGAGGAAGATGAACGGATACGTCAACTATTTCTTGAACTATAACCAATTGTCAATCAATTTCGGCATCTCCGTCGGCAACATCCCCCTCTTCAACAGCGCCCGTCACGGTTCGCCCTACAACATCGGGCAAACCTATGGCATACTAATGACTGCCCAATTAAAAGAAATACCTTTGGGCAATCACTGGAGCTTCTATCGGGGGCTGACCCTTAACGTGCAATGGGCCGACCTGCTGAGCACTGTCAAGGCCGAAAACGGCACGCTACAACAGGCTTTCTATCCTGGCCAAACCGTTGTGCAACACATGAGATCCAACTCCATCGGCCTCAAACTAATGATGAACTACTCCCTCGTAGGCCGCCGTCCCGACGCGTCCCTACCCAACCCCGCTGCCCGGAGCGACAAATGGATTAAGAACCTGAAGGTAGGTTTCGGCCTCATGCCCATGTACGTCTACGAAAACAGACTCATCACCCGCACCCTCAACGACAACAACCGCTGGGTGATAGGGCGTGAGAAAGTTGACGTGCTGAACCCCTGGCAGATACGGGCACTATTCAAATTCAGCCCCTATATCCCTCTTCTCGGCCGCTACAGCGTTGACCTCTATGTCGACCTGCTGCCCACCTACAAGCGCGGCACTGGCATGGACGGCTTCCACCAAATGGGCATCAGCCTGAATTTCTAATCATCCTCATTCACGGCACCTCGGTGGTAGGCAAATGCACCTAAATCCAGCCAACCGCCGAGGTGCTGTTATTTTTCATAAACCAATTGCACACAATAATTTACCCCTTTTATTGTTATTTTTGAAAAACACGTTTATGAAAATACGCCCTACTCTCCCACCCTCCAAAAGGATTTCTACCATAAGGCTCGTGCTGTTGCTTGCGGGCATGGCAGGTCTTACCTCCTGCTCCACCCCATGGCGCTTTCTGGCCCACATGGGCATCTCTCCGCCAATCTGAGTAAAGGGTGAAAATCATCTGTTTATCAAAAAAGGACGACAGGTGGCAGACCTCATCGCCCACTTTTTGCTCGACCTCCGACAGCCAGTTTCCACCGCTACTACTGACTGAAAAGGAATAAAACGCCACAAAGTTCGCAAAACAGGCCAAAAGAAGAATAATTCGTATATTTGCAGTCGCGACTACACGTCGCACAACACTTACATTTATTTTAGTATCAGTAATTTAAAAAGAAATGAAACACCTAAGACTTCTTGCGTTAAGCTTAGCCGCCACCCTCATGCTGGCCGCTTGCAACCAGAAACCCGCCGAAACCACCGAGACAGCCTGCGCCGACAACATCTATCAGTTCAGCGTAGCCAACGACCTGGGCGACACCGTCAGCCTGGCCGACTACCAAGGCAAAGTGCTCCTAGTGGTGAACACCGCCACCCAGTGCGGCTTCACCCCCCAGTACACCGAGTTGCAGCAACTCTACACCACCTATCACGACCGCGGTCTTGAAATTCTCGACTTCCCCTGCAACCAATTCGGCGAGCAGGCCCCTGGCAGCATCCAGGAAATTCACGCTTTCTGCACCGGCACCTTCGGCACCACCTTCCCCCAAATGGACAAGATAGACGTCAACGGCGAACACGCCATCCCCCTCTACACCTGGCTCAAGAGCAAAGCACCCTTCGGCGGATTCGACACCACCGACCCCCGCGGTGCCTACCTCCATGCCGCCTTCATGGCCCAGGACAGCCTCTATGCCCAGAACCCCGACATCAAATGGAACTTCACCAAATTCCTCATCGACCGTGAGGGCAACGTGGTCTGCCGCTTCGAGCCCACGGCTCAGTTCGCCGCCATCACCGAAGCAGTGGAAAAACTGCTCTAACGCTCTGATTCCATGACATCATCAACACCTTTTAACCCCCTGCAGGGCGCAGAGCAACTGGCTGTGCGCCCTGCCCTTTTAAGCGAAGTGCCCCGCATCATGGAGCTCATCGCACACTCCCGCTCCATCATGCGGCAAAACGGCAACCACAGCCAGTGGGATGGCTACCCCACAGCCGACACGATAGCCGACGACATCCGCCAAGGCATCGGCCATGTCATCGAGTCCAACCAACTGGCAGTAGGCTACTTCGCCCTCCTCCGCACCCCCGAACCCACCTACGCCTACATCGAAGACGGCCGCTGGCTGGACGACACCACCCCCTACGGCACCATCCACCGTCTCTGCTGCGCCCCTGGGGTGCACGGCATTGCGCGCCAGGCATTTGCCTTCAGCGAGACCCTCTTCCCCTCCATCCGCGTCGACACCCACCGCGACAACGCCATCATGCTCCACCTCTTCGAGCGCCTAGGCTACTGCCGCTGCGGCGTGGTCTACATGCGCGACGGCTCCCCCCGCTACGCATTCCAAAAAATGATGTACCCCCTCGTCAACCCCGAACTAAAAGCCTACGTCGAGCGCGAAATCCTGCCCCGCTACAACCATTTCGATTCTGCCCACCGACTCGACCATATCCTCACCGTAATGGCTCAAAGCATGGAACTTGCGCGCCACTACCCCGAGCTCAACCCCGACATGGTATACACCATCGCCGCCTACCACGACACCGGCATTGTCGAAGGCCGCGAGCGCCACCACCTCGTCTCGGGCCGAATCGTGCGCCAAGACCCACAGCTGCCCCAGTGGTTCTCACCCGAGCAAATCGAAACTATGGCGCAGGCCGTGGAAGACCATCGCGCCTCCTCCTCCAGCGAACCCCGCAGCCTCTACGGCAAAATCGTCGCCGAAGCCGACCGCGACATCCAGCCCCTCAAAATCATCCGCCGCACAGTCCAGTACGGCCTTGACCACTATCCCCAACTAGACCTAGAAGGCCACTACCAACGCACCCTGCAGCACCTCAACGAAAAATACGGCCGCAACGGTTACCTCAAACTCTACATCCCCTTCTCGCGCAACCGCGCCCAAATGGAACAGCTCTGGCACCTGATGGAGCAACCCGCCCTGCTGCGCGAAACCTTCGAGCGCATCTACCTCCAAGAGACCCGCCTCAGCAGACAATAAAAAACAAAAAATGCCGTTTCCTAAAGAAAACAAACTATCATGAACACCGTACTGATTATAGCCGCCGTTCTCCTAGTACTCATAGGCCTTGTGGGCTCCGTCGTGCCTGGTCTGGCCGGTCCTCCCTTCAGCTGGGTCGGACTGCTGCTGCTCAGTTTCACCACCGCCGCCGACTACTCCCCCACCTTTCTCATCATAACCGCCGCCGTGGCCGTCATCATCACCGTCATGGACTATATCGTGCCATCCCTGAGCACCAAAAAACACGGTGGCAGCAAAGCCGGCGTATGGGGCTGCAACATCGGCCTGGTCATCTCCATCGTGGGGCTTCCCTTCGGCCCGCAGGGCATCATCGGAGTGATTTTCTGGCCCTTCGTCGGTGCCTTAGTGGGCGAACTGCTCAGCGGCAAACAATCGCGCGACGCCTTCCGCGCCGCCTGGGGTGCCTTTGTGGGCTTCCTCTGCGGCACTGGCCTCAAACTGGCCTACGCCCTGGTCTGCGCCTTCTTCGTAGTCCGCGACCTTATCGTCTAAGATAAACACACAGCCGATGCGACTCCCCTCTTCTCGCGGAGAATCGCACCGGCAGCAGAGGATAGGCTCAACGCCTACCGCCTATTAATTCAGATAGCGCGTAATGGTGTGGTCGGGATTGATGGGGTTCTCACTCTGGGTGTCCATACTCAGATAGTCCACGTCAATATTGGTCGTACCGTCGCTTTCCAGCATGTAATAATGAGAACTGTACCACTCTAACACCACCCCGTGCATAATGCCCTCGCATCCAATCACCACAAAATCGGTTCCCGGAGTGGAGGTAAACTCATACACCTCGTTCTGCACATTCTTTATCTCATGGCGTCCCAACAGGTCATCGCCAATAGAATATTCGAATATGGTCAAATTGGCATACGACGTCAGGTCGTCGTAGTAACTAACCGTGTAGGTCGTCTCTTTCGTGCACGAAGCCATCGCCAAAGTGCACAATGCCACCAGGGCAACAAGTAACTTTTTCATCTAGGTATATTATAAAAGCGTTTATCCGAACAATCAATTGCTATTCCCCCTCAATCTGCATAAAGGAATGCACCGGGGCAATGGCGTTAATCTTCTCGTGGTCGTAAAGGTTAGGAAATTCCAGCAGGAAAAGGAACTCCCTCACCCGCACCTTATATTCCTTTCCGTCCACCTCAACCACCTCGCGGTTAAGCTGTTCGGCAATGCCGCAGGCCGTACCGCCGGTGGCCAGGATATCGTCGAAGAAGGTAAGGTTAATATAGTCGCCCTCAGGCACACACTGCCCCAGGTCGGAGAGACGGTAGTAGACATGGTCCGGGCCATACTCCTTCATAATCTCCACCCCCCGCAGGTCGCCCTCGGCATAGGGCAACTTACCCTTTTTGCGTATCGGGATAAGGGTCTGCACCCGCTCCGACTGCGAAAGCAGCGGTGCCGCAAAAAGGAATCCGCGCGCCTCCACCGTGACGATATTCGGGCAGTGGACATGCGCATCTATATCGGCAACCAACTCGCCGAAAGCCTCCTTATGGGTTAGGAAAGGAAGCATGTCGATAAAGTCAATTCCCGGCTTGGGAAAATCAGGGTAGTGCTTAATTACATCAAGATAATTCATTCCTTAATCTTTAAAATGATTTTGCAAAGATAGGAAAAAAAATCCGATTGGCAGTTTTTTTTATTGAAAAATGCGTGATACCGCGAACTAATAAAAGAAAAAACGTTTTTTTAAAAGTAAGTGTGCTTCGGCACTGTCGAAAAATAGGAAACGGCAAAAGGCAAGGGGGTCCAAAGTGAACCCCCTACGCGATAATCATGAAAACAAATACACTTATTTCATATTGCTCAGACCCTCGTTCAGGAAGTCCACAAACTTCTGCACGTCGCGGTCGTACTTATAGTTCTCCTTCGTGAGGGTGTTGCCGTCGGCGTCGATAATGACGTAGTAAGGCTGTGCGTTCATGTTGTACATGCTCTTCTCGTAGTAGAGATTGCGCTGGCCCAGGGTCTTCAGCACCTTGCCGCGGTCGTCGGTAACCCACTCGTCCTCGGGCAGTTCAATCGTGCGCTCGTCAACGAAGAGCTCGCACATGACATATTTCTGCGTCAGAATATCCTTCACCTGCTGGTCGGACCACACGTAGTGTTCCATCTCGCGGCAATTGGCGCAGGTGTGGCCGGTAAAGTCAATAAAGACCGGCTTGCCCACCTTCTTCGCGTAGGCCTTGGCCTCCTCCAGGTCGTAGAAACCGTGGTAGCCGGCAGGCGAGTGCAGCTTATCGGCATACTTACGGTCGGCAGGCAGTGCCTCCACTCCCATGGCGCTTCCGTCGTACACCACCGTGGCGGCGTTCTCTTCAATGCTGCGCTCTATATTAAAGTCCTGCGTTGTCATCGGGGGCAGGAAACCGCTGATGGCCTTGAGCGGAGCTCCCCACAGACCCGGAATCATATACACCACAAAAGCCAAGTCGATAATAGCCAGGAAGAGGCGCACCACCCCAAGGTGCTTCAAGTCCTCGTCGCCCTTGAATTTGAGCTTGCCCAGCAGGTAAATGCCCAGCAGGCCGAAGATAACAATCCACAGGGCCAGATAAGTCTCGCGGTCCAGCAGGCCCCAATGGCAGTAGAGGTCGGCCATGGAGAGGAATTTCAGACCAAAGGCCAGCTCCAAGAAGGCGAAGACCACCTTGACCGTGTTGAGCCAGCCGCCCGATTTCATATTTTTCAGCACCGAGGGGAACATGGCCAGCAAGGTGAACGGCAGGGCAAAGCCAATGCCGAAGCCCAGCATGGTCAACAGCGACACCATGCGGTTCGTACTGCTCGTGGTAAGCTCCACCAGGGCGGCGCCCAGGATGGGACCGGTGCAGCTGAACGACACCAGCACCGTAGTCAGCGCAATAAAGAACGGGGCGAAGAAACCGCCCTTGTCCGCCTGCTCGTCAGACTTATTAATCCACTTCTCGGGCATCTTGATTTCGAAGAGGCCGAAGAAACTCAGCGAGAACACCAAGAAAATAATAAAGAAGAGCAAGTTAGGCAGCCAGTGGGTGCCAATGAAATAGAGTGCCTCGGGACCGAAGATGAGGGCCAGGATGGCGCCCAGCACGGCAAACAGGAACACGATGGAGAAACCGAAGAACCAAGCCTGGCGGCGCGACTTGCGCTTGTCGTCGGTAGAATTCATAAAGAAATTCACCGTCATGGGAATCATGGGGAAGACGCAGGGGGTGAACATCGTAACGATGCCGCCCAGCAGCGCCCACAGGAAAATGCCCAGCAGCGAGCGGTCCTTCTTCTCGGCCTCCTGCGGCTCGGCGGCAGCGGCCACGGTGGCCGTGTCAACCGTGGGGGCAGCGGCCTCCTGCACGGCGGCCAGGGTGTCCTCGGCGGCCTGTGCCTCCTGCTCGGCAACGGCCAGGGCTGCCTCGTCCGCCGCGGCGGTAGCACCCTTCACGGCAAATGAGAAGTCGCGGTCCTCAGGGGCTATGCAGCTTCCGTCGTTGCAAAGCTGGTAGCCGAAAGTGCCGGTCACCTTAAAATTCTTTTTCGTCAAACGGACAATCTTCTGGCGGAAAGTCACCTTGCCGCTGAAGGAACGCACGATGCACTTGAACACATCGTCCATCTCCTCGTGGGGCTTGGGCTCGTTCACGCCGCCGATACGCTTATAGTCGGGCGAATCATTGAATTCGAAATAGATAGCCAGGGGCCCGTTGGGGTCGGTATGCTGCGAGTAAAGATGCCAACCGTTGTCCAGTTGGGCGGTAAATACCAGCTCCGACTCGGTCTCGTTAAGGTCGCGGACCGAGAAATTCCACTTCACGGGGTCCATTATCTGCGCAAAGCCCGCAAAGGCCATGCTCAGAAGGAGGAAAAAAGTAGCAATTTTTTTCATTGGGGTGAAATATAAAATGGGTTATTACTTCAGGGTGAACTTGACGTTGCGGGTGCCCAGGCCCGTCTTCACGCGGACGGTATAGGTACCCTTCTTCATCTTGCTGATATTGATTTTAGTGTTGTTACGGTATTTGGGCACGGTGCGCACCTTGTCGCCCTTGGCGTTGATGAAAGTCACCTCGGCCTCGGGGCTGGTCATAGAGATAACCAGGGTGCCCTCCTCCAGATTGGGCGTGAGTTTGATGCGTTCCTCGGCAGCGTCGTCGCCCGCGGGCGTGGTGCCTTTCTTCCCCTTCTTGCCCGGACCGGCAGCCGTGGCGGCGGGGCCGTCCTCTCCGGCGCCCTCGTTCTCAGCCAGGAGGGCCGAGTCGGCCTCTGCCTTGGGGTCGGGCATCTTATAGCCCGAGAGGCAGTAAAGCCCCTTCTCGTCGGTGCCAATCCAAATGTCGCCCCGGCGGTCGATGGTGATGTTCTGGAACATGCACTTAGGCAGGCGGTCGCCGGCGCGGAAGGTGTCCCAGCGGTCCTTGCAGTCAAACACTGCCACGCCCCCGTCGGTGGCCATCCACAGGTGTCCCTCGCCGTCCAGGGCCAGGTCGTTCACCTGGTTGCCGGGTATGGGGCTGTTGTCAATATCATATATCGTCCAGTTCTCGCCGTCGAAGCGGGCCAGCCCGTTGAGGGTGCCAATCCACTTCACATTCTCCTTGTCGATGGCGAGGGAGAGACAGATATTGTGCGGAATCTTGCTATTCTTGGTAGTGTAGGACAGCCAGCGGCGGCCGTCGAAGACGCAAAGGCCGTCGTTGGTACCTATCCACTTGCGGTCGCGATTGTCAATCACCACGCAGAGGATGAAGTCCGACAGCAGCTCCGACTCGGCGGCGGTGTACTTATTCCAGTTCACCCCGTCGTACTGCACTAGGCCGCTCAGCGTAACGCCAATCCACTTCGACCCGCTGTAGTCCACCGCAATGTCGCGAATATACTTCATGTTCAGGCGGCGGGTCTCCTCGGCATGTTCGTACCAGTTGTTGCCGTTAAACTCAATCACGCCGTAGTCGTCGGTGCCAATCCAGAGGGTGTTGCCCTCGGCCACCAGGCAGTTGACAAACTGATCCTTCAGCTTCTCGTTAAAGTCGGCAAAGTCGGTCCATACCCCGTCGCGGAAACGGTTGAGCCCCTGGGTGGTGCCCACCCACAGGTTGCCGCGGTTGTCGGCGGTGACGGCCAGGATGTTCTCGCCGTTGATACCGGAGTTTTTGGGATTATAGTAGGTCCACTTCTGTGCCGTCGCGCCGACGGACAGGAGCAGGAAGAGCATATATAGGGCAGTCCTTTTCATAAAAGTCATCAAGTCTTGTGTTTCTCTTTCTTAGCAGCCGGGAAGAGTATGTTATTAAGTATCAGTCGGTAGCCAGGCGAGTTGGGATAGAGCGAGAGGTCGGTGGGGGGGTCGCCCACATAGTGTCGGTAGTCCTCCGGGTCGTGCCCGCCCAGGAAAGTCCAGGTGCCTTTGCCGTACTCGCCGTGCAGGTAGCGCACCTCGCCCAGGGCCTTGTTCTCGGCCAGTATCACCGCCGAGCTCTTCACGCACTGGCGGCGGAAGGCGGTCGTCTGGCCCATAAAGCCGTGGATGATGCGGGTGTGGTTCTGCGTGAGCATGGTGGGCACCCAATCCCATTTGGCCGAAAACTCGAAGAGGGTGAAAAAGTCGTTCTTCTCGTTCACCTGCCTCATGCGGGCGCGGTCGTCCACGTCGATGGTCGAAATCTCATACTCGTTCGGGTTGGTGCTTATGCGGAAATCCTTGAAAGCAAACGTCTTGTCGAAATCCAACTGCTCCTGTGCGTCGGGCTGCATGGGGTCGCCGTCGAACATCACGTCGCAAATGTCCACATTCTCAGCCGACAAGGCCACGTCGTAGCTGTCGGGTGCCGAGCACATGGCAAAGAGGAATCCCCCGCCCATCACAAAGTCGCGAATTTTGTGGGCCACGGCCAGTTTCAACTGACTTACCTTACTGAATCCAAGGCTATTGGCCATCTTCTCCTGCAGGCGCACGTCTTCAATGTACCACTGCTGGTTGCGATAGTTTCCCCAGAACTTGCCGTACTGGCCCGTAAAGTCCTCGTGGTGCAGGTGCAGCCAGTCGTAGGTGGGCAGCACTCCGGCCATCACCTCCTCGTCGTACACCACGTCGTAGGGTATCTCGGCGTAGGTGAGCACCAGCGTCACAGCATCGTCCCACGGCAGCTTGTTCTTGGGCGAATAGACGGCTATCTTGGGCGCCTTCTGCAGCTTCACGGCGTCCATGTTCACAGCCGGGTCGGCTATCTCGGACAGGATGGCGGACGACTGCCCGTCGGCAATCACCTCGGCCGTCACCCCCCGCAGGCGGCACTCGCGTTCAAGCGCGTCGGCATGTTTCATCAGGAAACTGCCCCCGCGGTAGTTGAGCAGCCAGGTCACCTCCACGTCGCGCTCCAGTGCCCAGTAGGCCACGCCGTAGGCCTTCAGGTGGTTCTTCTGCACCTCGTCCATGGGCACGAGCAGATAGCTGGCGCGGGCCGGAACCCACGCCGCAAGGCACAACAGCGTTATGAGCAGCAACTTTTTCATGCAACCTACTACAACGCGGAAATAAAAAATATATTGCCCGCGCTGCGAAAATAATTTCCACTGTGCCCTACCGCACCACCAGCTGGCGGGTGGCCACGCCCGAAGGGGTCTCCACGCGCACCATGTAAATGCCGGCCGCAAGCCCGTCGAGGTCCAGCGCCAGGGTGTCCGAGCCGCCCTGCTGCTGCAGCACCGCCTGACCCAGCGCATTCAGCACCCACACGCGCCCCATGGCCCCGTCGCACTGCACGAACACGCGCCCGTCGGCCGGATTGGGGAAGAGGCGCAGCCGGCTGCCCTCGCTCACCTCGCCCACGCCCAGCAGGTTCGACAGATAGTCGCTCTCCGACCCGTTGAGGACGGCGCGGTTGTTGATGTCGGAAGCATCGTAGTTATAAACCACCGCCACCAGGCGGCAATGGCTATACTGGCAGTCCTCGGGCAGGGTGTAGTCGACCGTGTAGGAGAACGTGCGCCCCTCTTCCTCCACCTCCAAGGGGTCGCCCCAAATGTCGGTCACCGAAGCGCGCACGGCGCTCATGTGGTAAATATTGCCGTTGGGGTTGTAGGCGTCGACCTGGTACATGAAGAAACTGTCCTCCACCACATAGACGCACATGCGTGTGTCGGGGCCGTAGCCCTCGTCGCCGAAACGGCCCGAAACCGAGCCCGAAAGGTGGCGCGTGGCGGGGTTGTACGACACGTCGGGGCGGTACACCTTGCAGGTGGTGGGCACCGACTTGGCCTGGCTCATGTAGAGACGGATTTCCGACACCTGGCCCACACCCATCACCGGGCCGGGGTTGGAGGTGTTGAAACGGGTGCGGTCGAACATCAGGGCGGGGGCGTAGGTGCTGCCGCCGAAGTAAGCCAGATAGGCCGTGGCCGTCTCATTGGTGAGGGCGTCGGTACCAAAGCCGGCGTGGTACTTAATCCAAATGAGGTTGCTCATGCCGTCCACCGCGCTGGCAATGCGGTCGTTGCCGGCCGGGCAGTACTGGCACTGCCCAGTGGTGAACTGCTCCAGCACCACGTTGCGGGTGAAAGTCTGCTTGACCTCCTGCGCCAGGGCGGCCAGCGAAAGGCTCAAAAAAGCCAAAGTCAAAAAAATTCTTTTCATAGCAATTACGTTTAACAAACAAATCGACGCCGGGCGTCATAACCGTTGCAAAAGTACGACAAAAAATCCGAACGGAACCCTTTTTAGCCAAAAAAAATGCGACATTCGGCATAACCACCTGACGCACATACGATAACGCCGTTCCCTCGGCACAGAATACCCTCGCTCCCCACGCTGCCCAGAGCCTACCGACGGCCTCTAGTTCCTCTATGCCCCTAACAAAGAACAATAGACGAACGATAGGGCAACCATCAGAGAAAAAGAAAAAGCATGGCGAGGGAATTCGGATACGCATTCGCGAATGAAAGGACAACCGCCCAAAACGGCCCGAAAGGCCGAAACCGCTATGGACCAAGGCAATGCCTTGGGTATAGGGCGTTGGAGTCCAACGGCCCGAAAGGCCGAAACCGCTGTGGACCAAGGCAATGCCTTGGGTATATGGCGTTGGAGCAAAACGGCCTGTAAGGTCAAAAGAATCACGCTCCGAGCCTGACTGTGCGCTGACAGCAGAACCCCTGATGCCCAGGGCGATGCACTAGGCCATTCGCCTTTTGGCCGTCCGGGCCGCTGCCATCCGCAAACAGAGAGTCACCTACACACTATAAAAAAATTTGATAAAAGAACCAGGGCGAAAAACAGCCCGCCAGACCTTTGAAAACAATTTTGAGGGGAAAAAACGGAAAAAAAATCAAAAAATGATGTAAGTAACAAATGATTATATATCAACCATTTATCGAAATCACTTACAGATTTACATCATAAAAGTAAAACCCTATAAAAGGAAAAAAAAAGCCCTATAGAGAAATGCACACTATAGTACACTGCGCCCTATAGGACGCATATTACACTTTTGAAAAAGTTCGTATTACTGGTGTAAAGCTGTCAAAGCCGAAAGCTGCGGGGCAGGGGCGGGGACGAGAGGGGCAAAATTTTAAGAAAAAATATTTGTCGGAAAACCCCTACATTCAAAAAAAAGTCGTATTTTTGCAACTTGAAATTTTGAAAAAAGCAAAAAATATCACTCTAATTAATTAATAATCAAAGCCGAAGGGTCTAATGGCTAATAACGAGACAAAAAACCGGATGAAAAAAATCTTATTAGTTGCTCTGAGCCTGCTGATGTTCTCAGCCGCCTACGCTCAGTTCTCAACCCAACCCGTGTGCCGTGAGGACGTTCGCGCCAAAGGCGTGAACACACTGCCCAACTGGACTCCCATCAGCACCACCCACACCCTCACCGACATCAACGGCAACACCATCAGCCTGACCGACACTTTGGCAGCCGGCAAGGCCGTGGTCATCGACTACTCCGCCACTTGGTGCTCCTGGTGCTGGGTTATGCACACCAACGGCATCCTTGAAGCCATCAAGAATCAGCTGGGCAGCCAAGTGTGCGTCCTTTGGGTCGAGGCCGACTCCTCCACCGACGCTAACGGCATCTACGGCAACGGCGGCAATACCCAGGGCGACTGGACCAACAGCGGCACTGTCCCCTACCCCATCGTTGACGACTACACCGCAAACGACATTATCAACACCACCATCACCGGCTTCCCCACCGTGGTGTTCATCTCTCCCTCTGGCTACTGGTGCGATGTTTACGGCACCGACTGGGGCTTTGGCCCTTATGATGCCAACGAGGCCGTCAGCGCCATCAGCGCCCTGCTGACCTCCAGCCCTGCTGCCAACCAGGCTCCTATTGTTGAAATCGGCGGCTTCACCTCCGCTATTGTCAACAACCCCGCCACCTTCACGGCCAACATCGTGAGCGTCGACCCCGTTACTGACATCAGCTGGTCCGCCACCAACGGCACCCCCGCCACTGGCAGCGACAACAACTTCTCTACCACCTGGAGCGCCACCGGCACCGAGACCGTCACCCTCTCCGTCACTAACACCACCGGCACCACCACTGCCACCCTCAACGTGAACGTGAACGAGTGGAACTGGGGCAACGAGATGAGCTATAGCCAGAACAACGCCTTCACGGGCAACGTGGGCACCGGCGCCGGCATGACCTGGGGCGTGAAATTCCCTGCCTCCTTCATGGCCAACCGCAACTATCTGGAGAACGTGAAATACTTCAGCGCCAACGCCGGTCACATCACCCTCAGCGTCTACCAGACCAACCCCGACAATTTCCCCGCCGCCAGCGACCTGCTCTATCAGTACACCTATGCTGTCTCCGCTGTTGAAGACTACGTCACCTTCCCCATCTTCGACCGCGTCCAGCTGAACACCGCTAAGGATCTTTGGATTGTTATGGAATCCAACGATATCGGATACCCCGCTACCGGCGTTGACTTCTGCGGCGACCCCAACGGCAGCTATGCTTACTTCAACGGCACCTGGGAGCTCATCTACAACTTGGTGGCCGACCTCAACTACACCTGGATGATTAAGGCCACTACCAGCGAGACCGCTCCCGCTATGAACGTCATTGTCAACGGCCCCACCAGCGGTATAACTGGCCAGACCCTCACCTACACCGTTACCGGTCCTTCCGCTGCCTCCTATGCTTGGACCTTTGACGGCGGCACTCCTGCCACCGCCACCGGCACCTCTGTCAACGTTTCCTTCGCCACTGCCGGCAGCCACAACATCACCGTCACCGCTACCCTCGACGGCGAGACTGGTTCTGCCAGCACCAATGTCAACATTATTGAATGCTCGCTCCAGACCCTGCCTTTCCGCTGCGGTTTCGAGTCTAACGAAAACACCGAATGCTGGACCTTCTTCGACGCTGACGGCGACGGCTACGGCTGGGACCTCAATTATTGGAATGGTTCCAACTATCACCACAATGGCACCGGTGTCGCTGGTTCGGCTTCCTTCATTAACCAGGTGGGTGTCCTGACTCCCGACAACTGGATGATCACTCCCCAGATTCAGGTTCCTGCCGAAGGCGCTACCCTGAACTGGTATGTGGGTGGTGTTGACGCCAGCTACTTCAGCGAGCACTACACCGTCCTCGTTTCCACCACTGGCACCAACACTACCGACTTCACCAACATGGTCTTCGATGGTAACGTTGCCAACGTGAACTTCACCCTCAAGAGCCTTGACATCTCTGCCTTCGCCGGCCAGAACATCTACATTGCTTTCCGTCACTGCAACAGCACCGATGTCTACTGGATGCTGGTTGACGACATCGAGGTTATCCCTGGCCAGCACGCTGGCATCAGCAATGCTACCGACGCTACTGTCCAGCTCTATCCTAACCCCACTTCGAATGTGCTTAACATCAACGCCGAGGGCGTACAGGAAGTGAGCGTTATCGACATCAACGGCCGCACCGTCATGACCGAGAAGAATGTCAACACCGTCAACCTGAGCGACCTTGCCAACGGTGTTTACTATGTCCGCGTCATCACTAACAACGGCGTTGCCACTGAGAAGATTGTGAAGAAATAATTTGTTTTCACTTTTCATCTTTTATACTTGCCCGCTCGACCTGAGCGGGCTTTTTTTATTGGCGCCTTTTGTCTGGCACAATAATTCTTCGGCCAGTCCGTTATAAACCTAAATAGCAACCGATATTATAAATGAACTACGCAGCTACCATTGCAGAGCAGCTCAACCTGGGCAACCGCCAGGTTGAGAAAACGATAGAACTTCTGGAGCAGGGGGCGACGGTGCCTTTTATCGCCCGCTACCGCAAGGAGGCCACGGGCAGCCTCGACGAGGTGCAGATTACTGCCATACGCGACCTCCTCCTGCGGCTGAAAGAACTGGACAAACGACGCGAGGCGGTTCTGGCCTCTATTGGCGAGCAGGGCAAACTGACCCCGGAGCTGGAGAAGCAGATCCTGGCCGCCACCACTATGACCGAGCTGGAGGACCTCTACCTGCCCTTCAAGCCCAAACGCCGCACCCGCGCCACGATGGCAGTGGAACGCGGCCTGGAGCCCTTGGCAAACGAAATACAGAAGCAGTACTCCTGCCGCCTGGAGCAGTTGGCAGCAGAATATGTCAACCCCGAGAAAGGGGTGGGCAGCGTCGACGAGGCCTTGGCAGGCGCCCGCGACATCATTGCCGAGCGCGTGAGCGAGAACGCCCAGGCCCGCAATCGGGTGCGCAACCTCTTCCGCCGCAACGCCATGCTGACTTCTAAGGTGGTGAAAAATAAGGAGGAGGAGGGCGGCAAGTTCGAATCGTGGTTCGACTGGAAGGAGAACGCCATGCGCGCCCCGTCGCACCGCATCCTGGCCCTTTTCCGCGGCGAGGAGGAGGGTGTGCTGCGGGTGCACGTACTGCCCGAGGAAGACGAGCCCGCCTTCGAGGCCCTGGAACGGCAGTTTGTGAGCGGCCGCTACGAGTCGTCGGAGCAGGTGCGCCAGGCCGTGCACGACGGCTACAAACGCCTGCTGGCCCCCTCGATAGAGACGGAGTTTTATAACCTGCTGAAGGAGAAGGCCGACAAGGAGGCCATACGCGTCTTTGCCGAGAACCTGCGCCAGCTGCTGCTGGCCCCACCACTGGGCCAGAAACGCATACTGGCTATCGACCCTGGCTTCCGCACGGGCTGCAAGACCGTCTGCCTCGACGCCCAAGGGCAGTTGCTGCACAACGAGACCATCTATCCCTTCACCTCGGTGCGCGAGGAGCGCGCCGCCATTGCCAAACTGGAGGCCCTGGTGGAGGCATTCCATATCGAGGCCATTGCCATTGGCAACGGCACCGCCGGCCGCGAGACGGAGGAGGTGGTCAAACGATGCCATTTTAAGGGCAAGCTGATTGCCGTGATGGTGAGCGAGAACGGAGCCTCGGTGTACAGCGCCTCCGACGTGGCACGGCGCGAATTTCCCGACTACGACGTGACGGTGCGCGGCGCCGTCAGCATCGGCCGCCGCCTGATGGACCCGCTGAGCGAGCTGGTGAAGATTGACCCTAAGAGCATTGGCGTGGGGCAGTACCAGCACGACGTGAACCAGAAGATGCTGCAGGAGAGCCTGCAGGACGTGGTGGTGAGCTGCGTGAACAGCGTGGGCGTGGAGCTGAACACCGCCAGCCGCGAGCTGCTGAGCTATGTGAGCGGCATCGGCCCCGCCCTGGCCGATAAGATTGTGGCCTACCGCAATCAGGAGGGTCCTTTCGAGTCGCGCAGCGAGCTGAAGAAGGTGGAACGCCTGGGCGAGAAGGCCTTTGAACAGTGCGCCGGTTTCCTTCGTGTGCGCGAAAGCGAGAACCCTCTGGATCGCAGCGCCGTGCATCCCGAACGCTATGCCCTGGTGGAACGGATGGCACAGGACGCCGGAGCCACCGTGGAGCAGTTGATGGCGGACAAGGCGCTGCGCCAGAAGATTGACATTAAGAAGTATGTCACCCCCGACTGCGGCCTGCCTACCCTACAGGACATTATGAAGGAGCTGGACAAGCCCGGACTAGACCCCCGCGCCCGGTTTGAGGTGTTTGAGTTCGACAAGAACGTTACCCGTATCGAGGACCTGCAGGTGGGCATGGTGCTGCCCGGCATTGTCACGAATATTACCGCCTTCGGGGCTTTCGTGGACGTGGGAGTGCACCAGGACGGCCTGGTGCATATAAGCCAGCTGGCCAACCGCCGCGTGGCCGACCCCAACGAGGTGGTGCACCTACACCAACACGTGAAGGTGAAGGTGATAGAAGTGGATTTGAGGAGGCACAGGATTTCGCTCTCGATGAGAGGGGTTGAGCGGGAATAGCGACGAGAGACACGTTAACTTTATAAAAGGGGACGGCTAACGCGGTTGGGGATTATAGATTTGATAAAGGATTAAGGGAGAAATGGTGTCAAAAGTGGAAGAAACAATTAGATTTGGTGTAATTATAACGCATATTATCTGCTGAAGATGTCGCTTTGTTTCAGTAGCCTTATGGTGTGGGTCTTGCCTGTGGCGGTGGTAAGGGTGAGGAGGTAGGTGGCTTGGGGGCGGTTGGTGAGGTCGAGGGTGTATTTGCCGTTGCCTGCGGGGGTGAGGCGGACTTCCTCGCGGCGGCCTTGCATGTCGGTGAGCCACGCTTTCGCGACTCCATTTTCAACTTTCAACTCTCCACTTTCAACTTGAATATTGACTCTCTGGCGGAAGGGGTTTGGGTATGCCACGAAGGCGTTGCCGTCCTCTACCACCTTGATGCGCACGTCGCCCGTGTCTTGAGGACCCGTGTGGACATAAGGGGTCATAAAAGAGGTGTCAACATACTTGAAGATGTAGGCCATGGTATTGCCAGAAGGATTTAGAGTAGTATCAGCCACAGTCATACTGAATCTTGAGTAGCCACAAATATATAAAACACTGTCATGCAGGGCAAGTGCTGTACCTGGCTCGCTTTGTCTTGATATAGAGTTGAAATCCACGTACTGGATAGGATTGCCAGCATAGTCCCAGATGAACAACCCTTTCCCCCATTTGTATTGTTCAATATTGATTTCATTGTTCTGCCACTGAATGTTATTCTGAAAAGTTGGCAGTGCAAATACGCGGTTGTTTTTACACACGACATCGGTATTGTGAATTGTTCCGTAAAAATTTGAGTATTTGTTGGTAGGAACAATGCCATGAGAGAGGTAGCGACCCGTGTTTTTGTCGAACCGTAAGAATAGTGCGTTATTATTAGCATCCAGTTGAACCCCGTCAACATACATCGAATCCGTAGGTACATCATTAGCGACAGTGGCAATAACAAATACGGAGTTTGAATCCTCATCAATAGCCATCTCATGGAAATAATAGTTGTAATAGCCATTGTTTGAGGTGTTTTGATAGTCAATCTGCCGAATGTATTGCGGCTCTAAATGGCTGTTATACTTTATTATAAACCCCATGGTGGCTTCCTTACCCTCAAATGCCATGTCCGACGCGCCATTGAGTGAAACCCTGCCACTACCCCTACTGAGGATGTTTTCAACCGCACTGCAGAGATATATGTTATTCTCGGAATCAATCAACAGTCTTCCTACAGTTGCAGCCTTGTCCCAAAATGATGTATCGGCGAAAACATACTGATATTTGATCAAGTTGTCAAAATGTGGGGAGAATTTCAATATCCGATAATTCGACACTGAAGGTCGATTCTCTGGATAAAACGTGAAACGGGAATGCCCGTCCACAATGATTAGCACGCCAGACAACTTTCCGTTCTCAATAGAGTACCAACCGTCAAGGAGTGCGATATTATCTATCGGAACCTGTCCAATATAAATATTCCCATCACTGTCAACACAAAAAGGTCCTCTATGAAAAGGTTGGTTATCAATACGCCTAGTCGATTCTGGATTTATTCCTCCCGACCTATCCATTGTTATCACTGCTCCATTACTATCAATATATGCTCTTTGCAAAAAATGGTGTTCCAAGAAATTGCCATCCAAATCCATGATAGAGAATGCCGTTGCCACACCACTACCCAAACTATCTGCTGCTATCATAAATGACGTATCGTCACTAGTTATAAGCGTATCATAGAAATAAAGGTACGCATCATTGCCCGTCGGAATAATATCGACAAGAGACTCTACATATAATGCCGTATCACCAACAAGATGTATTTCATCAATAGTGCAAGGAAAACCATGATTTGCATGAAGAACCTTCTTCCAGAGAATCTGACCTTGGGGAGAAAACTTGACAATGGCGGCATTAAGAGTAGTGTTACATTGGTTTCCATGAGGAGTAATTGGCAACAGGTCTTGACCGTCGATTGTAGCACCCTTGGCGAACTGCCCTGCGACATAAAGGTTGCCATGGGAGTCGGTCACAGAACCGACGATGTAGTCAAATGTATACCCTGAAGGTTCATTCCCAGAGTAGGACTTCACCCAGTCGAAGTGCTGGGCGAAGAGGGAGAGAGATGCAGCGAGGGGAAATAAGAGGGAAATAAATTTTTTCATAGGTATTTTGAAAAATGAAAAGGCGGATATTACTTCTTTTTTCATAGTTTTAGGTTTTTGTTTGTTGGTATGTATCTATTTTGTATTTTCATTATTTTGAGCCGTCACCGCCGAGGGATGGAAGAAGGGTCGAAGGGGGAGGCTTTCGTTGTAATTGTTTCCATCTATTCTGTCCCGTCGGCTATAACGCCCACACCACCAGGCCAGAGCAAATGATGATGCCTGTGATAAGCAGGTCGATGAGGCAGAAGCCCATGATGTCTTTGGCGTCGAGCTTGGCGATGGCCAAGGCAGGGATGGCCCAGAAGGGCTGGATGAGGTTGGTCCAGGCGTCGCCCCAGGCGATGGCGGTGCCGGTGAGGCCGGGGTCGACACCTAGGTCAGCTCCGGCGGCAAACATGATGGGTGCCTGGATGGCCCAGTGGCCACCGCCGGAGGGCACGAACATGTTGAGCACGGCAGCACAGATGAAGGTGAGGAGCGGATAGGTGGTGGGTGTGGAGATGGAGATGCAGGCGTTGCTGATGACGGTGCCGAAACAGATGCCACTGGCACCCACGCCGGTGATGATGCCCATGATGCCGGCGTAAAAGGGGAACTGCAAGATGATGCCCGAAGCCCCGGTGGCCGCCTTGGTGAAAGCGCGGACGTAGGCCAGAGGGGTGCCGTGGAGGAGCACTCCCAGGAAGAGGAAAAGCATGATGACGCTGCCAAGGTCGAAGCTGCCGCCGCGGAAACCCAGATGGATGATGAGGTAAGAGAAGCCGATGAGCGCCACTATCCATGCCAGCAGGCGCGAATGCTCCATGCGCTGGGCAGGGGTGATGGAGGCTTTGTCGGGTTTGGGGGTGACGACGGTCTCTTCCTCTAGGAGGGCGGGGTCGACAGTGACGACGTCTTTCTTGGGGTGCATGAGGGTGTTGGTGACTACGATGGCCACAATGACTAACGCTACGATGACGAGGTTGTGGGGCTCAAGAATGGTGCGCGAGATGGGGATGGGACTGGTGAGGACGCCGTTGGTGGCCATGGTGAGGGCTTCGCCGGGAGTGGCCATGGTGAGGGGGATGGAACCCGATAGGCCGGCATGCCACACCACGAAGCCGCTGTAGGCCGAGGCGATGAGCAGGCGGTAGTCGATGCCACGCATACGACGGGCTATCTCTTTGGCGAAGATGACACCTACGATGAGGCCGAAGCCCCAGTTGAGCCAGCAGGCAATGGCGGAAACGCCGGTGACGAGGGCGATGGCAGCAGGAGGGGTCTTGGGAATGGCGGCCAGGGTGCTGATGCCCCGCTTGACGGCCGGAGCGGCCGCAAGGGTAGAGCCACAAACGAGGACAAGTGCCATTTGCATGGCAAAGGCGAGAAGATTCCATACGCCGCCCCCCCAGTGCTCGACCACTTCGATGGGGGTTTGATGGCAGATGGGCATGGCCAGGCAGGCGGCCACGAGGGTGAGGATGATGGCAAAGATGAAAGGCTCGGGCAGCCACCGCTGTACCAGTTTTACACAGAATTTAATCATTTCTTAGATTACTTGGCGTTGGACAGGAGTGAGATGAACTTGCTGTAGAAATCGCTGTTTTGCATGATGCCAGTGAAATTCTCGGCGCCAGGGCCGTAGGCGAAGACGGGGACCATGAGTCCGGAATGGCCGCCAGTGGACCAAGAGAGGTTGCTCTGGCCGTCGGCAATGCTGCCGCCTAGAAGGGAGAGTCCGCCGGTTTCGTGGTCGGCGGTGACCACGACGAGGGTGTGACCGTCATGCTTGGCAAAGTCGAGCACGGCGGAAAGCATGTCTTCGAAGTCGGCCAGCTCGGCTAAGAGATAGGTGCTGTCGTTGTTGTGGCAGGCCCAGTCGATTTGCGACCCTTCGACCATGAGGACGAAGCCGTTGGTATTGCGGTTAAGGGTTTCGATGGCCTTGAGGGTGCCGAGAGTGAGCATACGTCCACGGTCCATGGCCTTGGGGGGATTGTCGGGGTAGAGAAGGCCGCAGATGCGGGGACGGTCGAGGGCCATGAGGTCGAGGATGTTGTAGGCCATGGCATAGCCGCGGGACTGAAGGGTGTCGAGGGGAGCCAGGCCGTCCTTGCGGAACTCAGGTTTGAAGTGATTGAGGTCGCCGCCTATCATGACGTCGAAATCGCACTGTGCCATCTGCATACTGATGGAGTCGAAAAGTTTACGGTTGGTGACATGGGCGTATGTGGAGGCGGGAGTGGCATCGAGCACACTGCTGGTGACTACAAAGCCGGCAGCCTTGCCAAAGAAACGCTTGGCGTTGGAAAGAAACGAGGGATGGTGGGTGCCGTCGGGACCGAGGGAGATGTGGTAGTTTTCTATTTTGTTGCCCGTCATGAGGGCAGAACCGCCGGCGCCGGAGTCGGTGGTGTAGCGGTTGTGGGAATAGGTGCGGGAGAAACCCGTATAGGGGAAGCGGAGGAAGACGCTGTTGTCGGACTTTTGAGCTACGATGGAGGTGTAGACCTGGGATACGCCCATGCCGTCGCCCACGACGAAGATGATGTTGCGCACCTGGGGCTGGACGGGTTGTTGCTGAGTATGGGACTTGCCCCGTTGCGCAAAGGATAGCAGGGGGAAAAGGAGTAGCAGGAGGATGATTTTTTTCATTTCTTATTCTTTAGGATTGTCTGTTTTTGTTTTTTCGACCGGGAGGATGACGGCGGCCAATATGCCGATGATGGCAGCCACGGCCAGACCTGAGAGACCAACCTTGCCAAACTGGATGGCACCATTGGTGCAGCCATAGCTGATGCCGACGGCTAGAGTGATGGTGAGGGCGGTGATAATAAGATTGCGGGAGTTGGTGAGGTCAACGTGGTTTTCGACCAGGCTGCGGATACCAACGGAGGAAATCATGCCGTAAAGGATGAGCGATACGCCGCCGATGGTGGCAGTGGGCATGGCATATACCAGAGCGGCAAACTTGGGCGAGAAGCTGAAGATGACGGCAATGATGGCGGCAATGCGGATGACGCGGGGGTCGAAAACACGGGTGAGGTTGAGCACACCAGTGTTCTCGCCATAGGTGGTGTTGGCCGGGGCACCGAAGAGGGAGGCGAGGATGGTGGCAGCGCCGTCGCCCATGAGGGTGCGGTGGAGGCCAGGATCCTCAATATAGTTGCGGCTGGTGGTGGAGCCGATGGCTAGAATGTCGCCGATGTGTTCTATCATAGTGGCGATAGCGATGGGCATGATGGCGATGATGGCGGTGACGAGGAAACTCCAGTTGCCTTGGCCGAGCGCGTAAAGGCCGGTGTCGTTCCACTGGAAGGGCAGGCCTACCCAGGCGGCATCGTGCAATGCCTGGACTTTGGCGGGTTCGAGCTGGCCGAAGAGGGCCGCCACAACGTAAGACACTAGCACACCCAACAGGATGGGGATGATTTTGATCATGCCCTTGCCCCAGATATTGCAAACGACGACCACCAGAATGGCGATGAGGGCGACCCACCAGTTCGAAAGGATATTGTTGATGGCGCTGCCGGCCAGGATGAGGCCGATGGCAATAATGATTGGGCCGGTGACCACGGGGGGAAAGAGTTTCATGACGCGGTGGACGCCAAAGGCTTTGATGCAGGCGGCCAGGACAAAATAAAGCAGGCCGGCACAGGCCACGCCGACACAGGCGTAAGGGAGCGCCTCGGCCTGGGTCATACCCATGCCTTCGCCCATGGCCACCACAGTGGCATAGCCGCCCAGGAAGGCAAAGCTGGAACCGAGGAAGGCGGGGACTTTCATCTTGGTGAACCAGTGGAAAAGCAATGTGCCCAATCCGGCAAAAAGAAGGGTGGCAGAGATGGAAAGGCCTGTGATAGTGGGTACTAGGATGGTGGCGCCGAACATGGCAAACATGTGCTGAAAGCCCAGCACCAGCATTCGGCTCCGACCCAGCTGACGGGCATCGTAGACCGCTTGGTTGGATGTAATACTAGCCATAAAAAATGATTTTAAATATAATGAATAAAAAGGGGTTCACAGGCATTCGGCGAGCCTACTTGGTGCCGAAAATGCGGTCGCCGGCATCGCCCAGACCGGGCATGATGTAGCAGTCGGGGTTGAGCTTCTCGTCGAGGGAGGCGGTGTAGATGTCCACCTCGGGAAACTCAGACTGGACGCGCTTGACACCCTCAGGGGCAGCCACGAGGCACATCATGCGGATGTTGGAGTAGCCGTCAGCCTTCAGGCGGCGAATGGCGTCGCAGGCACTGCCGCCGGTGGCCAGCATGGGGTCGGTGAGGATGACCATGCGGTCTTTGCCCTCGGGCATTTTATAGTAGTAGAAGACAGGCTGGTGGGTTTTCTCGTCGCGGTACATGCCGATGTGACCTACCTTGGCAGCGGGAATGAGGGTGAGGAGGCCGTCGACCATGCCCAGTCCGGCACGGAGGATGGGCACCACGACTACTTTCTTGCCTGCAATCTCATGGGCCACCATGGTCTGCATGGGGGTCTCTATCTGAACCGTTTCAAGTGGGAAGTCGCGGGTGACCTCGTAGCCCATAAGCATGCCGATTTCTTTCAATAATTCACGGAACTCGCGAGTGCCGGTTTCTTTTTTACGCATGATGGTCAGTTTGTGCTGAACCATGGGATGGTTGATGATATGAAGTGCCATAATATTGTTATTTATACCGTTATATTTTTATTTATGGGTTAATATAGCCTGAAAAAAGCATTGCAAAGATACTAATTATCTTTCTGTTTACAAAATTTTTAACAAAATATTTTTCAACAGTATGTTCATAATGAACGCAATAGGACATAGCGCCTCTCATGCAGAAAGGACGGGCAGCCTACATTTTCCTGCAGGCTGCCCGTAGAAATGCGTAATATAATGGAGTTGCAATTTTTTTTGAAAAGGATGTTCCTAATCAGCGTTGGGAAATGAGCGGCAGCAGTTCTTTCTCGAAAAGGTCGCGGCGGATGAGGCGGTAGTGGGGGGCATAGTGGCTGTTGAAACGGTCGCTATGATGCACCGCGGTGCCGCCGTTGTCAAGATGAGAGCGCAGGGCGGCGCGGTCGTCGGTATAGTTAAGCGGCCTAGGCTGCAGACGGCCTGCCTTGACAGCCAGGCGCTCCCAGGAGCCTTTCCATTCGTAAGGTTTCATCTTCGGAGCCGTGCGCGCACTTTCAATAAGCAGCCTCACAAAGGGCTCTAGGGCTACCCTACCGTCCTGAATGACACGCAGATTGACGCGTACATAGTTACCCTCGATGCCAGTGTATTCATAGTCGGGGAACGCCCTGTTGGAGGGATCCATACGGCCGATTTCATACACGATGTACTGGGCGCAGGAAGCGGAGTCGGTGATGAGGTGACCGGGACCGAAAACGTCTTGAAAACAGAACTTATAGACGTCTTGCAGCTGCGCCTGTGGGTAAGTCTTTATGTAGTGGGAGAGCACACGGGTGGCACGGTCGGGCACCTCGAAGGTCCCCTGGTCAATCTGGCGGAGGATATACTGAGCCCGCTGCAGGACGGAGGTGTTGGACACCCGCTGCCGACTGCTGAGGTAGCTAGCTGTGGCCCAGGTTGTTTCAAACTCGCTGAGGGTGGAGTCGAAGGCGTGTCGATCGAAAGGAATATGGAACTGAACCGACTGGTCCAGGGCGTCGAAGAATAGTTTCCAACGGCGTAGGTAGTACTGCTCCAAAAGACCGCCCCACATACGGTTGCCATAATCGTTCAGCACTGGGCCGCCCCAAATGGTAGGCAACACGCGCGCCTGGGTCTCGTAATAGTTCTGCTCGGCCTCGCTGGTGCCCCACTGACGGGCGGCGGCAATCCACGGGATGAGTGAGTTAGACTCGATTCCGAGCAGCAAATCGTTGGCGTCGCGAATCAGTTCCTCTGCCATGAATCTATAGCGGAGCATGTTTTTTCGGTTACCCGTGCGGTAGGCATCGGCATAAGCGTCGCGCACCTCCATGAAATGATTGCCCAGCCACTGCGAGAGCAGGACGGCCACGTCGTAGCGGTAGCTTTGGCGTGCAGAGGGCTCTTTGAGCATCAGTCGGATGGCGCGCAGAAGGGCGTCGTTGTCGTAGGAGTAATAGGGCTTGGTGTAATAGGTGCCGTGGCCGGAGAGAGAGGGCCGCGCAACCATCTGGGTACCCATGCCGTAGAACGACCAGTCCTTATAGACCGAGTCGGCCAGCAGCTGCCACGCCTGGCGCTGCGAGGGGCATGACTTGCCGTAGCGCAGGTCGGCCCAACGCTGGACGAACTCCCCTACCCGCTCTTTTGCGGGCGCCATTTTCCATGGGTGCTCTAGCAGGAATTCGAAAATCTGGGGGCTGATGTCGAAGCCCTCCAGTGTGGAGCCAACGCCCACCATATTGCCACTCTCATCGTCGGTGGCCTGATTCAGTTTTGCGTCGAGCCTACTAAGGTCGCCCAGCAGCATCGTGTTGCCGCCAAAATTGCCCAGATAGCACCAGATGAAGGGCTGTCCGTAGAACCCTTCGGTCTTACGCCATACCTCGGTCTTCTCGCAGAAGTAGTCCAGCAGCACCATCCGACCCTGTGGCACGGCGGTGAGGTAGGACTTAAGGCGTTCGGGGGTCCACTGCCCCTGTTTATAGTAGAAAACCCACGACATCTGCAACCACTGTGCCATGGGGTCTACCTGCTGCAGCGAGGCAAAGATATTGCGCGACACGTTGGCCAAGTAGGTCGTGTCCCAGCTGGGCGGATCCATCTCGTTAAATGGGTCTATGCCGTAAATATGGTTGGTGCCGTAAAGGGCAGTCTGTTTCTCCAAATACTTTCGCTGAATGACTGCAAAGAGGCTGTCGGTGGAGTTCATGAAATAGGTGGGTTCGAAACCGCACCAGCTGCTCAGCCGTTGAATGTCGGCCTGCGGGTTGCGCTCGGCAATCTGCCGTGGCACGTGTCCGGCAAAGGCAGGCAGCACCGGCGTCATGTTCAGCTCGCGCTCACGGGCCAGGATTTTCTTCTGCAGCTCCTTCTGCCCGTCAATCCATCCCTGGGGCAGCGGGCCGCCAAAGCCGTCGAGATTGGCCATACGGTGCCAGGGCAGATGTGCCGGACCACTGAAGTAGGCGCGTATCTCGTCGTCGCTCAGCCCCATCTCGCGCCACACCTCCTGCCAAACGGCCTCCTGGCCGGTCAAGGCCAGCGGCATGTTCACTCCGTTCAGTGCCATCCAGTCGATAAAGCGTTCCCATTCCTTCCATTGCCACCACACCATGGTATAGCCGTAGGTGCAGTAATTGAGGAAGAAACGGACGGGCATCTGGCACTGGCGCGACAGTTTGCGCGGCACCTTTGGAAGCACGGCGGGCAGTTCCACCGGCTCGCTGGCAAACCACGAAACATGCGTGTGGGCAAATTCCTTCAGGTAATAGTTCAGGCCCATTGCCATCGAATTGTCATTATTGGCCGTGATGCACAGCCGGTCGCCCTTCTGTTCCAAAACAAAATAGTCGGCCGCAGCGTCTTGGCGTTCAAACACGAATGCCGAGGCCCTATCGCCCAGCACACGCTGGGCCAGAGCCCGTGCACCCTGCTGCGCCATGGCAGCCGTCGTACAAAGGCATACAATCACCCAAAATAATAGTATTCTTTTCATATTCATTATATTTATTTAGTTTCAAACTGACTTCTTGGCTGACACCCGCTTCACCACAAGCACACTCACCTCGTACAACAGATAAATCGGCAGCGCCACCACGCTCATCGTAATCGCATCGCCCGTAGGCGTAATCACGGCTGCCAGTATCACTATCACCACGATAGCATGTTTCCGGTATCGGGTCATAAAATCGGCCTTCAGCACCCCCACCTTGGCCAGCAGCCAGCTTAGCACCGGCAGCTCGAACATCACCCCCATCACCAGACACAGCATCAGCAACATGCCGACATAAGAAGTGAGGGCAATCCGGTTGGGTACATCAGGGCTGACCTGATAAGTGCCCAGAAAGCGAAAGGTGAGCGGGAAGATAATAAAATAGTTCAGCGCCACCCCCATCAGAAACATCAGGTATCCGCTGCCCACAGCGCTGACGGCATAGCGGCGCTCGTGAGCATAAAGTCCGGGGGCGACGAAATGGAAAAGCAGGTACAGCACATAGGGCGACACCACCAGCAGTCCCATCCACAACGCCACGCGCATGTGTACCAAAAACTGCTGTGCCAGCTCGGGATTGAAAAGGTCAATGTGGAATTCGCTGCTCACGCCCGTCAGGCGGGTAAAAAGGCGGTAGGTAACAAAGTCGCTCCTGCTTGGGGCCATCACAATAGCAAACAACAACTCCTTGCAGCAGAAGGCTGCCACGGCGCAAAGCACCACCGCCGCCAACGCCTTTAGCAGACAGGAGCGCAGCTCATCCAGATGATCCCAGAAATCCACCTCGGCCGAATATTAAGGGGTTAGGCCTCTGGGGGAGTGCTCTCTTGCTGTGTCTCTGCCGTATTGGGTTTGGGTGCTGACGGTTTCGAGTCGGTAGGGGTCTGTGCGGCATCCTCAATGCCGCTCACCCCGTCTTTGAAACTCTTCACGCCCTTGCCCAGACCCTTCATCAGTTCCGGTATCTTCTTGCCGCCGAAAAGCAGCAGCACCACCAGAACAATCAGAATAATCTCCCAAGTTCCTAAAAAAAGTAGTCTCATAGGCAGTTATGTATTATTAATTACTTTTCTCCTCAATCATGAGCATCTTGCCGGGGATGTCGATTTGCTGCGGGCACTCGGGCAGACACTTTCCGCAGCCAATGCAGCGGTCGGCCTGGCGGTCGGGCTCCACGGCGCGGTTATAGCCCACCAGGAAAGCGCGGCGGGCCTTGCGGTAGGCGCGGCGCTCCTCGCTTGAGGCAGCCTCCGAAAGGTCGTCCGTAATCACGTTGCCCTCGTTCACCATCTTATTGTAATGGGCAAAGATGGTCGGAATGTCCAAGCCGTAGGGGCAAGGCATGCAGTACTGGCAGTTGGTGCAGGGAATGAGCGAAATGCCCGCATAGCGGACGGCAATGTCGCTCAGCATGGCCAACTCCTCGTCGGTCAGCGGCTTGTGAGGCGACATGGTGCGCAGGTTGTCCTGCAGGTGTTCCATGTAGGTCATGCCACTCAGCACCGTCAGCACCCGCGGCTGGTTGCCAGCAAAGCGGAACGCCCACGAGGCCAGGCTCTGCTCCGGTTCGCGCCGCTTCATCTCGTCCACGGCAAACTGCGGCAGGGTGGCCAGCTGGCCGCCCAACAGGGGCTCCATCACAAAGACTGGTATGTCGCGTTTGGCCAGCTCGCCATAGAGGTACTGCGAGTTTGCGTCGCCCGTCTCGCCCTCTTCGGCCAAGGCACCGGCATGCTGCCAGTTGATGTAGTTATGTTGGATAAGCACGTGGTCCCAGTGCACCTTGTCGTGCATCGAAAGAGCCTCGTCGAACACCTTCACGTCGCCGTGATAGGAAAAACCCAAGTTGCGTATGCGCCCCTTGGCGCGCTGTTCTATCAGGAAGTCCAAAATGCCGTTGTCAATAAAGCGGCCGTAGAAAGCCTTCATGGGGTCAATCGTGTTGCCCTCGTTGTCGCGTCCTGGCAGACCGATACAGTGCAGCATATAGAAATCGATATAGTCCACCTGCAGTTTCTCGAACGACTCCTCGAACATCTTGATGCTTCCCTCGCGGGTCCAGATATCATAGCTTTGGTTCGAGAGCTTGGTGCTGATGAGGTAGTCCTCGCGCTTGTGGCGGCTCAGGGCAATGCCCAACGAGGTCTCCGAGCGTGCCTGGCAGTAGCGCGGCGAGGTGTCGAACAGGTTGAGTCCGTGCGCTATGGCGTAATCGGCCAGCCCGTTGATAGCCTCCTGGTCCAAATCGCTGCGGCGGTCGTCGGGGTCTACGGTGGGAAGGCGCATAAAGCCAAAGCCCAGCAGCGACACCTTCTCGCCGTGGGTACCCGTGCGGTAAGTCATCTTGTCGGTAGGCACTTCGCCCAAGGCAAATCCCTCGGCCTGTGTCTGGTTGGGCGAGTCGCACCCGGCGGCCAAGGCCGTGGTGGCCAAGGCTCCTGCGCCCAAACTCTTCAAGAAATCACGTCTATTCATATCTGGTCAATAAAAGTATACACAATTATTTTATAGTTATCAACTTCACCTCCACCGCATCGCGCAGCTCTATGCGGAACCCGTACATGCCGTCCATCACCGTGCTCACCGCGCTCAACTGCTCCTTCATGGGGCTGTAGTGCTCTAAGCAGTAGTACTTTATGCCAATCGACGAATCAGGTTGCACAATGTACTCTTCAATCAGGCGGTTCGCGTGCACACTGTAACTATTGTTAATAACGCGGTCGATGGCCTTGGAGGCATCCTTGTTTTCGGGCGTGAGCAGTGCCTCGGTGCCGTCGTCATACACCAGCCACACCTCTTTCAGATAGGTGGACGTAGTGTCGAAGGTCATCCCCTCGTCGTCGGCATACTTCTTGGCACTCTCCAGGAACGAAGTTAGCAGCGCTTTGTAATCAGGCATCTGCGGCTGAGCATAGCTCACGTGGTAGACGACGCGCTCCTCCATACTCTCATCTTTCGATTTCCAGGCATAGTATACCTTGGGCGTGGTGTCGGCCATCTCGGCCAAGCGCATGGCAATCTGTGCCGGCTCGCCCACCAAGTAAAACTCCGTGGTAGTAGAGTCAAGCGAATAGAGGAAGGCATCCCTGCCTATCAACTCTGAGTTTTCGGCAAAAGGCTTGAGGGGTTCTATCGTAGTGGTCATTCCGCCAGTGGTGACCGTCACGGGGTCAGGAAGGAATAGCAGCGGAATCAGCAAGGCCGCGCTGTTATTGAGCACATGCAGCAGGCAGCTGAGCCAGAAGCTAATATTGATAGTCAGCCAGCACATCACCAGCGCCATGCCAAAAATATCCAGCAGCCCCAGCACCATGCCGAAGGAAAAGCCGCCGAAACCCGATGTGTGGCAGAGTGCGAAGCAGGCCGAGGTAATGACCGCGTTTATCCAGTTCTGCTGCACCTTGTCCTTCACCATTATCCACACCACGATGAACAGAGCCACAAACAGCAGTCCCCAAAGGCCCATTTCACCTGCGGAAAAGGCCGCCATCAGCACCAGGCAAACCACCGTCATCCACGTCTTCCCCACGCCCCACAGGCGGAAACTCAGTTCCTCCAGGATGGGCTGGAAGAAGCAAAACAACAGCAATATGGCAATGGGGTGGCTTTGGAAGATTACCTTGCCCATATCCATCAGATTCTGCTGCCCATCGGGCGCATTGCCAGTCAATTCCATAATAAAGGACACCAGCATGGACGACAGCCACAATGCCAATCCTATCCACAACATTGGCAGGTATCGCTTGTCAAATCGTTTCGTTTTAGTCATATCTCAAATAATTAAATACAGTATCCAATAACAATGTCCACAGCTCCTGTGCAGACCTATCGCTGGTCCACCTGCTTCTGCAGTTTCTGCCGTTTGCTGTGCTTGGTCCACAGGCCGTACACCTCGCTCACGTTGCCGGCCGTCATAAAGGCCTGAATGTCGTTGTCCTTAATGTAAGCCAACAGCTTACTGAACTCGTCCTTCGTGAGCAGGGCCTCCAGCTCGATAGACTTCTCATTGCTATAGCCGCCAATCACCTCGTAGAGAGTGCAGCCGCGGCTGAGGTCCTGAATGATATACTGGCGCAGCCGTTCGTACTCCTTCGACACGATGCACACCCGCTTCCTGTTGTTCAGCGACGCGGTGAAGTAGTCCACCACCAAACCGTTGATCCATGTACCAATCAAGCCAATGACCACCATGCGGAAGTCGTTGATGAAGAAAGCCGTGCAGCAGATGACCGCGCCGGCAATACTCACCGAGGTGCCAATCTCGAAGTGCAAGTACTTATTCACAATCTTGGCCAGGATGTCCAGGCCGCCCGTCGAGGCGTTGATGCTGAACAACAGTGCCTGCGAGGCGCTCAGCACCAGCACGAAACAACAGAGGTCCAGCCAGGGGTCGCCCATTACCGACGGCGAACCCGTGATGGGGTTGTCGTGGGCAAAAGTCTGCCAGGGAAGAATGGCGTCCCAGAAATCGGTCAACGGACCCAGAATCATAGCGGTATAGACCGTCTTGGCACCAAACTCGTGCCCAATGAGCACCCAGGCCAACACCAAAAGGATGGCGTTAATGACCATGATGATGACCGAAAGGCCGATGTGGATGCCAGCCAGTTCGAAGAGGCTGTTCAGCACAATTGAGAGACCCGAGATAGTACCGATAATCAGTTTGCTGGGCACCAAAAAGTAGTACACCGCAGCCGCTGCCACGGCCATGCCCAACGTCATTATGACCAGCTCTTTCCAAAACTTGCCAGTCTTCACCACTCTCAGTGTGTCAATAATATTACTCATTTCTATCGTTTTGTAGTTGAAATTGTTTCAAAAAGTCATACCTCGGTGTGCACCTCGCGTCCTTCCACATAGATGGCCGAGAAGGGGCGCACGGGGCAGTAATGCTCGCAAGCACCGCAACCGATGCAGCGGCTCTCGTTCACCGTCACGCGGCTGTGACCCGTGCTGCTATCGCTCACCAGGCTGATGGCCGCGGTGGGGCAGTGGCGCGAACAGGCATTGCACGTCTCGCCCTGAGCCAGCAGGCAGTTCTGCGGCACCGTGACGGCATGTCCAATGCTGATGGCGCTCTTCTGCGCAGTGTCAATCTTAGTGATGGCGCCCGCCGGGCACACCTCGCTGCAACGGGTGCAATCGGGACTGCAGAAACCGCGGTCGAACTGCATCTCGGGCTGCATCAGGGTGGTCAGACCCTGCGAAGGGCGTAACACATGCTGCGGGCAGGCCGACACACACAGCTGGCATGCCGTGCAGTGGTTGGCAAAATGCTTCAGGCTGACGGCACCGAAGGGTTTCAAAGCCACCTTGCGCTCCGGCAACTGCTTATCCTCCAGCACTGCCAGACCGCCGTCCACCTTGGTTTCCTGCGCCTGCAGCAGCATGGCACCACCCACGGCGGCTGTGGTCACCACAAACTTACGGCGGCTGGTGTCGACCGCCTGCGCCTTCTCGCTCTGGGCAGCCTGCGCCGTGCCTGCGGTGGCGGCCTGTGCCTGAGCCACGGACTGACCCTTAGAAGCCGTCAGGCGGATAGCCTTCACCGGGCAATTGTCTATACAGTCCATGCAGGCCACGCAACGCGAATAGTCCACCTGGTGATGGTCGATATCGATGCACATCGACTTGCAGTTCTTCTCGCACTTCTTGCAGCCGATGCACTTGCCCTGGTCAATACGGGGCTTGAACAGCGAAAACTGCGACAGGAATCCCAGCACCGTGCCCACGGGGCAAATAGTATTGCACCACAGGCGGCCCCAGCGGAACGAGAGGAAACCAACCACCACAAAGGTCACCGCCGCAATAGCCAGCAGCAGCCCGCTCTTCACCCAAACGTCCACGCTGTAGAAAGCATAGCTGTCGGCCCGCTCGGCAAAATAGGCGCACAAGTTATTCAACCACATATAGACAGGTTGGAACAGATTGGTGGCAATGCGGCCGTAGGCGCTGTAGGGAGCAATGAGAATGGCAATGCCGTTCAGCCCCAGCACCATCAGCAGCACAAACACCACCAGCACCACCGCGCGCAGCACCCAGTGGTTCTTGGCAAAGTGGAAACGGTTCTTCCGGGCCTTGCCGCCCAGCCAGCCAAAGCAGTCCTGCATCACGCCCATCGGGCAAATGACCGAGCAATAGACGCGTCCCAGCAGCAACGTCAGCACCACCAGCGCCAGCACCACCCCCACGTTGAGGGCCAGGACGGCCGGCAAAAACTGTATCTTGGCCAGCCATCCCAAATAGCAATGGAGCGTGCCAGTGAAATCGAGGAACAATAATGTAATGGCCACAAAAAACAAACAGGCCAAAACCGTGCGTATCTTTCTAATCATAACAATGGGTTAGTATTGAGTCTGTTCAACATGAGTTTCTTTCTGCGACTGCAGCTGAGCCACGCGGGCCTCGGCCGTGGCCGCCTTGGCTTCGGCGTCGGCTGCCTTTGCCTCGGCCTTGGCCAGTTCGCGTTTCGCCTTCGCCTCCTTCATCATCTGCCAAAACTGGGCGCAATGAACCAGTATGATGGCCGCACCCATAATCACCAGTATGTGATTGGTTGGATTGGACTTCACCGCCCAAAGGATAAGGAAAACGCAGCCCACCATATTGACCAGCCTGATTTTCTTCTCGCCCCTCAGAACGAAAGAAACCAACAAAACAACAGCCGCTATCACGCCTAAAGCATTAGCACTCATAATATTAACAATACATTAATTAATTATCATTAATTTTAATATTCTGCAAAAATACAAAAAAAAATCGAAACCACGATTTTTTTATCCCTCACCACCTGATTATCAACCCTCTCGTCCCCCCCCCCTTGCCAGCCCCGCACCACCCCGACCCCCTCACCACAACGAAGACAACCAGATATCCTAAAACCCGGTTACAAGTGCAACACTGAGCAGAAAAAAAAGCACCAAAAATTGGTACTCTCAGGTAAAATGACTATTTTTGTGTTGTCTTATGAAATAATATCATCATCTTACCAAGGAACAAAGACACACAAATTCAGTGTGTTTGAAATCGAATTTGTCAGGCAGCTGTTTCCCGACTAAAAACCCATTGATTTGAATATTTGGCACACCTTTACCGACACCAAGCTCGAAAAAATCCTACAAATGGAATGACGCCGATAGCCCGTTAAAGGACGAATAGCCAGGACATTGAAAGACCAACCTGGGCGTTTGACCGAACCGACTCTAAAGAAACCCAAGACCACCTCATAAACAGATAAAGGAAAGCCCGCCACTGTCCAGTATTCAGCAGGCCGAGAGGGCTCTTCTACCCGCCAACGCTATCATTGAAAAGGGAAATGCTCTCTTTGCCCCCTGGGCATAGTGTGCCCAGCCGATTCGCCAACTTTTTCATTCACAAGGAAGTAAGCATCTGCATCAAATATCTTCCTGGCGGCATTGCAGGCCCACCCGTCCTCAGCAGCGCCGTCCCGCCCCCGCCTTTCCTTTGATATATGCTCTATTGATGCTCTATCGTTCCTCTATAGCGAAACAAAGAACTAATGAACGGCCACAGAGCCGCGAAGGACGGCTCCGAGGGGCGAGGGAAAGGAACGAAGCGGGTGGGGTCAGCGGAGTTTGTTGCGGGTGAAATGGCCTTTGACGTAGAGCCAGAAACCCAAGAACCCCAGCAGGTTGACCAGCCAGGCGGCCCAGAAGGCGGAAGAATAGCCGTAGTTTTCGGCCACGACGCCGCCCAGGAGGATGCCCAGACCCATGCCCACGTCCCACGCCACGAGGATGGAGCTGTTGGCGGTGCCGCGCTGGCTGTGGGGGGCCAGGTTGATGAACATGTTTTGGTAGGCGGGGTACATGTGGCCGTTGCCCAGGCCGATGATGAGGGCCGCGCCGTAGTAGCCCACACGGTTGGGCACGGCGGCAAAGACGAGGTAGCCCACGAGTGAGACACACACGCCCAAGGCGGCGTTGTAGGCTATGCGCCCCTGGCGGAGGGCTTTGTTGCCCTGCAAGCGCGAGAGGATGAGGCCGAGGGATATAAGGGCGAAGAAGAGGCCGGAGCCGCTCCCGATGCCGAGGCGCTCTTTGCCGTAGATGGCCACGTAGGTGGACATGACGCCGTAAGAGAAGGCAAAGCAGACCATGGTGAGGGCTTCGCCAGTGCCCTTGGTGAGGAAGAAACGGTCGAGCGAGATGGGTTGCTTGCCCGCCACCCGCTCGCGGGGGCGGGTGCGGACGGTGCAGTCGATGAGCAGTCCTATGGTAGCGATGCCCATGGCCAGCCAGAAAATGATGTCGAAGTTGTGGGTGTTGACGTATATCCAGATGGCGATGGAGGGGCTGACGGCGGAGGCCAGATTATTGCTAAGTCCGTAGAGGCCAATGCCCTCGGTTCGTCGGGAGGAGGGGAGCACGTCGATGGCCACGGTGCTGTTGGCCACGGTGGTGAATCCGAAGGGGACGCCGTGGAGGGTGCGCACGAGGGCGAAGAGCATGAGGGTGCCGGCGGCCACGTAGCCCACGAAAAAGAGGGTGAAGAGGGTGAAACTGATGAGGAGCACCATCTTGCGGGGGAAGCTGTCGACGATGTAGCCGCTGAAGAGCCGCGCCACGAGGGCCATGACGGAATAGCCGAAGAGGACCAGGCCGATGGTGTCTTTGTTGGCTCCGAAGTGTTCGCTGAGGTAGATGGGCAGCAGGGGGGTGAGGAGCATGAAGGAGAAGAATATCATGAAGTTGGCCAGCCACACCTTGGTGTAGTTGGCGTTCCAGAGTCGTTCGGAAGGGGGTTGTGGGGAGTTGGGCATAGGAGGGTTGGGAGGGGGTGGGTTAGACAAGATTGTGCAGCATGGCGTAGACGGCCAGGCCGGCGACGGATTTGATGCCGGTTTTGTGGGTGATGTTTTTGCGGTGGGTGTTGACGGTGTGGATGGAGATGCTGAGTTTGTCGGCTATTTCCTTGCTGCTGAGGCCTTGGGCCACGAGGACCAGCACTTCGGACTCGCGCTCGCTGAGGTCGTAGTTTTCGTCGGAGGCTTCGTCGGCGTTTTGGCAGCAATCGCGCAGCAGTTGGGGCAGATGGCTGCCCTGCTCGCGGATGTCTAAGATGGTCTTGAAGGACTGGAGGAGCTGGGGCTCGACATATTGGTAGACGAGGGCCACGACGGCCATTTGGGGGCGGGCCTGCATGAGGGCGGCCAGCTGCATTTTGGCGGGCGACTGGAGGAGGGTGGGGTTCAAGAGGAGGATGTCGGGCTGGAGGTGGGGAAGGCGCAGGGGGAGGTCGGTGGGCAGGTCGCGCAGGGGAGCCATGAATTCGAACTCGTCGTCGCCCAGGAGCGACATGAGGCCTGAGCGAATGATGTCGGAGGGCTCGGCAATGAGAAGGTTGATTTTGGGTTTCATTGCAGGCTCCTTTCCAATTGCTCGATGTAGGGCATGAGGACTTTTTCTTCCAGCTTGGCGTGTTTCTGCAGGTCGGAGGAGAGCTGCATGACGCCGAATACGAGTTCGTTGAGTTCCTCGGTCATGGTTTCGCCGGGGAGGTACTTGTAGACAATCTGGGTGAGGTCGGAGAGCTTGTCGACGAGGTCGGTGTGGCGGTCGGCAAAATGCTCGGACACTTGGTTGTCGAGGTGCTGCCCCTTGAGGAGGCTGTGCAGGTAGGGGAAGACGTCGTTTTCCTCGCTGGCAAAGTGCTCGAGAACTTCTTTCTCGTAGTCGGCAAAGAAGTTTTTGAGAATCTGGCCGTAGCGTTCGCCGGCATGCTGAGCCACGCGGGTGAGGTGGCGCTCGATGTGCGGCAGGCGCTCGTTGACATAGTATTTGTGCGAGGCCATGAGGTAGGGCACGAGATGTTCGAGGGAGGCAGGACGGAGGGCTTCGTCGTTGGGGTTGAAGTCGTCGAAGGTGTAGACGTTGAAGACCAGAAGGACAAAGTCGACGGGCATGGCGTACTGGTCGCAGACTTCCTGCACACTGCGTTCGCCGAAGCCCAGGGGGATGCCCAGGCGGGGCATGACAAGGATGAGGTTGTGGTTGGCGGCAATGACGTCGGCCATCTTCATCCGCTCGGTAAAAAATGTTTTTTTCATGCTGCAAATTTACACAAAAAAAACGGAATGGCGCGCCCACGGGCAAAATTAATTTGCTAGGCAGTCAGTATCAGGCTGTAGGGATGGGGGGAGAGGGCGTTGGCGGAGGGATGCCACACTGTGTATGTAGATGGAACGGGAGGGCTGTCGAAGAACAGAACGGAGCCCGGAAGAGGAAACGACGAGGACTGAAGGGCTACTCTTCGTAATAGACGCGTTTGACGCGGGGAGATACGGAGGTGAGGATTTCGTAGGGGATGGTGCCGGCGGCTTGGGAGATTTGCTGGAGCAGGTCGGAATCGCCGAAGATGATGACGTCGTCGCCCTCGGAGCAGGGGACATCGGTGACATCGAGAAAACACATGTCCATGCAGATGCTGCCGATGATGGGCACCTGGCAGCCACCCACTACCACACGGCCGTTTCCATAGCCCAGATGGCGGTTGAGGCCGTCGGCATAGCCGATGGAAATGATGGCGATGCGCGAGGGGCGTTGGGCTATCCAACGGCGGTTGTAGCCCACGGAGTCGCCAGCGGGGATGTCCTTGAGCTGGGATATTTTGGTTTTGAGCTGGCTGACGGGTCTGAGCTGCCGTTGGACTTCGGGTTCGGGGGCGATGCCGTAAAGGCCGATGCCGAGGCGCACCATGTCGAACTGGGCTTCGGGGAAGCGGGCAATGCCGGAGGAGTTGAGGATGTGGCGGAGAATGGAAGGGTCGGCGAGAGAGGTTTTGAGTTGGGCGCTCCAGTCGGTGAAACGCTGGATCTGAAGGCGGGTGAAGTCGTCCTGGGCAGGGTCGTCGGCACAGGCAAAGTGGGAGAAGATGGAGCGCACCTGGAGCACACTGTCGGGGCTGCTGAAACGGCGGACTAGCTGGGGAATGTCGTCACCGGAGAAGCCAAGGCGGTGCATACCGGTGTCGAACTCGACATGGACGGGCACTTTCTGCCCCGCCTCGCCCATGAGTCGGACGGCCTCGGAGAAAGATTCGAAAATGCGGAAGGAGTAGATGTCGGGTTCGAGATGATAGCGGATGATGTCGCCGAAGCTTTCTTCCTCGGGGTTCATGACCATGATGGGGAGGGTGATGCCGTTGCGGCGAAGGTCGACGCCCTCGTCGCTGTAGGCCACGGTGAGATAGTCGACATGGTTGAACTGCAGGGCGTTGGCCACTTCGACTTTGCCGGCGCCATAGCTGGCGGCCTTGACCATGGCCATGAGTTTGGTGGTGGGACGGATGAGGGAGCGATAGTAGTTGAGGTTGGAAATGAGGTTGTTGAGGTTGACCTCCATGATGGTTTGGTGGCTGCGGCGCTGAAGCAGGCGGGCTATGTCTTCGAAGTGGAAAACGCGGGAGCCTTTGAGCAGGATGGTTTCGTTGTGGAAGGTGTCGAAATCGTACTGGCGGATGAAGTCCTCGGTGGTGGGATAGAAGGTGGCGTCCACGGCGGCAAAGCGGGCGGCATGGTGCTGGAGGGCACTGCCGATGCCGATGAAACGGGTGATGCCGTGCTGAAGGACGAGGGAGGCTACTTGGGAGTAGAGTTCGTCATCGGGAATGCCGGACTGGAGTATATCACTCAGGATGAGCGTTTTCTTATGATGCTGCCGTTCGTGTAGCACATAGTCGAGGGCAATGGTGAGGGAGTTGAGGTCGAGGCTGTAGCTGTCGTTGACCAGAAGGCTGTCGCCCAGGGCCTCTTTCATTTCGAGGCGCATGGCGACTGGAGCCAGACGGGCACAATGCTGGGCAATGTACTCGGCATCGTAGCCCAGATAGAACAGGAGCGAGATGCAGTGCATGGCATTTTCGGCAGAGGCATGGTCGACAAAGGGTATGACGAAATGGTGCTGTTGTTGCTGATACTCGACGGTGAGGCGGGTGTCGCGGTCGCGGACGGCGGTGGCGAGGAGGCGGACGTCGTTGTCCTCGCCTCTGCCCCAGGTGAAGCGCCGGATGGTGCGGAAGGCTTCCTGGGCGACGATGGCGGAGTGGATGTCCTTGTGGTCGGAGCAGTAGAGAAGCACCTGGCAGTGGATGAAGAGTTGGAGTTTTTCGGCAATTTTCTGCGAGCGGGTGAGGAAATTTTCGTCATGGGCCTGGCCGATATTGGTGAAGATGCCGAAGGTGGGCTGGATGACCTGGCGGAGGTGGTCCATTTCGCCCGTTTGGGATATGCCGGCCTCGAAGACTGCCATCTGATGGTCGGGAGCCATCTGCCAGACGGAGATGGGGACGCCGATTTGTGAGTTGTAGCTGCGAGGGGAGAAGACGATGCGGCGCGACTCGCCGAGCATCTGCACTATCCAGTCCTTGACTATGGTTTTGCCGTTGGAGCCGGTGATGCCTACCACGGGAATGTCGAACTGGCTGCGGTGGTAGGCGGCAACCTGCTGGAGGGCACGGACTACGTCTTTGACCTGCCAGAAATTGGCCGTGACGCAGAGTTGGAACTGCTGAAGGTATTCGTCGGGAACGCCGGTAGCCGGGACTACGAAATTGCGCACACCGCGCTGGTAGAGGTCGAAGACATAGCGGCAGCCGGTGTTGCGCTTGGTGGGGATGGCGAAGAAAAGGCTGCGGCTGAGGTCGCCAGTATGGCGGCTGTCGGTGAGGAGCTGTTCGATTGGGCTGGACGGGGCGTAGACCTGCGCCGTAGAGCCTTTGAGAATGGTGGTTATCTCGCTGGGTTTCATGGGACGATGATTTTGTAACCTATTTGGCAGTGAAGGCAGCCGTGCTGCTGACAATATTCGTTATAAAGTTGAAGGAGGGCCTGGCTTTGGGCGGCATTGTCGGGTCGGATGCCGACAGAGGCCCATTGGCGAATGATATTGTTGGCCTCGGGGCTGAGCTGTTCGAGAATGGATACGGCCTGGTCCTTGTATTGCTGCATGCCGTGCTGGTTGCCATATTCGAAAAGGAGGGGCACCCAGGCATTGATGATGAGAAGGTCGATAAAGGTAGGGGTCAGCCGCTTGGGCTTGCCAGGCGAAGGCTGGTCGAATTGGTAGTGGTGGGTCCAATAGTCGGAAGCGGTGACGTTGAAAAGGCTTTGGATTTCGCCTGCAGACGGGGTTTCGAGCAGACGGCTGAAAAGGTTGCGCGAACGACAGATGAGCTGAGCGAACTGGCTGATGCGCAGTGTGGGGAAGCCGTAGGGACGGAGGCGAAAGAATTTCCATAAATGGCCCGCAATGGGGGTGAGACGGGCGGCCTGGCGGAGAGCTTCGTAATCGGCCTGGAGCTGACGGGGGTACTCGTCGGAGTAATAGCTCTCGAGCAGCCCAGCCTGCCCCATAAGAAGGGCTTCGACCCGCTGGGGGTTGTCGCGCCAGCGGGCTAGAAGGTTTTGATCGGTGGCACGGGCAAGGAGTTCGAAGGGGAAGCCGTTGGCCTTGCCGCCGAAATAATGTGCCAGGAGCCAGTAGCAACACTGTTCCCAGTTGCCACGGCTGTCGGCCAGGAGTCGGCGCACATTGTCGCACTTAGATTCGAGACGCTCGAATGTGAGCCGTTCGAGGGCAGAAGAGACAAACAATGGGGAGAGGCTGGGAAGACGGTCCTGACAGGGGATGGACAGCGGTTCGGGCGGATTGACCAGGGCATCATAGTTATCCCAAACCACTTGGGGAATATGGTCGGCGATGGAAAGCGTGGGGAGAGGATGGCAGTCCTGAATGGTGATGGGGGCATCGTTGTCGAAAACCACATGGAGGACTACGTTGTCGTAGGCGTGGTTAGTGCCGTGACGATGGAAATTCCAGTCGGAGGCTTTGACATGTACTTCGATATTGCCCACCCAGAGCGTCTCGCCCACACGGACGCGCGCGTCGAAAAAATCAGGGCCAGCATCGCGATTGAGGACACCGGCACGTTCCACAACTACGGGGAGTCCGTCGGAAGTGCGAAGGTCACCCTCCAGCAGTTGATGCTGCCAGACGTATTGTAAGAAAGACTCGGGAGGGCGGACCATAAATACTCACTTAGCAGTTGAACTCCCTATTGACCAGGGAAGAAAAGTATAATGAGGGACTAGTTGAAGAGGTCCTTCATCTTGTCGAAGAATCCACGCTCCTGCTTGGAAGGACTGGGCTGGAAATTGGGTGACTTGTCCAGCTTGGTAAGCATTTCTTTCTCTTCGCGCGAAAGATTTTTGGGAATCCAAACGTTGATGCTCACTAGGAGGTCGCCACGGCCGTAGCCGTTAACCTCGGGAAGGCCTTTGCCACGCAGACGCAGCACTTTGCCTGAAGGTGTACCTGCATCGATTTTTACTTTCACTTTGCCGGAAAGGGTGGGTATTTCTATGCTGCCCCCAATTGCGGCCTGGGCGAAGGTGATGAAAGCGTTGTAATAGAGGTTGGACTCCTGACGCTCGAAGGTGTCGTGAGGAATTTCTTCGATGAGAACGATGAGGTCGCCAGGGACTCCACCATGAGGCCCGGCATTGCCCTTGCCGGACATAGAAAGCTGCATGCCGTCGGCAACACCAGCGGGTATGTTGATGTTGATTATCTCTTCGGAACGGACGATGCCGTCGCCGTTGCAGTCGCGGCATTTGTCTTTGATAATCTGGCCTTGACCACCGCAATGAGGGCATACGCTCTGGGTTTGCATCTGTCCCAGGATGGTGCGGCGAACCTCGGTGACCACACCAGAGCCGTGGCAATGGGGACAGGTTTCGAAACTGTTGTTACGGGCACCCGAGCCGCCACAAGTCTTGCAGGGGACATACTTGGCCACTTTGATTTTCTTCTCGCAGCCCTTGTCTATCTCTTCCAAAGTGAGTTTGACCTTGATGCGTAGATTGCTTCCACGCGAGGCTGTGCGGGCACGACGGCCAGAGGCACTTCCGCCGAAACCGCCGAAACCGCTAAAACCTCCGCCGCCATTGCCGAAGAAATCGCCAAAAATATCACCAAAGTGGGAGAAGATGTCGTTCATATCCATGCCGCCGCTGTAGCCGCCGGCACCACCTTCAAAGGCTGCGTGGCCGAACTGGTCGTACTTGGCCTTTTTATCGGGGTTGCTCAATACGTCGTATGCCTCGGCCGCTTCTTTGAATTTTTCCTCTGCCTCCTTGTCGCCAGGGTTGCGGTCGGGATGGTACTTCAGCGCCAGTTTGCGGTAGGCTTTCTTCAACTCGTCGGGGGTTACATTGCGCCCGACACCTAATACTTCATAATAGTCTCTCTTTGCCATATAACACTCTCTCTTTCAGATATAGTCTTTTAAATTGCCACTACCACCTTGGCGTAGCGCAGCACTTTGTCGTTGAGGTAATAGCCCTTTTCGACCACGTCGACCACCATGCCTTTCTGACTCTCGTCGGTAGCGGGGAACTGGGTGACGGCCTCGTGGAGATTTTCGTCGAACTTTTGATCCTTTGCCTCGATGGGTTTGAGACCTTTTTGTTCGAGAGTTTTCATCAACTTATTGTAAATGAGCTGTACGCCCTCTTTCGACGCATCGTCGTCGGACATGTGGGCCAGTGCACGTTCGAGGTCGTCTACCACGGGAAGGATGGCCTTGATGGTATCCTTAGCACCGTTAAGGATAAGGTCGGCCTTTTCCATAGTGGTGCGTTTGCGGTAGTTCTCATACTCAGAATAGATGCGGACGTACTTATCGTTGGCCTCGATAAGTTTTTGGCCTAGTTCCTGAACTTTCTGCTCGTTTTCGTCATGACGCTCGTGGCGTTTGCGGCGTTCGCGACGGCTAAGGGGCTGCTCTTGCTGAGACTCCTCGGTAGGTTTGTCGGCCTGCTCGGTGACGGGTTCTGTGGCTTGGGTATCTTTGATTTCTTCTTGCTGTTGTTCTTTATTCTCTTCTGACATAATCATTATTTTACTTTATAATTAGAGGCAAGCTCCTCACTTTTTGTGCCAAATGGCAGCAATATGCCAATTTGTCACCACCTGAAGACATCCATCGGCTGTTTGGGGCGCTCTTTGTCGTACCAATGGAAATTCTGGAGGTGTTTCTTATCCTCTGGGAGTTGGTCAAGGGGGTAGGTACTCATATCCGGATTGCCAAAGGTGACAACACGGTCGGGGGCACGGTCGACAAAATAGACCCGCATATCGGAGCCTATGCCAGCATTGACCCCTATAAGGTACTTCTTCCCCTGGGCATCTTCGTCGGTAATATGGTAGGTCATTTCGGCGTTGCCAAGTACATCTGCGTAATGAGGTTCTCCTTCAACAAAATAGACAATCGTATTGCGACCCTTAACCTGATTATATTTTTCTGGGTCGAGACGCTCTATAAAGAAACTATTGCTGTTGAAAAAAGCCTTTTTTGCGCCCGAAGAGTCGTGCACAACCACGATAGTGTCGGCGGTGGCCTGATAGTCAGTATACCACACTACAGGATTATAGAACATCCGCAGCGTGGAATCGACTGCAGAATAGAAAATAGAATCGCTCATAGCCTGGGCATCGCCCCGGAACACCTTCACATGACGGTAAGCCAAAACTGACTCCAACTCATTGGTAGAATCATTTGTAACGAAAATAGTGTCGGCATGGAGATAGAGCGTATCGGGTGCAGCGGTAGAATCGTCCTCGTCGCGGCTGATGAACCGCACCAAGGCGCTGTCGGTCACAAAAGAAGTGCGGGTCTGCTGGTTTGTTTCGGCATAACGGCTGGTGCTGATCACCTCGTTAACAGAGTCGAACAATACCACATGCCCCTTTGCACGTCCGTACTCGGTCTCCTCATAGTAGTCAAGCGTGTCGCAGTAGAGGTGTTGCCCCTCGCGATGAACCTCCGACGATTTGACCGAATGGGCAAAACGGCGGTCGGTGTCGTATGAACCACGCCGGCTGAAAATCGTAGTGGAATCGGAATAGACATAGGTGGGACTCCAAAAATAGGCCATGTGGGCGTTCATGTCGTAATTGAGGGTGTCGGTCTCAAGGCGCATGTTAGTATCGGTGAGGACAACAGAATCGTAAATGTCAAAAACTTTGAGGTCGGAATTGTAATACCCTATCTTGCTTACCAATGAGCGTGCGCCATTGGTGGTGATGCCCCAAGTCTCGTAGGAGGCAATAGAGGAAAAGCGGTCATAGCTAAGATGGTCGGATTTGAGCAAAGTCTTGCCGTCAATCATGCGGACGGTATCATCCCAAATGTCGACTATACGGGACTCGCCGTCGTAATAAAGCTGGTCGCCAAAAATAGTAGTAGTATCGGTAACCTCAACTTTAATGTTTCCGAAAGCCACAAAGTCATTACGAACCGTATTGAGGAGGGCGGAGTCGGCATGGAGGGTCATGCCCTCATGTTTCGCCTTCACCCGCTGGTAAAGAATCCACACATCGGGGTCAGAGGGGTCGCGGGTGCCCATGCCAGCCTCATAAGTGATGAGTTTCTGTGCCCAGAGCGAGCCAGACGAAGCCAACAAGAGGAGCAAAACGACACATTTCAAGACATTTAACCTCATAGCCACAGGATTATAATAAGATGCAAATATACGAAGAATTTTGGAAATAAAGGAAATTAGGGACTAGAAGAGGCAAGAAAGTGTGCAAACAAAAAAGCCTCTGCAAAAGCAGAGGCCTATAAAACAAGTAGGGAATGAATGTCCAAAAGAAAGATTACTTAGCACCGGTACGGGAACCCATGCGGTCCATAGCGCAACGGAAACCAATCCAAGCAGTGCTACGATCCTGGTCGTAGTAACGGCGGGTGCCGCTCTGCATCCAGTAAGCACGGTCGCGCCAGCTACCACCCTTCACCACGCGGACGCGGTTGTTAATCATAGAGGTGATATTGTTGCGGTCGAGGCTGTCCGAACGGTGATACATCTGGTTGGTCTGCTCGTCGTTAGAACGGGTGTACTCTTCGTCGCCTCCATCCTCTTCGTCAGTCTCGCGCAGCCAGCCGGCAGCCGAAGTAGGCTCCTTGCTCTCAAAGTCATAAATGCTGGAGTTCCAGTCACCATCCAGGTAGTTAATATTGTCGGCCTGACGGTAGTTACGACGGTTCATGTCGTCGGGCACATTCTGATAAATGAGGTTACCAGTGGCTTCGTCAATAGCGGCTTCCTCACCGTCTTCGCTCATAGCAACATACTGATAGACATTACCACGGAAGGGGTTCTGGTCGTCGGCGCCGATGGGGTTAGCGTCCTTACGATAGACATCGCCGCACCATTCAGCCACGTTGCCAGCCATGTGGTACAGACCGTAGTCGTTGGGGAAATACCATCTGACGGGGGCTGTGTACTCCCAGCCGTCGTTGAGGTTACCGGCCACGCCCATAGCGTCACCACGGGAGCGTTTGAAGTTGGCCAAGAACTGACCATAATATTTCTTATTGGCGGAACGGACACTCTGGCCAGCCCAAGGATAGGTCTTGTGCTCGACAATGCGCTCGTCATAAGTGTTACCAATCATACCCAGGGCAGCAAACTCCCACTCGGCCTCGGTCGGGAGGCGGTAGTTCGGCAGGAGGATACCGTCGGAACGGCGCACGTTACGGCTCTCGCCGCCGCTGGCAGGATTGAGGTCAGGCACACCACGGCCTTCGCCCTTGTAGAGACCAGCCAAATAAACGTCGGTCTGGAAAGCGTCGGCACCGGTCAGCTCGCTCTGAGCCAGCTCGATAATGCCTGCGTCGACAAGGATTTTCTCATTGACGCGGTCGGTACGCCATTTGCAGTACTGCGAAGCCTGCTCCCAAGTCACGCCCACGACAGGATAGTCGTTAAACATAGCGCACTGGAAATAGTTCTCGACAAAGTTCTCCACCCAGGAGAGACGGGAACGCCAAACCGTAGTATCGGGATAGATTTGTTTAACCAGTTCGGGATACTCCTCACCATATGCGCGGTTCATCCAATAGACAAACTCGCGGTAGGAAATATTGGAAACTTCGGTCTCGTCCATGTAGAAAGAGGACACCGTAACGGTGTGTACGAGGTTGTTCCAGGAGAAGCGGGACTCATCGGCCACACGGCCCATTTGGAAAGAACCGCCTTCGATGAACACGAGGCCGGGACCGGTAATCTGTTCAGAATAAGTTGAACGGTCAAAACCGCCCCACTCGGTATCATTCAGATTCCAACCCGTGGTTTCAGACTTATCCTTGCTACCGCCACAAGCCGTGAGCAGCAGCACAGAAGTCAGCATAAGGAATGAGAATTTTAAAAACTTCATAGTAGATTAAATTTTTATCTAGTAGCTTATACGTTATTAACTAATTTTTGTTTCGTTTTTAAGATTTTTTATCAGCCGTGGCATTAGAAGGACGGGCAGCGGATAGCCTTCACCTTATGTTTCTGCTCGGGAACCGGGAGCAGGAAGCCAAGGGTGATTTCGTGAGAACCGGCAGTGCTGTTGGCCAGCTGAGAAACGGTGGCATCGTAGCTGTAGCCCACCTTGAAGTAGTCCTGCTGAACGCCCACCATGAAAATGAACGCATCGGAATTTTCGATACCGTTACGATACCACACACCGACGAGGAAAGGCATCCAGTCGAGATAGAGACCGTAGTTGAAATAATGGAAACCGCCCTGATACTGATAGATAAAGTTGGGCGAAATGACAGGCTGGCCAAGGCCGAGAGAGGACTGACGGCGTCTCTCTTCCGATATATTAATCAGGCCGCCTGCATTGGCAGAAAACTTAATAGGGACGCGGTCCTCGCTGTAGAAGCCCTGGCTGGGACGGTTGAGGTGGTGAGCGGCAAATCCCACATACCATGCCGGGCCGTAAATCATACCGCCTGCGGCAAAGTCGGGATAGAAAATGCTCGTTTTGTCGGGTGACTGGGCAGAAGTCTGGTTAATGAAACCATTGTTGGCATCAATTTGGTCGCCAAAGCGGAGATTGTTCAAATCCCAGGACAGGTTTGTATTGACAATTGAGGCCTGGAGCGCCAGATTGACGTAAATGTCCTCATGCACACGGAAACGGAAAGAGTACATGGCACCCAAAGAGGTTGTACCCAAGATGCCATGGTCGCCCTGCCGGTCAGTCAGGATAATGGCTCCGATACCACCGTGTAGGTCAGGGATATACTGGTCGTAAGAACCGCTGACAGTCGTGAAGGCGCTGACCAAGCCTGGCCACTGGGCACGATAAGTTAAAGAGATACGAGGTGCCACCTTGGAGCCTGCAAAGGCAGGGTTGAGGTAAAGCGGATTGGCAAAGAACTGCGAGAATCCGACATCTTGTGCTTTTACTCCCTGCATGCCCAGCACGAGGAGCAGCAGTAAAAGAGTTATTTTATTGTACTTTTTCATCATGCGAATTTTAGTGTATACTGAGCCTAAAATTGATTGGCAATATTACGATTTTTTTGTCAAATAAACATGATTCTTTCAAAAAAAAAATGTATACAACTGATTATCACTCAATTTAGTTTTAAACAACACATTTTCAATGAGTGTTTTTTCACTCTTTTTCAAGCCCAAAAATCCAAATTTCGGCCATTTTTTTGTCAAATTTTATCCTACGGAAAGACTCCCTGTCCACCCCTTGGCAGGCGGGGAACCGAGGGATGAAAATACCCGAAAAAAGCAGCCCTCCGGAGGCAGCCTCAAAGCCTTTCCCGCTCTGTCCTCGGCATACGCCTATGGTTCAAAAAGCAAAGGGCATCCCAAACCCTCCTTATTGCTCTCGCAAAGCCGACGGCAATAAGGAGAAACCATCTCACAACCGGCGTTCTTGCCAGGCTTACCCTCTGACCGGAAATCTGTACTCAGCACATCCCCTGCCGCCGGCTCCTCAATTCCAGTAGAATAAGGCTGCCCTCCTTGCCAACCGCATTCTTTTCCATCACGGTACTGCCCGCCATAGACCTCACCCGAACCGCCAGGTGGTCGTTAACACCTGAAAGCATGAGCGTTGTGAACCCTGTGGCAAAATTCGGACAAAGCCGTGCCGACCGGATTACATGTGCCTCCCAAATCCCCTCTTCCGAAATAGAGGACTTCCCTCGAGTGCACCACTCGCTGAAGTCATTCTCGTTGCATTGAAAACGCACAGCGCAGCCATAAACAGCTCAATCCTATCCCTTCGTTTTCTCTTTGAACCATATTTACTTTACGTCTATTCACTATTTTGTTTTTAAACCATAAACAAAATGCAAACTAAATGCAAATTAAATGCAAACTAAATAGCGGAGGAACAGCGAAGTGTGTTTTCCTGAAATCGCTTGACAGATTTTTGCTGGTTAAACTGATTAGCTTGT
>CAMUZR010000018.1 GCA_947165255.1 uncultured Bacteroidales bacterium
AATTTTGGTACTCTTTTTTTCTACTTAGTGTTGCACTTGTAACTGGAATTTAGGTTCATAAAATGCTCTTCTATCCAAAAAAACTCCCTTCGAACCCGATGCAAGCCTCCCTACAAACGGCTTTCTACCCTCTTCCTCCGTTGTTTGGCTTGTATTTCATTTGGTTTTATTTTGGTTTTATTCAGTAAGCCATAAATAAAATGCAAACTAAATACAAACTAAATGCAAACAAAATAGCGAACCTTCAGTGGCGGCAGAAGGACGGGCGAAGGGAAAGGAAGGGGGAGGCGGAGGGAGGCAGCGACGAAGTAGGGCAGAAGGGGATGGGCGGCAAGGAAGATGGAGGGTGGGGGAGGGACGGGTTGCAAAATATTTTTACAGGAGTGTGCGCTAATCCATTTTTTTTGTGTAAATTTGCAATGTATGAGAACACTGGTTTTTGCTACGAATAACAAGCATAAACTTCACGAAGTCAGAGAAATGCTTGACGGAGTGGTGGAGATAAAAAGTTTGGATGAGATGGGGCTGGCGGGCGATATACCCGAGACGGCCGACACACTCCAGGGGAACGCCCTGCAAAAAGCCACGTGGGTGTGGGAACGTGCGCACTTGGACTGCTTTGCCGACGACACCGGGCTGGAGGTGGATGCCTTGGGCGGTGCGCCGGGCGTTTACAGCGCGCGCTATGCGGGGCCGCAGTGCAGTTTCGACGACAATGTTGACAAGCTTTTGGCAGCCCTGGCCGGTGAGACCAACCGCAGAGCCGATTTCCGCACGGTTATCTGCCTGATGGAGAAGGGGGTGCCAAGGTATTTCGAGGGCCGTGTCGATGGGCAGATTCTTACCGAGCGCTACGGTTCGGAGGGCTTTGGCTATGACCCCGTTTTCATGCCCGACCGCTTTGCCGTGAGTTTTGCCGAGATGCCCTTGGAGGTGAAGAACCAGATAAGCCATCGCGGCATTGCCGTGGGTAAACTGGTGGCTTATTTGAAGGAAGTACAACGCTAATCATTGCTATGAAATACACAGCCGTCTACCCCTTGCAGATTTCGCAGAGCATGTCTATGAGTGACTCCTACATCCTGGTGTTGGCGTCGCCGGAGACGGGCAAGCAGGTGCCGGTGCTGATTGGCGAAGCCGAGGCACAGGCCATTGTCCTTGCCATCGAGCAGCGACATGCCCGCAGACCGCTCACGCACAACCTCATCTGCAACCTTATGGATGAATTTATGCTGACGCTCAAGCAGGTGACTATCGACCGCTTCGAGGAGGGGGTTTTCTACTCTACCCTTTATGTGAGCGACGGTTTTTCCGAAAAGAAGATTGACAGCCGCACGAGCGACGCCGTGGTGCTGGCCTTGCTGCAGAGCAGCAACATATTGATGGACATGCAGGTGCTGGAGGAAACGTCGATGGAGCCTGGGGCTTTGGAGAATAACCTGCCTTCGCACGTGGCCCACGGCCGAGAGGAGAGTTTGGAAGAGCTGGAGGAGAAACTGCGACAGTGCGAACAGGACGAGGACTACGAGCAGGCCGCTGAGATTATGAAGAGAATAAACCAGTTGAGAGGCGAGGAAAAGTAGCTTTTTGACTTGTTGTAATTATTGTTATATTGGTTATTATGATAAATAAGATAGACGAAACTACAGAATATATCCGCCAGTGCATGGGCAGTCGCCCTGTGCCGGAGATTGGCATTATCCTGGGCAGCGGCCTGGGCCTCCTGGCCGACCGCATTCAGGACCAGCTGGTGATTCCGTATGGCGGTATCCCAAATTTCAAACGTTCCACGGCCGAGGGACATAAGGGGAACCTGATTCTTGGCACTCTCGGAGGCAAACCTGTGGTGGCCATGCAGGGCCGTTTCCATTTCTATGAGGGCTACACGATGCAGGAGGTTACTTTCCCGGTGCGCGTGATGTTCCGCCTGGGGGTGAAGATATTGTTTGTGAGCAATGCGGCGGGTGCCGTCAACCCCGAATACCGCGTGGGCGACTTGATGGTCATTTCCGACCATATCAACCTGCTTCCCAACCCTCTTATCGGGCCCAACATGGAGGAATTCGGACCCCGTTTTCCTGACATGACCACGGTTTACAGCAAGCGCATCCGACAGCTGGCGGTGGAAGAGGCTGAGAAGATGGGCGAGAGATTGCGCATGGGCGTTTATGTGGCTGGGACGGGTCCCACCTACGAAACTCCGGCAGAGTATAAGTTCTACAAGACCATTGGCGGTGACGCGGCCGGAATGTCCACCATTCCGGAGGTTATAGTGGCCCGCCACTGCGGCATGGAAATTTTCGGCATGAGCGTTATTACCAATCAGTCCAACGACCTGAGCGACACCTGTCTCAACAGCGGTGAGGACGTGGTGAAGCAGGCCAATCTGGCGGCAGAGAAGATGACGACCCTTTTTGAGCGGGTGATTACTAGGCTGTAGGAATGATTAAGACGGCTTTTTTCGATATTGACGGAACTTTGTTGAGTTTCCTTACCCACAGGGTTTCGGAGGGGACCATTCGCGCCTTTGAACAGCTGCACAGGCAGGGGGTGCGCACGTTTATCTCTACCGGCAGACCCGACTGCCTCATACCCGAGATGCCGCTTTCGTTTGACGGGTATGTCACCATGAACGGGGGCTTTTGCTTTATGGGCGACCGTGTGCTGTACAAGAACCCTATCCCGCAGAAGGAGACCGACCGATGGCTGCGCTTTGCAAGCGAGAACGACTTGTGCACGATGGTCTTTACTGACTACGAGATGTTTGTGAACACATACGACGACCCTGTGGCCAATGCTTTGCGCGACGAGATAAAGTTTAAGATGCCTCCGCTGCTGTCCCTGGAGGAGATGTGTGGCCGCGAGGCATATCAGTTTATATGCGTGATGGATGCCAGTTTCGATGCCGAGGTGGCGGAGCTTTTGCCCCATTGCCGTATGCCCCGTTGGCATAGCCGCTTTACGGACCTGATTAACGCGGACAATAGCAAGGCCGTGGGTATCGAGAGTATTTTGAGGCACTTGGGCGTGGGACGCGAGGAGTGCATCTGTTTTGGCGACGGGGCCAACGATGTAGAGATGCTGGAGTATTGCGGCATTGGCGTTGCCATGGGAAATGCGCCCGACGACGTGAAGGCACATGCCGACTATGTGACCACCTCGGTTGATGACGAGGGGGTGGAGCATGCTTTGAAAGCACTGAATATTATCTGAGAGGGCTAGCTTTCTTCGTTGTAGTAAACCTTGTAGTACTTGCCTTTTTCGTCCTCGCCCTGTTCGATGAGTTCGCGGTTGCCGTGGACGTAGATGTGGAAATTCTTGTCGAGTTTGATGACGCTTTTGTAGGCGCGCGCCTGTTTCTTGACGGCGCTTTCGCTGATGTCGTAGCTGTCGGGCAGTTCCAGCTCGTTTTGCTCCTGGTATTGCTGGCGGTACTCGCGGAAGCTGTCGATTACTTCGGGTTGTGAAATGACTTCCTCGGTAAAGGTCTGCAGGTCGAAGTTGTCGTTTTGCTTGAAGTAGTTGCTGCAGCGGTTGAGCATGTCGGCTTGGTCGGCTTTGGTCACTCCTTCGAACTGCTGTGGGAGCTGGTCGGTGACGAACTTTTTGTAGGCCTGCATTTCGGTGTGGGTGTTGTAGTACTCGTCCTCGCGTTGGCGGATGTGGAGGAAACTGTCTTTCCAGTAGAGGGCGTCGGTGGTGCGGTTGGTGGCGTCCACTACGCTGACGACGTAGCCTTTCTCGCCCTCGCAATTGAAAATGATGGCTCCTTTGTCTAGTTTGTTGGGGTTGATGCCGTGCTCCACCTCAAGGCGGTATTGGGCTTGGGCACTGGGGTCGCCGGCCTGTTGGCTCCAATGCTCGTCGTCGTGCTGCACTTTTAGGAATGATTCTTTGTTCTCTGATTTGAAGAGACCTATGGCGTCCATGGTTTCGCCGTTGAAAAGGCATTCGGAAAAATAGACTACAAACAGTTCGCCGCCCTTGATGTTGGCGTGGGTAGATACGTTGTAGAGGTGGCGGGCCAGTCGGCAGGACTCCTCCAGTAGGCTTTCGGGGTCGGCGAAAATCTGCTGGCAGCTTTGGAAGACTTCGTTCAGGGAGAGGTCGGTGTCGTCGCAAAGATGGTAGTATTCTTCTACTTTGAAGGGAGAAAGGAAGTAGCGGATGAGTAGGTCTTGGAGTTGCTCGGTGAGGTTGAGCGGGTGGTCGGAGAGGACGAACCCCTCCTCGGTGGTTTTGTTGCCCACACGGTGGAGGACCAAGGTGTGAATGGATTGCGCTTCAAATACAGGCATTGGGGATAGGGAAAGGAGGTCGGTTATTTGTTGTAGTGGGAGATGCGGAAGACCCAGGCTCCTTTGGTCTTGCTGAGGTCCTCGTGGGTGAGGTTGCCGAGGCGGATGTAGAGGCTGCCTGCAAAGTAGTAGTGGACGATGATTTTGTCGCACCCCAGCAGTTTTACCTGTGAGAGGAGTCCCGGACGGGGTATATTTCGCAGGATGAGGGTGTTGCCGTTGAGGTGTGTGGCGATGGCGTATAGGTTGTCGCCCCGGCGGGTGTAGAAGACGGTGCTGTCGCGTTCACACATCTTGCTGAAGGGGCGGCTTCCGTAGATGGCCTCGCCATTCACTTTCATCCAGTTGCCCAAATCGTGCAGGCGTTCTTGCTGCAGCATGGGGATGGTGCCGTCGGCATCGGGACCTACGTTGAGCGTCATGCCGCCGCCCGCCGCCACGAGTTTGACAAAATGGCGGATGAGGGAGTCGCTGGTGAGGTAGTTGCTAAGGGGTTCGTTCTTGTTGAGTCCGAAGGAACGGCCGATGCCACGGCATTCGGCCCAGGGACGCAAGGTGTCGTTAATGGCGCCTTTGTATTCCGGGGTTTTGAAGCCGTGTTGGGTGCCAGAGCCCCAACGGTCGTTGACAATGGCTTCCTCGCCTACGGTGTTGTAGTACCAGGAGATTATTTCAGGGGCACGGAATTGAGCGGCGCTGTTCTGCCATTCGCCGTCGGCAAAGATGAGACTGGGTTTGTATTTGGAAACCAATTCTTTGAATTGGGGAATCATGTAGTCGTCGACATATTCGCCGATGGCGCTGTCGGGATCCTGCATCCATACATGGAGTTGGTTGGTCCACTCGGTAAGGGAGTAGTAGAATCCCATTTTCATGCCGGCGGCGCGGACGCAGCGAGTGAGGGAGTCTACGATGTTCATGTGGGGGCCGGTGACGACGCTGTTCCAATTGGGTTGGTAGCGGCTGTTCCAAAGGCAGTAGCCGTCGTGGTGTTTGGTGACTAGCACGACGTATTTGGCGCCCGATTGGGCAAAAAGGTCGGCCCATTCCTGCGGTTTCCAGTGCTCGGCGAACCATGTCTGGGCGTAGAGGGTGTAGAGGTCGGTGATTTTGGGACGCTGTTTTACCCCGTCGCTGTTGCTGAGACGTCCGCTCCACTGGTCGCCTAGCAGGTAGCCCCAACGTTTGTTGAAGTCTTTCATTTCTTTCACCCGGATGCTGTCGCCTAGCATCAGTCCGCGGTAGAACCACTCGCCGTAGGAGTCGGCTCCGGCGTATGCGGGAACGGAATAAAGCCCCCAGTGCACAAAGATGCCTAGTTTGGCATCTTGGAACCACTGCGGATAGCCGCGTTGGTTTAGCGACTCCCAGGTGGGCTGCACCTCTTGGGCCCGAATACCCACTCCCAGCACGAGTGAGAAGAAAAATATAGCTGCTATATATCTAAATCTATTCATAAAAGAGTCGTTATCAATCAATAATATGTTTTACGCTCAAAACGCTCAAATTGCAAAGTTACAAACTTTTCCTCAATTAGTGAGTCCTTATATGATTATTTAACCATCCACCCCCAGCTGTATGCCTGTCGGAGACAGGCGATGCGCCCAAGCGCAACTAACACCATACAAGCCGATAGGCAGAGTGTGGTGTGGAATGAAGTCAGAGTAAGAGCCTGTCGGAGACAGGCGACATTGCATCTAGAAGAATGGGTTTGCCTTCATTTATAGAAGGCAGACTCCTAGTCGCCTCTCTTCGAGAGGCTGTTTTTTCTTTACTTACCATTCACCACACTGCGCCTGTGGCTTGTGTGGTGTTATTCGCAGCAAGGTGCGGTGTAGCCCCTCCGAGGCCAATCTGCCGCCTCCCAGATGGCTCTAAAACCATCCACCATCAACCGTATACCTGTCGGAGACAGGCGATGCGCCCAAGCGCATATAACACCATACAAGCCGATAGGCGCAGTGTGGTGCGGAATGAAGTCAGAGTATGTGCCTGTCGGAAGGTGGCCTTGCGGCAGAACCGCTGATCCGGAGGTGGCGTCACAGAAGCCAATTTTGGCGAGATAGGATTGCTAAATCAAAAATAAATAGTATATTTGCACCATGATCCAGAAACGGTTTCTGGCTATAAGTTATTAACAATCTTAAAAGTACAAAAAATGAAAAGTAGATTTTCTTTAGTTTTGATGGCCTTTGTGGCAGCAACTATGCTGTTCAGCAGTTGCAAAAAAGATGACTCCGAACTGATTCTCGGCACCTGGAACCTCAACGGTGAGAAGTCCTATATGTCTTGGACCTATGGACAAAGTTCCGAGACAGAGAACATGTCTGATGTGAAAGGTACTTTCACTTTCAAGTCGGACGGCACAGTTGTCATTGCCTCTGAAGATGAGGGTGAGCCAGAAGAGGTTACTGGTAGCTATACCCTTGCCGAAGGTAAACTGACCATTACAGAACCTAGCGAGGGTTCCCAGATTTTCAATATTGAGAAGCTCACCAAGAGTGACCTCATTCTCGGTCAAAGCGAGTCACAGGTAATCGATGGTCAGGAGTATTCCATGGCTATTCACATGGAGTTCACCCGCTAGTTAGCACAACTAACAGACCAATAGGCATCCGCATTTTCGGTGGATGCCTTTTTTTGTTTGCCTTGTGATGGTCAGGCACGGACAAAAAAGAGAAGGGAACCTTCCCATGAGGCTCCCTTCTTGGGTTTATGTATTTATGATTGGAGGATGTGAATCGGATTGAAAAACCTGCCTCAAATCATCTCGGCAGCCACTTTCATGGCGGCATCCAGTCCGGCCATGTTCTTGCCGCCCGCAGTGGCATAACCGGGTTGGCCGCCGCCGCCGCCCTGTATTTCCTTTCCGGCGGTGCGGACAATGTTGCCGGCATTCTTGCCGGCGTCCACGCGGTTCTGGCCGAGGGCCACCAGCAGCGAAGGTTTGTCACCCACGGTGCTGCCCAGCACAATGGCCATGTCGGGGAATTGGGTGCGCAGTTGCAGCATGACATCGCGCAGTTGGTTGAGCTCCATGTCCATCTTCTTGACAAAGACGGGGTTTTGCTTCAACTCCTCGGCCATGCTTTTGCCAATGGCCTGCAGCTGTTCTTTGTGGAACTGCTCCACTTGGGAGCGTAGGGAAGTGTTGTCGTCCATCATCTTTTGGACCGCTGCCATAAGGTCCTTGCTCTTGAACAGCTCGCGGATGTTGTCTAAGGTATCTTGCAGGGTGTCTACATAGGTCTCGGCTGCGGCCCCGGTTACAGCCTCGATGCGGCGCATACCTGCGGCAATGGCTCCCTCGCTGACAATGCGCAGGGTGCCGATGCGGCCTGTGTTAGAAATATGTGTGCCACCGCAGAACTCAACGCTGTCGCCAAATTTGACCACACGAACAAACTCGCCGTATTTCTCGCCGAAGAGGGCCATGGCTCCCAATTTCTGTGCTTCGGCTATGGGCATAGCGCGATGCTCCTCAAGCGGGATGGCGCTGCGGATGTCTTCGTTGACCAGACGTTCCACTTCGCGGATTTCCTCATGGGTGAGTTTGGCAAAATGGGAGAAGTCGAAACGAAGGCGCTGGTCGTCAACGCTGGAGCCCTTCTGCTCGACATGGGTGCCCAGCACTTTGCGCAGGGCTTTGTGCAGCAGGTGTGTGGCACTGTGGTTGCACTCGATGGCCGTGCGGCGACGGCCATCCACCTTGGCCATATATGTGCCGTCGAGGTGCTCGGGCAGTTGGTTGACTATGTGGATGATAAGGTTGTTCTCTTTTTTGGTGTTGACGATGGCTACCTCTTCGCCCGACACATGGGTGAGGGTGCCTTGGTCGCCCACCTGTCCGCCCGACTCACCGTAGAATGGGGTGTGGTCGAACACCAGCTGGTAAAACTCTTTATCTTTGACTTTCACATGGCGGTAGCGCACAATCTTGACCTCGGCCTCCAACTGGTCGTAGCCGAGGAACTCTTGGTTCACTCCCGGAATCAGCTCCACCCAGTCGTCGTTTTCCACGGCGGCGGCAGCGCGCGAGCGGTTCTTCTGCTCGGCGAGGCCTTTTTGGAAACCCTCCATGTCTACGGTCCAGCCCTTTTCGGTGGCCATCAGTTGGGTGAGGTCCACGGGGAAGCCATAGGTGTCGAAAAGTTCGAAGGCGAAGGCTCCGTCGATGACCTTGTCGCCCTTGTCGGCATGGGAACCCACGTAGTCTTCAAAACGGTTGATGCCGTTGGCCAGCGTCTTCAGGAAGGACTGCTCCTCTTCTTGGATGATATGGTGGATGAGGCTGCTCTGTTTGTTCAGCTCGGTATATTGGTGTCCCATCTGGTTCACCAGGGTGTCTACCAGTTCATGCATAAAAGGTTGGCGGAAGCCAAGGAAGGTGTAGCCGTAGCGCACGGCGCGGCGCAGGATGCGCCTGATGACGTAGCCTGCTTTGGCATTGCTGGGCAGTTGTCCGTCGGCAATGCTGAACGAGACGGCACGCAGGTGGTCGGCAATTACGCGCATGGCAATGTCGGCTTCTTCATTCTGGCCGTAGGCCATTCCGGCCTTATGCGCAATCTCTTGGATAAGGGGTTGGAAGACATCGGTGTCGTAGTTGGACTGCTTGCCCTGCATGACCATGCAGAGGCGCTCGAAGCCCATGCCGGTGTCGATGTGCTTGGCTTTCAGGGGTTCCAAGGTGCCGTTGGCCAAGCGGTTGAACTGCATGAACACTAGGTTCCAGATTTCAATCACCAGCGGATTGTCCTTGTTGACCAGTTCGGCTCCCGGAATCTTGGCCTTCTCTTCGGCATTGCGAATGTCGATATGAATCTCGCTGCAGGGGCCGCAGGGGCCTTGGTCGCCCATCTCCCAGAAGTTGTCTTTCTTCGAGCCCTTCAGTATGCGGCTTTCCTCGATGTGCTCTTTCCAGAAGTCGTAGGCCTCGGTGTCCATTGCCAGGCCCTCTTTCTCATCGCCGCCGAAGACGGTGACATACAGGTTCTGCTTGTCGATGTGCATCACCTCGGTGAGGAATTCCCAGGCGTAGGCGATGGCCTCTTTCTTGAAATAGTCGCCAAAAGACCAGTTGCCGAGCATCTCAAACATGGTGTGGTGGTAGGTGTCGTGGCCCACCTCTTCAAGGTCGTTGTGCTTGCCGCTCACACGCAAACATTTCTGTGAGTCGCAGGCACGGGGATAGGGCGCGTCGACATTGCCCAGGAAGATGTCCTTGAACTGGTTCATGCCGGCGTTGGTGAACATGAGGGTGGGGTCGTTCTTGACGACCATGGGGGCACTCGGAACAACATGATGGTTCTTGCTCTCGAAAAACTTGAGGAACTGGCTGCGTATTTCGTTGGATGTCATAATGTTGAAATGAATTAAAATTCGTCCCGTTCCACTAGCAGGATGGCGTTCTGGGGGACGATGAAATATTTTTCGTTGTTATATTTAATCTCTATGGCATTTTTCTGGAGGAAAAGGGCTAGGTCGCCGGGCTGCACCTGTAGCGGCAGGTAACGGGGGGTATTACTTTTTTGGTTCCACACCTCGCCGTCTTCCATGCTGGGCAGCGGGTAGCCCGGGCCGCATTTCAGTATATAGCCCGACTGGATGTTCTCCTTGTCCTTATATCCGGCGGGGAGATAAAGGCCGCTGTTGGTGCGGTCTATGGCATCGTTGGGTTTGATTAAAACCCTGTCTCCCACTACAATAAGTTTCTCAATGTTAGCTGTCATACATTTCAATTGAATTTGCAAAAATACATTTTTTTTTCGGCTCAAAAGAAAACTCCCTCAGAATAATTTGTTTTGGCCCTCTTTGGAACCTTCTTTTTTGCCGTCTGCAAAGTGGCGGGTGACTCTTATGTACATAGTCTCTATCCATTTCGGTTGTCAATTGCGGGAAACAAAAATCCCCGAGTGAGGCACCCGGGGATTAAATATATATATTATTTGTACTTAATTATCTTAGAAGTAGTACGGAGCCTTTGACTCGAGTGGTGGATACGCTGCCGGCGCGGGTGTAGGTGATAACATAGGGATAGGCGCCAGTGGGGAGGGCTGTGCCGTTGCGAGTGCCGTCCCACTGGAAGTGTTGGTCATCGCTCTCATACACAATCAAACCTCGGCGGTTGTAAATAGCAATGTGGAATTTTTCCATCGTGCTGGGACATACGATAAAGAAGGTGTTGTTTTCGTTCTTATTAGGAGTGAAAACATTGGGACGATAGAAGCCGAAGGTGTCTACATCGATCCAGAAGGTTGTGTCGACATGGCATCCCACCTCGTTGTAGCTACGCAGGGTAACCCAGTTAGAGCCGGATTGGTAAATGTCGAAATGGTGTGTGACAGACTGGCCAGAGCTCGTTCCCCCGTCACCAAAAACCCACTGGGTGTGGTCTCTGCCTTCCGACAGGTCGGTGAAATTAACAACCGGAATTTCGGTGTCGATGTAGTGAGGACTGTACTCGAAATCCAATTCAGGCACGGTTACGTATTTCACAAGGAAGTCAATGGCAGCAATATCGCAGCTGTCGGCAGCATAGCCAATGAGGTAGTATCGAGTGTCCTGCTTGGGCGAGACCATAATGGTCTGATTATGTTCCTGCGATTCCAATGACGGGTCGGGAGGAATGGAGTACCACTGATAGTAGAGTGCGCCGCTGCCCGTGAGGGTTACCACGCTGTCGGGGCAAATCTTACCATTGGAGGGATTTGCGGTGATTTTGGTAGTGAGGAGTCGAATATTGACACTGTCCCAAGCCACACAGCCCGCCTTGGCCAAAATCTTCAGATAATATGTGGTCTTAGGCTGGGTCGGACGTACCATGAGCACGTTGCCAGTGCAAATGGGACTTTCCCCCTCTTGGTCATAGTGGCGGTACCATTCGAAGTTGCATCCTGTGACGGGTGTACTGACGGTGACGTGCGTCTCGTGACCATTGCAAATAATGGTGTCGTTGCTATAAGTGATTTCTGGGTCGTGGAAGAAGAAAATAGTGTCATATAGCGTGTCGCTGCATCCATGTCGATTGAAAGTAATGAGTCTGAAAGGATTAGCAAACTCCGTAAATACTTTCTTAAGTTGGCGTGTGCTGTTTAGGTTCTGGCCGCTACTTTCGCTGTCGATAGTGTCGTTCTCAAACTCCCAAATGCGACGGTTAATATTTTCCGTCAAGTCAGTAATGGTGGAAGTGTCGCCTACGCACAGGGTGCGCTTGTCGATAGAGATATTGTTATGGGGCGGCATAATGGGCTTCACAAGGAAGGTGCGGTCGGTATAGCACGAGGTGTCTTCAGTATACATAGTGAGGGTGACGGCGTGTTCCAGTGTATCGGAGAATTGGTATTGGGCAATGTTGCCATGAACGGTGTCAATGATGGGGGTGTCATTAGAACTGCCTTCAAAAATAGTCCAGGTGGTAGCGCTGTCAACCAGTCGGGGAGCACCTGAACCCTGGAAAGGAATACGTCCCAGGGCATGGAAAGTAATAGTGCTGTCGCAGTTTGTTTCAAACGAGGCGTTGATGATAGGTTTGGTATTGCTCACGGTGGCATACACGACAGACTCGAATGGCATGTCGGGATTCAGTGCGGAAGTCATGACACACTTATAAGTGGTGACACCCACTTCTTCGCCAGTATTGGTGATAAAGTCCTCAACGCGTGATATGTAAGTATTACTACTGCTAGTGGCCTGAACCAAACGGAAAGGCACATTGGCCATTTGCGTCTGGCTGCTGGTATTTCCGCTATAGCCGTCGTCGGCCACGTACCATGTGTATGTCAGCAGGTCGGCGGGGGCGCGCAGGGTATCCACTGCGTTAGACTCACCGCCAGGGCATCCCGAAGCAGTAATGATCATAGGCTGGCAGCTGCCGGCAATGTAGGCGTAAATAGGGTCTACATTGTATAGGCAGTCAGAGGTGTACATCTCAATTCGTACCGAGTCGTATATGTAGTCAATCAGGCTGATGGCCACGCGGGTCCAGTCTTTATAGCAGTATCCGCAATATGTCGCACCGGAAGATCCGCCTGGGCGACCTTCAATCCAGGGGGCAGGAAGAGCGCCTGAGAAGGAAGGGGCAGGCACATTATAGAATAGGGCAGGGGTGAGGGGCTCATTGTTCCACTGGTTGCCCGTTTTACCTACCACGCGGATGGAAAACTCGCCCGCGTCGTATGCGGTGTGGGAGTATTTACGGGCCACAATAGCATAGTCGATAAAGAGCAGGGCATTCTGCGAATTCACGCGCATGGTATAAAATAGGGCCTCTGAACCTTTGTTGTTGCCCTCGTTGTTAATGTCGTATACGGCGGTGCCGGTAGAGCGCATGTCGCCCAGCCTTATGCTGGTAATGTGGTTTGGCGGAATACGCTGCATGCCCTGACCACTACTGTTGATAGTAAATTCATCCAAACCGGCATCGGACGAGGTGTAGATGGTAAAGCGGTGGTCGTTTGCATCGGAGAAAGTGTGTGCGCAGCCTGTTCCGGGATATGCGCCACAGGTATACTGGCAGTAACCCGAATAATACGTTGAAGAAAGAATGTTGGCACCGGTTATCGGGGAATGGGAGGGCTTGACGCACGTGCTGAGGATGTTATTTCCCGTGCTGCCCGTTCCTGACAAACCAACGCGGTCGCCTACTCTTGCCGACCACGACCCCATTCCTCCTGGGGTGGGGTTGAAATTGGTGGGATTGTGGAGGCCTGGGCAGGCAGTAAGACTCTGGGCATGGGCTGCTGTTAGACCAAGGACAAGCATGACAGCCAATAATATACTCCGTTTCATAAACAACAATTTTTTATGTGTGATTTTTGATTTTATTCCAGTCATATTATGAATATTAGACACCTATACATCTATTTTGCTGCAATCACAATCGGAATTTAATAATATTTAATACTAACTATAATGTAGTAGGCATCATATCAAACTTATACTCTTCTTTCTAGTTCGGGCAATAATTTCGTTTTCCATTCCGTATAGTCCCCAGCAATGATATGTTCGCGCGCCTGAGTCACCAGCCATAGGTAGAAAGTGAGGTTGTGTATAGAGCAGATTTGCAGTCCCAGGATTTCTTCTGCACGAATCAAGTGGTGAAGATATGCCAGGGAGTATACGCGGTCGCACTCGGCATGGCTCGAAGGGTCAATCGGTTCAAAGCACGATTCCCATTTCTTATTTTTAATATTTATAGTCCCGTGGGCGGTGAAAAGCAGTCCGTTGCGTCCGTTGCGTGTGGGCATCACGCAGTCGAACATATCCACACCGCGCTCTATGCTCTCCAGAATGTTGGACGGAGTGCCCACGCCCATCAGATAGCGTGGCTTATCTTTGGGTAGGATGGCGTTCACCACCTCAATCATCTCATACATCGTCTCGGTAGGCTCGCCCACCGCCAGGCCGCCAATGGCATTGCCGTCGGCCTCTTTGGAAGCGATATACTCGGCCGACTGCCTCCGCAGGTCGGCATACTTGCAGCCTTGCACAATCGGGAAGAGGCTCTGCTGGTAGCCGTAGAGAGGCTCAGTCTCGTCAAAGCGCTGGCAGCATCGGTCGAGCCATCGGTGGGTCAGCTCCATTGCCTTCTTAGCATACCGGTAGTCGCTTTCGCCGGGGCAGCATTCGTCAAATGCCATCATTATGTCGGCGCCTATGACGCGCTCGATTTCCATCACCCTTTCGGGGGTGAAAAGATGTTTCGAGCCGTCTATATGGGAGCGGAAAGTGCAGCCCTCATCCTTCAACTTTCGGTTCTCTGCCAGCGAAAAGACTTGGAAACCACCACTGTCGGTCAGCAGTGGACGCTCCCAGCCATTGAAACCGTGCAGGCCGCCGGCTGCCCGCAGTATGTCCAGGCCGGGACGAAGATAGAGGTGGTATGTGTTGCCGAGGATGATTTTGGCGTCCACGTCCTCGCGCAGCTCGCGCTGGTGCACAGCCTTCACGCTGCCCTGTGTGCCCACCGGCATGAAGATAGGGGTGGGTATGTCGCCGTGGTCAGTATGGATTATGCCCGCGCGCGCGTTAGTTTTATTATCAGTTTTTACAATGTCAAATTTCATAAATAGCAACCTCTCAGGGTGTCAGAATCAAAAGTTATCAACAGCTAGTTAATATTTCAATGTGCAAAGATACAAAAAAAATCGAAAATATTATATAATTTTGCAACTAGACTAATAAAATATAAAATGGACTTTTCTCATATATTGACAGAGCCTTACACGCTGACGCTTACCATCGTCATGGCTTTAAGTCTGGTTTTTTTATGCTTCTATTACGGCATTTTCTACTTTCGGGTGGGCCATTACAAAGGCCCCAAAAACAAAAAAAAGTCCGACTCCGCTCCCGACAGCCTTCCTCCGGTGTCCGTAGTGCTCACGGCGCAAAACGATGGCGAGTGGCTCAAGACCAATCTTGTCTATCTGCTTGAGCAGGACTACCCCGATTTCGAAGTCGTAGTGGTGGACAATATGTCCAAAGACGAAACCCAGTACGTGCTTAAAATCCTCAGCGAGAACTATCCCCATCTCAAGGTAGTCCCCCTCACCGAAAATGCCAACGGCTACCGAGGCAAAAAATACCCCATGTCCATGGGCATCAAATCGGCCAAAAACGACATTTTACTCTTCGCCGACCCCAACTGCCGCCCCATCGACCTCACCAACTTCCGTTGGCTCAGAGAAATGGTTTCCGGCTACCTTGGCGACAAAACCGAAATTGTCCTCGGCTACTGTGGCCTGCAGCCCAAAAATTCCCCCTTCAACTGGCTCCAACAATATGACAATCTAGACTACAGTGTCGAATATCTGGGCGCCGCCATCATGCACCGTCCCTTCACCGGCAACGGCCGCAACCTCAGCTACCGCCGCAGCATGTTCATGAAAAAACGCGGTTTCATCTATCACTACAGCATCCCCGACGGCGTCGACGACATGTTTGTCAACCAAAACTGCACATCCCGCAACACCAGCGTGGTCCTTACGCCCGACTCCTTCACCCTGGTCGAGCCCATGCCCACCGTCGCCCAGTGGCACTCCTACCGCAAACACCGCACCGTAACGCACAAATACTACTCCTTCTGGCTCAAGCTCCACCGCCTTCTCCGCCCCCTCAGCGTGATGCTCTTCTATCTGGCCGGCGCCCTTCTGCTCGTGGCCGGCACCATGCCTTGGCCCGTTCTCGCCGCGGCTCTGCTCGTCAAACTGGCCTGGGAAATAGCGGCCACCTCTGCCGCCGCTGCCCGTCTTATGGCAAAACCTGTTGTGGGCTGGCTTTCCCCACTCTTGGAAATTTATTTTCTATTTGCAAATACTATTTTGTCAATATCTCCGTTACCCAAGAAATAAAAGGCCATACGGAGCTTATTATGGACAGTAGTCAACTTAGTGAAAAAGCCCAGCGCGATTACCAGCTAGTGCTTGCCGCCCGCGAAAAAGGCGACGAACGAGCCTATGCCGAGCTGATGGGCTTCTATCGTGAGCCCATCTACCTCATGATGCTTCGCATGACGCACAATCCCGCCGACGCCGACGACCTCACCCTCGAAACCTTCGGCAAGGCCTTCTGCCAGCTCCACACCTTCACCCCCCAGTATAGTTTTGCCACCTGGCTTTTTACTATTGCCAGTAATCGTGGGCTCGACTTTCTCCGCCGCCAACACATGGATACCATCCCCATCAGCGACCTTTCCGTATCCGACGACGACCAAGTCTACGAATACCCCATCCCCTCCAACGACGACAACCCCGAGGAAACCCTCATTGGCAAGCAGCGCGCCGCCATCATACGCCAGGTGGTGGAGCAACTGCCCCCTCGCTACCGGAGGATAATCAAACTGCGCTACTACGAGGATATGTCCTACGAGCAAATAGCCCAGGAGCTACACATCCCCTTGGGCACCATGAAAATACAGCTCCGTCGTGCCCGTCAGCTCCTTGCGCAGATAGCCAAAAAACATCTCAGCAGCCTATGAAGCAACCTTTATACCTTCTTCTCCTATCCCTTCTCATCCTTTCCCTGCCCCTTCAGGCCCAAAAGAAAAAGTCCGCCCCCGAAGCACACCGCATGTCGGGGCTCTACCTCAATGTCGATGCCGGCCTCCTCATTCCCAATAGCAAACAGGCCGACTTCTACAGCGGCCGCCCCGGCAACTCCAACACTATCGACCGTGTGCTCCACAGCGAAACCTACGGCACCCAGATATGGATCAGCCTAGTCGACGGCGGGCACATCTCGCCCAGTGCCATCGGCGACTACTCGCAACTGCAAGTGGTCGAGTACCCCCACATGTACTACCGCCTCACCTACCAACTCGGCGTCGGCTTTCGCTATGTCTATGAGAGCGGCTGGGGCTGGCTTCTCCGTTTCGACTATAGCCAACTCACCGCTGCCGGCCAGTTCAATCTCTCCAGCAACAACGGCACCGGCGTCCTCGGCTCACGCCAGTTCGTCACCTGCGACATCTTCGGCATCGAACGGCGCACCCTTATCGACTTCGGCATTGCCAAGCGCATACCCCTTACCAGCCTCGTCGACCTCGAAATCGATTTCGGCTTCGACCTCAACAGTACCCATGTCAAGCAAAACGGCATCCGCGTGGTCGGCCGCACCTACAGCATCCTCGACATCTGGGGCGGCTATCCCCCCTCCTCCTACACCGGCACCTACGAGTACCTCAACGAAGGACGCATCGGCATTGGCGGTTTCGGCTCCATGGCCGTCAGCTACCTCTCCAAAGTGGGCAGTATCGACCTCGGCTACTCATGCTATTACATGCAAACCAAATACACCAACTACAACGAAAACGACGCCTACGCTCTCCAGCACACAATCTTCTTACGTTTCAATGTCAACAACTTCAAATTTTTCGACTAGAACCCTTTTATTCATAAAATAACACACCCAATATTAAATGATCCAGCTAACAGACCTTTCGCAATCCGATCACACGCATTTCGCCAAAGATCTATTCGAATCTGCCTTCCCCGACGAAGAACGACCTCCTTTCGGGGAGTTGAAGCATCGTAACAAACAAAAATTTCATTTCATGGTCGCCACCAATGATACCGATGATGGCGACGACCCCGTCGGAATCCTCACCTATTGGACTTTCGACGAGTTTGTCTATATCGAGCACTTTGCCATTGCCGAAGAACTCCGCAACCAAGGCCTCGGCAAGGCAGTCTTTCTCAACTTCCTCTCGCAGCAGACCGAGCAGATAGTCCTTGAGGTGGAACGCCCCCACGACGAAGTGTCCGAAAACCGAATAGAGTTCTATTCCAGTATGGGCCTTATTTCCAATCCTTTCAACTATCTCCAGCCTTCCTATCATGGCGACCAAGTCACTGTGCCAATGATAATTATGACAAAATACGAGATCGACGATGAGGAATATGCCGAAATTTGCGATATTTTGTACCGCGAAGTGTACAAATGCAAGCCCTCTAAGTTCTGATATCCGATTTTTTTTCGCTTTGCAAGATATAGTAAGATAGTGCGTTGCAAAGATGCGAATAAAAAAATGAAAAAAAAATTTTGCTCAAACAAAAAAAGTTCGTATCTTTGCAATCGCTTTTGAGGGACAGAGACCTCACAGCGAAAAGGCTCCTTAGCTCAACTGAATAGAGCATTTGACTACGGATCAAAAGGTTGCAGGTTTGAATCCTGCAGGAGTCACAAAATCTGAAACTCATCAGAAAAATCTAAAGCTAGGCATCAAGCCTGGCTTTTTTCTTTCCCACATTCCGCCGTCCCCCTTTCCTGCCGACCCACCCTCCGTACTTTGGAGCCCGTTCCTCGCGCCACTTTTTCCTTCCCCATCCTCCGCCACATCCTTGGTGGCTCTTCGATTGTTCGTCTATGGTTCTTTGTCTCTACTGACCAAAGAACTGTAGGCTGCCAGTGGTACAACACGAGAACGGGCGCCGAGGCCGGCCTGTCCCATGCCGGTCGCTGGCGGGGTACACTTGTTTGAGTTGGCTGGATCAAATATTTTGGCCAATAGGTATGATTTATGGGTAGGCATGTCCGTTCATGTAAAAATGTCTTTGTGCTTTTGCGGTTTTTATATATTCGAGGGCATTCGGGGTGGCAAACCCGGTAAATAGCCGTCGGCTACTGTTTCGGCCTCATTGTCGCAAAAGAGCCACACGGCGGGGCGGTTTTTTCCTTTCTTTTGCACTACAATATTTTATGGTCTTTTGCGTTATTGTCTTATCACTTATCATTATTACGTTATTATGAAAAAAATTGTGTTGTTTCTTTTGGTCTTGTCGGCAGTGGTGCCGATGTATGGGCAGCGCCCCGACATGGGCGTAGCCAAGAAAGACTTTAGCCGTATAGAACAGCTGTTGGAAAGGCAGCGCTTCGCCAATGCCTATATGGTGGCGGACAGCCTGCGGCAGGTGGGCTTGAAAGTAGCCACCGCCGGAAAGGCCGACGCGGCCACGTCGCGCCTGTTGCTCACCGCCACCTGGTATATGGAACAGGCGGCCATCCGATACCAAGAGGATGTGAGGGACAGCAGTCTGGCCCGTTTCCGCGCCATCCTGCCCCACATGACGGTGGCGGACAGGTCGCTCTGCTATCTGTTTTTAGAAAAGATTGATTCGGCCTTGGTGGATTCCCTGGCCTTGCGCGAGGTACCCAACACCCAGTTGGCTCCCTTCGTCACCTTGCCCGACGCGAAGCGGTATGTGAACACCACGCCCACGATGTACGACCTGGTGATGCATTTGGCCATGGAGAGGCTGTCGCCCCGCGAGGCTGTCGCCCTGGCAGGACAGTTGGTGCAGTGGTACCGTTCGAAGCCTGCGAATAAGACCACCACTGCTATCCTGCTGTACAACGAGCTGGAGTACGCCCGCCGCCAGGTAGGGCTGCCCAACACACCCCGCGGCAGGAGGTATGCAGTCTATCAGAAGCTACTGAACCGCTATCGGCAGACGGACGATGACCAGATAGCCTATCTCTACTACACGCTGGCCGAACTGAACTACTACGACAGCAACTACACGTCAGCCCTGTCCTACTGCGACAGCGCCATCGCACGTTTCCCCAGGAGCCAGGGTGGCGTTGAGTGCGCCCAACTGCGTCAGAGGATTGTCGAGCCGGACATTACTCTCTTGTACACCCTTGCCGTCAATCCCGCTGGACGCGACATACTGTGCCGTGTTCACAGCAAGAATGCCGACACGCTCTACTACCGCCTGGTGGATGCCTCGAAGGAAAATGGGACTTACACCTCCGACGACCAGATGCGCAAACGCCTGCTGGGAAGGAAGGTGCTGAAGGAGTGGGCGCAGCCGCTGCCCTCGGCGGCTGACTACCGCCCACAGCAGCACTATGGCTATATTCCCGCCATGCCTTCGGGACATTATGCACTGCTGGTGAGCACCACGCCCGATTTCAGCAAAAGGGGGTTCGTGGTGAAGTTTTTCTCGGTGGCAGGGGCCGCCTTTGTGCGCACCCTTGGCTACGCAGAAGGCTATGTGGTGGACTATGCCACCGGCAAGCCCATCGCCAATCAGAGGGTGGAGCTGCAAGTGGATAAGAACTGGAGTAGAAAATTCGCCACTTTGGCCACTGCAGTGACCGACGCACAGGGGTACTACCACTTTGACTTCGAACGTGCCGATGACCATTATTACTATTACCGCTTGAAAACCCACTACGACGGATTGGATATTTTTGACGACAGGTATGGCTCTTACTACGACACTAGGGATTCGGTCGTCAACAACTGCCTTCTCTTTTTCGACCGCCCCGTCTATCGCCCCGGCGACACGCTCCATTTTCTTTTTGTGGAGAGCCAGTTGCGCCTCGACTGGCAGGGCAAGACCATTGCAGGAAACAAGATAAAGGTATTGCTGAGGGATGTCAACTACAAATATATCGACTCGTTGGTGGGCACCACTGACACATACGGCCGCTTCGATGGCCAGTTTGTCATACCCGCCCAAGCCTTGCCAGGAACGTATCGCTTGAAAGTGTTCGGCAACGGTGCCCAGATTCAAGTCGGTAATAGTGATTTGGTGAAGGTGGAGGCCTATAAGCAGCCCAAATTCACCGTCACACTCAATGCCGCCGACCGCCTTGATGCCAGCGGCCATTCGGTGCAGCCCTCTCTGGGCGACAGCCTAGCCGTGAATGGTTTGGCAGCCTCCTATAGTCAGGTGCCCGTCAGTGGGGCAAAGGTGGTTTACTCTGTTCGTCGCTCTTATCTGCGCCCATGGTGGCGACGTTATTATAGTTCATCAGAAAGCCAGGTGACTGTCCTTTGTGCCGACTCCACGGTGACGGATGTCGAAGGGCATTTCCGCATAGCCTTCGTGGCCTCGCCCGATAGCGCTATGGAACTCTCCACCCATCCCTGTTTTACCTATGAGGTGAGTGTGGACGTGACCGACCTCAACGGCGAGACTCACAGCAAGCGTTTGGCACTGCGGTTGGGCTACGAGAACAGTTTTATTGACATTGCTTCGGCAGGCCAGCGGTCGACTTGGGAGGCGGTGGAGTACCAGTACTGCGACCTCAACGGCACCCCCTTGCAGGGCGAGATGCAGCTGAAAGTGGAGCGGCTGCGGCAGCCCAAGACGCTCTGGCTGAGCCACGAGGCGATGCAGAACGGACTGGTCCAGACCATTCCTGAAGCCGAATTCCGCCGTCGTTTTCCCCTCACGCCCTATAGTTTGGAGGAAACCCGAATGGAAAAATGGCCCGCCGAGAAGGTGGTGCTGAAGACTCGGGTGCACTGCAAGGGGCTGAGCAGCAATTCGATTCCCCTGCCACAACTGCCCGCGGGCATTTACCGCATCAGCATGAGCTGCGGCAGTGTGAGCAATGAGGCGGTGGTGGTCTACACCCCACGTGAGTCAGACCAGGTGCAGAGTATGGACCTGCTGTGGAGCGATTTGAGTCAGACTCAGGTGCGAGTGGGCGATACGGTCACGCTGCGCCTGGGTACCCGACACCACGGCGTGACGGCTTTCTATCAATTGCTCTGCGGTATTAAAGAGCTGGACCGTAGAGTGTTGCACTTCGACGGGGACATGACGACGCTGCGAATTCCTGTCACGGAGCAGATGCTGGGCCATTTCGATATCTGCCTACATGCCGTCAAGGAGGGTCGCAGTGTGGCTGAGCAGCTTCATGTGGAGGTACTGCCAGTGCACAAGCAGATTGCGGTGGAGTTCATCACTTTCCGCGACAAACTTACGCCCGGCGACAAGGAAACATGGACCCTTAAACTCTCGCGCAAGGCCGCTACCCCCGATGGTCGAAAACCCGTTTCGGTGGGCGACAGCGCGGCAATGCTGCTGACTATGTACGATGCTTCGTTGGATACATACGGGGCACTCAGCTATCTTTGGTGGCCTTGGTGGAAACTCATGGCCCCAACACCCTTGAATGTGTACTATTCATATCCCTATTACCGCAATCATTACTATTCACTCACCATTCATAAACCAGTCCCCAGCGCCTATAAAGGTTTGAACCTTAAGAGCAGTTACTTTGCAGCCCTGGATCATCGCGGCTGGGGGTGGGGTGAAGACCGCGTGGTGGCCATGGTGGCAGGCACGGCACGCGGAGAGTCGGGGATGGTGAGCAAACGCATGTACAAGAGCAACAACTTCGCAGCAGTGGCCGAAGAAGAATGGCCAGCGGTTCAGACTGATTTGACCATTGTGGAAAACGACATGGAGGTCGAAGAGGAGTCTTATGCTTATGCTGAGGAGGGTTTGGAGCAAAAGGCAGAAGAACCTTACATACGCACCAATCTCAGTACGTTGGCGTTCTTTGAGCCTACCCTGCGCACCGACGCCGACGGCACGGTAAGCTACAGTTTCACTGTGCCCGACCTGCTCACCCAGTGGAATGTGAAGGGGCTGGCATGGACACGCGATTTGGCCATCGGTCAGGTGGAGCGTTCACTTGTCACTCAGAAACAGCTGATGATTCAGCCCAATATGCCCCGCTTTTTGCGCGAGGGCGACACTGCTACCCTTATGGCCAAGGTGATGAACCTCACCGACAGCGACATGACCGTCACGGTGGACTTCTCCTTTGAGATTCCCGCCACGGCACAACGCCCCATGCAGCACCACTCCGACAGCCGCGAAGTGCATCTGCCCGCCCATGGCAACGCCATGGTGGCCTTCCCTGTCACCGTCCCGGTGGGAGGCACCGTGGGGACTTACCGCTTTATGGCTTGCGCCTCGCACCACAGCGACGGGGAGCAAGGCCCACTGCCCCTGCTCACCAACCGGCAGGCGGTCACCACGTCGGTTTCGATGTTCATGAATGGACAGGGGGCTAAGGAGTATACCTTGAGTCTGCCTACCTCCTCCACCGCCGATCCGGTGAGTTTCACGGTGGAATACACTGCCAACCCCATTTGGATGGCCATACAGACGCTGCCTTATATGGCCGAATGCGCTAACCCCTCGAATGTCTATCTTTTCAATAGTTTTTATGTCAACACGTTGGGTAAGGCTATTGCCGAGCAGTACCCAGAGCTGAAGCACTGCGCCGACCATGCCTCCGAAGAGGATAGCCCCCTCTTCCGTAATGAAGACGTGCGTCAGACCCTTTTGAGCGAGACGCCATGGCTTCGCGATGGCACTAGCGAGGTGGAACGGCTGCGGCAGATTGCCAAGTACTACGACGGCGCTGCCCTTCAGCGACAGGTGGATGATGCCCTTGCCAAACTGCAAAAGGCACAGCGGAGCGACGGCAGCTGGTCGTGGATGCCCGATGGCCGTTATGGCAGCACTTACGTCACGCAGTACCTATTGAAAGGATTGGGCAGCCTTTCGCGCCAACGGCTGCGCACTTCTTCCGGCTTGGAGCGGCGCGCCCTCGCTTATGTCGACAAGGAGGCCTACAGGGTTTATCAGGAATGGATGGAGTACTTAAAAAAGCATCCGGGCAGCACGTTCCGCCCCATCATGCTTGATTATCTTTACACCCGCAGCTATTTCTCGGGTCAGGCTCTCAGCGTCACCCACCAGAAGGCTTACGATTATTTTTATTCCAATGCGCGGTTGCACTATTCTGACTATACGTCGCTTTACGACCAAGCCCTGCTGGCGCTCGTCTTTCAGCGTCGGGGTGATACGCGCCTGGCTCGCGAGATGGTCACGCGCATTAAGCAGAAGGCCCTTTACAGCGACGAGATGGGCATGTATTGGCGCGATAATCGTGCGGGCTATTTCTATTACCAACGTCCGGTGGAGACACAGGCTCTGCTTATTGAAACTTTTCGTGAGGTGATGCCCTCCGACACCCTTTCCGTAGCGCAGATGCAGCAATGGCTTCTTAAGCAGAAGCAAACCACTCGTTGGAATTCCGACATTGCCACTTTGCGCGCCATTCAGGCTCTGATGCCCACCGACAGGGCAGCCAAACGCACTTTCGAACAGATAAAGGAATCCGACCGCATCATTGTGTCCGGCAAGGCATTGAGCGACACGCTGGATGCCCCTGTCGGGGGGACAGGTTATCTGCGCCATACCTATCGCGCCGACAGCCTGGCCGAGCTGAGTGCTTCCGGTTCTGTTTCGGCAACAGTCAAAAGGCCGAATAAGGGCATCAGTTGGGGAGCCCTTTTCTACCAATATACCGAGCAGATGGACAAAATTCCTGCCAGCGAGACGGGTATCCAGATGACGCGTCGCCTATACCGTGTCAATGCCGACGGCACTTTGGCCGAGATAGTCCCCGGAGGGTCTGCAAAGCTGCATGTGGGCGACCGTCTGCGTATTGTTCTGACGCTCTCCTGCGACCGCAATCTGGAGTATGTGGAGATGAAAAACTTCCGTGCCGCCTGCTTGGAGCCGGTTACCACCGCCTCCGGTTGGAGTTGGAGCCGGGGCTTCGGTTACTATGTTGCCGTCAACAATAGCCACGATGCCGTCTACATCGACCGCCTCGACAAAGGCAAATACACAATCGAAAGTACCTATTATGTCACCAACCCCGGCACTTTCACCCTTGCCCCCGCCGTCCTTCAGTGCCTCTACGCCCCCGAATTCCGCGCCACCTCTGCCGGCCTGAAAATAGCAGTAGAAGAATAATGGAAACTACGATAGAGAGGGTAGGCGTGATGAAAGGTGGGTGAATACTATCCTCTCTATCTCCATAAAAATCGCTTTCTATACGGGATGAAAGAATGTACATGTTGCCGATTCTTTTCCGCAATACTCGACTATTAGTATTCAATTGCAAAACCCTTTTGTCAATTACTCTTTTCCCTTCATGAAAACGACTGTTAAGGCACTAAGTTTTTTCTAATTATTAAGTTTTTTCTTTCTGTATTGAAAAAAAATAGTATCTTTGTACGTTTTAAACGACTATGCCGTTTGGCGAGAAAGTATTAATAATTAATAACATAAAAATATTTTATTATGCAACCTAAAGGTAACAAGTACGGCACTCACCGTGTCATCGAGCCCAAGGGCGTCCTTCCCCAGCCCGCAAACAAACTGGACAATAACATGGATGTTCTCTACGACAACGAGATCCTTATCGATGTCCAGACCCTCAATATCGACTCCGCTTCTTTCACCGACATTCACAACTATGCCAAGCAGCAGGCCGGCGAAGGTGCCAGCCAGGACAAAATTATGGAAGAGGTCAAGAAAGAGATGCTCCTCAACGTTGAGCTCCAGGGCAAGCACCGCAACCGTCGCACAGGTTCGGGCGGCATGCTCCTCGGCAAGGTCGAAAAGATCGGCGACGCTCTGAAGGGCAAGATTGACCTGAAGGAAGGCGACCGCATCGCTACCCTCGTCAGCCTTTCGCTGACTCCCCTCCGCATTGACGAGATTCTGGCTATCCGTCCCGAGGTCGACCAGGTCGACATCAAGGGTAAGGCCATTCTTTTCGAGAGCGGTATCTATGCCAAGATTCCTACTGATATGCCTGAAAAGCTGGCTCTCAGCGCCCTCGACGTTGCCGGTGCCCCCGCTCAGACCGCCAAGCTCTGCCAGTATGGCCAGACCGTCGTCATCCTCGGCGCCGGTGGCAAGAGCGGTATGCTCTGCTGCTATGAGGCCAAGAAGCGCGTCGGCGTGACTGGTAAGGTCATTGGCATTGCCAACAGCCCCAAGAGCACCCAGCGTATTAAAGACCTCGGCTTCTGCGACATCGTGGAGAGTGCCGCCGGTATGACCCCCGTCCAGATTTACGAGATGGTTGAGAAACTGACCAACGGCAAGATGGCCGACGTTACTATCAATTGTGTCAACGTTCCCGACCAGGAAATGACCGCTGTGCTCTGCACCAAGGACGACGGCATTGTCTACTTCTTCAGCATGGCTACCAGCTTCACCAAGGCCAGCCTTGGCGCTGAAGGTATCGGCAGCGACGTGAACATGATCATGGGCAACGGCTACACCAAAGGCCACGCCGAATTCACCCTGCAGGAACTCCGCGAGAGTCCCAAACTCCGCAAGATTTTCGAAGAACTCTACGCCTAAGAAACACCTCGTTCGATTTTAGCTCGACGATTTGATATACAAACCTGCCGGAGGACAGTCTCTTTCGGCAGGTTCTAATTTCACACTTTTCGTCACATGCCTTATCAACGGATAGCGTCAAAAGCCGACTACCACAGGTTCGTCAAGGCCGATGTGGAGGCCTATGGCTGGGAACGGCTTACGCCTCGTTTATGGCTGCAGGTGGACCAGCTTCGCTTTCTGCTGCGCCTGCGGCGTATCGAATACCTCACCAACTGCCGTCCCTGGCGTGTGCTGTCGCTTTTTTTGCTTGAGCTGCTCAACCACAGCTTGGCTGTGAGGCTGGGCTTCACCATTCCCAAAAACACTTTCGGCCCAGGGCTCTGCATTGTCCATAGAGGCACGGTAGTGGTCAATCCCGGAGTGCGGGTAGGAGCTGGCTGCCGGCTCCATGCGTGTACCAACCTAGGCGACTATAATGGCACCCCCGTTCTAGGCGACAATGTGTACATAGGCCCGGGCGCTAAAATCTACGGCCCCATCAAGATAGGCGACAATGTGGCCATTGGGGCCAATGCTGTGGTCAATAGTTCCTTCGGCCCCAACTGCACCGTTGGCGGCATCCCTGCGCGAAAGCTTTCCGACACAGGAGCCCGCGAGCATGGAGTCTTTGCCAGCAAACAGTAGCGAATCTTTTCTCTGTGGTTTCTGAAAAAAACTTCTCTCCATTTCAATAAAAAGTTGTATATTTGCACTTTCAATTTTGTGTGCCGTTGAGTGCGCATTATTTGTCTATATGATTGAATAATAAAAAATAATAATAATACAACAGTTTATATTATGAAAGTAAACCGTAGAAAAGAACTCTTCCCCAACGTCACCGACGAGCAGTGGAACGATTGGAAATGGCAGGTCAAGAACCGCATCGAGACCTACGAGCAGCTGAGCCAATACTTCACCTTCGAGCCCGAGGAGGCCGAGGGGATCAAGAAGGCTTTGGCCAAATTCCGCATGGCTATTACCCCTTATTATCTCTCTCTTATCGACCCCAATGACCCCTACGACCCCATCCGTCGTCAGGCTATTCCCCAGGGTGCCGAGTGCAACATCGCCCCGGCCGACCTCAACGACCCACTGCACGAGGACGAAGACTCTCCCGCTCCCGGCCTCACCCACCGCTATCCGGACCGTGTGCTCTTCCTCATTACCGACATGTGCTCCATGTACTGCCGCCATTGCACCCGCCGTCGTTTCGCCGGTCAGAAAGACGACGAGAGCCCCAGCGAGCGTATCGAGAAGTGCCTGGCCTACATTGAGAAGACTCCTCAGGTGCGCGACGTGCTCCTCAGCGGTGGCGACGCCCTCATGGTCAGCGATAAAAAACTCGAATACATCATCCAGCGCCTGCGCGCCATTCCTCATGTCGAGATAGTCCGCATCGGCAGCCGTACTCCCGTTGTCTGCCCCCAGCGCATCACTCCCGAATTGTGCGACATGCTGAAGAAATACCATCCCATCTGGCTCAACACCCACTTCAACCACCCCAATGAGTTCACCCCCGAGGCTGAGGCAGCTCTCGCCCGCTTGGCCAACGCCGGCATTCCCCTGGGCAACCAGACCGTGCTGTTGCGCGGCGTGAACGACTGCGTCCACGTGATGAAGAAACTCATGCACGAACTGGTGCGTAACCGCGTTCGTCCGTACTATATCTATCAGTGCGACCTCAGCATGGGTCTCGAGCATTTCCGCACCCCTGTCAGCAAGGGTATCGAAATTATCGAAAACCTCCGCGGCCACACCAGCGGCTATGCCGTACCCACCTTCGTGGTCGACGCTCCCGGCGGCGGCGGCAAAACCCCCGTCATGCCCACCTATGTTATTTCCCAGAGTCCTCAGAAGGTCATTCTGCGCAACTTCGAGGGTGTCATCACCACCTACACCGAGCCCCGTAACTACCACGAGGAGTGCCACTGCGAGGCCTGCGAGGCCAAACGCCGTGTCGACGAAGGCGTGGCCAGCCTGCTCGAAACCGACCGCATGGCCCTCGAGCCCAGCCACCTCATGCGTCACGAGCGCAACAAGAAAAACAAATAATATCATTACTTTCCATACGGCGGGCTTTTTGCCCGCCGTTATGGTTTTCTCCGACATGAAAAGACTCTCCGTCGTCATCCTGTTTCTCCTTTCCTTTACGGCCGTGCAAGCCCAAATAGCCGGCCTGTCCACCTATTCGGTTCTCGACATGCCCTCCTCTGCCCGCAATGCAGGACTGGGGTTCGACTACCTCTCTCTCTACGACGACGACATAGCCCTCACCCTCGACAACCCCTCCCTCATCTCTCCGCGCACCAGCAACCAACTTTCCGTGGGTCTCGTCAGCCTTTTTGCCGGTTCCACCTTCGGCTCCGTGGCCTACAGCCACAGCTTCAAGCACCTCGGAGCCTTCACCTTCGGTCTCCGCTACGACAGCTACGGACAGTTCCAAGGCTACGATGAGTACGAACAGCCCATCGGCTCCTTCTCTGCCGCCGACTACGTCATGTCCATCGGCTGGGGTCGCGCCATCGACGAAAATGTTGCCATCGGAGCCAACTTCAAACCCATCCTTTCCCACTACGAAGAGTACACCGCCTTTGCTTTCGGCATCGACCTGGCGGCCACCTATTTCAGCGCCGACCGCTCCTTTGCCCTCACCGTCATGGGACGCAACATCGGGGCGCAGATTTTCACCTTCGACAACGTCACCGAACGCCTCCCCTTCGAACTCTCCCTTTCGGGTTCATACAAACTCAAGGATGCCCCGTTCCGACTTTTCTTTGCCCTCAACGAGCTGCAGACCTGGGATCTCAATTACGAGGATCCGCTCAATCCCTCCTCCACCACCGACCCCTTCACTGGCCAGAACCTCACCAAGTCGCCTCTCGCCACATTTGCCGATAAGGCATTCCGCCATTTAGGCGTGGGCATCGAACTCAATATTGGCAAAGCCTTCTATGCCACCCTCGGCTACAGCTATCGCCAGATGGTCGAAATGAAAGCCGCCGAAACCTTCAACCTCTCAGGCTTCTCCTTTGGCCTGGGCCTCAACGTCAAAGGATTCAAAATCAGTTACGCCCGCAACAACTACCATCTTGTGCAGGCGCCTAACTTCATTTCTGTCACCACCTCTCTTGAGCGTTTCTTCCGCTAGGTGGGGCCATCACCAATCCCCCTTTTGCAGCTTAGTAAAAAACAAACGTCCCACCCATGCCCCAGTTTCTCCTCAGTAATCAGTCCGACCCCTATCTCAACATTGCCGTTGAGAACTACCTGCTTTCGTTGCCCTCCAATGGCCAGGTCACCCTTTATCTCTGGAGCAACCGCCGCACGGTGGTCATCGGCCAATATCAAAACCCCTATTCCGAGTGCAACGTCGAGCAGCTCGAATCCGACGGCGGCTTCCTCATGCGTCGGCGCACGGGGGGCGGCGCCGTCTATCACGATTTGGGCAACCTCAATTTTTCCTTCGTAGTCCCCTACGAACTCTACGACCAGTCGCGCCAACTCTCGGTGCTGCAGAAGGCCGTGGCCGCCTTTGGACTTCAAACCGAAGTCTCGGGTCGCAACGACGTACTCTGCCAGGGGCGCAAATTCTCAGGCAATGCCTTCTCCAAGGGCAGGAACCAACGGCTCCACCACGGCACCATCCTCATTCGTACCGACGTCGAGGCCATACAGAAATACCTCAAAGTCAAACCCGCCAAACTCCGCAAACATGGCGTCGACTCCCATCAGTCGCGTGTGGTCAATCTCTCCGAACTCAATCCCGCCATTACCGCCGCCAGCATCGTCCCCCACCTCCTTTCGGCCTTTGAGCAGGAATACGGCACCCCGGTCCGTACCCTCGATTTCCACCAGCTCGCCTCCCTCCCCGAGGTGCAGCAGCTGCGCCTTTCCTTTGCCTCGCCCGAATGGAAATATGGCCGCTGGCAGCAGTTCGAGGCCCAGCGCAGTGCCCAGTTCGACTGGGGCGGGGTGGAAATAAGTCTCCAAGTCGACGAACCCTCCGCCACCATCACCTCCATCAACATTGCCTCCGACTGCCTTTTACCCGATGCCATCGACCTGGCTCAGTCATTGCTCCGCGGTGCCTCCACCCAGCAGCCACCCACCCTTCCCGCTGCCCTCGACCCTGCCTCCGCCACCATCCTCAGCGACATTTTCAGTCTCCTTTATTAACCCCCTTTTATAACAAATATACAATGAAACGCTATTCCCTTTTGCTCCTCTTTGCCGCCCTACTGACATTCTCGGCTGCGGCCCAGCGTACCGACGATGCCTTTGCCCCCATCCCTCACCACGAGAGCGTCCCGTCCAACCCCGCTGCCGCTGCCGCCATGTTTGCCCGGCAAATCAATCAAATCGCTCCCTACTACGCGTCCCAATACAGCCTCACTATCATCACAGCCCGCGTCAATAAGAACAATCAATCCGTCCTCATCGAAATAAGGCTCGACGCCGACCAGACCATCCGACCCGAAAAAGAATACTATCTATCCCTCTTTGCCGAAGCCGACCGACCCTGGGACCTCACTCTTCTGGCCGACAACGGCTACGGCCTCACCCTTCAGGTGACGACCGATATGACCAACCACAATCTCGCCGGCTATGGCGGCCTCAAGGTCACTCTCACCAACAGCGACCTCCGCAGTGCTGTCGGCACGGCTGTCGACGTCGACCGTATGGGCCATGACTATCTGGTCAACTATGCCCGCAATGTCTCTGCCCGCCTTCCAATGGCCATGGGCAAGGACGAACAGTTCGTGCAGTGCTATTTTGTCGACTCCACCCTCACCATGACGCTCGAATACCAAGACTCCGCCTGGCCCGGCATTCGTCAGTACCTCTTGCAGAATATGGACAATATCCGCATTTCCCGCGCTATGGCTCTTGTCGACGACACCACCAATGCCCTGGCCATCTCGGCCAAACTCTCCAAGTCCCAGATACGCCATGTCTACCGCAACCACTCGCTAACCGACTCGGTTTTTTACGTCATCACTCCCTGGATGCTCGACTATGTCTACGAAAAGACCATGCAGCGGCAAAACGACCAATCTTCGCCTTCTGGATATCTCATGGCCTTGGCCGCTCAGTTGGAGCGTCAGACCCCCATACATGTCGACAAGGAAACCCGCCTCATGCAGTGCACCTACGACACCGTTGAGCGGCTCATGACCATCACCTACGAGATACCCGATTCCGTCATGCTGCGTTTCGAAACCAGTCTCCAGCTTTTTGAGGAGTTTGGACAAAACATGAAAACCTATTTCAAGTCGCAAGACCCACAGGTGGCCACCATGGTGAAGAACCTCATTGCTGCCGACGCCACCATCCGCTACGTCTATGGCTCGGCCTATAGGCGCCAGCCGCTCATCCTCACCTTTACCGCCTCCGACCTCTCGCAAATTCTAGCCCAGTAGCCTGCCCGTAGTTATTTTCCCTTCACCCCGTATTCCAACAGGGTGAAAAGAGTCCAGCCTCCGTTTCCGTCCGGCTCGCCAATCTCCAGCCGCACGGTCTTTTGCTTGGCCGTGGGTTTGAGGGTGACGCTATAGCGGTTCCCCTCTTGTTTCCATTCCAGGTTAGGCTGCAGGAAAGGGCGATAGTTCTCGTCCGCGGCCTCCACCACCAGGCGGTAGCTTTTTCCAGCCGTGAGGGTGCGGCTCATCGGCATCTCCACTAGTCTTAGTTTTCCCGCCACGCGTGTGGGTACGTCGTAGGTCTTGGGCATCCGCGCGCCAGGGTGGGTAAGGCAGTAGTCGAGCGTCGGGGCAGCTTCCATGCCCCAATCCTCCATCGACGGCCAAAGGATGGGCAACTTTTTGTACTGTTCCTCGCTGATGGGGGTGGCCAGCAGCTGTTCCTCTTTCTGCTTGGGAAAATGGGTGAATATAAGCCATTGGGGAGCCACGTCGAACCAGAAGGGGCGGAACTGACGTTCGAAGCGTTTGGTGCCGTTCTTGTCGGTCATTACCTCTCCGGCCCCCCATGTGGCGTCCACCAGTGTCCAGCCTTTCTCGGTCTTCACCCGCACCCAGGCGTGCGGGCCTTTGCCATTGCTGAAACTGAGGGTTTTGGCCCAGCCGCTGATTTCCACGGCCTCCAATCCGCAGCCCCCAGCCAGTTTTATGTAGAGCTGGCTGTATCCGCTGCAAATGCCCCGTTTCTGCGTCCAGCAGGTGTTGGCGTCGCCTATGCGGCCGGCCATGTCGTAGGCAATGTTCTGGCACACCCAATCGTATATGGCCCGCGCCTTTTGATAGTCGGTGGTGCAGCCGGCCACGATGGGTTCGGCCCGCTGCTGCCATACGGTGTTTTCCTCTGCCGCCTCTCTGCTCTGTCCCATGGCCATGCCTGTCGCCAGCAGCATGGCCGCTGCCAGCAGTAGTGGCTTTACAAATGTCAGTCTTCTTTTCGTCATATCTTGCCTAATAACGCCGACTGCGCAGTTTTATTGCCCTGCTCCTGTGCGCATCTACCAATATAGATTCAACCTTGAAGTGCAACACTACTGTGCAAAGATAGTAAGAATTTTTGTTTCGGTGAAGAAAAGTGCATTATTTTTCTGGGTCGAAGGTTTAGTTCGGTCTGAACGAAGAGGATGAAGTCATCTGAGAGTGAAGAGAAATTGGTGTTTTTAGGGATGTATTGTCGTATAAGTTTGTTTGTGTTTTCGATCAGACCCTTTCCCCACGAGGAGTAAGGGTGAGTGAAATAGACCTTGGTGTGCAGTATTTTTGCGATATAATTGTGTTCAGCGAACTCGGTTCCGTTGTCGGTGGTGATGGAAAGGACATGATGCTCAAAAGGGCGGAGCAACTGGACGACGACCTTGGCCACAGCCTTTGCATTCTTACCCATAGGGGACTTTACCATGAGCATTTTCTTTGTGGTGCGTTCAACGATGGTGACGATGGTCCCTTTGCCGTCCTTGCCGACGATGGTGTCCAGTTTCCAGTCGCCGAAACGGGCTTTAGAATCCACCACGGCGGGGCGCTCATCAATGCTCACTCTGTCCTTGATGGGGATACGCGAACTTACGGGCTTTTTGCGGTGTTTGAGGTGATGCGGCAGGTAGGTGTAGAGGGTTCCTCCACGTTCTTTGTCCCGCCGGATTATGTGGTATATCCATTCATTCGGCACACACGTCTTTCCCTCCCGTTTTCTGGCACCGACAATAGTCTCCGGCGACCAATGTCTCTTGAGACACTGCTCGATGTCCTGCCAATCCGCTTTTGACAGTTTCCTTGGTCTCCTGGGTACCGCTTTTCTCATCTCGGAGAACTGCTGCGCTTCGATTGCGACATAGTGCCGGTGCATATTGGAGTTCTTTTCTATCTCCCTGCTGACGGTTGATTTATTAACATCTATCAATTATGCAATTGCCGACAGCGACATTTTTTTTCTCAGACACACAGAAATTGTGTATCTTTGCTCTTTGGTAAGGTGATTATATTTTTTCATTTGTCAACACAAAAGTAGTCATTTTACCTGAGAGTACCAAATTTTGGTGCTCTTTTTTTCTACTCAGTGTTGCACTTGTAACTGGAATTTAGGAACCCTCTTCAGCTAATATCAAGTCCCACTCATTCTGATCCTGTCATTTTTTGGAAAAAATGACATTTATTTCTCTCTTTTGTAAAAAGTTCGTATCTTTGCAAAATTAAAACGTAATAAACATTAATAATATGTACTCATTAGTTTTACTCTCTGGCGGAACGGGATCAAGGATGCACAATACCGTTCCAAAGCAATACCTTCTTTTAGCTGGCAAGCCTGTTATCATGCACATTCTCGAACGGGTTGACCTGGTCAACGAAATATCAGAAATAATCATAGTGTGTACAGACGAGTATATCTCTTCCATACAACTGATGCTAAATCAATACGGAATACGTAAACCTGTTCGCTTCGCTCCCGCCGGTGAAACCAGACAAGAGTCGGTCTATAACGGCTTGTCGTTAGTTCAAACTTCTGATGTTATCATCCATGAGGCTGCTAGGCCATTCGTCAAGACCGAAGATTTTCAACGTCTCATCAACGAAGAAAGCCGTAATGCCATGTACGGATTAAGCATCCCCTTCACCGTGATACGTGGACACGACTATGTCGAGGGTGTGTTGACCCGTTCCGAATTATTGAACGTCCAACTTCCTCATAAATTTGAAACCCAATTATTAAAAGAGGCCCACGAAAAGGCTCGCTCCGAACAGAAAGAGTTTACCGAAGATGCCAGTATGGTGTTTAACTATTTCCCTCAAACAAAAATTAAGGTTTGCGAAGGTATGGAATACGACATCAAACTAACCACCCGAATCGATATGCTGGCCGGCGAACAAATATACAAAGAATTCTTCGTCAGAAGAAAATAATAAAACTTCTAAATCCATAGACCTATGTCCACATGTGTTATTACCGGCTTCGGTGCCGGGATTGGCAGAGCCACTGCGATACGTTTAGCCAAAGAAGGGCTATTCGACAAATATGCGCTCATCGGCCGCAATGAGAAAGACATGAACAGCACTTGGGAGGAAATGACCCATTTCCTTTCAACAGATAGAATCAAGATATATCATCTCGACCTTTCCAAACCCGAACTCATTCCGGCAGTGGTAGAGGAAATTCACAACGAAATGGGCGACATCAGCTGCCTGCTTAACATTGCGGGTTACACAGACCCCAAATCACTTCTCACCACATCATTAGAAAGTTTCGAACTGACATATAAGGTAAACGTGTTCGCCCCATTCATGCTCATGCGTGAATGCGTGAAGTACATGAAAGGGGGCGGGGGCAAGATCCTCAATGTCGCCTCTACGGCCGGCATGACTCCACGGCCAGGTTGGCTGAGCTACGCTTCATCCAAGGCTTCGGTCATCTCTATGTCGCAAACCCTGACGGCCGAACTGGCCGAGTACGGCATTTCTGTCTACTGCGTCTCGCCTGGCCGCTGCGCAACAAAGTTAAGAAAACGCCTGGCTCCCGATGAGGACCCGTCCACTATTATGCAGCCAGAGGATGTTGCCGAGGTCATCTGCAACCTTATCGGTCCTAATGAGTGCTGCCTGGACGGACAAAACATTGTGATTCGTAAGGCAGTAAAATAGGCAGTAGCCGCAAAAAGATATTATGAATTCTGAATTCTAAGTGGGTCGACAGCCTCTCAGAATTCAGAATTTTTATTTTTAGCGCCATCTTTACACATCTGGTCAAATTCTTTTTTCAGGCCGCGACGAAGGACAATTTGCTCGGCAAAGAACTCGCCTTTATTGCCCTCAACGACTATCCAGCCGTCAGGAGTAAGGGTCATGTCCCAGCCGATGAAGGTGAGGCGAGGAAAGAGAAGGGCCATATCAGTGGTGGTACGTTTCAGCTCTTCCCAGCGAGGAATCTGCACCCCCCTGAAGGCCTGCCCGCTGTCGGGATGGACGGTGAAAGAGTGCCCGAGGTCGTCAATGGCATCGGTTACGATAAGGCCTGTTTCCGAGTGGGCCAAAGCCATGACCCCGCCTTGGGCGCCGTTGTCGACAAAGGTGCCTTTGCGGCCGGTTTTGAGGATAGCGGTGAACCGGCTTACACGTCCCCGGTGTAGGAATGTGTTGATGCGGACGGTATTGACCGACGAGGGGTTGAAGACAGCCATAAAGGGGTCTTGAACGATGCGTTCTTCGACAATGAAGCGTCTTTTCTGCCCAATCATCTCGTCAAACAGGTCTGCCCACTGGTGGGAGGCCTGGGGCGCCAGTAGGCGCACTCCCCTACCTCCGCAGTCATCCACCGGCTTGGCCACCAACTGGCCCATGCTCTCGCCGAAACGAATGAATGCTGCCCGGTCAGTTTCCGAGGCCACCTGCATAAAACGCCTTCCATAGTAGTCTTTCAAGACTTGGGCGGCACGATATTTGTCCATAATGAGGGCCTGCTGGCGCGGGTTGTTGATGCGGCGGCAGACGCGGTTGCGATAATGGTCGGTTATATAGGTGCGGCGTTGGGTCTGAGATTTGTGGGCAAAGTCATACCGGTCATACTCTTCATAGAAAGTCTTGTGCAACAGGGTTTCACGCAATTTGTCCAGGTTGCCGTCTGCCCGCTGCAGATAGTCGCGGTATCTGCCTGGGAGGATGATTTTATAAAGGAAGAGGTATAAATCCATATCAATTTCAGTTGCCGAATCTGGCCACGCCATCGGCCTGGAGCAGCAGGGGTTGGGTTATGCCTTTGTATAGCAAGGTCTGAATCTGGGTTCTGATATTCATACTGGCCAACCTATTGGGCGAAGGCTTAGGATAGACCCGGTTGGACAAGAAGATATAAACCATACCGCACTCCGGGTCCACCCACACTATATTGCCTGTAAATCCAGTGTGTCCATAACTCTTTTGCGAAGCCTCGTCGCATGCACTTCCTCCACTGCCTTTCAACAGCGGTTTGTCGAACCCTAGTCCCCGTCGGCACCCATTTTTTTCATAATACCTTTTATTAAAAAGATTTATAGTCTCCGATTTAAGATACCGTCTGCCATCGTATGTGCCTCCATCGAGCAGCATCTGCAAAATACGGGCCAAATCGTCAGCCGTGCTGAAGAGTCCTGCATGGCCCGACACTCCGCCCATAGCATAAGCGTTTTCGTCATGCACCACACCCTGTACCAATCGGTTACGATAATGACTATCCAACTCTGTTGGGGCAATGTTCGCGCAATCTATGCCGTGCTCAATTGGGTTAAAATGCGTATGGCAGAGCCCCATAGGGGAATAAAAATGCTGATCCACAAAGATATCCAGCCTTTGACCTGAGACATACTGCACCATCTCGCCCAACAGGATAAAGCCCAAATCGCTGTACTCATAGCCTCCATAACTATTCAGGGGCGTTGCCACGACTTGGGAAATCACACTCTCACGAGGTTCTTCAGCATTTTGAGCCTCCTTCCAGTAAGCATCGAACGATTTCAGCCTTGCAGTATGGCTAAGCACCTGTCGGATGGTTATCTTGGCCTTGTCTGTTTCCTTCAGATATGGCAGGTACCGACTCAAGGGGTCGTCCAGCCTCACCTTGCCCGTTTCAACCAATTTCATCACTGCCAAGGTGGTGGAAACCATCTTGGTGACCGACGCCAAGTCGTAAACCGTATTCATCGTCACGGCAGGTGAAGCGGTATCATAGGTCATGTGTCCAAATGCCTTCCTGTAGAGAAGTCTACCATCCTTCATGGCCAACACCTGGCAACCGGGGAAGGCATGTTTGGCAATGCCGTCGTTCACAATGCTGTCAATGACCCCATCCGTTGCAAGGCGTAGCGAACGCACTATGGCATCGCATCGCAGGCTGTCCTGCCTATTGGGAACCCGCCACGTTTCAGGCCTCAACTGGGCACAGCCATGCTCATATTTTGCCCGCAGCACTCGGCGGCAGCGCATGTCAATCAGCCGCTGCAGTTCGGGGTCGTCTTTGGCAGCCTTGCAAATGCACTTGATTGCCTTTGGCACATCGGGCGGGAGCAGCAATATGTCGCTTCCGGCAAGCAGAGCGGCCAACTCGCCCTGGCCTTTCTGATAGTATTTTGTAACCCCCTGCATGTCGAGTCCGTCAGTAATCACAAGCCCGCTAAATTTCATCCGTTGACGGAGCAACTCGCTCACCAAGTGACTGGAAAGCGACGACGGGTGGTTAGGCTCTTTCTCGTATGCGTTCACCTGCAGGTGGGCTGTCATCACCCCTTCAACGCCTTCATCAATCAGGCGCTGGAATGGATACAGATCCACCGTGTCCATATACTCCCTTGTGTGGTTGATGATGGGCAGATCAAAATGGCTGTCGGTCTTGGTGTCGCCATGACCGGGAAAATGCTTGGCAACGGCTATCACACCCGCACTCTGAAGGCCTTTCATATACTGGACGCCCAATTCGGCAACACGCTTCGGGTCGGCACTAAACGAGCGCGGTCCAATGACTGGGTTGTCCGGATTGCTGTTAACATCCACTACCGGGGCAAAATTGACATGGATGCCCATGCGCTTGCACTGCATTCCAATTTCCCTGCCCATGTCGAACAGCAGGGTGTCCATCTCATGCGGCAACTGGCCAAAGACGGCATTTTGGGGGAAGGCGTAGCAGTCCTTCAGCCTCATACCCAGCCCCCATTCGGCATCGATGCACACCAACAGCGGCACGCTGCTAATAGACTGGAACCGTTTGATTAACGGCAGGGTCGACCGAGCCGTGCCCACAAAAAAACAGACACCGCCCACCTCAGTATCGCGTAACAGATTCTCAAATTTGTGCTGTTCCCTTTCTGACATATCCAAGGGAACCCGAACCACCATCAACTGAGCCACCTTCTGACTTAACGACAGGTTGCTCATCACCGAGTCGACCCAGAGCGTACCCACCTGGGCACTATACGGCCGCCTGGCCGACAGGGCCGAGTTGGCTGCCTTTCGCACTGTCTTCTTCATCCCGCGCACCTGGCACTGGCTGAAAGATACAATCGCAACCAAACATATCAACAATAAAGAGAACTTTCTCATGAATATTTTACTCAAAACAAGATTAATACACATATACTACTTCAACCAATGCCTTGGATTCAAAGCATCCTTGCCGCACCAAACCTGGAAACTGAATTCCGAGGTTTCCTCGTCACTGCTGTAAACAGTGCCTATGGCCTGACGGGTTGTAACTTTACTACCCTGACTTACCGCCACCGTACCCAAACCGGCATACACCGTCATATAAGACCCATGGCGAATAATGACGCCCTTGCTGCCATTGGGCGCAGTGAAAACCCGCGCCACCGTGCCGCTGTAAACAGCACTCACCGTGGCGCCCGGGGCACAATTGAGGTCGATGCCGTAATTGCGGTTCTGCCCACCCGAAGCATGCGTATACAGCCCATATTCCCTCGACACAGAACGATAATAAACCGGCCACGACAGTCGCCCTTTGTTCTGCACAAAATCAGACGAAGCGGCATCGCTGTAGACCTTACCGCCCGTGCCGCTGCCACCTGTGGTGGAGGGTTTGGCACTGCCCGACTTGCCGGCAGCAGAAGTGCCACCACCGGTGGTCGACTTTGCCACCTCGGCATTAATCAACTGCTGAATCTGATTCTGCAACTGCTGCTTCTGCTTCTCCTTCTTAGCAATCTGCTGCTTCAGGCTCTTCTCGTCCTGCTGGCTCTTGTCCAGCTTTTTCTGCTGCTGCATTTGCTCGCGCGAGAGGGCGTCCTTCTGCTTTTTTTCCTGGCTCAGGAGCGACGACTTCTCTTTTTTTTGCCGCTGCAGGTCTAGACTCATGTCTTGAAATTGGACCTCCTTGCGGTGTATCGTGGTGGCCTGGTGTTTGCGATAACGCGCGTACTCGTTGAAGTACTTCAATTTCAAGTAACTATAGTTATAGGTCTCATTATCCAGAACCAATGTGGTAGAGTTGAGGTTCTGCCGCAGTCCATAAAGCGTCCTCACCACCCTGGCATACTCCACCTTCATGCTGTCGATTTGACCGCGAACAACCCGCAACGAGTCCTCTGTGCGGACAATCTGGCGGTCCAGCATTCCCATTTGGCGGTTAATGTTGTCGATGAGATTGTTACGCTCAGTAATGCGCTTTTTTATAATGGATATTTGGTTGGCCGAAGCCTTGGTCGTTTTTTTGGCCTTGCTCAGCTCGTTGGTCAGGCGGGCGATTTCCTTCTCAATCTTGGCCTTGTCGCGCTCCAACTGCTTTTTGGTCTGTCCTTGGGCAGGAACAGCCACCACCATCACCATCAGAAAGATAGGTATCAGTCTGAGCAACAATTTATGTCGAATGGCATTATGCATAAGTATACAATATTTGAAATTGCAAAGGTACGAAATTTTTCGCCTCCGACACCGTCAGCCCGCAAAAACTTTTGCAACACCGTCTGTTAATAACAATCCTAGTCTCCCGACCCCGGCTCACTTCGCCGTCGTCCCGCATACCCGATCCAATCGCCAAAGTCCACCCATACCTCACTCCCAAATCCGACCCCAATCCTCCAGTATACGTCCGCTACATGCCCTATCGTTCCTCTATACATGCTCCATATATGTTCTATCCTACATAGACGAACCAAATACGAAACCTAAGGCAAAAAAAAACAACCTAGAGAGGCCCTTAAGCAGGTATGGTTAGCGAATTCTTCCCATGAGCTATGGCTCGTAGCGGTTTTTAATATAACTGCCAAGAAATCACAGTGGGGAAAGAATTCTACTTTCCATTATATCAGTACAAATGACTGATAATACCAAATAGGTCTAAATACCAAGGTCCTGAAGTGATTCGACACTCAAGTAGAGCTGATTTCTGTCGTGGTCGCCCTTGGGGTTGCCGGTATAGAATAGATACAAGGAGTCGTTTTGGACAAAGGCTGTGGGTTTATAATAATACTGCCTGTAGCCAATATGGCTTTCTGTATAATGATTGTTGATTAAGGGTTTTGTATATGTCTTAAAATGCTTCCAATCCTCGGAAACAGAAAGCATGATGTTGTCTTTTTTTTCAGCACAAGAGACCATGTAAAGCTTACCTTCATGTTCGAAAAGATCAAAGTGCCAGAGGTCATAACGTAACGGTTTGGGAATGAACCATAATCGTCCAAATAATTTCTTTTGCAGCCATTTGTCACAAACGAGAGGATTGGTGAAACGGATGGTATCCGATAAAACAAAGTCAGGCCTTTCAAGGGAAGAACCCTCCCAAATTGCAATTCCGATATTTTTGCGTTCTGGTTCAAATGAATACCAAGTACAATAGAAATAGTACTTGCCTTGATGCTTCAGTAGTATCGGACACAGACCCGTCTCTTCGTTCTTAGAGTGATTAACTAAATAACGATTGAGATTACGTACTTCATTCTGATTATTCAAAGCACCTCCTATCAAGGTCTTACCGCCTGTTTCTTTACATAAGGGAGAGTCATTTTCTCGCCAGAAAACATATAGAAGAGAGTCCTCGACATAGATATTGGGGTCGGAGTTATAACCAGTTTCGGGAGTGTCGGACAGCAGTGTGGCTTCATCCCAGTGCATTAATGATGTTGACCTATAGAACATGGGGTTTTCTACTTGATTGTCCCATTTGTAATAAGGCGACTGTACCATCACATAAGTTCCATCGCCTAAAAGACGGACACAGGGGTGCAGGCAATCATTATGGTAACGGTCTGGACTAGGAGTCAAAACGGTGACTGGTCTTCCGACAGGCATCATCTGCTGAGGGTAAAAACGAATAAAGTATAATACCGATAAGATGATAATGACTAACAGGACAGGGTATATTACTTTTTTCCTCATTTCTAATTTGCTGCTTAAACTGGCGAGTTGATCTTTCTTCTTTAGATTGAAGATACAGAGCGCTCCCTAAGAGGCGCTCTGTATCAGGTTTGTTCTTTTTTCTATAAAAACTAAATGACGAAGCCGAACTTGATGGGATAAAGATCTTGGTAGCCATCTTTGAAGAGAGAGAAGGTGGACACCTGCATGAAGACGCCTATGCCATAGATTTTTACGTCCAAACGGAGGTCGAGTTTGTAGGGGCGGAGGGCATCGCCGAGATTGGTCTGGTCCTTGGCTTTGTCCATCTTGTGCTTGAGGCCGGTATTTTTGTTAGAGTAGCCGATGGCGGGAATGGCCGAGAGGCGGACACTGAAGACTTCTTTGCTGTCAACCCAGCCGATGTGGATGGGCAGCTGCACGTAGCGGGTGACAAAACGGGAACTCCAGTCGCCTGTTTGGGCAGGTGTGGCCACTCGGAAATGGCCGTCGGACCAAACGATATACTTGCTCTTGAACTTGTAGATGTCGGATTCATAGCCAAGACCTATACCTGCATTGAAATGTTCGGCATGAAGAATGTCGTAGGAGTAGCTGAGCTGGTAGCTGGAGAAGGAGGTTCGGATGTCGGCAAAGCCCACTTGGGGACCCATGAGGCCGGCAAAGGCAGAGGAGCCCCAATTGTTGAAACCCCAGTGGAAACTGAAAGAGGAGCGCTCGATGATAGGAGCCGAGACTTCGGTTGTTTTCAGAAGATTTGTGTTTTCTGCCATGGCACCAAAGGTGAGGGCGGCCATGAGGAGGAATGCAAATGTCTTTTTCATTTTAATATTTGTTTTGTTTCAGAAAAAAAAATAGTTTCTATTTGAAAACGATTCTGCCTTGTGCTTTGTCGTAGGGGACGTTGACATTGCCGCCTAGCTTTTCAGTGATGAATTTTTCCAAAAGTACTAGATCGGTTGTCTTTTCGGACGGAAGCAACTCTTTGTGCGGGAAATAAATGGCGTCGCCACCGTTGACCAGCACATATTCGCTGCTCGCAATGGTGTAGGAGTCTTCCAGCTCCAGGGGTTTCTGCCCCACTCGCACATTGCTCACGCGGTAGGGACCGTCCACACGTAGGAACCGCCCGTTATCGTCCAGCACCACGCTGGAGGGGATGTTGGGGTCAATCTCGAAGCTGAGGCCGCTCACCTGGGGGAAACAGCCATCGGCCTTGGGGTACTCGCGCACGGCTGTTTCCAGTGCGTTCAGGAGGTCCTGACCGGTGGTGCGGATGGCCACAATGCGGTTGGAATAGGGGCAGACGGCATAGAGCTGGCTGTGGGTGATGTTGCCCACAGGCAAGTTGGCCCGCACCCCGCCGCCGTTGACCCAGCCAATATCGGTGTGGAGTTCCTCGCGGAAGGCGTCGGCCACCAGATTGCCCAGATTGGTCTCGCGCAGACGGACAACGCGTATGTCGTTTTCTTCGGCAATGAGGTCGAATTGGGTGGTGCCAATCACGCGGCTGCCCATAGCCTCAAAACTCTCTTTCACCACGCGCAGCGTGTCGGCCACCTGGGCATTGATGCAGCCCACTTTTCGCAAGCTGTCCACCGGCACCAATCGGGTGCGGATTTCGTCGGAAAGCACTGCCATGCCAACATATTGGAATTGGGTTCCTGTCGAGGCCAAGGGCAGCTTGTAGCCATCTTTGTCCACTATTGTGCGCTGCGGGATGACATGGTGGTCATGCCCATCTAGCACCAAGTCCACTCCCCGCACCTGCTTCATCACCTCCACCGAGGTGGGAACACCGTCGCTATCGCCCAGATGCGAAAGCAACACCACGGCTTCGGCTCCCGCTGCCCGCGCCATGTCCACAGACTGCTGGACGCAGGCGGCCAAACTGGTAGCGCTGAAATGGTATAGGTACTGACCCTTCTCATCCTGGAAAGCCGTCGGCAGCGAGGTGTAAAGCGTCGTGGGGGTAGTCACGCCCACAAAGGCAACCTGAATGCCGTTGTAGTCGCGGATGACAAAGGGGAGGAAATTAAACGCCTCGGGCAGCGCATGCTGTCGCATATTACAGCAAAGCATGGGTGCCTTAAGCTGTTTCTCCAGCTCACGCAACTGTCCCAGGCCGTAGTCAAACTCATGATTGCCCAGAGTGGCGGCATCATAGCCCACGGCGTTCATCATCCGCACCACAAATTCGCCCTTTGAGGCTGCCCCAATAGGGCCACCAAAAGAAAAGTCGCCGGCCGAGACGACAGCCACATGACAGCCCTTGCGCTGCAGGCTGTCGCGCAGCCCCGCCAACATAGGATAGCCATCCACAGCGCAGTGTACGTCGTTTTCAAAAAGGATAACCACATCGCCCGGCTTTTGTGCCATAGAGCCCAGCGCCGTCAGCAGTGTCAAAAGGATGATGGTGAATTTTCTCATACCATTAGTTTTAAGCGTCTTGCAATGCAAAATTCTGAATTCTGAACCAGGCGAAATCACCCAGAATTCAGAACTCAGAATTCGCAATAAGACATTATTCCCAATTTAAAATTTTCTTGAAGTCATACTCCTCAGGGTTGGGCAGGTATTTCTTCGCTGCCTCGTAGTCGGCGGGGGTAATGTAATCCATTATGTCGTCGACGTAAGACATGACTTCGTTCGAGTCCACATTGACCAGGCGCGGAGGAATCTTGCCCGTGGCGGGGTCTTGCAGGTCTTTGAGGTAAAGCGGGGCGACGTTGCCCTGGTGGTCGACATATACCATACAGCCGGTGCAGCCCTGCTTGAAGAGGGTGTGGACACCCATGCCCATAAGGGAGCAGTAAGTGAGGTCGAAGGCAATGGGGTTGTTGCAGCGGATTTCGTATCCCACCTCGACGGGACGCGATTTCACCTTCAGCTTCAGCTGGCCCATCTTGCGTTCGAGCATGTCGTTAAAGATATGTGCTTTCGACACCTTGCCTAATTCGGGATGGCCATGTTCGTCGTAGCTGAAATGGACGCCGCTGTTCTTAATTTCTTCGTCGGAAAGACTGTGGAAAACGCCTTCGGATATCATGGCTGCGCCGTAGTTAATGCCCAGAATCTTGCGTTTGACGATGCACGAGACAACCATGTTGATAATTTTTTCCACCGTGATTTCGGTCTTGTTGAAAAATTCGGGGATGACCACCATGGGGTAATGGCAGGAAGCGGCAATACCGAGGGCAAGGTGGCCGGCAGAACGGCCCATGGCTGACACCACAAACCAGTTCTCCGAGGTGCGGGCGTCCTCCATAACGGTGCTGCAAATGACAGAGCCCTGCGCCTTGGCACTGTTATAGCCAAAAGTAGGCGAGCCGTTGGGCAGAGGCAGGTCGTTATCAATAGTTTTGGGCACGTGGATATTGGCAATGGGGTAGTGCTTACTCTCCAGAAATTTAGCAATACGGTTGGCGGTAGAGGCTGTGTCGTCGCCGCCGACGGTTACGAGCAACTTAATGTCGTTGTCGGTAAACATGGCGAGGTTGAAGCGTTTTTCGAAGTCCTCATCAGTGGGTTTGAAACGGCTCATCTTGAGCATGCTGCCGCCCTTGTTAAAGATGCCGTCGGCCACAAAGAAATCCAAGTCCTGCATACGAGGATTCTCTGTGAAGAGAGCGCTGTAGCCGCCGTGGAGTCCTATGACACGATAGCCGTCGCGTAAAAAGGTTTTTGCCACTGAGGCAACCACTGTGTTCATTCCGGGGGCGGGACCGCCGCCACAAAGTATTGCAATACTTTTCATGACATTTGATAGATTTAATTTCACATAAAAATATTACTTCCAACCCTAGGTTGAAACAATTTGCAAAAATACATAATTTTTCAGAATAAACGACATTTTTCCTAAATTTTAATATTTCGGGCCGTTCCTCAATGCGGTGGCATCCCTGCCCTCGGCGCAAAAGCCGAAGCAATTCGGCATCGCACTAGCAAAGTTACATGCAAATTCTCTCCTCCTGCTGAGCAACAGCGTACTGCGCCGAAGATAGGAATGTTAACTGCAGAAAAGAAAAACAAACGAAAAAAAAATGGCACTTCGCAATGGATGTTAAAAAAAATATGGCACAATAAAAAGATTGATAGCACGTTATACGTAGAAATAATATTTGCACATACAATGAAACGATACATTAAAATCCTTCTTTTGGCGTCGCTGGCGTTGGCCGCCTGCGGCAAGGACGAAATCACTATTGTCGACGACCCATCTGCAGACCCCACCGACGACACCGACACCCTGCCAGTGGCCTCTGGCACCGTGGCGGTGGTCTTCTCGCCTACGGGCGATGCCACCGTGTCGGGCACAGGCAGCGACCTTTCCGCCACCGTCGACGGCAACGGTGTGACCATCGTATATACCGGCAGCGAAATGATAGAGTACGACCTCAGCGGCACTACCAGCAACGGCTACCTGAAAATATACAGTACTAAGAAACAGACCATTGCGCTTAACAATGTAAGCATCGCCAATCCAGCCGGCGCAGCCATCAATGTGCAAGGCACCCAAGCCAACCCCAACAAGGGCAAGGCGGTCTACCTAGTGGTGAACGGCAGCAACTCCCTCGCCGACGGCAGCACCTATAGCAACACGCCCAGCAGCGAAGACGAAAAAGGCGTCATCTTTGCCGAAGGGCAAATTATTGTCAGCGGCAGCGGCTCGCTCTCCGTCACGGCCAACGGCAAATCGGGCATTGCATCGGACGACTATGTGCGCTTCACCGACAATGCCGTGCTCACCGTGACCTCCACGGCCGGACACGGCGTGAGAGCCAACGACTACGTGCAGGTGTCAAGCGGCACACTCAACATCAGCGTCAGCGCCGACATGAAGAAAGGCATCAGCAGCGACTCGCTGGTGCTCTTCGACGGCGGCAACACCACCATCCACATCACCGGCGGCACGGCCTACGACAGCGACGACGGCGACTATACCGGCTCGGCCGGCATCAAGGCCGACTCGGTCTTCCGCATGGAGAACGGCACCCTCACCATCACCAACAGCGGCACGGGCGGCAAAGGCATCAACTGCGACGGCTCCGGCATCTTCTCGGGCGGCACCATCAGCATCACCTGCACCGGCTCCAACTACGGCTCGTCGGGCGGCGGCGGCCACTGGGGCGGCGGCAGCAACTCAAACAGCGTGTCGGCCAAAGGCATCAAGTGCGACGGCGACATCAACATCTCCGGCGGCTCCATCACCGTCAGCGCCTCCAGCCACGAGGGCATTGAATCCAAAGGAATAATCAGCATCAGCGGCGGCCATGTCTACAGCTACTCCAAAGACGACGCCATCAACGCGGCTGGCAACATGACCATCAGCGGTGGCTACGTTTGCGCCCACTCCACAGGCAACGACGGCATGGATGCCAACGGCAACCTCTACATCGAGGGCGGCGTGGTCTACGCCATAGGCGCCTCCAGCCCCGAAATGGCCGTCGACGCCAACACCGAAGGGGGCTACAAACTCTATGTCAACGGCGGCACCTTGATAGCCATAGGCGGGCTCGAACGGGGCGCCTCGCTCGCCCAGACCTGCTATTCCACCAACTCCTGGAACCGCAGCACCTGGTATTCCCTCACGGTGGGGAACGAAGTCTACGCCTTCAAGACCCCGGCCAGCGGCGGCTCCCCCCTCGTAGTGAGCGGCAACAGCCAGCCCACCCTTGCCTCGGGCGTGAGCGTCAGCGGCGGCACCTCCTACTTCAACGGAACCCTCACCGTGAGCGGCTCCGTCAGCGGCGGCAGCAATGTCAGCCTCTCCACCTACACCGGCGGCGGTGGCGGCGGCTGGTGGCACTAAAAATAAGGTAAAGAACAAAAAGAATCAGAAAAATCAGAATAATCTGAATATTCAGAATAATCAGAATAATCTGAATACTCCGAAAACTCCGAAAAACCAGAATAAAAAAAATCATGCACAAGAGAACCTTCATTTTTTTATTGGCAGCGATTGGGGCGCTGCTGTGCCCCTTTGCTTTGAGAGCGCAAACCCCTGTGGACCTCGACCCCGAGCTGGGCGGCCGCCTTACCATAGGCGTTGAAAAGAAACTGGCCAAAGGCTTGCACCTAGGGCTGGAAGAAGAGGTACGCCTCGACAACAACTTCGGCTCCCTTGGCCGTCTGCAGACGAGCCTGGGGCTCAAATATAAGGTGAACGACTACCTGCGCCTAGGTCTCGGCTACTGCCTCATCAACCCCTACAGCGCCAACACATCGGCCTTCAAGAGCAGCCGCCACCGCCTGATGGCCGACGCAACGGCAGGCTACACCCTGGGCGACTGGCGCCTCTCGCTCCGCGAGCGCATACAGGCCACCTACCGCACCGGCAGTTTCAACATCTATCAGAATCCGCAGCCCCTCCTGGAGCTCAAAAGCCGGCTGAAACTTGCCTACAAAGGCCTGCAACGGTGGGAACCCTACGCCTACGCCGAGCTGCGCCACACGCTCAACGCGCCCGTCATCGCCGCCGTCTACCAGAACGGCACCTACCTCACCCAAAGCATGAACGAGAAGGGCGACCCCGGATGGTTCATCAGCGGCTGGAACGGAGCCTACCTGAACCGCCTGCGCTTCAGTGTGGGCGCCTCCTACCGACTGTCGAAAGCCAACCTGCTCGACTTCTACCTGCTGGCCGACCGCATAAGCGAAAAATGCGTCGACGCCAATGCCGAAGGCACCAAGCTAAAAAGCTACACCCGCGAGACTGGCTTCAAAGGCTGGGCCGGCGTGAGCTATACCTACAAATTCTAGCAAAAAGGCACCTCCTACCCCCTCCAACCCCTAGGGTTGCTTCGCCTGCACCTTGATATATGTTCTACAGTAGGTCTATCGTTGTTCTATCCACAAACAAAGAACTAGCGTCCTCCTGTGGCCGAACCGCCGAGTGGGCTCCGCCGCCTGGGCGGAAAAGCCTAAATTCCAGTTACAAGTGCAACATTGAGTAGAAAAAAAGAGCACCAAAATTTGGTACTCTCAGGTAAAATGACTACTTTTGAGTTGTCTTATGAAAAAATATCATCATCTTACCAAGGAGCAAAGATACACAATTTCTGTGTGTCTGAAGGAAAAAATGTCGAAGTCAGACATCGCAAAACTGATAGGTATCAGTAAATCAACCGTCAGCAGGGAGATAAAAAACAACTCCAATATGCACCGGCATTACGTTGCAATCGACGCGCAGCAGTTCGCCGAAAGGAAAAAAACAATCCCCCGCAGGCCAAGGAAACTGTCGAAAGAGGACTGGCAGGAAATCGTCCAGTGCATCCACCGCCACTGGTCGCCGAGACCATTGCCGGTGTTCGCAGGAAAGAGGGCAAGAACTGCGTCTCTGTAGAGTGGCTGTACCACATCATCCGGCAGGACAAGGAACGCGGGGGCTCGCTGTACACCTTCCTGTCCCACCACCTCAAGCACAGGCGACGGCAGGTAAGCTCGCGCATTCCCATCAAAGACCGTGTGAGCATTGACGAGAGACCTGCCGTAGGGGATGAAAAATCACGTTTCGGCGACTGGGAGATGGATACCATCGTGGGCAAGGACGGAAAGGGCGCCATCGTGACCCTTGTCGAGCGCACCTCGAAAAAGTGCCTCATCGCCAAGTCGCCCAAAGGCAAGAATGCAAAGGCAGTGGCCAGGCTCGTCGTCCAGATGCTAAAGCCATTTGAACACTACGTCCTTTCCATCACCACCGACAACGGAACAGAGTTCGCCCAACACAAATTTATCGCAAAATCACTCCACACCAAGGTCTTCTTCGCTCACCCCTACTCCTCTTGGGAGAAAGGCCTCATCGAGAACACCAACAAACTCATCCGACAATACATACCTAACGGCACCGATTTCTCCTCTCTGTCTGACGATTACATCCTCTATGTGCAGACCGAACTCAACCTTAGACCCGGAAAATTATTGCACTTTTCTTCACCGAAACAAAAATTCTTACTATCTTTGCACAATATTGCACTTCGATGTTGAATCTATAGTTAATTGATTATTTATAATTAAAACAATATTATTATTTTTTTTTCGTTTTTTAAGTGTTGTTATTTTTTATTAATAAGAATTGGTAATACATAAAATACGTAATATTTATTCTTGAGTCATGAAATTTATATTTTATACTTTTTGCTATATTTTATACCCCATTTCTTTTCTTTTTGTAAGGAATAAGAAAAAATATGCTTTTGGTAGTTTTGCAGGAGCATTCAATGACAACGCTAAGTATTTGTTTATCCATACTTGTGAACACTGCCCGGATATTGATGCCGCTTGGATTAGTGACTCACGTGCGACGGTGAAGTTGGTGAGGGAGCATGGGTTCAAGGCATATCATGTGGTTTCGCCAAGGGGGATCTGGCATGCTCTGACGTCGAAATATTGGTTTTTTAATTCCTATACTTCGGATATTTTCTATAGTTTTTCGGGCGGGGCTGTCTGTGTGAACCTATGGCATGGGATAGGTTTGAAACGGATTGAGTATAATATTCTTACGGGTCCGTTGGGAGATCGATACCAAAAGAGGAATTTTAAGGAGGTTTATTACCATCCGCAGTCGTTCAGGGCGCCTGACTATATTGTTACTTCTACGCCTTTCCAGACACATATGTTTTCTACAGCTTTCCGTGTTCCGCCGAGCCGTTGTTTGGAGTTCGGCTATCCGCGAAATGATGTACTTACCTATACGGATGAGCGCCGTTTGGACTTTGTGAAGAGGTATGAGCCGAAGACTACGATGGAGTTGATTGAGAGGATGAAACAATATAGCCGAGTTCTGATATATATGCCTACATGGCGCGACTCGCAGCGGCATCTTTTTACTCAGAGTATGGATTTGAACCGGTTGAACGAGATTTTGAAGAGTAAAAATGAACTATTGATACTTAAACCTCACTCTTATGTAGTGGTGGATAGGGATAGTCAGACGTTCTCTCATATTCTCTTCCTTCCGGGTACGTTGGATGTGTACCCATTGCTTCCCTATACCCAGGTGCTGATTACAGACTATTCGTCGGTGCTGTATGATTACATTCTGATGAAAGGGAAGGAGGTGATACTGTATCTGTATGACTATAGGGAGTATTTGAATGAGAGAGATCTTTTCTATCCTTTTGATGAGAATGTGGTAGGGAAGAGGGTCTTTGACTTTGACGATTTGCTGCGTGTTATTGATCAGCATGACTATAGGATGGATGAAGACGAACGGTCGCGCCTGATTGAGAAATTCTGGGGCGAGACCGTTCGATATGACTCCAGTCAGCGGTTGCTGGATTATGTGCGTGGCTTATAGTGAGGTTAGCCTTTTAGTAATCCGCGGGTTACGTTGAAGCGGAAGACGACGAGTTTGTTGCCTTTGGCAAACTGGCCACGGAGAGCGAAGGAAAGCCAGAGGACAATAGTGCCGCCCCATTTGATGCATTCTTTCCAGAGGCGCTGAAGGTATTTTTTTTGTGAGATTTGCTTGGTACGATAGCGCTCGCTGACACCGATGCCATGGGTGAGTCGCTGGAAGTAGTCGTCGGTGAGTTTCTTTTCGGGGATGATGTGGTAGAGGATAGCGCCGGGGAGGTAGTAGAATTTCATCTTTTGAGTAGTCATTTTGTCGAAGAGGTCTTTTTCTTCGGCACCGATGAGATTGTTGCCTTTCCGCCCTAGGTCTACGTTGAAAAGGCCAATGGTGTCGAAAACACTTTTGCGGTAGCAGGCGTTGCCTCCGCCAGGAAAGGCATCGCCGGGGAATTGACGTTCTTTGTCGCCCAGATATAGTTTGCCGGTGATGAGCTGTCGGGTGTAGTGTGACATCCAGGCGGGTTCCTGGGTTTCATAGACGGGAAGGATGGGGCCGCCGGCTGCAACGGCCAGAGGATCGATTTCTCGTGTGTCGAAAGAGCCGTCGGAGAGCCGTTTTTTCCCTTCTTTGCGCTCGAAGAAGTCAGCGTAGGTGGCCAGGTATTGTTTGTTTACGGTAGCATCGTCGTCGACGTATACTAGGAGGTCGCCTTGGGCGTTGCGGATGCCACAGTTGCGCGCATAGGAGAGACCTTGTTGTGTTTCGACGAAATAGTGGAACTGCACGTCAGGATAGTCAGATTGGAATCGGCGACACTCTTGCTCTGTGTTGTCGGTGCTGTTGTTGTTGACGAGGACTATCTCGTATAGGTTTCGGGGGTAGTCGTTTTCGGCAATGCTTTTGAGTACGTTGTAGATGTATTTGTCGCGATTGTAGGTGCAGATAATGGCGGATAACATAAGGCAGTATATCGTTTGGTGGGTGATATGGATGATAAAGTAGGAGTTAAAGTGGGCAAAAGAGTATGGCTCACTTTAACTCCTTTGGTTGATTATTTTGACTTTTCTTTTGCGGAGTTCCGACGGTAATATATGAATAGCGTTGCAGCAATGGCTAGTAGTGTGGCGATGGAGCAGATGAGGGTGATATTGTCAAGGCGGTGCATGGTGGGCGACTCATTGCGGAATTCAATTGTGTGGTCACCTGCAGGGATGACCATGGCGCGCAGGATGTAGTCGGCTCGGAGATATTCTGCCGGTTGCCCGTCGATATAGGCTTTCCAGTCGGGTGAGTAGTAAATTTCGCTGAAGAGGGCCAGTGCGGTGTGGGCGTTATGGGTATGGTAGGTGAGGGTATTGAGGTGGACTGGTTTTGTGTGTTCCATAACGATGGTGGCGTTGCTGTCGACGGGTAGGGAAGTGGTGCCTTGGACGGTGGTTTTGGTGAGGCTGTTGAGCTGATTGCCCATTTCGGTGAGGTTGACGACGGCATCGGTAGCAGGGTTGAAATCATTGAGTTTCAGGATTTCGTCGTTTGCATTGTTGACCGGAATGATGTTTTGGACAAACCATGCGTTGCCAAGGGCATCTGGGTTGCGCTGAACTTGCCCGTCGCGAAGAACGATGTAGCGAGTGTTGAGCATATTGAGGACGCGCGGATTGATTTGGTAGGAGATGTAGAAATCGATGAGGTCTTGGTAGCGACGGAGTTTTGCTGCGCTGTATCCGCCGACCTGGTTGTGGAAGGCAGAGGGCTTGGAGTCGTTGAAAGTGTTGACAGCTAGGTTGAGAACGCGGTAGTCTTGGTCGCCGTTTTGTGCTGCCAGGGCGTCGATTTCGTAGTCGTACTGTGCGGGCTGCATTTCCAGCTGTCGGGCGTTACGGACGTAGTTTTCACTGCTTAAGTAGCGACTGTTGACGGTCTGGAGGTCGATGACGATGAATAGTGCTAGGAGTGCGGTGACGACGAGGGAGGATTTCTTTTTTCCGCTGAAGAATTTAATGTAGACAAACAGTGTGGCGGCGGCCAGGGCTATGAAGGCAATGCTGCGCCAGGAGTCGCTGTTGAAAAGCGCTTTGCGGTCTTGGATAAAGATGTTCTGTAGCATGGGCCACTGGCTGCCATATTGGGCTGCCATCTCATTGTCGGCGCTGCCACTAAAGCTGAGGCTTCCAGAGAAGAGAAGCCCTAGCAGGACAACACCGATTGTAGTGCCGGCTGAGATGTAGAGTGCGCGTAAGGCTCGTTTGGAGTCTAGGTTTTCGCGGAATACTTCCCGGAGTCCAAGGATGCCCATAATGACGGTGAGCACATTGGCCAGCACAAGGCTCATAGAGGGGGTGCGGAACTTGTTGTAAAGAGGCAGGTGGTTGAAGACCCATTCGTTGAAGCCCATGAAATTTTTGCCCCAACTGAGCATGATGGCCAACAGGGTGGCGATGAGAATCCACCAGCGTTCGGGACCCTTGACCATTATCATACCGAATACGAAGAGGAAAATGATGATGGCACCGAAGTAGACGGGGCCGGAGGTGAAGGGTTGGTCGCCCCAATAGAGCGGCATCTTGTCTTGGTGGAAGTTGTTGTAGCTGGCGCTGTTGTGGCTGACAGGTTCCATGCTGCCGCCCCCGCGGGCACCGGGGACAAGGAGGGTGTAGGTTTCGCCGATGCCGTAACTCCAACTGAAGGCATAGTTGATGTCGAGGCCGTCCTGGTTGGTGTTATTTTTGCGCGGATATTCAGCCCCATAGAGGTCTTGGGGGTTGACGGTTATTTCGCTTCCGCCGCGCATGGTGTATTGCATATATTCTTGGTTGACCAGCAGATGGCGTGTGTTGCAGGCGATGGCCAGCAGTGCACCGATGGCGAGTACGAGGACGGATAGGAGGAGACGGGGGAAATACTTGTCCTTGAGGGAATAGACAAGGTATACGAGGCCCATGACAACTCCGGCGATGGCAGTATAGAATGTGATTTGAATGTGGTTGAGGGCAATCTGCAGCCCCAAGGCCAAAGTGAAGAGGATTCCGCCCCACACGAGGTGTGAGGTAGCTTTTCGCCTGTCGGAACGGAATAGGGAAGATCCTTTGAAGCAGAGGAGCATTCCGGCCAGGACGGGAGCCATCATTGACATGGCCCAGGCCTTTGTGATGTGCCCAGCTTCGATGATGATGATATTGTAGCTTCCAAGACCGAATGCAAGTCCGCCGAGGAGTGCCAACCATGGGCTGAGTCCGAGGGCGACCAAGGCAATGTAGAATCCGAGCAGATAGAGGAACATGACGCCCATGTCGTTCTGACGGTTGAAGATTTGGAGCGAAAGTACATTCTTGATGGGAGTGTACATGGAATGTTGCGGGCTGTTGGTAATCTGGTATCCAGGCATACCGCTGAACATACTGGGGCACCAGGTTGAGTAGTCACCGGTGGCAGCATGGTAGTCTTTTTGAGCTTTGGCCATGCCTTCATACTTCTGTAGGTCTCCCTGTGGCAGGGCTTTGCCTTGAAGGATTGGCATGAAATAGAGTGCCGAGATGGCGAGCAGGATGACGATGATGCCTGCATGGGTGAGGATGGATTTTTTCATGTTACTATATTATTTTTTAGTTATTCTTGATGTTTTAGCGTATAAGGGTGATGGTTCCGACAATGGGTTTTACATTGCTTTGGCAGGGGGTGGCAAAACGGATAAGGTAGACGTAGGTGCCTGCGGGACAGGGAGTGCCGTTCTTGGCTCCATCCCAGCCCTCAGTGAGACCGTCGAAAGTGCACACCCAGTCGCCCCAGCGGTGGAAGATGCTAACGGTCATGTGGGTTATGTTGTCGCTGATGATGCGGAAGTGGTTGTTATTGCCGAGCAAGGGGGTGAAGATGTTGGGAATCCATAAGTGGTGATGGCAGGAGGTGTCGGGGTTGGGCATCACGGTGAAGTGGATAATGCTGTCGCAGCCCATCTGGGTGAAGAGGGTGTCTTCAAATGTTTCGCCCGGCCAGTATTGCCGACCGCCGGGACCTAGGTACCCTCTGTCGGGTTTTACATAAACTGTATCGAACTGGTAGTAGTGGGGCAATGTATCGACATGAAGGTGGATAATGCTGTCGCACCCCTGCGGGTAGGAGAGAGTAATAGTATAGTCGCCGGGAACGGCTAGTGCGTATTGCTGTATATAGAGGGTGTCGTTGCAACAACCTGTGTCTAGGCTGCCTTCAGGCAAAGGACTAAGCGAAAGGTGGAGCATTATGGTGCTGTCACATCCATTGATGGTCTGATAATGAAGGATGTGGGTGTCTGGGACCGAGAGGAGGGTGTCGCCCCAAAGCATCATTTGCTGGCAGGCAGTGCTGTCAATGGTATCGAAGTAGGAGGGGGCTTTGTGGAGTTGGAGGGTGATGATGCTGTCGCACCCTTGAATGGTTTGGTATGATAAAGTATGTGTGCCGGGGACTGAAAGCAGTGAGTCGTTCCAAGGAAGTTGGTCTAGGCATGTAATGCTGTCAATCGTGTCGAAGTAGGACGGGTAGGTCGTGAGGTGTATGGTGTAGCTGCTGTCGCATAACCCTTCGGGAGCAGACACCGTGAAGTGAGTGGTGGATGGGGCTAGCAGCAGGGTGTCGTGCCAATGGAGTTGTCCTGTACATGAGCCTGTGTCGATGGTCACATCGATGTTGCCCGTGATGCGTGTGGTGGTGTCGATTCCACCGAGGCCCATGGCGTATGCCTCCCAGTTTTCGGCTAGTCCGTATGTGAAGGCACAGAAGCCAGATCCTGAGGTGAAAAGGGTGTGGTTATTTTGGGTGATGGGATGACGGGAGTAGCTGTATGCGGTCCCGCTTATGGGTTGGAAGTCGGTGAGGGGTGAACCGTCGAGGAGTAAGAGGGATGTCTCGGAAGTTGGAACTACAATGTTAACGTAGTACTTGGCATTGTAGCCGGGGCGGTTATTAAGTGGGAATGTGGGGAATGTGCAGTAGCGACTCACCTGATGGGCTGAATTGGGAGCGAACATGGCGACATCGCCCCAAGATTTGTATCTTCCGTCCATGTATTGGTATAGGACGGCTGGTTGCGAAGTGGTGATATGGGCAGGGCCGTTGAGTTTGAATTGGTATGTTTGACCGCGGTTGAGTGTGTTGAGGAGGGTTCCGTTACGATAGATTTGGCAGTTGTCCTCTCCGGCGGTGACTCTGACGTAGTCGCTGGTGTCGTGCCAGGCGGTGGGTGTAAGAAACCATTCGGTGCTGAAGGCTTCGAGTGGTATATTCTGCTGGTATGTGTGGTCAGCCGAGCTACCACCAGGGTCGGGGATGGAGGTGTTGGAGGCTCCTGAGAAGACTGCTATGCGCTTGCAATGCAGGGAGGTGACGGTGGTGCCACTGAAGTCGCCGCTATTGGACGGGCCTTGGACTTGTAATATCTGACCTGCGTTGAGGATGTCGTAACGAGTGGTTCCTGCTGCGATTCCGTTTGCGGTTGGACTGCTGAAGGTGGTTTCGACGATTGTGGAATCTTCTGTTGCTAGGACGCTGAATTGTGAGCGGCTTTCATTTAGAAAAGAGCAGTGGTCCACGGGTGTGGACTGTACGATATATTCGGTCCCGAGGGAGGTTGTAGACAGTATTTGAGTAGCATCGCATGAGGATGGGGTTCCATTATGGTTGTATACCCATATTTGGACACTGTCTGTGGAAACTACGTGCAGACCTTTGTTTGTAATCCCAAATCTGTTCATTTCCCAACATTCTGAGGTGGGGAGTTGATAAGTTGTAATTCCAAAGGCGCTAACCGAGATTGTATGGCTCCATCCGGAGTTGGGGTTTGATATTGTAACTGAGCAATTCCGAGGGCCACAAGCCGAAAGGTAGTAGCTGTCTATGTCTGTAACTAAGGTGTTAGACATTAAAGCCACCCAAAAGTCAGTGCCTTGAGTAGTAAACGACTGGGCGTTGAGTCCCAAGGGATTGAGACACGACAGTATGAAAGGCAGCATCATGATCAATGTAAAGCCTTTGGAGTGAGATTGTTTTTGTTGTGATCGATGCATCTTCTTTTTCATAGCTATAGGTTAGTGTAGTATGGTCACCGTTCCGGCCAGTGTCTTGGGCTTTGGGGTGCAGGTTGTTTTGTAACGGATGAGATAGACGTAGGCTCCTTCTTGGCAGGGTTGGCCGCGGAGGGTGCCGTTCCAGCCCTCGGTGAGGCCGTCGAAAGTGTGGATGCAGTCGCCCCAACGCTGATAGATAGAGACGGTCATTTCAGTGATGTTTTGGCTCTGGATGCGAAAGATATTGTTGGTGGGTTGGAACGGTGTGAAGACGTTGGGAATCCAGATGAAGGGATGACAATTTTCGCCCACAAGGAGGGTGTGGATGATGCTGTCGCAGCCCAAAGTGGTTTGGAGGGTCCTGTCAAATTGGTCTCCGATGGTGTATCTCTGTCCGTTGATGGTGGTGTCGAGCTGTTCTCCGTGGAGACGGAGGGTGTCGAAGGTCTCGTAGGAAGGATAATATAAGATTTTTAGGTGTACAGTGCTGTCGCAGCCATCCGAAGCAGTAAGATGCACTTCGTAGCTGCCTGGCACGTCGAAAACGGTGTCCATCCATAGGATGAGATTGTCGCAACTTGCCGTGTCGAAGAATGTTTCATAGCCTTCGGACACGGAAAGCTCCAGATGTACGGTGCTGTCGCAGCCGTCGGAGGCGGTATAGTGGAATACATAATTGCCCGGTACGTCCAGTGCTGTGTCTTGCCACTGATAGGGGCTGACACAGGAGCTGTCGTATATGCTGTCTTGATACCCTTCGGATAAGTGCAGGGAAAGGTATACGTTGCTGTCGCATTCGTCGGAGGCATAGTAGGTGAGGATATAGTCGCCGGGAACTTCGAAGGTCGAGTCCTGCCACAGAAAGGTGCTGGTGCAGACACTGGTGTCGATGGTGATTTCATAACCGTATGATATATCTAGGTTGAGATGAACCACGCTGTCGCAACCTTCGGCGGTGGGGTAGTGCAGTGTGTAGGATCCAGGAATTGCCAATGTGGTGTCGCCCCATGTGACAAACCTTTTGCAGAAGGCGGTGTCGATGGTGTCCAGCTGGGTGACTTTTCTCGATAGGTTGACACAAACGATGCTGTCGCAACCGCTGGCGGCAGGGTAGTGGAGGGTGTGGAAACCGGGCACGGTCAGCGTGGTGTCGCCCCACAGGATGGTGTTGGCGCAAAGGGCCGAGTCGACGGTGTCGCGCGAGGACACAATTTTGGTGAGCGTGACAAAGAAGAGGGTGTCGCAGCTGTTGGTGTCGTTATGTTGCAGTAGGCGATATGTCCCTGGCACTGGCAGTATCAGGCTACCCCAAAAAAAAGCATCGGAACAGAGTGAGGTGTCGAGGGTGACAAGGTTGACGAGTGAATTGGTGATGGTGGTGTCGGTGCCGCCAAGCGACATGGCGTAGGCTTCCCAGTTTTCGCCAAGACCGTAAGTATAGGCACTGAAGCCCGAGCCTGTGGTGGTGAGGGCATGGGCTGAATTGGTGATGCTTTGTCGAATATAGCTGTAGTTGGTGCCGGGGAAAGGTGAAAAACCTGTCAATGGGTTGCCGTCCAATTTCAAAAGTGCGGTTTCGGCCGTGGGTACTACCACGTTGACATAGTATTTGCTGGTTTCGGGGGGGCGGCTTCTGACCGGGAGGCAGGGAAAAGTGCAGGCTTTGGTTGTCTGGTTGATGGGGTTGGGGGCAAACATGGCCACGTCGCCCCAGTCACCGCCAGTGCTGTAGTTATGGCGGCTGTCGAGGTATTGGTATAGGGCTGCGGGGTGCGAGGTGGCGACATGGGCAGGCGCATTCAGTTTGAACTGATAGGTCTGCCCGGAATTGATAGTGGTAAGGAGGTTTCCGTTGCGGTAAATCTGGCAGTTGTCGCTTGGGGAAGTGATGCGCACATAGTCGGCGGTATCGTGCCAGGCGGTGGGTGTGAGCAGCCACTCGGTGCTAAAGGCCGCAATGGGCAAGTTTTGATGGTAGGTTTCGTCTGACGAGGTGTTGCTTTCATAAGGCATATTGGTTGCCGATGCGCCCGAAAAGACGGCGATTTTCTTGCAGTCGCGAGCTCTGACCGTGGTGCCGCTGAAGTCACCCTGCTGGTGGGGGCTCTGCACCTGGAATACCTGCCCGGCATTCAGGGTGCGGGTGATGGTGGAGCCAGAAGCAATGCCAGTTGAGGTAGAGTTGGTGAGCACCATGTCCACCACGGTGCCGTCTTCGATGGCCAAGACACTGAATTGTGCATGAGATTCTTGGGAATAGCTGTGGTCCACAGGTGTGGTCTGCACGATATAGTGTGCGCCGAGGTTCGTGGACGGAAGTATCAGTGAGGCATCGCAGGAAGAGGCCGTTTGGCTGGATAGGTACGACCAGAGCTGCACCGTGTCGGTGGAGGTGACGTGGAGGCCGGTGTTGCTGATGATGCATGACCCCGCCTGCCAGCATTGCACGTTGGGTAGCTGATAGGTGGTGATGCCCCCCGCGGCTATGGTCATCGTGTGCGACCAGCCGGTATTGGGGTTCTCTATTGTTATCGAGCAGCTGCGCGGACCGGAGGCTGAGAGGTAATAGCTGTCCACATCATTGTCTAGCCAGCAGGGCATCATTGCCACCCAGAAATCGGTCCCTGACGTGGTGAAGCTCTGCGCCCTGCTGACCGATGTGGTCGCCAGCAGTAGGCACAGCCATAGCAGCGGCACCTTTCTCCGTCTTGAAGGCGTCCCTGGCAAGTGGGTGTATCTGTTTGTTGAGTTTTCCATATTTGTTTTCTTTTGATAACTATTTGGTCACAGGATAGGCTATGCGAGCGTGGTAGATGCTCATCATCTTCGACTTCAGAATCTTGCGTATGCGGTCTATGTCGCCGAAGGTGAGGTTGCAGTTGCGGAACTGGTTGTTGCCGATTTTGTCGTCGATGATTTGGTCCACCTTTTTGTCTATGGAGTCTTTGTCGTGCTCCTTCATGCTGCGGCAGGCGGCCTCCACGCTGTCTACTATCATCACCACGGCTGTCTCGCGCGAGAAAGGCGTGGGCCCGTTGTAGCGGAAATCGTTTGTATCAATGGTCTCGCCTGGGTGGGCCTCCTTGTATTTGGTGTAGAAATAGCCCGTATAGGTGGTGCCGTGATGGGTGCGGATGAACTGCTGCACCTCGTTGGGCAGGTGATATTTGCGGGCTAGGTCCAAGCCGTCGGTCACGTGACGGATGATGATGGAGGCACTCTCGCGGTAGTCCAGCTCGTCGTGCGGGTTGAAGCCGCTGTTCTGGTTCTCGGTGAAGAAAAGGGGCGCACGCACCTTGCCGATGTCGTGATAGAGGGCCCCCACCTTGGCCAGCAACGCGTTGCCCCCAATCTCGTTGATGAGGTCCTCGCTTATGTTGGACACCTGTATCGAGTGCTGGAAGGTGCCGGGCGCATTGCGCGACAGCTCGCGCAGGGCAGGTGTGTTGGTCGACGAGAGCTCCATCAGTGTCAGGCTGGTTGTGAGGCCGAAGATTTTCTCAAAGAGATAGATGAGCGGATAGGCCAAGAGGGTCAGCAGGGCGTTGAGGAAGAAGACTATGTAGCGGTCGAAGGTGATGCTGCGGAAGGTGCTCTCCTGGCTCAGCACGCCGAAGGTGTAGATGAGTGAGTAGGTGGCAAAGATGACCAGGCAGACAAAGAAGAACTTGCTGCGGCTCTCCAGATTGCGCACCATCACGATAGACATCATGCCGGCAATCAGCTGGTAGAAGATGAACTCGTAGGAGTTGGGCACCACGCTGGCCAAGATGATGATAGTGGCTATCTGCACATACAGGGCCACCCGCATGTCGAAAAACACACGCATCATGACCGGTACGATGCACAGCGGCACCACCAGCACCCAGTCGGGATTGGTGTGCACCACTGCTGCCGTCACGGCCGACATGAGCAGTATCAGCACTAGCACAAATAGCACCTTTCGGTCGTCCTCAAGCAAGGGGTGGCGGGTGTTCTGCAGGAAGAAAAAGAGGGCCATGAAGGAAATGATGCACAGCCCGAAGAGCCCGAAATAACGGCCCACGGGATTGTAATCGGCTTGGAAGTGCTTGTCGTTCTCCCTCTCCAGCGAGCCGATGATCTGTGCCTGTTCCAGCGTCACGCGCTCTCCCTGCGAGATGATCAGTTCTCCCTGCTGCACCATCTGTGTGCTGGAGCCTAGCTGCGAAAGCCTCGAGTCCAGCTCCAGTTGGGTGCGGTTGGCATCGTAGGCAATATCCGGCACCAAGATGCTGTCGCGCAGCAGCGTGTCGCGAATGTCCAGCGGAGTGATGTACTGCGCCATGTTGCGCTCCGACCCTATATTGCCGTCCAAGAGTATGAGCCGGTGGCTCTCGAAATCGGGCATGCTGTCCGGTATCTCCAGGTAGCCCGTCAGGTAGATGCTGTCGACCGTTTTGCGCAGCTGCCTCCTGTTCGCCACATGGTGGCGGCGGGTCACCTCGTCCAACCTCTGCACCGCCCGGGCATGGGCGCTCTTGTCGTAGTGGTAGTAGAGTATAGACTTACTTTTGATTTCGGCTATCTCTTGCTCGGTTTCTGACTGTGTCTTCTGAATGACGAAATCGTATGGAGCCACCAAGTCGCCCGCGCGCCAGATACCCCCGACAGCATAGTCGTAGTGAATGCCGTGGCCGCCCCTGGGGAACATGAGGGGGATCAGCGCAGCCGCAACCAACATCATGACAGACTTTGTCAGAATGGGAAGCCGTTTGATAGAGTTAGTGATGATATCCTTAAGTCGCATTTTCCTAGTCCTTTTTAAAATTGCAAAAATACAAAAAAAATCTATTATACAAAGATTAATTATAAATAGATCTCCCTTTCGCAGTATTTTGGCGCCATCCTAACCGCCACAAAGGCCCTTCGAAATCGTTAGGTGTAGCAGGCCGTGCCTTCACTGAATACCCTCTTTCAACTTTTTTACAGCCCTCCGCCGAAGGGAGTGCTATAGGTGGATTCTATTAGTACTGCCTTTATGGTTTTGCCCCCACAGGGCGCTATTGGTAACTCATCGGTTTACCCAGGGCGTTGTCATTGGGCTGAATGTGTTTATGCCCTTTCTGGGCGATTCTTCGAAAGCACCCATCATAACCACCCCTTTCAATCCATGTTTCGGAGTTTATGGCTGCAAAGAATGGGGCATTTAGAACTCTTGTTGAATAATTATATCCCTAACTCACACATCATCACACACAATCGCATCCCTCAGGCCATTTCTTGAGCCAGCTTCTGTCTACGGCAATAGGTAAAAGTAAAAAAAGAGGATGCCCCGTCGTGAGGCATCCTCTTGGCTAAGGTGTTGACGGCCAGTGTAACCTTACCGCTTCACTACCTTATGTACAGACCTGCCCTGCGGGCACTCCACTATTACAAAGTAAATGCCAGTCGAAAGCGACGACAAATCTATACCATTCGTTTGCTTGTCACGCAGCAAAACGCGGCCATCCATGCTGCAGACCTCTATAGACAATACATTGTCAGCCTCGATGAGCAGCACACCGTCTGTGGGGTTGGGGTAAATCTTCACATTGCTTTCAGTAGCACCCGCAATACCATTCTGTTCTGCAAAATTGGCCATAAGTTCCAGGTCAGCCGTAACGACTATCGTGCGGGGATTTTCCTCGCTGCCGTCGCTCCAGCCGGTAAATTGGAAACCCTCGTTGGCCGTGGCCGAGAGTGTCACCTCTGTATTGTAAGCATAATCGCCGCCGCCTTCCACAGTGCCCCAGTCGGGGTTGTTGGCAGTCAGGGTCAAAGTCACATAGAGGGTGTCGAAGAGTGCGGTAAGGGTTGTATCGCTACTGACGGTGACGGTGCGCGGATTGTCCGTCACGCTGTCGTTCCAGCACACAAACCGGAAACCCTCGTTGGCCGTGGCCGAGAGTGTCACCTCTGTATTGTAAGCATAATC
>CAMUZR010000019.1 GCA_947165255.1 uncultured Bacteroidales bacterium
TCACTTTCTTTTTTGTGGTTTCCATTTCCTTTTTGCTTTTTTTTTGCGCAAAAAAATGTCAAGTTAATTCCGTTCAAGACATATTAGCGTTTCGGAGAAACGCGCTCTCAACCATTGCCATGGTTTCATTCTATCAACGCTCCTTTGCTGGCTATCAGCATTATAAAAGCCATCTGCCATAGAATAGCCAAGCCCACTGTTGTTAGACTAATCTCTTCAATATATTGTGAATCAATGCGTAATTGGATTGCTGGTCATGTGTTGTCCATTTTGTTGTCCATTTTCCGTGATTTTGGCCTCTTGTTCTAGGTATAAAAAACAAGGATAAAGCTCCCCTTAGAAAAAATCTATTGTTCAAAATCAGCGAGTTGAGTTTCTTTTGTAAAATATTTTTGCGTAAATAAAAAAAAGTTCGTACCTTTGCAACCGCTTTTCGAAAGAAAAAGATGATCTGTTAGCTCAGTTGGTTTAGAGCGCTTGCTTGACAGGCAAGAGGTCACAAGTTCAAATCTTGTACAGATCACCACCCGAGGCGAAGCAGCGCTTCGCCTTTTTTTAAGAGAGAGAAGAGAACCAAGCGTCACGGTCTGTTAGCTCAGTTGGTTCAGAGCGCTTCCTTCACACGGAAGAGGTCGACAGTTCGAATCTGCCACAGACCACAGAAAGCCCCTAAAACAGGGGCTTTTTTAATACCCTAAAGTGTTGATTTTCATTGCTAATATACTGAAATACAGCCGTTGCGGTTTTGGGTGTTGTTTTACCTTGTTTTGATGTTATAAGGTACATTTTTGTTACTCGTTTGTTACTCGAATGAAAAAAAGTTTGTATCTTTGCAATCGGAAACAAAATTAAATCTTATCGAGTATGCCGAGAAAGAAAGTTGCCAGTAAGGCGAAAGAAACGGTACGTTTGAGGGAAAAAAGACTGTCAAACGGGAATGTGTCGTTGTACCTGGACTATTACAAAGACGGGCAAAGGGAGTATGAATTTCTTAAACTCTATCTAATACCCGAAAAGACACCCTTTGACAAGCTGCATAACTTGGAGGTGTTGAACGCTGCAAACGCTATCAAGGCAGAGCGTACACGGGCAATCATAGCCGAAGAGGCGGGATTAAAGCGTGTTTGGCAGTCGAAAATCCTGTTGTCGGATTGGATGATGCATTGTGCCGAACAGGCAGGGCAGAGAGCCAGCACCGCAGCCAACCGCCACACGTGGGGGCGTACGATAGAGAACACAGCCGACCTGTTGAGGCAATACGCTGGTGAGCGTGTGAGAGTGTCGGACATAGACACAGAATTTTGCAAGGGCTTTATAGAGTATTTGCGTACGGGTTATGTTATCGGGCGTAATGTGCAGAACACAGGGCAGCATTTAGCAGCCAGCACGGCACAAAAGCGTTACCAATGTTTGAGGTTTGCATTGTCCGAGGCAGTGAGGGAGGGCGTAATAAACAAAAACCCGTGTGATATGTTGGCAGATGCGGACAAAATCAAAGTACCCGAAAGCACACGGGCGTATCTTACTATTGATGAGTTGAAGTTGTTAGAGAACACCCCGACAGCCAGCGAGGAAACACGGCGGGCGTACCTCTTTATGTGTTATTGCGGTTTGCGGATATCGGACGTTAAGGCGTTGCGGTGGGCTGACATAAACCAGCAGGGCGAACAATGGACTATCACCATACGCCAGCAGAAAACGCAAACACCCCTCTATTTGCCCCTATCGAGCAAGGCACGGGAGTTTCTACCGCAGCAGGGAGAAAAGCCCGTCAGCGGGCTTGTATTTGCCGACATACCGACAGAGCCAGCCATGAACCGCACGTTGAAAGCATGGGCAGAACGGGCAGGGATAAGCAAGAATTTGACACTACACACAGCCCGCCACACATACGCCACAACCCTATTGACTAAGGGGGCAGACCTCTACACCGTTAGCAAGCTGTTGGGACATTCCGAGGTTGCCACCACACAGATTTATGCAAAGATAGTGGATAAAAAGAAAGTGGATGCGGTGAACCTGTTGAACAATCTATAATGGAGGGCGAGAAAATGAACATATTAGCAGCTTTCACGGTGAGGCAAATAAATGAGGGCAAGGCGATAGACCTTGAACAATTAGACTGGCAAGTAATAACCGACAATTGGCGGTGTGGAACTTTGGTTGATATTATATACGAACTCAACAAAGTTGAGGATGTTGAAAGAGTAAGAGATTGCATATTGTCGTTAGTGAGAAAGAGTCAAATAAAACCGTCAGAAGTTTTTGTGAACGAGTTTGTCTCAAGATGTAATTTTCATATTGCTGTAATGAAACAAAGCACGGCCATGGCCTGCAGAACCGACCAGCCCCCGGCAGAACCGACCACAGGAACGGACACCGACCAACAACAGGCGTTTGAAGTCCCCGAATATCTAACCGAGCCGAAAGCCGAAAAAATGTTACTTGCATTAGAGGGAACACTGGGCTATAGAAACCGAAAAGTGTTAGACAGAACCCAAACCCCGTGGGCTGTTTCATCAATGCCAGATTGGGGGAAAGTGGCGCAGATAATGCAGGAAAAACTATCTGTGGATATGTATTGGGACGATTGGGGCAAGTTGATAGGAAAGACAGGCAAGGCACTACAAAAAGCATATTATAAAAGCCGTGGAACAGATAGCCAAACAAGAATACTTGAAGTGCTTAACAAATTAAAATAGAGTAATAATACCCCCGTATATACCCCCGACATTACCCCCGTATTGTCGGGGATTTTGTTTGTTTTTCTTTATACTTTTGCACCGTCATTCAATCGAAAATGTGAGTTGTCAGCACATTGGAGAGGATGACACGGACGGGGACGCGGTGAGCCTGGCACCTCAGACTGTCCCCAGCAATGAGTAATAACGAAAAACAATGTCTATCGAACAGAGATTGGAACGTATTGAACAATTAACCCTGTTGGCTGCAAAAGATGCCCTAACAATGGACGATGCAGCAGCCTATACGGGTTTATCCAAATCATACCTTTATAGGTTGGTTTGTAAAAAGCAAATCCCCTACTATAAAAGCGCAGGGGGTAAGCAAACCTATTTCAAGAAGTCGGAGTTGTGCGACTGGTTACTGAAGCACCGAGTTTCGACCACGGAGGAAGCGCAGGAAAGCGCAGCAGCCTATTGTGTCAGCAAACCACGGAACGGCAAGAAAGGAGGCGCAAAATGAGTAATCAGCAAGTCACAATATTTGATGCAATAAACAGCCCAGCAAGCGCACCCACAGATCCGGCAGCCTACGCACAAAAGGCAATCTACGGGGTGATGTGCAGCGGTGCCTGGTACACCACACGGCAGTTAATGGACTTGTGCAAGGTGTCAGACCCACGGGCGAATATCCGCACAATGAAAAACAATGGCTATGTATTTGAAACGAGGTGGGAAAAGAACAGCCACGGGGTCAGATACAAGTATTATCGACTAATTACCCAGCCAACGGAGGTTGAACAATGAACACAAAAATTGATACTGGGATATGCCCCGTTACGGGCTATGAAAAGCAATCTGTGAAGTGTGCAAATTGCCGTCATAATAGGGTTGTAAGCATACAGCGGTTTGCAAAGTGTCAGCAAACCAAGTGTAAGACCAAAGGCACGGTGTGTATTGTTGAAGAAGTTTTGGCAATACGATAATCAAAAATGGAGATACCAGGCAACCAGCCAACCGAAAAGGTAACGCAAAACACGTTACCAAAAGGTAACGCAAAAAGCGTTACTTTCTCAATCGTAACTGAACATATCAGCATATATAATGAACACGTGCGCCACGGGCGCAGCCAATAATAAGAGGGTTATAATAAACACTATGATTGACACGTTAAATATGAGGATGACGGCAAAGGATGCCGGGGGCGTTTCCCCGCTGTCTGTAGAACGTTATATCGACGTGGAGAAATCGGGCGTTTATACCAGGACGGGCGCACCGTACATTGTGGGTCACGTTGAAGGCTATAGGGTGTATGCAGATAGTAATCAAGTGAGATTGTCGGGCAGTATTGCGAAGTTTGTACAAGGCGAGAACGTTAGCACCCCCACCCGTAGGCAGGTGTCCGAGGGTGTGGGGTGTCTGTCCGATGCTATACACCTCAATATTGGACGTGCCGAAGTTGTGAGATTGGATATCGCACACACTTTCGACCTACCAGCAGCCCCAGCAGCCTACATTGGCGAGTTGTCAAACCGTGCCGAAATGGAACGTGTCAGCATTGGAGAAAACACCCTTTATTTCGTTTCAAAAGGTCGTGCGCTATGTTTCTATGACAAACAGGCAGAAATAGCCAGCAGGGGCGAGAAAATGCCCCCAGCGTGGGCAGGTTGTCAATACCTGTTGCGGTATGAGTTGCGACTATCGGGCAGTGTTGCCCAGCAGATAGGGGCGCGGAAGCTGACGGCACAGGACATAACCAAGCCCCAGCAGTGGGCGCAGTTGGTTAATTTGTGGGCTGGTGAATACCGCAGCATTGGCAGAACCAGCACCGACAGGATAGCCGCCAGCACTACCCCGAAAGAAGCGTTTAACGCTATCTTTGCCGACTTGCTACAATATGCGCCAGCCGACTATTTACAGAACACGTTAAAAATGCTGTGCAAACGTGGGGTTATGATTAAGCAAAGGCGGGCAGACCTTAAAAAGATGATAGGGGAAGCGTTAAACGGGTGCAGATATTCATTAATCAATCAATTAGATGTTGCGGTTGAACGTGCGAGATACGAAGCCATATAATTGTTGAACTAACAAAGATTTTATTTTGCACTCTATAACAAACAGTCGATTTCTTAATACAGGTTGATAATCAGTAGATTGTTGGTTTTGTACACATATAATGTGCAACAATAGCATTCTTTTTTTTGTTGTTATTTTGATTTTTCTTTGTATTTTTGCACTTGAAAAACAGAGGCAAGTTTCGCTTGGTTCTGATAATATTGGTTCGAGCCCGCAAGGGCCGGACTGCCAAAAAAATCCTTGGGTGTACCCGAAAGGGAGCCTGGGGTGCCGACGGAGGGGACGGGAAACTGTCCCCTTTATGTTTTCATCAATTAGTGTTCTACGGCCACGAAAAGAAATATAGACCACTGAAAAATAGTTTTCTATATCAAAAAAAAGTGGTATCTTTGTAAAAATCGTAGAACAATGGATAAGCAAGAATTAAAAACAACCGCCACCGCATACGGTAAGAAAATGTTGATTGCCGAACCAGTCAATTATTGCGGGCTAACAGATTTTAGCGAGGTTACGGCCTTTCAAAAAGGGTTTGCGTTACTTTTGCAACATTTTGTTTCTGAACAAATCACGGAGGGTACAATGTGGGGTGACAGTGTCCAGTTTTCAATTAGCACTATGTTTGACGTTTTGGAGGATATTGGCAAATATAGGGATGATTATTTGAAGCAGCGTATTGAGACACTGGAGGCGGCCATGGGATTAGAACACCGTGGCGATATAGACCCACTCGAATAATAAGAAACTCTTTCCCCGGCACATATCATAAGAAAAATACCGTGTCGTATGAACACGTTAATACCCATCAGTATTAAGGTGGTTATTTGCTGGTTATTTGCTGGTTGGAGTGTTCAATATTTGCTTGGTATAAGACACAATTACAGGCAATTGTGTTGGTTATTTGCTGGTTGGAGTGTTCTATGTATTAACGATTGTAAACATTGTAAACGATGGAAGAGTTATACCACATAACAGACCCAAGAAACGTTGAAGCAATACAGCGAGAGGGATTAAAAGCCCACGCTGGCAAGATATTCTTATTTGAGGATATTTCAATTAAGCCAGTGTGGTATAGGAAACCTTATTGTGTAGCAGACCATATAGCACTAAACCAAGTATTTCTTAAAGAGTTTGCTATGTTTAAAGTAAGTATGGATGGAATAGAGAAGCCACTGATACAAGACGATGTGGCAGAGATATGCAGCAAGTGGCAATGGTATGTGGAGCAGGACAGGATAGCCCCAGAGTATATAGAGTATGTGGGAAAATATAAGACCAAAAAGCCTGAAATGATATGGTAAGCAAGGACACATACCCAGTACCGAGGGAGAACAGAACCCCGACCGCTGGAGGTGTGCCGTTGCGGTCAGCCCTCAGTCAGTACCAGCCCGGCAATCTGTAGCCCATTGTGGAGGTCAGAACCTGCCCGCTGGTGGTGTCTGTTGCCCGTGGTGGGGGCATCATCAGAACCGCAGCCGACAGCCCCACAGGTGGGCAGCGTATGCCCATAGGCGGGAACCGTCACCGCAGCCCATCAGCCGACAGAACCCCGACCGCTGGAAAAGACAAACCCGACAAACCCGACACCCATACGCGCGCGCGACCGCATTAGCGACAACAACCGAAAAAAATACAAAATATGCAGAAAAAAATGTAATTTTGCACCGTTTTTGAGAGTTGAAAAACAGCAGCCCGAAAGCCTATAAAGGTACAATTTTGTTTCCCGTTTGTTACTCGATAAGTTTTTCAATGGCTGCAAGCACTGAAACACAATAAATTGTATCGGTGTTAAGTGGTCTGCCACAGACCACGATTTAGCCCCTGCAAAGGGGCTTTTTTTATGCTTTAAACATCGTTCCTTGGGATAAATCCATCGTAGCAATCAGATAGAGGGGTCTGAGTGGAGTGAGAACGACATCTCGAACGTGTTGGTGGGTAAGAGAAACAGCAGTCTACGGGAGCCGATATTTCTTTTGTGCTCATTTTCAGTGTCGTTATTGCTGTCCGTAGTTGCAATTATAGAATGTGTGGGCGGTGTGGCCTCTCAGCGGGATAATCTGTAGTGGCAGAGGATTTGCTGGGCGAAGAGCGGATGAAAGGAAAAAAAATTGTATTTTTGCATTTTGAAATTCCCGCTGTTGCTGCTCGCTGTCGTAGGGGCATTGGCTCTAGAGGAGCGGCGCAATGGGCGGAACGAGATTGTTATAAAAGGCTGAAATGGAAGCTAAAGAGACTGGTTTTTTCGGTAGAACGGAGCTGCTGATGGGCAGCGACTATATGGAGCGCATCGGCGGGGTGCGGGTCATCGTGTTTGGCGTGGGCGGCGTGGGGTCGTGGTGTGTTGAGGCTTTGGTGCGGTCGGGTGTGCGTCGAATTACCCTGGTGGATAGCGACCGCGTGTGCGCCAGCAATGTCAACCGCCAGCTGATGGCCACCAGCAAGACAGTGGGCATGCTGAAGGTGGAGGTGTTGAAACAGCGTCTGCTGGAAATCAATCCCGCTGTGGAAGTGGAGGCTATGCCACTGGTGTACCAGAAAGAGACTGCCGAGCAGTTCCACCTGGAGCAGTATGACTATATTGTGGATGCCATAGACTCGCTGAAGGATAAGGTAAGCCTTATCTTGCAGGCGACGCAGCTGATGCGTGAGCACCGACATGTGGTCTTCTTCAGCTCGATGGGGGCAGCCCTGCGAACCAACCCATTGGCGGTGGGCAGCGCCGAGTTTTGGGAGGTGCAGGGCGACCCGTTGGCGCGTATGTTGCGTAAGCGGTTCAAATCGATGCGCGAGTACCCGGCGCACAAATTCCTTTGCGTCTACAGCACCGAGTTGCCCAGAGAGAATAGGGGAGAGCCTGTTGCGCCCGAGAGCGTTGGTGGGCCTGCGGCTAAGGCCCGCATCAACGGCACGATGGCTCCGGTGACAATGGCATTTGGTGTATCGCTTGCGGGGTTGGTGGTGAATGATGTTGAGAAAAAAATGTCCTTCTAGGGTTGTTAAAAACCCAAAAAAAAGATTTTTTTTGTATCTTTGCATGTCTATTATAATAATGTACATTTAATTATGAGTCGAGGTATATTATTGAATGTCTTGCTGTTACTATTTTTTGTGGCGAGCGCGGGGGAGTGTTTGCAGGCTCAAATAGTGACCGACTCGAATTGGGTGGACGAGGTGAAGACGGTGACGCTGTATAAGAACGGGGTCGAACTGGAGTCGCCCGTCTTGGTTCTGGGAGGGAGCGACAGGCTGTTGCTGCGGTTTGACGTGTTGGGAGCCGAGGCAGACAATTACCGTTACCGCATTCGCCACTGCGACAGCCGCTGGCAAGTGGATGACATGGAGCCTTACGAGTTCATCAGCGGTTTTGAGGAAGGACCGGTGGACAATTACAATAGTTCTTTCACTACTTTGCAGAGCTATGTCAACTACTTTCAGTACCTTCCGGGACAGCATAGCCAGATGCTAATTTCGGGCAATTATGTTGTGTATGTCTATCCACAGGACTACCCCGACAGTATTCTCTTCACGCGCCGGTTCTGTGTCACCGAGGAGTCTGTAAAGGCCGAGGCTGTGGTGGGAGTGCCATACGACAATGCGTCTATTTTCGAGCGCCGAGAGGTGGATGTGACGGTGGAGAATTACACTGAATACAGGGGCGATGTGCTGCCGCCCATGCTGAATCCGGATTTCTTTCGTGTGGTGGTACAGCAGAACGGCCGCATCGACAATATGAGGCAGCTGAAGTTTGGCGGCTACGACCGTGGGGCGCTTAGTTTTAAGAACCATGCCGAGAATATTTTCACCTGTGGCAATACGTTCCGCTATTTCGATTTGAGCAATATCCGCACTGCCATGTATAATGTGGTGCAGATAAATGAGTATGGAGGAGAATGGTATGCCTTGCTCAAGCCGTTGGAAGACCGCTCCGACCGGGTGTTTGTGAAAGAGGTTACGCTCAATGGCGGAATGAAAGTGAATGTGTGGGATCGGACTAACAAGCAGACCGAGGCCGACTATGTGTATGTTAATTTCATGCTGCCCAAGCAGTATCCCTTTATGAATGGGAATATTTACGTGGTGGGCGACCTTACCCAATGGCATTTGGACGAGCGCAGCCGTATGGAGTACGACGTGGAGAAGAAGGCCTATACCCTTCGCCTGCATCTGAAACAGGGCTATTATGCTTATCAGCTGCTGTTTGTGCCCGTGGGCGAAACCCAGGGACGGACCGATGTGCTGGAGGGCGACCATTATGAAATGAATAATACTTACAGCGTTTATGTTTACTACCGCGCACCAAACGACCGCTACGACAGGTTGGTGGGGTATGTGCGGCGGTGAATGTTTTGTTGCAACGTGTAATTAAAAGATTAGAATTATGAGGAAAACGTTACTTCTTACCTTTATACTTGTGGTTTTGGCCGTCGTATCAACGGCCGCCCCTGTAAGCAATATGCCGGTCATCCGGATCCAGCCAGGAGGCGACACCCTCCGCTGCTGGGTGTCGGGCGACGAGTTTTTTCATCGTCTTCACGATGCCGAGGGATATACTATAGTGCAGAATGTGAAGACGGGCGAGTACGTCTATGCCACTGTTGAAGACGGGTTGCTGGTGCCGACGGTTTTTGTGCCCGGCAAGGTGGATCCTGCCCAGGTGGGTCTAGTGCCCAATTTGATGCCTAGTGCCCAGGAGTTGCGCAGGCTGCACAGCCTATGGGATATTCCAGAGGAGTACCGTGTTCCCGAGCCCAAAACCGCTGGCGAAAACCACGGCGTTTTGAACAATGTGGTGATATTTATTCGCTTTCACGATGAAGCGGCCTGCACGAGCAGTCCGTTCGACTCCATCCACGCAATGTTCAACGACAGCACTGCCGGGGCTATGTCGATGTATAACTATTTCAAGTCGTCGAGCTATAACAATATCCGTATACCCACTGTTTTCTGCCCAACCCCGACTGATTCGGTGGTCTTGTCCTACCAAGACATCTACGACCGCAGCTATTATATGCCTTATAGCGCCACCAATCCCAACGGTTACGTCGACTTTGACGCCAGAAGAGTCCGAGAATTCTCTTTGTTGGAACGGGCGGTGAACTGGGTGAATGCCAATTGCCCGGTCGACACCAACTTAAATCTCGACATGAACGCCGATGGCAAGGTGGACAATATCTGCTTTGTGGTCAGCGGCAATCACACGGACTGGAGTACATTACTCTGGCCTCATAAGTGGGATCTTTATGACCGATATGTCTATATCAATGGCAAGCGGGTGTACACGTTCAACTTACAGTTGGAGGGGTCGGGGAGTCATTATTTCAGCGTCAGCACTTTCTGCCACGAGATGTCGCACACATTGGGTTGCCCCGACATGTATCACTATTACAACTATATCAATGTCAGCCCCGGAGGCAGTTGGGATTTGATGTGCGATAATCAGAACCCTCCAGAGCAGGTCACCTCCTTGTACAAACTGAAGTATCTGAACTGGTTTGACAGCATACCGGAGATTACTGAGCAGGGAAGCTACACTCTTCAGTCGCTTGCCACGGGTCCCAACCGTGCATGTAAGATTGCTTCTGGCGCGCCTCACCAGTGGTATATACTGGAATACCGCAATCTGTCTGACACTTTCGACGCCTCGATTCCCAACCGGGGTTTGTTGATATGGCGCTACAACGACTCACCGATGGCCGATAATGTAGACTTTAATAATGTCGATACGCTGCACGAATTATGGCTCTTCCGCCCCAATAGCACCGACGACACCACCAGTGGAAGGGTCAGTGCCGCTGCCTTTGGTGTGGCAGGGCGTAACACTTTTAGTGCTGCGTGGGGCGACCAGGCCACGGCTTCGAACCCATACCCATACCTGTGCGACGGCACGGCGGACACGTCGTTCAAATTGACCGATATACAGGTCAGTAGCGACTACCAGTCGGTCAGTTTTACATTTACCCCTTATGTGCAGGGGTGCACGACGGTGGACCATTTCCCAGAGGTGATGGACTTCGAGTGGGGCGACCTAGGCTGCTGGGAATTTGTTTCGGCCAACAGTGTCAACGCGGCCGAGGCGGGTGTGATCGAAGAGGCGCATTCGGGAAACCAATGGTTTTATCCATACGAGGGCCAATACCAGTTTCGTTTTAGCAGCTATAACTACGCGTCAGATTATAACCAGTTCCTTATTTCCCCGCAGTTGCAGCCTTCCAATCCCTTGCATTTGGTGTTTCATTACCGCAAAGAGCAATTTCCAAACGAGCAGTTCTGCGTGAAGTATTCTACTAGTGGAAACGACACGGCCGACTTTACGCACACCATTGCTACCTACATTGTCAACACCAGTGGGTGGCAAACTTGCAGCATTGTGGTTCCAGAGGAGGCAGAGTATGTGGCCATTCACTACCAGTCTCGTTTCCGCTTCAGACTGTATCTCGACGATTTTCGGCTGACGGATACGCTGCAAAACGCTGTGATAAGGGATACGACTTATATTTATCACTACGATACGGTTTATTATGACGTTACTGACACCATCGTTGTGACGCTGTACGATACCATTCTGGTGACCCCGGACTACTACCAGGTGACCATCTTTTCAAGCGATACGGACAAAGGGAGCGTGTCGGGCAATGGCTTGTTCCCCAAGGGCACTGTGCTGGAGATAGCCGCCCTGCCCAAGGAGGGATGCTACTTTGATTATTGGTCGGATGGTAGCGAAGATAACCCCCGAAAAATAATGGTGGATGGGGATTTGCAGTTGGAAGCCGTCTTTGGGGCAGGAGAAACGCCCCTGACAGAACGGCGCAAGACTACATATATTCATGATACCATACACATTCAGGACACCATACGGTTGCCCAATAGGGTGCACGATACGGTCTATCGTTATGTTCATGCGCCATTGGAATACGATACCACCACATATTATACCCTAACGGTGCTTTCGTCAGACACGGCTAAGGGTCTAGCCGTAGGCAGTGGCATCTTTCCGAGGGGGAGCATGGTTGAGTTGGGTGCACTGGCACTGCCGGACTACCGCCTGTGGCATTGGGAAGATCTCAGCCACGACAATCCACGGACGGTGCGGGTCACAGGCGATATGACCCTGATGGCTATTTTTGTGGGTGACGATCTTGAGGCAGAAGAACCAACGGAGGAGTACCTGCAGGTATACGTGCAAGGCAACACGATTGTTGTCGAATCGGCTTTGGAGGAACCTGTCGTAGTATATAACGTACTGGGGCAGCCTGTCTGCCGTTCTGCCGCTGACCGGAATAAAGTCCGCTTCACGTCGTTGCGACAGGGACTGTATCTGGTGAAAGTTGGCGACCGACCGGCGAGGAAGGTTGTAGTGGTTGGGCGAGAATAATACTAGTTAAACTACTTTTTAAATACTATTTGATGTCAAACGTTTACATTGAGACGTATGGTTGCCAGATGAATTTCGCCGACAGCGAGATCGTGGCCTCCCTGTTGAGGAAAGAGGGCTACGGGGTAACCTGTGAACTGAATGAGGCCGACTATGTGCTGATTAACACTTGCGCCATTCGAGACAATGCCGAACAGCGCATACGCAAACGCCTGCGGGAACTACGTGCCCAGCAGCTGCATAATCCCAAACTCCGTATAGGCATCCTAGGCTGCATGGCCGAGCGGTTGCAGAGCCAGCTGATGGTAGAGGAGGAAAATGTGAGTTTTGTGGTTGGCCCCGATGCCTATCGTCGACTGCCTGAACTGCTAACGCAAGTACGGCAGCAGGGAGTGAAGGCCGCCGAGACAGAACTGAGCACTACCGAGACGTATGCCGACATAGAGCCCGTAAGGCTGAACAGTAATGGCATTTCGGCCTATATCTCCATCATGCGCGGATGCCAGAACTACTGCGCCTACTGTGTGGTTCCCTATACCCGCGGAAGAGAGCGCAGCCGCGACCCCGAAACTATTGTGAATGAAGCCCGCAGCCTGTGGCAGCAAGGCTATAAGGAGGTCACCCTACTGGGACAGAACGTGAATTCTTATCGCTGGAACGAGGGCGAGGCACTGGTGGATTTTCCAGAACTGATGCGGCGTGTGGCCGAAGTGAGCCCACGGATGCGGGTGCGATTTGCTACTTCGCACCCCAAGGATTTGAGCGATAAGCTCTTGGAAGTGATGTCCGAGTACGACAATATTTGCAAGTGTATACACCTGCCCGTTCAGAGCGGGAGCGACAGGATGTTGAAACTGATGAACCGCCACTACGACTCGGCGTGGTATCTGGACCGTATTGCTGCCATTAGGAAATACTTGCCCGACTGTTCCATCACAACCGATGTGATTGCCGGTTTTTGCACCGAAACGGAGGAGGAACACCAGATGACATTGGATATGTTCCGCAAGGTGCGGTATGACTATGCCTATATGTTTAAATTTTCCATGCGTCCTAACACCTACGCCGAGAAGCATCTTGCAGACGATGTGCCCGACGAAGAGAAGACCCGCCGGCTGGAAGAAATCATTGCCTTGCAGGGACAGATTGCCTTGGAAAATAATCAGCGTGAGATAGGTAAAACCTACGAGGTTCTGGTGGAAGGCGAGTCGCATAGGAGCAAGGCACAGCTTTTTGGCCGCAATAGCCAGAATAAAGTTATAGTTTTTGACCGGCACGATGTGTTACCGGGTGAGTATGTGAATGTAAAAGTGGTGCGATGCACAGCCGCCACGCTCATTGGCGAATTGGTGTCGAAGCAAGATGCACAATAAAATAAAGAACCTTTCGTTATAGGAAGATATGAATAAAGAATTCTTTGGAAACCACCCGCTCATAAAGCATCTGCTGTATATGCTAGGGGTGTCGGTATTGATAGTGATTCTGGCCTTCTTGTTCATCAAGATGGTGGCCCGCCAGGGTAAGGAATACGAACTGCCCGACTATCGCGGCATGGCCTTGGCGGCAATGGAGAAGGATAACCCCTATCGTTTGCGATATGTGGTGATAGACTCGGTTTACGATGCGGAGCAGGAAGGCGGGTTGGTGGTGATGCAGGACCCTGAGCCCGGCACGATGATAAAGACTCGGCGGAAGGTTTATGTCACCATTACTACTTTCGCACCCTCAGATGTGGTGTTGCCCGAATTGTCTAACATGACGGTGAGAAGTGCCGTCTCGGCTTTGGAGGCGGCAGGACTGCGTTGCGGCAAGCTGCGCTTTGTCGACAGTCCCTACCGCAACGTCATTTTAGAGTCGACCTGCAAAGGCAAGATGGTTTATGCCGGCGAAAAAATGAGTTCGGGCGCAGTGGTGGACCTCACCGTGGGATTAGGCGATGCCCAGAAAGGCACCCGAGTGCCATTTGTCATCGGGCAGTCCCCTGCCAAAACACGTAGGGGTATTCTTTCGGCTTCATTGAATGTGGGGCAGGAACATTTTGAGGGCGTGACGGATAAGAATCAGTGCGTATGCTATAAACTCAGCCCCGATTATACAGGTGTCAGCCGTTACCCCTTGGGAACCTATGTCGACGTGTGGTACTGTGATGCCACTGAGGCCGATGTGGAACGTATTATATCTAATTTCCAAGTCGATTCCTCACAAATCATCAGGTCTGAGTATGATGGCTTGGAGGATGAATACGACCCCTATTGGAACGAATCCGACCCCGATTTTGACGACGGATGGGACTGGTAGTGATTCATGACTTTTATGCGGCGTAGTTTTATACTAATAGGATTCCTCGTGGCTGCGTTTGTCTCTTCGGCGCAGGAGGTGCTGATGCCGCTGCGGCATCAGAAGTCTGCTCCTTCGAAAGCAGAGACGGCACTTTTACTACCTTTTTTTGACGATTTTTCGAGTGTGGCGCAATCTGACCATTTATGGGATTTGGGTGGCTCGCTCGTAAACCAGGGCTATGCCCCTTTGCCTCCAACCATAGGCATGGTGACGCTGGACGCTTTCGACGCCGACGGAAGTCTCTACCCTACTGCGGTCGGCCAGTTCTTCGGAGGGGACACCCTAGTCTCAAATCCGATTCGGCTGGACTCTATTTTTTCTCCCTTCCCACGTAGGCTTACTCCGGGAGATTCGGTCTACCTTAGTTTTTTTTATCTCCCTGGAGGTGGGTACGGAAATATGTGGGAGCGAGTAGGCGATATACCAGAGGTGGGCGATTCACTAATATTAGAGCTCTATGCCCCAAGCGATGAGACGTGGCGGCATGTGTGGAGCATTGCAGGTTGCAAGGCCGATTCCCTCGTTGCGCGTACAGGCAACTATTGGCAGTTTGTTTGCATACGGATAGACGACCCGGCTTTCTTGCAAAAGGGGTTTCGATTCCGTTTTAGAAATTACTGCAGTTTGGACAATGTTACGAAGAAAGGCCTCTTGAGCAATGCCGACCAGTGGAATGTGGATTACGTTTTTCTGAATGCAGATCGCAATCGGCAGGATTCAGCATATAGGGATGTGGCTTTTGTTAATCCCGCCCCCTCTCTGCTTAAAGATTTTCAAGCCATGCCTGCAAGGCAGTATAATGCCCTAGAAATGCGGGATACATTGCCCCTTACTATTACAAATCTCTTTTCGGAGGAACTGGCTACGAATTACGGCTATCAGATTCAGACAGAGGATGGTGAGGTGGTACACACCTATGAAGGCGGCTACGAAAACGCTCCAGTCTATTGGAATGGCCGACAGTATCAAACCTCGCCTGTTCATGCTCGTCCGGTGCTGGCTTATTCTTTCCCGGAAGGCATGCAGGGGCGGACGGTCTATGAGGTGGTGCACGGCGTTAGAGAAGGCGTCAGGGGCGATGCCCATCCCCAAAACGACACAATCCGCTTCAGCCAGGTTTTCGATAATTACTATGCTTACGACGACGGCACTCCCGAGAATGGCTACGGAATCACCTCTACAAGTTCCAGGGTTAGATTGGCTTGCCAGTTCCGTTTGAATGTAGAAGACACGTTGACGGCGGTAAACCTCTACTTCAACCGTACCTTAAATGATGAGAATGCCGACATATATTTTCTTATCACGGTTTGGGATGACGTAGACGGCCATCCGGGTAATGTCATTTACCAGGATAGCGAGAGGCGCAAACCACGGTTCAACGGGTTCAACAGATATGTGCGATACGATTTGGAAGAGCCAGTGGTGTGCAACGGCACGGTCTATATTGGATTGGAGCAGACAACGGCGGATTATATCAACCTGGGTTTCGACCGCAATAACGATGCCTCTTCTCGCATTTTTTTCCTCACAAGTGCCAGTTGGCAGACCAGTATTCTACGGGGTGCACTCATGCTGAGGCCCTATTTCGGCTACTTGGAGCCATTGGCAATAGATGCCCGCAGCCATGTTTCACCTGTTCAGGCATACGCCCAAGGCGGCCATATCTTTATTTCATCAAGCCTGGAAGGGAAGGTGACGGTTTACGACCTCATGGGACGACCTGTCTTTAGGACCACCTGCACCCATTCTCAGATTGTCACCCCGGCACTCCCACGGGGCATCTATCTGGTTAAGGTAGGTTCTTCCCCGGCTAAAAAAGTAGTAGTCTTATGAACGAAGAATTAGAAGAACTCCAAACACAAGGAGACTCCGAATTATACGAACACCACCGCATTGCCGTAGATAAAGGTCAGGCCATGCTGCGATTGGATAAATACCTCCAAATGCGTTTGGAGGGCGTTTCCCGCACCAAAATTCAGGCCGCTGCCAAGGCAGGTTGCATCGTGGTTAATGACAAGCCCGCCAAGTCTAATTACAAGGTCAAGCCTTGCGACGTCATTAGTGTGCTCCTGCCCGAACCGCCGCACGATTTCGAGGTGCTGCCCGAACCGATCCCCTTCGACATTGCCTACGAGGATGATGACGTGCTGGTGGTGGACAAAAGACCCGGCCTAGTGGTCCACCCGGGTTATGGCAATTTCACAGGCACCCTACTCAATGGCCTTCTCTACTATTTTCAAGACAAGAAGGACCGAGGCGGCAACCCTATTGTGCCTTACCTGGTTCACCGTATCGACAAGGACACTTCGGGTCTGCTCCTCATCGCGAAGAACGAAGAAGCACAGGTGGCACTGGCAAAGCAGTTCTTCGACCATACTATTGAGCGGAAATATTGCGCCCTGGTGTGGGGAGGATTTGACGAAGACGAGGGCACCGTCATTGGCAACTTAGAGCGCTCGCCACAGGATCGCCGTGTGATGCACGTGACCGACGACCCCGAAAGGGGGAAATATGCTGTCACCCATTGGCGCGTAGTCGAGCGGTTCGGCTATGTCACTTTGCTCGAGTGTGTCCTGGAAACAGGCCGCACCCACCAAATCCGCGCCCACATGAAGCACATTGGTCACCCTCTCTTTAACGATGCCCCATACGGTGGCGACAGGATATTGAAAGGCACAACCTTTTCGAAATACAAGCAGTTCGTCGACAATTGTTTCTCACTCCTACCTCGCCAGGCGCTCCACGCCTTCATCCTGGGCTTCGAGCACCCCACCACTGGCCAGCACATGCATTTCGAAAGCCCTATGCCCGCCGACATGTCGTCCGTTCTGACCAAATGGCGCGCCTATGCCCAAAACAGCACCGCCATGGGATAAATGCGTGTGTAAGCCTATCTGTCTTTCAGAAACCAATAAATACGTTCTACTGATTCAGATACTGCTATATCTACTTATTTCCACATCCTCCTGCCTCTAGTTTTTCGTTTGCAAAGATTAGTGCCGAGCACATAAATTCGCGGTAGGGCACTATACTCCCCTAACTGTCACTATATGTGAAGAAAGCCTCCTGTTGAGGATCCGATGGCGAAACGGAAAAACAGTCCTCAGCCGTTGTTCCGCTGCCAAAAGCAACATTCTGCCGATTCGAACGCTTCGGTCGATCATTCCTATTCCTTTTATAGATGATTACTTTATCGTGCTTTGATCGTTGTTTATTCATTGTTGTTCGCCCACCAACCTATCCAAGAGCTCTTGAATACAGCAGCTAAAAGCAATGGACACCTAGGATTCCCATAGTTTACTATAGAAAAAAAATGAATATGTCAGAAAAAAAACGTATTTTTGCAATCACAATGTTCCGAGAGTTTGGGAACATAAGAAATTGAATTATTAACAGCATTACTATTATTCACATTCAAATCAAAAGCCTCGCAACCTGGAGATTTCTTTTGGATAATAGTTCACGATGAGTGAACATAACTCTGTTGTATCGTATATTTGTATGCTTGCACCCATAGGTGTAGGCTCTCTAACGATACAGCGGGGTTCATGCGAGGCTCCTCGTGAATGTGATAGAAAGGTCTGCACCTTTCTTGTATCCAATAGTGATTGATGGCAATGCACAAAGCTGTCAATCACAATGGCAAACACTACATTGACAAATGCCCGTGAGGCAAAACAGGATGAGTTCTATACTCAGTACTACGACATTGAACGCGAGGTAGAAGCTTACCTTGACTACAACCCCGATGTGTTTCGGGGCAAGACGGTCTTGCTTCCCTGTGATGACCCAGAATGGAGCAACTTTACCAAATATTTTGCACAGAACTTTGAGCGATTGGGATTGAGGAAACTCGTCAGTACCAGTTATGCTATAGAGCGCAAGCAGGAACGTTATGGCGTGCAACTCTCGCTATTTGAGACAGAATTCGAAACCCAATCTCCAAAATACGACAAGAAAAAGACGCGCTCGCATGGCAAAATATTCATTCTTGACCGCGACGAAAACCACGACCAACGCATAGATATTGACGACCTAAAGTGGGATTACCTGAAAGGTGACGGCGACTTCCGTAGCAAAGAGGTTACCAAATTGCGGGATGAAGCGGATGTGGTTGTTACAAATCCTCCGTTTTCAATATTTCGTGAATTTTTTGCTTGGGTTATCAATTCGAACAAAAAGTTTCTACTCATTAGCAATAAGAACTGCATCACCTATAAAGAGATATTCCCATATATAAAATCTGGTCTTATGTGGACGGGAAAGACTTCAATGAGTCAGGATATTCTGTTTCGCATTCCACAAGAGCTGCAGCAACAGTTTGTTGCTGATGGGAAGGCTGGAAGTAAATATAAAATTGTTAACGGTGAGATACTGGGACGTTCACCGAGTGTTTGGTTTACCAACCTTGACCATGGCCGTCGACACCAGCCTTTAGAATTGATGACTATGGAGGATAATTTAAAGTATAGTAAACACAAGGATCTCAAAGAAAAACACGCATACGAACAATATGATGAGTATAATGCGTTCGAAGTGCCATATACAGATGCTATTCCATCAGATTTCACAAAAATAATGGGTGTTCCTATATCTTTTCTTGATAAGCATTGTGTTGAACAATATGAAATTGTAGGGTTAGACAGATATGTGGATGACAATCCGCGCTATGGTCACAGATTTCATCTACATGGCAAGGAAACCTATGCAAGAATACTAATCCGCAAAAAACAATAAAAGGGAAGACAACAACTTGACAATAGTACTTCTTGCAGGTCTTGTGAAGATAGTGAACAAGAGCAAGAGTCCATTGGTGCGCCGGACGATGCTGTCACAAGTCTTGAAGATGCTATTGACAGACTAAATGAAATAAATTTGAAATGAGTATTGCATTAATTATCCTACTGGTTTTGCTGGCAGATGGAGGTAAGTACCTCTTTGGAAAAGGCAAAGGTGGGCTTTTTAAATAAGTTGGTATGGAAACATTTTTAAAACAGTACACTGTCGCGGAGCTATGCGATGGTTTCGTTTACAACGAATTGGAAGAGAAGGGTCTTTATGGACTCTCTGGTCGGCTGACGATTCAACCAGAGTATCAACGTAACTACCTCTATGCCGAGGACAATGGCAAGAAAGAGGTGGCTGTTATTGATTCTGTGTTGAAACAGTATCCATTGGGACTACTATATTTCAATAAACTGCAGGATGGGCGTTTAGAGGTGCTTGACGGGCAACAGCGTATCACCTCGTTAGGGCGTTTTTTGACTGATAAGTTTTCGGTGATGAGCAATGAGCTGCCCTATCGATTCCACGCACTTCCAAAAGATTTGCAAACCGTGATTGAAAATACCCCCCTATTAGTTTATGAATGTGAGGGCACAGAGAGTGAGATAAAGCAATGGTTTCAGACTATTAATATTGCTGGAATTCCACTCAACGAGCAGGAAGAGCTGAATGCAGTCTATAGCGGTCCCTTTGTTACCAAAGCTCGAGAGGTTTTTTCTAACAGTCGTAATGCCAATGTGCAGAAGTGGAGCGCATACGTGCGTGGATCTGTTAAAAGGCAGGACTTTTTAAACACTGCCCTCGACTGGGTGAGTCATGGACAAGTGGAAGAATACATGCAATCACATCGTCGCGACGCTAATATTGATGAGCTAAAGTTTCATTTCGAAAATGTCATTGCATGGGTGGAAAGTATCTTTTCCGACTATTACAGCGAAATGTGTGGCCTGAAATGGGGGCAGTTATACGACGAATTTCACGAACACCCCTACAATCAAAAGGAGATGACTCGGAAAGCAGCCGAATTGATGGACGACCCCTGTGTGAAGAATCGCAAGGGGGTGTTTGAATACTTGCTGGGTGGCGAACAAGACACGAGGCTGTTGGATGTGCGCGTATTTGACGAGGCAACCAAACGACGTGTATACAAACGTCAAACTGAAGAGGCTCGTCGACGTGGAGTGAGTAACTGCCCACTTTGTGCCATGGGCCACGAAGCCAGGCGCACAAAGCTATGGGGCGAGAAAGAAATGGATGCAGACCATGTGGAAGCTTGGAGCCATGGGGGCTCCACATCCGAAGACAATTGCCAACTGCTATGCCTAACCCATAATCGTGCTAAAGGCAACCGATAGGATATATACTCTCTATCGGCATTTTCTGCAGTCTAACTAGCCCGGCTGACTACCCAAGGGGTGGCCAGCCGGATGAGTAGTGAGGATTACATCGAAGGTCCATAGTAGGCTGCAAGTCAGATGGCCTGCTATGGGGAGTTTACCTGATATAACCTCTGACATAGTGGGCTGTAATGCTTGTGTCGCCGGATACAGTAAATATCAAGATAGGGTTGGTGCTTCCGTTGTCCCATCTATCAAAGTGAATGTCACTGGGGTCATAGCTGTAGAATGAGGCATCGAGTTTGACCAAAGCTCCTAGTGGATAGTAGCCAGATCCGGAGGCGTTGGTTGAGACACGATACAGTCTGGGTGCTGGGTCGGGGGTGTTGGTATATTTGAAATACTCTGTCGTATTGCCGATAGAGCATTTCTTAGTATAGCCGCCATCGTAGGTGTAGCCATAGTTAGTATGGCTCTGGTTGGACTGAATGGATGTGACATTGTTCTTCGAGAGGAAACGCGGCAGCTGCGGGATTTCCATAATGTCGACCAAAAGCAATCCATCGACAGGGGCGAAGGTGGACTGGTGGTTGTCATAGGTATATTGCCATGTTTCACCATTGTCTTGGGTTATATCGGTTACGTTGCCATCCCTCCATGTGAAGGTGTAGGTTTCCCTTTCGGTCGAGATGGATGCAATTTGTTTGTTGTCGTCGAAGTTTATGGTGTACAGCACATAGTTTTCATCTGAATAATAGTCCTTTGTTATCAGTTGCCCGCTATTTGTACCGTTCCAGCAGAATTGTTTCACCTCTCCTTTCTGGCCATCGTCGGTATATTCGCAGCAGGAGAAGGTGGAGTCTTCACGATAAGTGAATGTATAATACTTTCTTTCCCATATACCGTTATATTCTATTCCTTTCAGGTGGTTCCCAACCCAATCAAATTCCCAGTTCTCCACCTCTCCGATTGAACCGGCCATGCCGTAGGCAATTAGATATATGCAGTCTTTGTATCGGTCAGTGTTGTACTCATAGGTGTATTGGGTCCACTTCTCTATTTTTGGCTCACCTAGGGTAATTTCATTCGGGTTTTTGTGTTGGAATCCTTGTGTGGGAAAGGTTTCTAGGTCGTTTTTTTCGGTGCATGCGGCCAACATAGTGAGTGCTGCCAACGCAATTGGGAGTAGGCGAAGTGATAGTGTTTTCATATCGAACTGCCCTGATTCGTGTCGGGCACAACTGTTGCCGTTTGGCCCTAAACGTTTGATTTAATGTGCAAGAAAGTGAGGCCTTCCATTGTTGACCGTGGTGGCTGCTGTGTGGGGATACCAAGTGGCAGACAGTCGGTGCGTAATGCATCTTTCTTGGCAAATTGATGATTCAATTTGCGACTGCAAATATACGAATTATTTTTGATTGGGAATGAAAATTTTTTGAAAGCCTACAAATCAGAGAAGAAGAATGGATGGGTTAATACTCCCACATGTCGATGGATATGTTCATAATTTCTTCTTCTATTCGCTGGGATTCGAGGAGGGCGTCTTCACCGGTGAGGTAGTCGTGAATGGCTCGGTTGTAGACGTTGTCTTCACGTGTGATGAAGGAGCTGTACATGAAGGAGTTGAAGGCGTATTCCCATGTGGGGAGATGGGTGAGGTTCTCTTGGCAGTAGGCTTCTTTCTTGGCAAAGAGCACACGCACCTGCCAAGAAAGCATTGGCACCCAGAAGAGGGTTGTGGTGCCCATGTATTCGGTTTCGCCGTCGATGACTTTGTATCGCTCTTCCATCGGTGCCAACCCCAGTTTGCGCACCTGAATGCCGCTGCGGGCACGGTCCATATAGACGGCTTCTTTGATGGCATATTGGTAGATGTCGTCTGAGGTGAACTCGTGGGGGACAAAGACGGTCATGTAATCGGCTTCGCCGTAGTCGTCGAAGACTTCCATCTGTACGGTGTCGCTGCGGGTGGCGTGGTCGATGACGCGTTGGGCATCGAGGGGAATTTTCATTTCGTCGTCCTCAAAGAGTTCGATCTCGCCCGCATTGATTGCATCCCAGAGGACATAGGCTAGGTTTTTTCGCCCACGTATGCCTTCGGGGGTATTGGGGAAGTAGATGTATTGATTGTCTTTTTCGCGCACGTCTATGATGCGCCAGAGCAGTTTGCCCCAATATACGTCGGACTCGCGCACAAAGCCGTATTCCTGCGGTTTTTGTTCCCATGTCATGGTGCGCTTGTAGTAGTCGGACGGTTGGGTCTCGACATACTGAGCCTGGGCAGTGGCGGAGGCTACTACGCAGAGACTGCAGAGTGCGATTATCTTCTTCAACAGGGGCATTTATTCTCTTGTAAAAGGTGAAGAGTTAAGAATAAGGGAAGTCTTACTCTTAACTCTTCTTTTCTTTGGAAAGTTCTTAAATTCTGATTAGACTCTCTTTTAGGTGAATGATTTTTTAGTATTCCCACATGTCTGACTCGATGTCGAAGATTCGCTCTTCGATGGTCTGAGATTCGAGTTGTGCGTCTTCGCCGGTCAGATAGTCATGAATTTCACGGTTGTAGACATTGGTCTCGCGGGTGACATAACTATCGAAATAGCGGGAGATGAAGACTTCGTCGTAACTGCGCTCGACATTGTTGTTGTATATGTCGTAGACATTGGTGCGGGCAAAGATGTTGCGGACGCGCATGTCGTTCATGGGAATCCAGAAACGTGTGGTGGGGTTGCATTCCATTTCGCCATCGACTTCCTTGCAGTTCTCGTCAACCAGTGCAAGGGCAACGATGCGGGCTTTCATGCGGGTGTCCTGCTTGTCGATGTACCAGTATTCCTTGATGTGAATCTTGTAGTAGTCGTCGGAACTGAAAGATTTGTATTTGATGGTGTCGTGACCTTCGTCAATCAGATCGCCGTAATCGTCATAGACGGGGTCGGTCATGGTGGTGTCGGCCTTATTTAGCTTGGTGTACATGAAATCCCAGTCAACAGGAATTTTCAACTCGTCGTCATCGAAAATTTCAAATTCGCCCAAGGCGGCATTACGATAAATAAGATATGCGAGGTTGATTCGGCCTTGGTTATTGTTGAGGCTGTCTTCGCCCTTGGGGAAATAGAAAAACTGGTTGAATTTCTCACGGAAATCGATATCGCGCCAGATGCAGGTTTCCCAAATCACATCGCTCTCGCGCAGGGCAGGGTAGGGGATGGCCTGACGGGTGGTGCTCATGGTGCGGGTGTAGAAGTTGCTCAAATTATTTTCATCATCGGGAGTGAGGATGTTCTGCGCATTGACAGACATGCCTGCGACGGTGAGGAGCATTAGGCTGAGGCCAAACAATACTTTTTTCATAATATTCAATTTTAATTCATTTATTACTTGGTGATACGGAATGTGCTGCTGACGTTTCGTTTGGAGCCATCAGGCATCTGCACATCGAGGCTGAGGGTGATTTTGCAGCCAGGCTTTGCCTTGTTGATGTAGCTCATGATGTCGGCTGACCACTGGGCACCACGGCATTCAAGATCGGTTGCACCATTCACACGGGTGATATCGATGGTCTGCTTGATGATGGTGGGGGTCTTCATGTGGAAAGCAAATTCGGGTCCGTAACGAACAGAGGGCCCTTTCATGTTCTTCAGGTCGCCAATGGGTATGCCCTTGCCAGCCTCCACCTTGCCCATGAAAATCTTTGGGTCGGGGAGTGAGCGTGCACGAAGTTCGGTGGAACCCATGAAACGAGTCTGTTTGCCATCTTTGATGGAGGCGTTGACGACAATCTTGCCCTTGCTGACTTTGGGTTTGATGATGAAGAATCCCGCACCAGACTTGGGATCGGGGGTAAGAGTGGCCTGGCTGGGGTCGGCCAGCGTCACCACCAGATTGTGTGTGGCAGCACCAGGAACGGAAATCTTGATGGGATTGTCGATACCTGAGTAGACTACGTTCATTTCAGTAAGCTCGAACACGGCCATGGGCTCGGCCACATAGTAGCTCTGTTTGAAGTCGTACTTTTCGGTGCCGGTTTCTTTCTTGACATAGACGGTACCCGTGATGGTTTTGGGACCAGTGGTGTTGCAGACGGTAGAGTAGACTACGGCACCAGTGTCATTAGAGGTGAAGTGTTGTCCGCCCACCGTGGCTTCGAATTTGGCCTTGGAGTCGTAAGCACCTACGTTGACGGTCAATTCATATTTGCCGCCTTTCATGATATAGGAGTTGTTGGAGTAGGCGATGACGGAGACCTTATCGAAGGAGAAGTCGTTGGATTTGACCTGCTTGTAGAGCGTGTTGACGGCATCGAACTCAGCGTTCATCACTTCGGCCTTCATACGGGTGAGAGTGACGAGGGCTGCACCGGCAACGGTGTTGTTGAAGTTGAGCTGCTCCCATGAAGTGGGGTTGCCTTCGGCATTGAGTGAGTATTCTTCAACATTGAGTCCCAAATTGACATGGACGGAGTCGGCACCCAAGATCTCTCTCACTTTCTTTTTGTAGTCGATGATGCTGCTCTTGATGAATGCAGCGGCACCAGAGGAAGCTTCGTCGCCTTCAGCATTGCCGATGAAATAAGGAGTACCGGCATGGTTGTCGTCCAACTTATTAATCCAGCGGAATCCACCTACGCGGAGGGCTTCGGCGATGCTGTCGAAGTTGGCACTTCCGTCTTCGTTCTTAAGCGGTATTGTGCGTTCTATGATTTTATCATTGTCATTGGGGTCTACCATCTTTATCTCGGCTTTGGAGGCAATGCGGCCTACAAAGCTATATGTGACGGTATCGATATTATATACAAGGTCTCGAGAGAGTTTCTTAATCTCTTGGGCCCTGTCATATTTGTCCTGAACTTTGGCAGGGTTGTTCTTTAGGGCATTCTCAAAGTTCTCGTAGGTGTCGTCCAACTTAAGAACCATATTCTCGTTAGACTTTGTCATAGCATTACCTACGGTCTTGAAGCCTTCCACAACCTCAGCCGACACGTTCAGTGCCAACATGGCGGTGTACACGAGGTACATCATCTGAATCATTTTTTGTCGCGGGGTTTCCGGACAGTTTGAAGCACCCATACTTTTTAATTAGTTACTATTGTTTTATTAAGCGTACAGTTAGTATTTAGAGATGTGCTGTTGGTTTACAGACGGGTCTGCATGGCGGCAAGCATATTGCCATAAACGTTGTTGAGTTCAGCAACCTTGCGCGAAAGGGCATCGACCTGCTCTTTGTATTTGAGAACACCTTCAGCACTGCCTGCGAAGTTGGCCATCATGGTCTGGATACGTTCCTCAACCTCCTTTGTGGCCTCAAGTTGGCTGGTAGAGGTCTGCAGCTGCATCTCATACATGGCGTTGACGGAAGCCAGACTGCCGGCCAGTTTTTTCATCTCGTCGGCATAAGAGGCATCACCGCTAGTAAGAGCCTGCGCGGTCTCTTCGTAGATGGTGGTGAGGTTGTTGACGGCTTCGCTGGCAGCTTTCATTTTATTGACTGCTTCGGAGGCTTGGTCAAGGCTGTTGACAAACTTGTCTGTGGAGGCGGCGGCAGAGGCAATTCCACTAATGGAATTAGCACTTTCAGCAAGGTTCTCCATGCCGTGACCAAGGCGTTCGATCAGTTCGGGGGTAATGTTGGCCTCTTCGAGCATTTGGTCAAGTCGGGCTGTAATGGGGTCGCTGCTTATAACTGCATTATTATTTGTTTCAGTGCTGAGAAGTTCGTCATTTTTGACACCTTCGATAGATTCGGGATTCTCCATTCCGGCCAACTGAGGATAGACGAGAGTCCAGTCAAATTCTACGTGAGGGGGTTCGAATGCAGAAAGGAAGAAAATGACGGTCTCGGTACCCATACCGATAATAAGCATGATGGTACCACCAGGCCAGTGGTTGATTTTGAACAGAGCACCGATGATAACGACGGCAGCGCCCCATCCATAAAGTTTGGACATGAAGTTCTTATATCCTTTACTGCGTACTAAATTGTCTAACCAACTCATTGTTATGATTGTTTTAGTGTTACTTAATTATTAAATGTATTTTTAGCTTTCGTGAAGTATTTATTAATAGACATTGGAGGCGGTCTTCAGGTTGTCACCCTTGACACGACCCATGTAAGGCTGAATGCAGCGGAATCCAATGTAGCACTTGCTGGTATCTTGGAACTCGAACGAGCGGGTCTGGACCTGGATATAGTATTTTTGGTCTTTCCAGCTGCCTCCACGGATGACTTTACGTTTCATGGCGATAGGATCACTTTCCTGAGCATTGTAGTTGTAGTAGGGCGAAAGGGCGTTGGCAACGATATAGGTAGACTCGTTGTAAGCGTCGGCGCACCATTCAGAGACGTTGCCGGCCATGTCATACAGACCGTAGTCGTTGGGAGCATAGTGGCCTACGACAAGTGTACGGACACCACCGTCGTCGTCGTAAGCACCGCGGAGAGGCTCATAGTTGGCTAAGAAGCAGCCGTTAGGGTTGCGGACATAAGGACCGCCCCATGGATAGCTCTCGGCTGCAATACCGCCACGAGCTGCGAACTCCCACTCGGCTTCGGAAGGCAGGCGGAAGTCGTTCATGTGCTCGTAGTTGATGCTGGCCAGATAGTCATTGAGGAATTTGCTACGCCAGATGCAAAATGCTTTGGCCTGTAACCAGCTGATGCCAACAACGGGGTAGTTGTCGTAGGCAGCGGAGCAGAAATAGTTACGGGTGAAGTCGTCGTTCATCGAGTATGTGTAGTCGTGAACCCAGCAGAGTGTGTCGGGATAGACATTGATTCTCTCTTTATGAACGAAAGCAGTGCGGTTGTTCAGTCCACGGGGACGAGCGGTATAGAGGGTACCACGGTGCTCTTCCTTGTTCTGCGCACTGGCTTCTTTACGGGATGCATCGGCATAGTCAATCCAGTAATACTCGTAGTTCAACTTAGAAGCGTCAATCTCACGGCGACCAAAATATCTGTCTTTCTCGGCAACATAAAGGTCGGTAAGGGCTTCGCGCACTTCGGGGTCATCCCATTTGATTTTAGTCTTATAATTAATGTTTGGTGGGTCAAGAGGTTCGCCATACTCGTTTTCTTCAATTTGGTATCCATCCATGCCGCCTTCGGCAAGCATTTTACGTACCATAGAGTCAGTGACCCAAGCTACGAATTGGCGGTATTCATTATTAGTGATTTCAGTCTCGTCCATGAAGAAGGAGGCAACCTGCATGGTTCTAGGCTGAGAGGTAACGCCATAGGTGTTGTTCTGTACACCTGCGCCCATGCTGAAATTTCCTTGGTTGACGAAAACCATACCCTTGAGGTCTATGTCCTCAAACTGGTTACGGTCCAAGACACCGGTGAGCTCACCGTTAGATGATTTTGAAGAGCAACCGGAGAGTATGACCACTGAGGCTGCGAGTAAGAAAAATAACTTTTTCATATTAGGTAACATTTTTGTTTATTCTATTATATAATGATTATCTATTAAAATAATACGCCAAAATATACTTCTTCTCTTGTATTTTATACGTCGTTTGTGTTGAAAAGTTTCTTTTTTAATTATTTTTACGTTTTAGTTTAGTCAAGCAACATCGTATTGCCGTATCTAGTGTTGGGTTTTCTTGGAATAACCACCTTGAATGCGAACTTAAGGTAAAGTTCTAGGGAGCCAAAACTGCGTCCGGGTTTATAGGCACCAAGATTGCTAGTGGTGATATCATAAGAAAGACCAATGTTAAATTTCTTCCAATGAACACCAGCCAAAAGGTAGAAAGCGTCTTCTACTCGATAACCCACACCGCCCCAGAAAGCATTGCGGTAGTCAATCAAACAGGAAAGGTCGGCTTGGAAATAACTGAAAGCAGCTGATTTAAGCAAGGCAGAGGGCCTAATACGTATTAGTGGCGCGCTTGCAGGCGTATAATCGTATCCGCCCATGAGGTAGATTGTACGAGCGTTGGTGAAAACTATCTCGTCGCTATGGGCACCCAAAAGGTTCTTAACAGATAGTCCAACATAATATTTTCCAGGAACTTGATAGTAAAGGCCAACGGCTCCGTCAACAAGCATTGCACTTGGGCTTTTACTGCCCAAAGCGGGGTCATTGCCATCAGGTCCCTGAAGGCTTCCTACATCGAGCGTACTATTGAGCAGATTTACCTCAACGCCTGCGGAGAGGTTGCCTTCGCCCCAAAACATCCTAAAAGCATAGTCAAGAGAAATCTCATTGTTCGTGTGGTAGCCGATTTTATCATTCACAAAAGTAAGACCTATACCGCCATGAAGGAACTTGACAGGCATGTCGAAGTTGAAAAGGATGTCGGTGGGAGTTGAACCAGCTTTGCCACCCGTTGTGGGTGCATCAAGTTTGAGTCCCATCCATTGATTTCTGTACATTGCCGAAGCGCAGATGGAGCCAGAACTGCCAGCATAACCAGGATTGTAGGACATCCTGTTGAACATATATTGCGAGAATTGGGGCTCCTGTTGGGCCATGGTTGCACATGAAAATCCCAACGCTATCACCAAAAGTGATAGTTTCTTGCTCAGTTTGATTCCCCTGCGAACGCTCATTTTATTATCATGTAATTATTTAATTATCTTTTATATACATTTATATCTGGGCTGCTTCTCAACCGAAAAGACAAACCAGATTTTGACTTGCAAAGATAGCAATAAATATTAATATTTGATGTTTTTTTCTCAATTTTTTTACTTTTTTCTTCTCCTGTGACTATTTTTCATGTAAGATAAGGCAACTTTCGGGGAAAAGGTCGATAAGTTCGGCCTGGGTTCTTACTGCATGGCTACGACTTTCGGCCATGACCAAAATAATACGTACTTCCTTGTTTTGCTTATTACTCTCTAATAAAATCTTAGACTGCATCTCTTCGGGAAGTCTCTTACGTTCCAACAATGCTGCATATTGCGACCCAACGGTACATAATTCTATGTCATACAATGGGCCTTTAGGAACGACCTCTGTCTGAGAAGGCTCTTCGGCTTTGGGCGGTACGAAGTCGGTAGGTGGTGCGACGATTTGCTCTTCGGCCTGTTGGTTTGTCGCATTGGGTTTAGGTTTCGTCTTGCTAGGAGCAGTGTTTTGAGCCACTTCGACAGCTGGAGTAGGTTCTTCTGCGGAGTCCCTAGTGGCGTGAGGATAGGGAGATACTCTTTTCCGTTTGCTTTTGTCTCGGTATGCAAGATAATCTGCTGTGGTCATGGCCAATGTGTCTTGGTGCATCCAGAGCATTTGACCCACAGCAGGGTCCAGCTCCGTCACGGTTACTTTCCCCGACCCTTTTATACCGAGAGCATGAACGGCTATTTTTGTCATGTCCAAAATGTTGGTTCTTGGACATCTGTCATTTACCCGCACTACTACTGATTGATTTGTGACTGGATAAGTGACCAGGAGATAGGTTCCAAAAGCGATGGTTTTATGGGCTGCAGTGTACTGATTTTGGCGGAAGATCTCCCCATTGGAAGTGTGCCTGCCTACAAATTTATCGGCATAGTATGTGCCCAGCATCGTGGTGCGATTGGAATTGACTTCCGCAACGCTGCTACTGTCGGTATCTTCCTGAGCATAGGATGACACTGACAAAATGATTACGAATAATATGTAAGTTAACTTTTTAATACTAGGTATTTTGTTATTGCTACCAATTCAAAGCTTCGTGTTCCTCGTCGTTGGGGTCGAACCATTGGCCTTGAAGTCGTAGTGTTTGTTCAATAATGTCTCGTACACACCCTCTGCCGCCTGGCCTAATAGATATGTAGTCGCAAATTTCTTTGATTTCAGTGGCAGCATCGGCGGGGCAAGCGGCCACTCCACAATGTCGCATCATTTGGTAGTCAGGAATGTCGTCCCCCATGCAAACTACTTGCGATTCGGCGAGATTGTTGTCGGCAAGAAAATTCCTGAAGGTCTGTAGCTTGTTACTGCATCCCGTCATGCACTGAGCTACGCCAAGGGCCTTCATCCGATTGTCAATACTCAGTGATGTGGCACCAGAAATAATGGCTACAATATATCCTCTTTTTGCAGCATACTGAATGGCATAGCCGTCTTTTACGTCTGCACATCGTATTACATCGCCATTGTTATACGTCCATACACTCCCATCGGTCATTACACCGTCGAAGTCAAAGACAAAGGCCTTAATATCATGTAATTTCTCCTTGTAGTTAATCATTTTCGATAATGCTCGCTTATGTAGTTACGTTAGTGTCTTGTGTGTTTTGAAATGCGTATTGAAGTACGTTTTCATATACTGTGCGCCATCCCTCCCAGCCAAAATCGTCGCAGAGATTCTGATTATGGAAAATGCAGCTGAAGGTGCCGCCTACTGATTTCACCTCGTCAATGAGCGTGTGGTATTGCGCCAAGGCTTCCTCTGGCGACAAGCGCATGTGTGTGTGGAAGGTGGTATCCATCGTCACGAAGGGGTGAACGTTCAGGTTGATCTCCTGGTTTCTACTCAGGTGGAAAAAAGGTAATGTGGAGCACGATCCGTTACGGAAGCCAGGAATGTCTGCAAAACCCATCGAGTAGTCCTGGGTGATGCCCAATTTCTCAAGGTTGCTATACCCTCTTGGCAGTGAGAAACGGAGGAAGTGGTATCTATTGCGATAGATAGGACGGTGCAGAATTTCGGATAACCGTTGAATCTCCTGTTCCAGACGTTTGGGCTCTTTGGCCGAGTCGTATGAACCATGGATGCCCATTTTTGAGTGGTCGCCTATGTGTTGCAACAGTTGGCGAAAATCGTTATTGAGATAGGAAATGGGCTTGTCATATATGCCATAGTCGCCAAGTAAGGCGAAAAAAATCAACTGGTAACGGTATTTCTGGTTCGTGGAAATAATGTAATCAAAAGTGTCGAAAGGGTCTTCCACTTTGTGACGAAGTGTAAGAATGCGGTGCCGTACCTCATCTATATTCCGGCGGTGGATTCCATCGCGCAATAAGCCCATAAAGGTTCTGAAAAAACCTTTGTGTAAATAGCAATAGGCTGAGTCTATATCAATAGTCTGTTCGAAGCTGAAGCTCCTTTTGGGAAAGTAAGTTTCGGGGAAGTTGCGCAGTACTATGTCACGAATGAGTAAAGCCCACCGTTCCACAACTGGAGTTTGTAGAAATCCATTTTTATAAGCAATCGTTTCAGTGGGGAGGATTCTCCCGTGTTCGTCCTCGCGATGAGGCAAATATTCCTCATATCGTGAGAGCATGTAAAAAATAGCTGCAAAGGGGTCGAACGGCAGTGCTGAGTCTTTGTGGAAAACAGGAAAGATGGCTGGAATGCCGTTATAGTCAAAGAAATGGCAGTCCTGGTCGCCAATCACTGTCTCAAAAAGCAAATGGGAAGATTTAAAAAAAATGGCCTCTGACGTAGCAGACGGTTTTGGTGCGTAGCAGAGTTTTGCCCCGTTGTGCTGCTCAAAAGTGTTCAAATCGGTAGTGATTGCAAAGTCGGTTTGGAGAATATTCCGCATGACTACATTTATTGTGTAGCCTAGCCGATTAGTCAGTTTTGGAACATATATTAGCAGCATACTATGTTGCTTTTAAAATTGCAAATATACAATTATTTTTTTGATTAACAAGAAAATGTTTTTCTTTCATTTTCTATATCCCCCAGACCAACCGACTTTCCGTCCCAACTTCCAAGTGAACGATTCTCCCCAGAATCAATGCGTGATTGTCGCTACCAATATGCCCTGCTGGGAAATCAAAACAAACCGGGTAGTCATATTCTTTCACATTGTCCCAGACTATTTCTTCAGCCCTTTTGCCAAACGGAATGGTGTTGTCGTGCATGTCGCTCAACTGTCCTATCACCAGCCCTGCCAGGTCGCTCAGCATTCCATTGCGTTTCAGGTTCATCATCATGCGGTCTATGTGATATAAATATTCGTCCAAGTCCTCAATGAAGAGAATCTTATCCCGCGTGTCAATGCTGCTCCTAGTGCCGCAGAGGCTGTAAAGCATGGACAAATTGCCTCCCACCAGCATCCCATTGGACTTGCCCGGCCGGTTCAGCGGATGGGGCTTGCATGAATAGGCCAAGCCCTCGCCAAACAACGCCTTGCATAGCGTTTCTGTGGCCGGATAGGTCTTGCACCATGCGTCTTCAGGCACATTGATAGGCATCACCCCATGCAGGGTCTCTGTGTTGTGGTTTTGGTGTATGTGGCTGTGCAGCACCGTCACGTCGCTATAGCCCACAATCCATTTTGGCTTTGCCTGAAACTGTGTGAAATTCAGTCTGTCAATTATCCTCACAGTGCCATACCCTCCGCGGGCACAGACGATGGCTCTGATGTCGCTGTCGTCAAGCAACTGCTGCATCAGCCGGGCGCGGGTCTCGTCGTCTCCGGCAAATTGGTTGTCGGCATCAAATAGGTGGGGCGGGAGCACCACCTCCAGTCCCCACGATTGGAAAAGCCGAATAGCTGGGGTCAATTCTTCTTCCGTTACCTTGCGGGCTGGGGCGGCAATGGCTATTTTGTCTCCGGGCACTAAGTAGGGTGGTCGATTCATCATAAATATTTTTTTTCGTGAGGTGATAATAAAATGAGAGCCCATGGGGCTCATGGGCTCTCACGGATTATACTTTCGGCTGTGGGCCGTTTAGAAGAGTCCAGCAGCACGCAGCGCGTTCACAAGGTAGCGTATCACAAAGAGAATGGCCAGCACCCACATGGTAACGCTGATTTTCTTGGCTCGGCCATGGCCGCTGCAACCATTGAGGATAACGTAAACGATTACACCAATCATGATGCCTTCCGAAATGCTGTAGCACAGCGGCATAAGCAGCATGGTGATGAAAGCGGGAATGGCCTCGCTGTAGTCGTTCCAGTCAATCTTGGTAATGCTGGAACACATCATCACGCCCACAATAACCAGGGCAGGACCAGTGGCGGCAGCAGGGATGGCCAGGAAGAGCGGGCTGAGGAACAGCGCCAGCGCAAAGCAGCAGGCAATCACCAGTGCGGTGAGGCCCGAACGTCCGCCTTCGCCCACTCCGGCTGCGCTCTCAATATAAGTTGTCGTGGTGGAAGCACCCATGCAAGAACCCACCGTGGTGGCCACGGCATCGGCCATCAGGATGTGGCCTATCTTGTCAATCTTGCCATTCTCGTCCACCATGCCCGCCTTCATCGATACCCCTACCACCGTGCCGATGGTGTCGAACATGTCGATGAACAGGAAGGTGAAGACCACGATAAGCATATCCCATGTGAAGATGTTGTGGAACTCGAACTGGAAGAAGATGGGTTCGATGGAGGGAGGCACGGAGGCCACACCGTTGAATTGGGTCACGCCCATCGGAATGCCGATAAGGGTAGTGACCAGTATGCCCCACAGTATGCCGCCCTTGACGTTCAGCACCACCAGCAGGCCTGTGATGAAGATGCCGATGAGGGCCAGCAGGCCGCTGCGGTCGGTCAGGTCAAAGAGGGTGACAAAGGTGGCATCGCTGTGGACGATGATGCCTGCACTCTTCAAGCCGATGAAGGCAATGTACAGGCCTATACCCACGCTGATGGCAGCCTTCATGCTGGTGGGAATGGAGTCCACAATCAGTTCACGCACCTTGCAGATTGACAGCAGGATGAAGATGATACCTTCAATTAGGATGGCCGTCAGGGCAAACTGCCAGCTGTAGCCCATGCCCAGGCAGACGGTGTATACAAAGAAGGCGTTCAGCCCCATGCCGGGAGCCAGACCAAAAGGCTTTTTTGCCCATACAGCCATTATCAGCGTACCCACGATGGCTGCCAATGCGGTGGCTGTGAAGACGGCGTTTGTGGGCATGCCCTGGTCGGCTAGTGCGCTGAAGATTCCTGGGTTGACGGCCAGTATGTAGGCCATGGTCAGGAAGGTGGTGATGCCGGCGATTATCTCGGTCCGGATGCTTGTGACGTTGGGGTCAAACCCAAATATTTTCTTAAGCATAACTATAATGTATTATTATGTTAGAAAACCCATTTCACGCCAGCACAGGGGGCTACGTTGAAGCCTTCGTTCTTGGCCCACTCTATGCCAGTGTGCCAGCCGCCTGCAAAGTTGTAAGCAATCTCTACCTCGCCGCCAATCATCAGGTTGGGGCAGTTGAAGAACTGGCCGATATTATACCAAATCTGAGGCTCCGAAAGCACCACGAGGGTGTTGTTGCCAAAGGTGTTCTCGCTCCACACATCCAAAAAACCTGAGAAAGTCACACCATACACCCCAAACAGGTGCTGCATGCCCCAAACGAAGGTGAACTGGAAAGGCAGGTAGTCCTGCATGCCGCGGATGTTTTTGTACATCAGCTCAAAAGTAAAAGTGTTGGTGAAGTCGGCGTTGTGCAGGAAATACTCCACACCAAAGAGCCAGCAATTTCTTGCGTTGTTGCCACCGTTCCATTCCACGTGCAGGCTGAAGGGATCCAGCGCCGTCCCGTGCCAGAAATTCAGGGCGCGGCTGATTTCGGTATAGTAGCCCACAGGCTCAGATAGGTCGAACGGGTGATAGATATCGTTAAAGAAGAAAGTGCTTCCCCAGTTGTCGCCTTTGAACATCTCAAGGGTGGTGGTGAAGTGTCCGCGGTTGAAGTCGTACATCTCCTGAATGTTGGTCTGGGCCTTGGCTCCAACAAATGCCAGCAGCATGGCTGCAACTAATACGATTTTTTTCATAGTGAGCATCTTTTAATTGATATTAAGTATATTATTCTTTCGTCAACAATAATTGAACGAATGATTTTAGGTTGCAAATTTACGAACTTTTATCCAAAGTAACAAATTTTTAACATTCGGCCCGTCTTCATAAAACAGGCCTACTGCCCAAGATGCCCACAATGGAATTGCTTGAGAGTCTTTATCCCACCGCTTTCTTAGCAGCTGGATAACGAATTGGTATTGAGGCGGAGATGAATGGAATGTGGTGCTGTCTAAAGTGCCTAGGATTCTCGCAGTCCATGCTCACAAAAGAACAAGCCCCTTCGTGCGGTTACCGCGCGAAGGGGCTTGTCAACCTCTTCCATCCCCTTCTCGTCAGAAGTAGGCAACAGCGATTTCTGTGCGGATGTTGCCATGCCGCAGAGTGCCACTGACGGGGCGTCCGTCTTCGTCACAGGAGTACTCTGCCGTGAACGATGTCCCCTCGTCGCAGTCTGCCGCCACGGGACAACCCACGCTGAAATGCAGTGGAAGCATGTGGTAGTATTCCCCCATCACTCCCGTATGGGTCAGGCTCCAGCAGGTAGACAGTTCCATCCCGAGGGGAAGGCGTAAGGGGTTGGGCGTATCGCCGTATCGGAATGCCGTGCGCTGCACCTCCGTGCCGTCCTCCCGGATACTCTCTTCCGACACGTTGCCGCCCTGCCATGCAAAGCGGCGTTCGTAGTCGTGCTCCCTGCCGTCGGCTGCATGGCGGCGGTAGCTGACGCTGACGGGATGCGCGCCGTCGTAGGCGAAAGTGCAGTCCGTGGTGCCGCCCTGCATCGTGAGGGTCTGCCGGGCCAGTTTGCCGTCAGAATAGATGTAGGTCCAGCGTTCGCGCATTGTCCCGTCGGCGGTATATACGGCGGTCTCCGTCAGGCGTGTGCCCGAATAGCGGCACTCCATCCGTTCCGTGCGTCCGTCGGGCAGTAGGCAGCTGACACCCTCTAACAGCGTGTCCTGCCACTCGAAAGTGTATTCCAGCCTATAGGCTGTGTCGGGCGTGTGCTGCGTGACGGTTATATGCGCCACGCGCCCCGACGGTAAATGACTGTTGTCCTTCTCCTTCCCGCACGACATAAGGGTCAATATCGTGGTAAGGACAATAACTGTGGTTCGAATTACTGTTCTCATGATGGATGTCTTTTTTGCGCAGTCCAGACGGATTGCCTTCATTTTATTTTCGTTAGAACTCTTCAATTAATGTTATTTTGCTGTACGCAACGGTGTGAAGTTCAGACTGTAGCCCTCACTGCCGTAGAGTGTGAGCGTTTCTTTCTCGGCATTGTAGGTGAAGTTGAGGGTTTCGGTCATTCCGTCGGCTGAGAGGGTGATGGTGCCGTTGGGGCGCTTGTAGGTGTAGGTGAACGGAATGGTCTCCTCGTCGTTACGGTCGGCACTCACATATCTCGATGTGAACTCGCCACTTGCCGTACTCTTAAATGCTATGATGCCCGTCTCTACCGATTCCTGCATCACTCCGTTTTCATCCTCGTAGGTGCCTCTCTCTTCATACACCCATGAGGTTTGATACACGTCGTTGATGTACTCGTCGCTCGGGATGGGGAATTGGTCGTCGTAGGGGTCGCAGGCTGCCATCATCATTGTGGCTGCCACAAATAGAATGCTTGTGATTTTTCTTAAAGTTTTCATTGTTTGTTGTTTTTATATGTTAATATTGAATCGAGTGTTCTTTGTTTGTTTTGCTTGAATAGTCGTATGCAGGGGCTGAAATGTTACACAATGTAATTATTTTCGTTAGAACTCTTCAATTAATGTTATTTTGCTGTACGCAACGGTGTGAAGTTCAGACTGTAGCCCTCACTGCCGTAGAGTGTGAGCGTTTCTTTCTCGGCATTGTAGGTGAAGTTGAGGGTTTCGGTCATTCCGTCGGCTGAGAGGGTGATGGTGCCGTTGGGGCGCTTGTAGGTGTAGGTGAACGGAACGGTCTCCTCGTCGTTTCGGTCGGCACTCACATATCTTGATGTGAACTTGCCACTTGCCATACTCTCAAATGCTATGATGTCCGTCTCTACCGATTCCTGCATCACTCCGTTTTTGTCCTCGTAGGTGTCTCTCTCTTCGTACACCCAGGAGGTTTGATACACATCGTTGATGTACTCGTCGCTCGGGGTGGGGAATTGGTCGTCGTTGGGGTCGCAGGCTGCCATCGTCATTGCGGCTGCCACAAATAGAATGCTTGTGATTTTTCTTAATGTTTTCATTGATTTAAATTTTTAAGGTTGTACAATATTTGATTAAACTTACTTCGTCAATATTATTGCCAATATGTCTATAGCGATTATCACCGCCACGATACCGCCATAAAACAGCTTGGCCGCTATCCTGTCCTTTCTGCTCGGCAGCACGTTTTTTCTGCCACTGACATCACAATTATGCATCATTTTCATTTTTTCTCCTTTCTTGTTATCATTTATTTTGCCTTAATTGCTTGGTTTCTTAATCACTTGTTGAAAACTTTCTTGTCTTTGTTTTCTGATGCAAAAGTACTGTCATTCTGTAAATTAAAATTGCCGAATCCTTGCGAGTTTTGCGCAATTTCTCTACGACAACACACTTTTTTGCCGATATGTGAAAAATATTTGTATATTTGCAAATCGAAAAAGCTTAAATTATAATGGTTTAGAATATGGATCAAAGGATAATAGAAATTGACGATTCGAAGAAGGACGAAATCCGTGTTTTCGACAATACGGGAGCAAATATCATCGAGAAGGATTTCTGCCTTGTTATGGACAATTCGCCAATAGTGAAACATGCTGACATAGGTGTCCCAGTGCGTTCTCCAGAACACCGTATTATGTTGGTTAAGAAAGGCTCTGTTGATTATACACTAAATTATATGGACTTTCATGTTTCGGAGGGCGAAGTGCTGATGATACCTGCCAACTATATTATCATTATGAACGGGCATTCTGGCGACTTTAACGCCCGTGTCCTCTCCTTCCGTTTTACAGGCATGGGCGAATCCAATCTGGTCGGATATGAAGTCATTAAGTTACGGCTCGGCTATAATGAGGAACAGGTATTTGAGAATTTCTTCCAAATGATGAACCAAGTACTCTCATCGCCCACGGCGGGCAAACGCGATTTTGAGCATCTCGTTATTTCCATGCTTTTCCGCATTCAGGGACTCAACTTTGCACAGAACGGACTTCAGGCTCCAGCTATGGGAGACCGAAAACAGGCAATTGTTTCATAATTCATGCAACTACTCAACGCAAGATGGCCTGCTCCGCGTTCCATCGCCACCTATGCCGACAAACTTGGCGTTTCGGCCAACTATCTAAGTGTCGTGATTAAAGAAAGGTCCAAGCACACAGTCATGGAGTGGGTGGACATAAGGACAGTGACAGAGATTAAAATGCTGCTCCACGACCCATCTAATCTAACTGTAGACCAAATCGCTGAACGCCTGGATTTCTCTTCTTCCTCACAGATGATAAGGGTGTTTAAAAAAGTGACAGGTGTCACCCCCATCGAATACAGGAAAACCAAATCAGCGGGAATCGGAAAGAAGAAACCTTCCAACAGATAGTTACTCCGTATTCGTTTGCAAGTCTGACCCATCAACTCTATTGATTTATCACCACGGCAAGCACACCACGCTTGCCGTGGCTCATTTTTTATGACCTTGTGGCAACACAATGCATAATATGAAATTTTCCTGACAACGATAATTCCGGCCTTCTTGGCCATTTGTTTAATCAAAAATTTCAGTATTATGTACCAGTTCAAGCAAGACCTCGCTATGGCCGATTTCCCCGACCACAGCAACGTTGCGCCAAGCGAGAGCAGAGAAAGCTTGCTTACTATGCCGAGCCTAAGCAACGTCACCGAAGGTAAGGAGAGTGCGAGCAAACGCCTCGCCAACGAAATCCACTCCAACAAACCACTCATGTCCGCCCTCCAAGCCACCGGCTACACCCGCCCCCGCAAAATCCTCTCCCCAAAACAACTCCAAATCATCTACTCCTTCCTCGGCGAACCCTAAACAAATACCCCCCCCTAACACAATCAAGGGCGAGACCTCCGGCCTCGCCCTTGATTATTAAGTAATTGCTCAAATTTATTTTACATATAATTGCCATCTAATTGACCATTAATTTTAAATTAATGGATTATTAATGGTAATTCGTGTTTAAACAATATGCACATTATTTTTGCTTACCGACTTACAAAACAATTCTGCCGTGTTACCGTCATTTTCCCCAGTTCAATCTGTTTTTTGTCCTTTCTTGCCCACTTTTCACCCCTCTCTTTTCGTGACAATGCCACCCTGAACATACTGTAATATCGGACTGTATGATGTTTGACCAATTGAGCAGGCAGCACAGGCAATTCCTATTCAGTCGGACTGTTTTTGGGCGGGGTCGGGCAGGGTGACAAAGTCGCCGTGCTCTTTGACGTATTCGATAAAGTGTCGGTAGAATTTGTGCTGCGAAAGGGTCTCGGCATTGCCCAGAATGATGAGTTTCATGCGGGCCCGTGTGATGGCCACGTTCATGCGGCGGAGGTCGCGCAGGAACCCAATGGTGCCTTTCTCATTATCACGCACCATGCTGATAATGATGACGTCGCGTTCCTGCCCCTGGAACCCGTCCACGCTGTTGACAGCTATCTGCCTCCGCAGTGTGCGGAAGAATTTCTGCCAGCGCAACAGCTTTCTAATCAGTCGCACTTGGGCGCGGTAGGGCGAGATGATGCCGAAGTCGACCCGCTCGTCCTGTATCTTAGTCAGGCCAATCATCTCCACATAGTCGCGCAGGGTGTGTATCAACAGTCTTGCCTCTTCGGCATTGCTGCGGCTGAGGGTGCGGCTCTCCTTCTCGCCAAAGTGGCATTGCGAGGTGTCAATCCACATCAACGGAGTGTCGATAGGCGACACGAGGCGGTCCGCCACTTCGGGGGCGGCCGTGAGGCGGTCGTGATAGAACCAGTGGGACGAGAAGCCCATGATTTCCTTATTCATGCGGTATTGCACCGTCAGCAGCGAGACGCTCTCGGGTTTGGCCTTGGCCACTTTCTGCATCAGCGTTTGGTCCAGTCCGCCGCGGGCGGCTTCGGGGCACTTGATCGTGGGCGGCAGCTGCTGGTGGTCGCCGCTGAAAATGACGCGGTCGGCCTTCAGGATGGCCGCCCAGCAGGCAGGCTCCAGCGCCTGCGCCGCCTCGTCAATGAAAAGGGTGGAGAAGTGCCGGTGTTCCAATATGTGGTAGGCGCTGCCAATGAGCGTACATGCCACCACTCGGGCTTGGTCGAAGAGGTCGTAGCGAATGCGTATTTCCAGCTCTGTGGCGCGGTCGCGCATCTTGGCCAGGCGGGCCTGCTTCTCGCGCGACTTGCCGCCCCCGGCATTGCCCTCGCGCAGGGCGAGGCGGATGCTCCACAGTTCGGCATAGTCGGGGTGGGCCGCATAGCGCCTCTCGTAGCTGCAGTCCAACATCTCGTTGCTCATGCGCAATGGGTTGCCGACTCGCAGCACGTTCACCCCCCGTCGCGACAGCTGCTCGCTGATCCAGTCCACGGCCGCATTGCTGGGGGCGCACACCATTACCTGCGTCTCGCGCTGTAGCGTCTCAATGATGGCTTCCACCAGTGTGGTGGTCTTGCCCGTTCCCGGAGGACCGTGAACAATGGACACCTCCTGCGCTTCCACCACTTTCTGCACGGCATCCTCTTGGCTGCGGTTCAGCCAGGGAAACGAGAGGCGGGGAAGCCTGCGGTAAGATGGACGTAGCGTGCCGATGAGGGTGTCGCGCAAATGGACGAATTTCTCGTTATCGCTGCGCATGGCGGAGGCAAGGGCCTCCTGCATCACTTGGTAACTGGTTGTGTCGATGCACAGCTGCACCCCCAGGAGATGGGTCTCCTCCAGCGCTTTCAACGACTGCAGCGCGCTCTTGTTGGGCAGGGCAACGCTCATGACGCCGACATCCACCTGCTCCACATAGCACTGATAGGGTGTCTCTTTCACCGACTGCCCATTGTCGCTCAAGTAGAAGAAACTCACTGGCTTACCCGGCTCAAAATCCATGTCGGTCTCGTCGTCTGCCACCTCGAAAAAGAGGGTCAGTACCAGCTGGTCCAGGGCGTTGTATTCGCTGTGGCCCAGCGAGATGGGGTAGCGGCAACCAGGCTCCTGCATACGGCTGCCAATACGGTCGGCGGTCAGTGCCTTGGCATAGTTCTCGCGTTCGTAGACCATCTCCTTTTTCAGAAGTTCGGACTGCTTCTGTAGTGCTGCTATTGGGTTGATTCTTTCCATTTTAAGTGATTGTAGCATGGACGGATGTGGCGAAACTGCCGGCCCACAGTGTCATCTTTGGTGCTAGGGTAACGCAGATGAAAGAAAATTATTTCATAAAAAGTTTGCCCAACCAAATAGTTTGAGTATTTTTGCAATTCAAAACTGGATGGCGTAGTGTGTGCTAATTAACTAAAAATTATTCATTTACGAGTATAAATAGCGTCCTACGAGGCCTATATTTCGCCCTTCATTCGGTTTGAAACAAAGTAGTAATGGATGCAGCATCTGCCAGCGAATGAAAAAAATGTATTATTAATGTAACACCAGCTTCATGTCCTTATCAAACGAACCACAATGGGTGGCAGTCTACACGGCTGCACGAGCCGAGAAAGCCGTTACCGAACGTATAGCGGAAGACTTACACTACGAGACTTACCTGCCATTGCACCGGGTGCTGCGCAAATGGTCCGACAGGTTGAAGAGTGTCGAGGTGCCGCTGATTCCCTCCTATACCTTCGTCAAAATCACCGAGCGCCAAATTCACTATGTGCGCCAGGTGCAGGGCGTGACGGGTTTTGTGCGGTTCGGCTCCTCGGGCATTGCCGTTATTCCGCAGCAGGAAATGGATGCCATGCGGCAGCTGGTAGACTCGGAAGAGGCCATCTATGTGCACAACACCCACATGCTGCACAAAGGTGCCAGGGTGCGCGTGGCGGCAGGCCATTTTGCAGGTCTGCAGGGCACCATCATCAAGGGCTGCGAGGACGGCAATTTCTCCGTCCAAATATCGCAACTCAACGTGAGCCTGGTTATGACCATTGAGGGGGACGTGCTTGAAGCCATTGACGAGTAGCCTGCCAGGCCTACCGCCTGGCCAAAATCTATACAATCAAATCTTTGGGTGCAATCTTGGGCACGTAGTGGATGCCGTTTTGCCGATAGTAGGCGTGGCTTTCGTCGGGGGCAATGGGCGTCAGTTCAATCTTCTCAATACCTTTCCCAACCGCCAGAATCATCAACGGCTCGTAGGGCAAAGCCAGTTCTTCGGCCACCTTGGCCTTGTTGAATGCTCCTATCACCAGTGCGTTCAGCCCCATCTCCACGGCTTTGAGCATCATGCTCTGTAGGGCTATGCCCAGGTCTATGTCCACCATCTTGTTCTCTGCCGTGGTGCTCATCACCACCACGAAGGCCTCTGGCTCGGTGCCGGGCAGGGGCAGATGCAGCTCGGGCAGGGCGGCTCCCAGCTTGATGTTACGCAGCACCTTGTCGGCACCAGTGTCGCGGGTTACCAGCCGAAACCGCAGCACCTGCTGGTTTCGGGCTGAAGATATCTTGCTGCACACTCCCACTATCCTTTCCAACTCTTCGCGGCGCACCACGTAGTCTTTCAGATAGCCCCGTTGGCTGCGGTTCTTCAGCAGCAATTCGTCCAGGGTGTGTCCCACCCGTTTTACCTTCGTGTGTCCGCTTCCGAAGACCTCTTCGTAGCGTTTTTCTAAATAATTGTCGGCCATAGTGTTTTCCCTTGTATTGTAGAAAAGACTGCTGGAATAACGTCGCAGGCCTACTTTTTATTGCCCTGCGGTGTCGGTTTCGTTCGCACTGCGCCCAATTTTGCCTCTTGGGCGCGGTGAGGCCTGTGCCCACTTTCGCTTTTTCTGCTTTCGACGCTCGTTCGTTCTTCTATGGCATGCGACAAAGAACGATAGACGAAATAGAGAACAACGATAGAAGATATGGCGAGGGCAGGGCGAGGGAAAAACGAATGAAGAGGTGGGAAAGTGGGTGCTATTTTCGTCCCATTCGCCACCTATTTCTAGGGACGAAATGACTTTTTTAACATTTTGGTCTCTTTTTTCGTCCCTGTTAGCACCAGAATTGGTCTTTTCGTCCCTTTTTTATGCGTTTGTCACGTTTTGTTGGTCACACGGCTAGAAGGTCGTACTTTTGCATTCGATTTTAAACGCAAAAGAATATGTTTTTCGCATTAGGTGATTCTATCATGAAGGGAGTTGTGGCCAAGCCGACCCGTATCTGCGAAGGCACAACTAAGTATATTATCAGCGACGAAGGTTTCGCCGGCCGTATAAGCCCCGCGGGCAGCGCCCCTGTGCGCAACCATGCGCGATTGGGCGGGACGGTGAAGGACGGCCTTGCCAGCCTGGGCCGCTATTTGAAGAAAATCAATCACGGCGATACCGTAGTGCTTGAATTTGGCGGAAACGACTGCAACTTCGACTGGAAGGCGGTGTCTGAGACACCCGATGGGGAACACGCGCCCCGGGTGAGCCTGAAGGATTTTAGTGAGATGTACAGGCGTTTGATTGAACAGATACGCTCCGTCGGCGCCAGGCCGGTATTGCTTTCGCTTCCGGCTCTGTTGCCGCAGCGTTTTTTCGACTTCGTTAGCCGGGGTTTGAATCGCGAGAATATATTGAAATGGCTGGGTGGCGACGTGAACGTGATTAGCAGTTGGCACGAGCAGTACAACCGTGAGGTGTTCAAGTTGGGCAAGGAGCTGGGGGTGCCGGTGATTGACATCAGCACTGTCTTTTTGGAGCGCCGCAGCTTGGGCGACTGCTATTGCATCGACGGTATGCACCCCAACGAGAAAGGCCACGCCATGATTGCCGAGGCGGTGTTGGCGTCAGGGGTGTTGGGCGAGAAGGCCTAACGGGCCAGTGAGAAGCAGTTGGTCTTGCAGAAATAGTAGGGGGTTGAGTAGAGCACCCGTTTGGAACGGTCAGGAGTGATGAAGAGGTTGGCGGCCACCATGTCGGCCTTGCCCGAAAGGAGGGCCGGAAGCACCTGGTCGAAGGTGTAGCCGCTGAAATGTACGGGGCGGTTGATGAACACTCCGAAGCGGGTAATTAGCTCTATTTCAAATCCTATCCAGCCGTTTTCGCGATAAAAGCTGAAGGGCATGTTGTCTGAGAGGGTGGCCACCTCTAAGGGGTGTCCTTTGAGTTCGGCCAGTTCGGGTATGGCGGGCAGGTTGACGGTGTCGATGCGTTCGCTGGTCCAGTGGGCAAGCATGCTGTCGAGGGTGCCGTCGGATTTGACCTGGATGATGAAGTCGTTGAACTGCTCGCAGAGTTTCTTGTCGCTCAGATTGAAGGCTGCTGCCACGTCGAAACCGCCCGAGAGGGTAAAGTCGACTGCCAGGCCGTGCTTGGGCAGTTTGTGGGCAAGAAGCTGGATGGTATCGGTGATGCCGCAGTCGATCTTGCCGTTTTCGACGGCTTTGATGAGTTCGGAGGGGCCTTCGAAACGTACCAGGATGATGTTGGGGAAGTTGCTGGTGTCGCCGAGCATCATGTCCATGGTGCTGCCCGTGACCACGCCGACGGTGTGTCCGTCGAGGTCTTCGAGGTTGGAGTAGGCGGCTACGGTGGCAGGTGTCTCTTCGGGTTGTTTGCTCTGGCAGGCGTTGAAAGCCATGGCACCGAGGGCAATGAGCACGAGCGCCAGCGTTCTAAAAAAGTGTAATTGTTTGTGAATCATAGTGTTTCTTACTTTAGCGGTAAAAAGTTGATTTTACAAAGATACGCTTTTTTTTGTAAACGGGAGGGCCTTATTTTTCCAGCAGCTTGAAACGGAGGCGCCAGGTGTGGGTGTCGGGGTTGTAGTCGTGGCTGATGATTTTGAAGGGGGCAATCTCCGATGTGTTGCTGACATGGGCTCCCACACAGGCACACACGTCGTAGTCGCCAATACGCACCAAGCGGAGGGTTTCGCTGGCATCGGCCGGCAGTTTGCTCAGGTCGACTTCGGGCGGTATGTGGTCGCGGTCGACAAATTCGATGCTGACGGCTAGATGGCGGTTGATGACCTCGTTGACTTTGTCCTCAATGGCCTTTACTTCGGCCTCGGTGGGGGCCTGTGGCAGCTGGTAGTCGCATTTGCTTTTCTTCCGCTCGATGTGAGCATTGCGCGACCGCGGGCATCCGAACATGCGCACCATGGTGCCGTTAAGAATGTGCTCCGCCGTATGCATCGGCGGGTACTCTTGCTTGTTGTGAGCGTTGAGTTCATGACCTTGCTCTGTCGCGGCAGAACTAACGGTGTTTTCTCTGCTCTCGACTTCTGCAAGGTTGCGGTTGTTTAGGATAGGTTTTTGTTCCATATTATTTTGTATTCTCGGTTGTTATATTAAAAAAACTGTCTTTTAGTTTGAATTTCAGCTCAACGCCGTACCTTTCGAACCAAGGGATGCACTTGGTCAGCAATTGTAAGATCAGTTGATGCGGTTCTTCGTCAAAACTCACGACCACAATGGCTTCCATGCCCGCATATTCGTGTTTGAACCAATCGCTTTGGGTATGTTCCAGATTGCCCTCCATTTTGTCCAATAAGGCCTTTTGTATTTCTGGGCTACCGTCTAAATATCCTGCACACACTAATACCAAATAAACGTCACCCTCTAATGTGTAAGATACGTCTATTTTGTGAATATCGCCAATTATATTCTCTATTTTTGATGTGTTTATTTGTCTTTCACCCAATAGATATAGTCCTCTTTCCTTGGCTTGGGGGCAGGGATGGGGGCAGTGGTGTAGCCCAGGGCCACATGGCCAATGCCAATGTAGTTGCCTTCGATGCCGAGGTCGCGGAGAATTTGCTTGAATTCATCGGTCTCGAATTCTTCTTTGGCGCGATGGATCCAGCAGCTGTTGACCCCTAGCGATTCGGCTGCTAGCATCAGGGTCTGCATCACGATGGGGCCGTCGTAGGCGGCATTGGGACTCTCTTTCACTAGCACTACCATCATGCAGGGGGCGCCGTAGAATGGGTCGAAGTCTTCACCTTTGCCCATAATGGAGGCGTTGGCACGGGCTATGCGGTCGCGCAAGGTTTTGTTTGTGACGACGAGGATAATGGGGTTTTGCATGCCCATGCTGGTGGGTGCCCAAGTGCCGGCCTCGGCTATCTGCCGAAGGATTTCGTCGGAGGGCATGCGGTCGGGGTCGAAGGTGCGACAGCTGCGTCGATGCTGGATGGTTTCTATAACTTGATTTGACATAGCTAAGAGGTTTTGTTACAATTTCCAATATTGATAGACAATGCTTTTCGGGTTGAGGTAGGGTTTGGCTTCGAGGGCCGAGAAACCGAAGGTGTGGCTTCCCACGGGATAGGAGGCAATTTCGTAGACGTTGAAGGTGTAGTAGATGGAGTCGGGGGTGAGGCGGAAGTTGTCGTTGGTGTGCAGGTATTGCGTTTCAAAGTCGTTGGTGCTCAGTACCGCCTCTTCGTTGTGCTCGCAGTAGTGCATGAGTTCCGTCTGCAGTAGGTCGTCTAGGGCTTTTTCGGTGCCTGGGGCGAAAATGTCTTTGTCGTGCAGTTGCTCGCCAGTTTGGGCGTTGAAAGTGAGAAAATAGGTGCCATATATGCCGTGCGCACCGCCAATATAGTTGTAGTGGTTGAGTTCGAAGGTGATGAGCGTGTCGCCTGTCAAGACGGGCTTGAGTTCTATATTGTTTGACCAAAACAGGCTAGCGGTAGCCATTTGGGTCTCGTCGATGCCGTTGGGCGCATGGTCAGCGGCGGCCTCGTCTAGGGCTTTTTGGTTGGCTTTCAGATAGGCGGCAAGGCATTTGTGGGCATTGGTGAGGTCAAGTTCGAGGCTGTCGGGCTCCCATGCGATAGAGGTGCCGAAGAGGCGACTCAGCAGTTGCTGCCTAATAGCACTAAAGGCAGGGCAGAGGCTGTCTTTGGGCAGCACGACGCTTATTTCGTATGAGATTCCCGGGATGGTGAAGTCTTCCTGTTTGGAGATGTGAGTAATTGTGTCCCAAGTGAGCTCGCCGCAGGTCTCTTTCACTCCGCGTTGGCAAGAGGACAAAGCGAATAGCATTAATAGGAATAGTAAGAGTGGAAGGTGTTTTTTCATAATTGTTTAGCGCAATTGTCCTGTTATCGGCGGAAACGGTAGATGCAGTTGTCTTTTGGGTTCGGGGTGTGGAAACTGACGTATATCCATCGGCCTCGGATGTCGATGCCTTCTGGCTCAAGGCCGAGGGTATTAAGGTTGATGGTCCGCACTTCGCGGCCAGAGCCTAATTCTACAATATGGAGATAGTATTCTCCCGGGCGGTTGCCGTCGGGTAGGTAGGCATAACCGCCTTTGATTTTGCTGCCTTGGGCTACGTTTACACAGTTGATGGGGGTGGTCTCTAAGATGTCGGATTCGGTAAGGTGGACTTCTTTGACATTTGAGGGTGGGAGGGGGAATTTCAGTAGGTACATTGTGCCTCCCCGTTTGCCGCCAAAGGCATAGAGGTGACCGCTTTCGCCATCGGCACACCAGTCTTGGGCAATGGGGAAGCGGTCGCTGTCGAAGAATATTTTCTGTATTAACACCGAGGTGTCAAAACGCAGCTGGGTGACAAGGCAAGCTTTGTCGCCATAGCAACTGGATACATAGAGCAGGGGGAAGGGTGAGTCGCCAGAGGGTGTGGAGGAGGCGAAGGAGGCATTGTTGCAATGAGTGGTATTTTGGTCTAGGAAATAGGTACCAACGAAGTTGCGGCGCTTCAGGTCTAGAATCACACATTGGCCGCCATCACGCAGTGTGATGGCATACTGGCCATAGAGAGCCATGCCCTGCATGGTGCCGCGCAACTCTACCTGTTGGGGGACCCAATCGCCCAACCTTTTTACCACAGGCCGCTGCGCCTGTAAGGCAAAGGAGCCTGCAAGCAGACTTAAGAGAAGCAGCCGTTTCAGCGGAAAGGGTTGCAATCGTGGATAATAACTTAGAAGGTATAGTTAAAACCAACCCTCACCCAGCTTCTGTTGGCAGGGCTATGGACAGTGGAGCCGTTGAAATCGAAGCCGAGAACCGTGGTGGTTGTAGTAGTGGAAACTTCCTCACGGCGGGCGATAACATTAGGTTCGGCAATCACGTCCCACATCTCAAAGGTATGGACGTGGTTATGGGTGGTTTTGTCGTAGGAAATGGCCAGCACGTCCAAGTAGAGGTCCACATAGCAGTGGGGGGTGAGCTGCCAACTCAGGCCTGGCGTCAACTTGACGCCGAGTGAGGTCGTAGAGTCGGGAATACGGTAGGTGGAGTCGATAGTGTTGCGCATCTCTAACCATTCAAAGTCCACATAGTCATGCCGTTTGGCCTGGAAAGAGCGTTTATAGTATCCGTTTAATTCAAGGAAAAAGGCCACATCCCCCATTTGAATGAGCTCATAACGAAGATAGGGGGCAATGGTGAAACTGCTCTGCTGCCATTTGTACCAACCGGTCCAATCCTTGATGTTGGGAATTCTGCCTGGGGTGACGACGAAGAATGGGCTGTCGCTGTAGCCACTGATATACTGATAGTAGTCATTGGGGCTCATGTCAGACTTGTAGTGATTCCAAGAGAAACTAGCAGAGAGACCGAATTGGGTGCGGCCGACCTGATAGCCAAATTTGAATCCACCCGTCAGACCCAAGGGGTTTGCCATTGTGATGGTATCGTTGGGGATGAAAAAGATAGTGTCTGCTCCGGTAAGACGGCTGATGCCGGTGTGTGTGGTTGGGGTGGGAGTCATCGACCCCGTGGAGTAAGAGCCTCCCAGCTGGACACTGACGACATACTGTGCGTTGACAGTCGTAATCAGTGCTATAAAAGCAAGAGTGAGTAATGTTTTTTTCATGGCCTACAAAACTTAGAAGGTGAAGTTAAAACCAACGCGAACCCAGTTGTTAGCGCCCAATTCGGTGAGCAGTGGGGTGCCGGTGATGGCAGCGCCCAAGTGGTTCTCTTTGGTTGTGTAGGAGGTGAGGTCGGTCTCGTAGGCGAGCACCATGTTGGTGAAGGAGAAGGTATATTTAAGGTCGGTGCGGTAAGTGGTGGTAGCGGAGTAGGCCAAGGCCAGGAAATCCATGTAAAGGTCGATGCCGCAGTGTTTGCTCAGCTGCCAGCTGAGACCAGGAACGACACTGACTCCAAAACTGGTGGAGGTGACCGGACGTGGGAAGTCGACGAAGGTGGTGTCGAACGTAAAGCCCGCGGGACCAAGGTTATGTATTTCGGCAGTAATCAGTGGGTTCATCACTTTTGTAAAGAAACCGCTCAGCTCCACAAAGAGAGACACATCGCCAGTTTGAATGACGTCGTAGCGGAAATAAGGGGCCACGGTGAAGGAAGACTTTTTGGTGCTCATCTGGCCGATGGTGACGAAATACTGGGGCAGACTGGTGCTAACCATGGGGATGAAAGAGGGATCTAACTCCTGATTTGTGATGTTCGTGGCGCTGTAACTTCCTGAGATGCCTGCCTGGAATTTGCCAAACTTATAGCCTACTTTTACACCTGCAGTGTAGGAGGTGATATCCTCCATCGGGGTATCGAAAGAGGCTGTGCTGTCGGTGACAACGGTGACGTGAGTATTGGTGTGTACGTTTCCAGAGGTCATGCTGCCGCCAATATTGGCACTGATAACAAACTGTGCATTAGCTGCAAAAGCAAAGGCGGCCAGGATTAAGGTGAGGACTATTTTTTTCATTTATAACATGTTATTATTTCCTAAGTATAATAAAAATTGCATACACAAACCGTGCTTTCGGCACTAGTTTGAGTATGCAAAAATACAACTTTTTTTTTAATTACAAAAAAGTATTTTTAGAACACCACTTTTGAAGTGTATATGCCGGCCTCGTATTTGCCCAGCAATTTATTTTCGGGCGAGAAGATGAAAACGTCGCCGTTGACGCTCCAAGTGCTGTTGCAGACATAGAGGTTCTTCGTAGTGGGGTCGACGTTAATACCGTAGGCATTTCTCAGGTCGTTGCCGTAGTCTTCCAAAATGGGGGTGGCCTCCAGCGTGGTGGCGTTTACCTTATAGAATGCCGCCGTGGCGTTCCAGTTGGCATCGTAAGAAGTGCAGTAGAGGTAAATATAACCGTCGCATATATCAAAATTTGTAGCGGCCACGCCGAGTGGGGTCTGGCTGCCATTGTTCAGGTCTATCACCAGCGTGGTGGCGGGATCGTCGGCATAGTTTCCAGCACAGGCTACCAGCAACCGGTGGTCGTCCAGCGCTTTCATGCGGGTAGGATTAGAAGCGACAGTGATTTTGCCAGTCTCTTCATAGGTGCCGAGGTTCACCACGCTGAGGGTGTTGTCATATTCCACTTGGCCGTTGCTGTCGTTCTGCCAGCTGTTGCACACATAAAGGTTTTCGCCCACCACGCAGAGCTGTTCGGGCTGCATGCCGCTGAGTTGGCAGGTGGCATCGATTGCGAGAGAGGCGGTGTCAATGCGCACCACGGTCTTGTCGTAGCAGGAAACGTAGATTTTGCCTTTGTGGGCAACCATGTAGCGCGGATGTCTACTGCCCATGTCAATCTGTTTCGAGCTCACGCCGGTGGCTGGGTCAATGCATTCAAGCGTATTGGACTCATTCGTCACCACATAGAGCTTCGATCCATAGTGAATCATGTCCTGGGCAAGGTCTCCCAGGCCGCGGTTGTTGCTTTTGGCAAACCAATCGTTGGTAATGCCATCGGGGGTGATGAGAGATAGGCTTGCGTTGTTGCCACCCCATGCCCCTTCGTTCAGCACGTATGCGCGAGTGGTCTCGGCAGGGTTCTCGTTCGGTTTCACTTCTTCGGGTTTGCAGGCGACCATCGCTATCATGGCGGCTGCGGTTAAAAGTAAGATACTCTTTCTCATAACAATAGATTATTAAAAAATTTCATCTTAAATAGTCCAGGTGAGTCCCACTCGGTAGTTTCGACCCATCATCGGATAGCTCCTCACCACCTCGTACTGCACGTTGAAGATATTGAGTACCTGCACTTTCGCCTTCAGCGAACTCTTGCCCAGGTCAAACTCATGTGTGAGGGTGATACCCTGGTCCACATATCCCTTCACCAGGTTGGCAGTTGTGTTCTGCTGCATGCAGTAGCGTTTGCCCACCAGCATCACGCTGTAGCCCACGTCCACCCATGGTGTCGTGGCGGTGAGGGAAATATTGCCGCTGTGGCGGGGAGTGTAGGGTATTTGGTGGCCGTAGCTCTTACCCTTCGGGTCGGTGCGGTCCACGGCGTATTGGTAGGAATAGCCCAGATCCAGAATGACATCGTAGCGGCGGGTACCGTTCAGGTCGAACTTGCCCATCAGCGAGCTGCTGCTGGTCACGTCCAATCCCACAATTTCCACTTTGCCCATATTGGTCATCGACCACAGGAACATATTCTGTATCGGTATGGCCACAATCTTATCGTCCACGTGGTTGACATACAGATCCACCGTGGCGCTGGTGTTGGCCAGGTGGTTCTCGTCTATTTCCATTTGTGGGCTTTTGAAGCTCGCTCCCAGGTTGTGCTGCCTGGCTCTCTCGGGGCGCAACGGGCGGCCTACAGTGTAGTAATAAAGCTCGTTGAAGTTGGGCACACGGTATGTTTCCTTAAAGAAATACCGCAGGGTGAACTGCCCTAGTCGGTAGGAGAGTCCGGCGTAGGGCGACAGTTTGGCGTATGGCTCCGATGACTTCTCGGGGTGATAGTCGCGAATCCAGGTGCCCAAAAGGTTGGCCTTCAGGCGGGCTCCTTTCAGCCATTCCGTCTGTCGGGGCAGGTATTCCACCGCCAGCACCCCCTGTGCGGCCAGCCGCCTAACGTTGTTATCGTGGCTCAGGTTGCTCAGCAGCTGGCTGAGCGACTCGTCAGCCGAAAAGCTCACCGACAGGGGCTCGTGTCCGTCCTCCTTCTCGCCCATGTGGTAGCGCACCGCCTCCGAGAGATAGCCCTCCTGCTGATAGTACTCGTTGCGCACCAGGCCGGCGGTGTTATTGGCCGCCGTGTCCTCATAGAGGTCTGTGGTCCGCTGATATTTTCCCAGCAGCTGCCAGTCCCAGTGGCGGCCGGTCTTGCGGTAGCGCGCCTGGGTGAAGAAGAGGCTTTCCTCGCTGTGTTCCGTGCCCCGCTGCGAGTAGTATATGACAGGTCCCGGCAGGGCGTGGTACCCCTGCATGTAGTGTGCTTTCAGCTGCAGTCGGCGGTTGCCGTCAATGCGGTAGAATAGGTTCAGGTCGGCGGTGCCCATGCGCATGTGCGAGTTCTGGCGGTATTCGCGCGAACTGCTGTCGGTGTGGGTATTCGTATAGTAGAGCGTGAAAGGATAGTCGCCATTGGATTTCAAGTAGTTGCCAAAAAACGAGAACGACATCTTGCGCCCCAGCCGCTGCTCAAACGAGAGCGAGGGCAGAAGGTAGCCGAAGGAACCTGCATCCAAGCCCACGTTCAGATTGAACGGGCGCTGGCCGAATTCCGGCTCGTGCGTTTCCATGTTCAGGATATTGCCGGCCGCCAAAGCGCGAGCCGACTGCAGGAGGTTGTCGCTCTGCCCGTTAGCAAACGAAATGTAACTGCTGTTGCCCAGCATGTAGCGTCCCAGGTCCACCTGACCGTTTTGGCAGTCGTTGACCGAAATGCCGTCGATAGTGAGGGTGCTGAACTGGCTGCCCAAGCCGCGGGCCGACACGGTCTTTATGCCGCCCACCCCGCCGTAGTCTTTCATCGTCACGCCCACCAGCCGCCGGGCGGCATCGCTCAGCAGGGTGCTCCCCTGCTGCACCAGCTCGGTGGTCGAAATCACCTGTGTGGGGGTCTGCACGTGCAGCTTCTCCGGTTTCACGTTGGGGGTGACAATGCTTATCTCAGGAAGGGTGACCGGCCTGCGGTTGGTGTCCTGCGCCTGCAGCGCCTGTGACGACACAAGCGTTATTAATACAATAAGAACAAATATTTTTATCTCTTTCATAAAAACTTACTCCCTTTCCTCGAAGGTGTGAAAATATGCGGTTTGGCAGGTCTTCTGACTTCTCTCACGGGTCCGAGCCTTCCCATGGCGCTGTGGCGCGCCAAAGTGGCCTATCCTTTCCTTGCGGACCTCGCTTTCGAGAGTTACAGCAGCGGGACTGTCGCCGACTTCCACGGCGTTCCCTTTTGACACCTACAGGGTGACCAAATCGGCTGCAAAGGTACAAAGAAAATCCGATATAGAAGAAAAAATCGCTTCCCATGCGCCGCCCGCGCCCTCCCTCTTGCAGGCGCAAGGGAGTCCCCTTATGGTTAAAAATATGAAAAATTCCATTCCCCAAACCCTCCAAAACAACCGTTACTTACCTCCGGGTGCGTACCTCACCCTTTCGAAAGTGGGTTCCCGTTTGGAAAAAATAGCGTATCTTTGCACCAGAATTTTAAAACAACACAACAATGAGAAAAATTGAAACCATCAAGAGTGGCAAAAACTATGCCGCCGTCAGCGTCGGTACCATCGACCAAATCATCGAACACCAACTTCCCATGGGTCCCAACGTCATCCAGGGCAAAGTCTTTGTCGGACAGGCCATCGGTGCCACCGGCAGCGAGTTCTCTTTCCAAACCCTCGTCCCCGGACAGGACAGCGGATTTCTCCACACCCACAAAACCCACGAGGAACTCTATTTCATCCTCCGTGGCCAGGGCATCTATCAGGTCGACGGCGAGCAGTTCCCCGTCAGTGAGGGCACCATCGTGCGTGTCAGCCCCGACGGCCGTCGTGCCTTGAAAAACACCGGCAGCGAAAACCTCACCATGCTTTGCATCCAGTACAAGGCCAACGCCTTCACCGAGGCCGACAGCCCCATGACCGACGGCAACATCCTGGCCGACCCGCTCGTCTGGTAGCCGCCACAGCGCCCTGCCGGCATCGTGTTGCGGTGTTCTCCCTCGCCCTCCTGCCCTTGGCAGCAGGGTGGGGGAGAACGCACGGCCATACGGCGCCCCCTTGGCTGCCATTCCCGTGCCTCATGCCTTTCGGCTCACCCCTTATACAATATACTAATCCCAACGACCATGAATGCAATAAACAAAGACTTCCTGCGCGACCCCGTCTTCCCCGAGTGTCCCATCCGCAATGTGCTTGCCCGCATCAGCAGCAAGTGGTCACTTGCCGTGCTGTACACCCTGGACCGCACCGACACCCCCATGCGTTTCAAGGACATCGAAAAGGCCAACCCCGACATTTCGCAGAAAATGCTCACCTCCACCCTTCGTGGACTGGAGGCCGACGGGCTCGTCAGCCGCACCGTCTTCCCCGAGATGCCTCCGCGGGTCGAATACGCCCTCACCGAGCGCGGCCGCAGCTTCATGCCCGTCATGCGCCAACTCCTCGACTGGGCCTATGTCAACCTCCACGACATCCTCTCCGACCGCGAACACTATATCTCAGAAAGCAAATAGCCCCCGGCCTAATCCCTTTTCACCATGAACCGACTCGAAAACCTCGACTTCTGTCTGCACTATCTTCTAGACCAAACCGCCCAGCGGCTCCCCCTTCCCCAAGACCTCGAGGGCAAGAAACGCCTGCTCCGTGCCCTCATGAACATCTGGCAGCCCCAGCCCCTCAGCCGCGAATTCCTTCAGGCCCAGGACCGCGAACTCCAAGCCCAGTTGCAGGAACGGGGCGTCGTAGTCCCGCCAGCCCAGCCTGTAGTGCTCTGGCAGGGCGACATCACCCGCCTCCGGGTCGACGCCATTGTCAATGCCGCCAACAGCCGCCTTCTCGGCTGCTGGGCTCCCATGCACCACTGCATCGACAACGCCATCCATTCCGCCGCCGGCCTGCAGCTCAGGGCCGAGTGCGACCGGCTCATGCAGGGTACCCTAGAACCCACCGGCCGTGCGCGGGTCACCCCCGCATACAACCTCCCGGCGCGCTTCGTCATCCACACCGTCGGCCCCATCATCACTGCCCCACAGCCCACGCCCGAGCAGGAAGAGCAGCTGGCCTCCTGCTACCGCGCCTGCCTCAAGGCAGCCGAAGAGCACGGCTGCCGCTCACTGGCCTTCTGCTGCATCTCCACCGGCGAGTTCCGCTTTCCACAGCGGCAGGCCGCCCAGATAGCCCTACGCACCGTGGCCGCCCATCGCGGCCCCTCGTTGCAGACGGTTGTGTTCAACGTTTTCAGAGACAGCGATTATGCCATCTACCGAGAACTACTCCCAGAGGCTTAGCCGTCTGTCCGAGGCCTTCCGCCAGGCCGACCACATTATTATCGGCGCGGGCAGTGGCCTCTCCACCGCCGCGGGCATCGACTATGCGGGTGCCGACTTCCGCCGCGAGTTCCAGCCTTGGGTGGACCGCTACGGCTTTACCGACCTCTACTCCTCCTCGTTCTACCCTTTTGAGTCCGACGAGGAACGCTGGGCCTACTGGGCCAAGCATATTTGGTTCTCCCGCTTCCGCACAGGCGCCACCCAGCTCTACTGCGACCTCCTGCGCCTCGTCGCCGGCAAGAGCCACTTTGTCATCACCACCAACGTCGACGGCCAGTTCGAGTTGGCCGGTTTCGACCCCGCCCGCCTCTTTGCCACCCAGGGCGACTACCGTTTTTTCCAACCCCTCTCGGGCAGCCCCCAGACTCTGCTCGACAACCACGACTGGGTTATGCGCGTCCTGCCCCAGATACGCAATTGCCGCATCCCCGCCGACCTCATCCCACACATGCCCGACGGCCAACCCGTGGCCATGAACCTGCGGGTCGACGACACCTTTGTCGAGGACGACCACTGGCACCGACAATCGCAACGCTATGCCGACTTTGTGCGCCATGCAGCCCAGAGCCGCCTGCTCCTCCTCGAGTTCGGCATTGGCTACAACACTCCCTCCATCATCCGTTTCCCATTCGAGCGCATGGCCTCCACCTTCCCCAGCGCCACCCTTGTGCGCTTCAACTCCCACGACCCCGCTCCCGACATACCCCGCCTGCCCCGCTTCATTCCCTTTACCGAGGAGATTGCCTCAGTGGTCGCCGACCTGCTTTCGGCCCCCGCCACCTCTTAGCCCCCCTGCTTTTTCCCCTTAGCCCTGCGCATCGTTGCCGCTAGGCGCTTTCCCGCCGCCCTACGGTCTGGCTCCCAGTCTGCAGAAGGCTCCCCGCCGCCCTTCGGCGCTCCTCGCCTTTGATGCCAGATGGCCTTCTCCTGCGCCTCTCTTTCTCGACGCCCTTTCTCCACCCTTCCCTCGCTTGTTGTCTTATATTTTATTTGCATTTAGTTTGTATTTAGTTTGCATTTTGTTTTTGAATGATAAATAAAGCATAAGTCAAAGGCAAACAAACCAAGGGTAAAAAAGCCCGCCTAGACTGGTGGCTGTGGCCAGTTGGCCAATAGGGCCTAAATTCCAGTTACAAGTGCAACACTAAGTAGAAAAAAAGAGTACCAAAAT